>JBBQVL010000023.1:0-52016 GCA_038211615.1 Hyphomicrobiales bacterium
CCCGCCTGGATCGCGGGAGCGTCGCTTGCCGTCATCGTCATTCTCGCGGCGGCGGCCTTCTGGAGCGGTCGCGCGGGCGCACCCCCCGAAGCCGTGCTCGCCGCAGTCCAACCGAAGGCGGCCGGACTGGCCGCGCTCGCACCGATGCCGGACTCGCAGCCCCAGGCCGCAACGGATGCCACCGAAGATGCGGCGGCCGACGTGGCCAATGACGAAGATCCTGACGCCACGCCGGACGCGACGGACAGCGAGAGCGCCGACGTTCCGCCGCCCGATGACGTGCCGGCTGCGGAGGTCGCGTCTGTCCCGGCAGGCGTTTCGCCAGAAGCGACCGCCTCCGTCGGCCACGGGCTGGCCGACACCGCGCCGGCCGACACCGCACCGTCCGACACCGCACCGGCCGACATTGCACCGGCCGACACCGCGCCGCAGGCCATCGAGCAGGCGCGCCTGCCGCGGCAGCGTCCGGAACCGCCGGCGAGCGCCCTCGCCTCAGTCAACGCCGTGGATTCCACGCCGGTCGAGAATTCCTCCGTGCCGGTCCTCTATGCGCCCGCGCCTCCCCCCGGCTACGGGCCGGAGCCGGCACTGCCCGACGATCCGAGCAATCCCCGCTCCACCCTCACGCCGGCGGAATACCAGGCGCTGCTGGAGCGCCGGGCCTGGGCGACAGATTACGCAGCCCGCCGACGCGCCATCGCGGAGCGGCGAGCGAGCGCCGAGCGGCCCCTCCTCGTGGGCGAGCCGCCTCCGTTCGTCCGCCTCCGCCAATACTGAGCGGGCGGTCCCGGGGATCGGCCGGACGCGCCACTTCCCTGGCGCCTGGCAGCGTGTGCCTGTCTATTCCGCCGGGGTGCCGGTCGATGTCGCCTTCGGCCTCGGCCGCCATGAAAGCACTTCGCCAAGCCGTCGGCAGACGACATAGAAGAGCGGCGTGAACAGCAGCCCGAACAGGGTCACGCCGATCATCCCGAAAAAGACCGCCGTGCCGATCGACCGGCGCATCTCGAATCCCGCTCCGGTCGCGAGCGCCAGCGGGACGACACCCAAGATGAAGGCGAACGAGGTCATCAGGATCGGCCGGAGCCGCGTGCGTGCGGCGGCAATCGCAGCCTCGCGCCGGTCGCGTCCCTCCGCTTCGCCCTGGCGTGCGAACTCGACGATCAGGATGGCGTTCTTCGCGGCGAGACCGATCAGCACCACGAAACCGACCTGCGCCAGGACGTTCACATCCATTGCGCGGAGCAGCAGCCCGCTCACGGCCGCAAGCAGGCACATCGGAACGATCAGGATCACCGCAAGCGGCAAGGTCCAGCTTTCATATTGCGCGGCAAGCAGGAGAAAGACGAAGACGACAGAGGCCGCGAAGATCAGGAGGGAGGAATTCCCGACGAGCTTCTCCTGCAGCGCGAGCTCGGTCCACTCAAACCCGAACCCGGCCGGAAGCGCCTCGGATGCGATCGCCTCCATCGTGGCAAGCGACTGGCCGGTGGAGAAACCGGGAAGCGCGGAACCCTGCACTTCCGCCGCCGGATAGAGATTGTAGCGCGGCACGCGGTAGGGACCGGTGCGATCCTGGAAATTCGCGACGGCGCTGAGCGGCACCATCCCGCCGCTGTTGCTGCGCGTCTTGAAATTGCCGATGTCGCGGACGTCCTGCCGGAACTGCCCGTCGGCCTGCGCCGTGACGCGGAATGTGCGGCCGAGAATGTTGAAGTCGTTGACGTAGACCGAGCCGAGATAGACCTCGAGCGTCTCGAAGATACGCTCGGTCGGAACGCCGATCATGTCTGCCCGCACCCGGTCGATATCGGCGTAGACCTTCGGCGTGCGGGTGTTGAAGAGCGAGAACACGCCGACGAGGCCGGGCGTCTGGTTTGCCCGCCCGACGATCTCCTGCGTGGCCGCCTCGAGCGCCCGCGGGCCGCGTCCGGACTTGTCCTCCACCATCATCTTGAAGCCGCCGCTCGTCCCGATGCCGCTCACCGGCGGTGGGGTGATGGTGATGATGAAGGCGTCCTTGATCGTCGACAGTTTCTGGTTCACCTCGGCCTGCAGCCGTGCTGCGGTCAGCCCCTTAGGATCGCGCTCGGCAAACGGCTTCAACGGCCAGAAGATCGCTCCCGCGTTCGAGGCATTGGTGAAGGTCGCACCGTCGAACCCGGCAAACGGGACGGCATGCGCGATGCCATCCATCCCGAGGACCAGCTTCGTCGCCTGCTGCACGACCGCGTCGGTGCGTGCCAGCGACGCCCCCGGCGGCAACTGGATCACGGTGATGAGGTAGCCCTGGTCCTGGTCGGGGATGAAGCCTGTCGGGGCGCGGCCGAACTGCCAGCCGGTCAGTGCGAGAAGGCCGGCGTAGACGACAAGCATCACGGCCGAAACGCCGAGAACGCGCCGCGTCAGCGCTCCGTAGCCGAGCGACAGGCGCTCGAACAGCCGGTTGAAGCCGGCGAAGAACGCGTTGACCGGGCGGAACAGGGCCGGCGTCCGCTTTCCGCGTTCCGCATGCGGCTTCAGGAGGATGGCGCAGAGTGCGGGGCTGAGCGTCAGCGAGATAAAGGCCGAGATCACGGTCGCGGCGGCAATGGTCACCGCGAACTGGCGGAAGAACTGGCCCTGGATGCCGCTGATCAGCGCGGCCGGGATGAAGACGGCGCACAGCACCAGCGCGATTGCGATAAGCGCCGATCCGACCTCGTCCATGGTCCGGTGCGCGGCCTCTTTCGGCGTCAGTCCGTTGCGCAATTCCCGCTCGACGTTCTCCACCACCACGATGGCGTCGTCAACGACGATGCCGATGGCGAGCACCAGCCCGAAGAGCGAAAGATTGTTGAGCGAATAGCCGAGCGCCGCCATCGCGATGAAGGTGCCAATGAGCGAGATCGGGATGGCCACGATCGGAATGATCGCCGCCCGCCAGGTCTGCAGGAAGACGATCACGACGATCACGACGAGCAGCGCCGCTTCCCAGATCGTCTTCGTCACCTCGCGCACGGACTCGGCGATGAACTCCGTCGGATTGTAGACGATGTCGTATTTTAGCCCGGGCGGAAAACTCTTCGAAAGCTCGTCCATCGTCGCGATCAGCCGGTCGGACGTGGCAAGCGCGTTCGATCCCGGACGCTGGAAGATCAGGATCGGAACCGCGGGGCGTTCGTCGAGGTAGCCGTTCGCCGTATAATCCTGCGCCGCGAGCTCGACGCGGCCGATATCCTCGATCCTGGTGACGCGGCCGTCGGCGTCGGTCTTGACGACGATATTGCCGAACTGGCGCGGGTCGGAGAGCCGTCCCAGCGTCTCCACGTTGACCTGGAAGGCGCCCTGCTTCGGCACCGGCGGCTGGTCCAGCACGCCGGAGGCGGCCTGCACATTCTGCGAGCGGAGCGCGGCGACGACATCGCCCGCTGTCAGGTTGCGCGACGCTACCTTTTCCGGGTCGAGCCAGATGCGCATCGCATAGTCGCGTGAGCCGAAGATGCGCACATCGCCCACGCCGTCGAGCCGCGCCAGCACGTCGCGCACCTGCAGGGTGGCGTAGTTCGATATGTAGAGCGGGTCGCGCGAGCCGTCGGACGAGCTGAGGTGGATCACCATCAGGATGTCCGGCGACGACTTCTGCACCGTGACGCCGATCTGGCGGACGGCTTCCGGCAGCCGCGCCTCCGCCACCGACACGCGGTTCTGCACAAGCACCTGCGCGGTGTTGAGGTCGGTGCCGAGCGCGAAGGTGACGGAAATCTGGAGCTGGCCGTCGCCGGTCGCCTGCGAGACCATGTAGAGCATGTCCTCGACGCCGTTCACCTCCTGCTCGATCGGGGTGGCGACCGTGTCTGAGACGACCTCGGCCGAGGCGCCCGGATAGGCGGTGCGGATCTGGATCGTCGGCGGCGCGATCTCGGGGTATTGCGCGACCGGCAGTGTGAAATAGCAGGCCCCGCCGAGCAGCACGATCAGGATCGCGATGACCGTCGCGAAGATCGGCCGGTCGATGCAGAAATGCGAGAAGCGCACGGAGGCTCCTCAGTTCTGCGTCAGGGCTGGCTCCGGCGCGATGACGCCGGGCTCGGGCGTGACCTTGGCGCCGGGACGGGCACGGACGAGACCGTTTATGATGACCCTGTCATCGCCCGTCAGGCCTTCGCGCACGATCCTGAGGCCCCCGGGCTGCGATGGTCCGATGCGTATCGGCTTCGGCACGACGGTGCCGTCGGCGGCGACCGTCATCACGATCCGGTTCGACTGGTCGACCACGATGGCGCTGTCCGGAACGAGGACCGCCTCATACTCATTCGAGCCGGGGATGCGCACCCTCCCGAACTGGCCGGGCGTGACGAACAGGTCGGGATTGGGCAGAACAGCGCGGGCGCGGATGGTGCCGGAGCCGGCGTCGATGGTGTTGTCGACAAAGTCCATCGTGCCCTTGTGCGGCCATTCGGTCTCGTCCGGCAGGCGCGCCTCCACCATTGTCTGATTGTCGCGCGTCGAGGGCACCGCGCCGCGCTCGACCGCGCGCTGATAGGCGAGAAAATCCGCCTCGCTCATGTCGAAGACGAAATACAGCGGATCGAGCGCGACGATCGTGGTGAGAAGCGTGGAATTCGAATCGGCGGAAACGAGGTTGCCGACGTCGATGCGCCGGTTCGATACGCGCCCGGAGATCGGCGCGATGACCTTGGTGAAATCGAGGTTGAGCTGCTCCGCTTTCAGCGCCGCCTCGGCCTGCTCCACGGCAGCGGCGGCGGTTCCCTGCTCCTGCATCCGCTCGTCGATGGCCGCCGCCGAGATGGCTGGTGTGCCGGACAGCGCCTGCGCCCGCTTCAACTGGCTGGCCGCCAGCTGGAGCGTCGCCTTGGCGCTGTCGAGATTCGCCTGGGCGCGATCGACCGCCGACTGGTAGGGGCGCGGGTCGATCTCGAAGAGGAGATCGCCCTCCTTCACCATTGCGCCGTCTACGAAATGAACCGCCTGGAGATATCCCGCGACACGGGCGCGCACTTCCACCGATGCGGTCGCCTCGAAGCGACCCGTGAATTCGTCCCACTCGGTGAGCTTCTGGAGCAGCGGGGCCGCGACGGTGACCGTCGGTGGCGCCGGGGCAGCCTGCTGGTCGCCAGCGGATCCGCTGCAGGCCGCAAGCAGGCCGCCGGCCGCGAGCGCTGCAAAGCTCGCGCGGATGCCGCGGGAAGCCGAAGTGAAGCGTCCGGTCTTCATAGCCCTCGCTCCCAGCAACCAAGACGAACCATATGGGGCGTGAAAGCACTCTTTTGCAGTGCAGCAAAACCGAAAATGCCTGCACGGAAAACAAAATCCCCTCATCGGTTCCGCCGGAGCATCATCTCGCGCGCAAGGTGCTCCGGGTAGCAAGGGAATGCAGCCCGCCAACCCGTCCGCACTCCGCGGAACCTATGCAAACTCCGGGCCGGGCCGAAAGCGCAGGGCCGCGACGATGGTCAGCACGGCGATCACGACCAGCAGCACGACCTGCGCGGCGAGGAACGGCGGCTCGCTCTGCGTCGGCGCGAACGCGTTCAGGAACGGCACCTTCTGGAAGAACTGGATCACGCCGACGACCGCGTTGAGCCAGAGCACGAAGGCCGCGCCGAAGATGTAAATCACCCGCCACCAGCCGCGGAGGTGGCGCGCGTAAAGTCCGACCAGGATGGGGACGAACACGACCAGCGTCACGATGCCGAAAACATGCGGTGGGCCGAAAGCCAGCGAGTGGAAGAAGAACCCGGTGATGCTGGTCAGGGCGGTGGTGAGAAGAAAAAGCGTTGTCCAGCCCTTGAGGCCATTGTTGTTGGCCATGCCGATCAGCACGACGATGCCGGCGCCGACGCCGATGAGGCTGATGATCACGTGCAGGGCGGTGAAAGCGGCCACCGATAGTCCAAGGATCGTCATGACATTCCCCCGAAATTCCTCGGCCGCCGGCCAGAATTTGTGGCGCGCGCGGCAATTGTTGAAACACGCCCGATGCAATATCGAGACCGCTGAGCAACGGATCGACACTAGCACCGCCGTCCGCAGCGCGGGACCGGGTTCGCAAAGTGGTTCGGCCGGCCTCGATCGCTCGCAAGTTCCTTAGCCGAGCTTGATCAGGTTAAGCCCCGGAAGCGGTCCGCCCATGAACTGCGCCAGCCGGCCGCCGACCGCGAGGCTGCCAAGATCGACCGGCGCGAACCCGATCTCGTCGAGCAGTTTCCGAACCTCCGCCTTGGCGTCCGCGTCGTCCCCCGACAGGAACATCACGCGCCGGCCGCCGCCGATTTGCGGGTCGGCAGCGAGAAGCTTGGGCGTCAGTGTGTTCAGCGATTTCACGACGCGCGCGCCGGGCGTCATCTCCGCCACCACTTCGCTCGACGCCTTGCCGCCGAGATCCGCCGGCTTGAACTCCGGCATGAGGACAGGGTTCATCGCGTCGATCACGATCCTGCCGTTCCACGGCGGCAGATTGGCGACGGCCGCCGGCATCTGCTTCCAGGTGACGGCGATCATCACGATATCCGCCGCGGCGGCCTCGTGCGCGCTGACCGGCTTGACGTGCGGTCCGAGCTCGCGGGCGACCGCCGCCAGCGTCTCCGGCCCGCGGCTGTTCGCGACCATCACGTCGCGCCCGATGCGCACCAGCTGGCGGGCGAAGGCCTGGCCTATTCCTCCCGCGCCGATGATACCGAAGCTCATCCGTATCCGCTCCTTACCGCCCTGCGGCGATGAGGGATCGAAACGTTCACGCCCGTCAAGCCCGCAAGCACGAAGCATCAACAAGGGGTGATGCGCGAACTTGTGGCTTCCCAAGCGGGCCGGCCACGACCAAATATCACGTCAGTTTTTGGGAGAACGCTATGCAAATGCGCGACAGACTTTCATCCCCGCAACGCCCCTGGCTTGCCGGAGCATTGGCCGTGGCCGCCGTGGCGCTGCTCGTTCCGCTTTCCGGCATGTGGAAGCCCGCAGCGGCGGACGAGGCGAAGGTGGTGCCGCCGCCCGCCAAGGACGAGCCTCTCGCGGCGGCGAGCGGAATGGAGACGACAGTGCTCTCCGGCGGCTGCTTCTGGGGTGTGCAGGGCGTGTTCCAGCACACAAACGGCGTCGTCCGCGCCGTCTCCGGCTATTCCGGCGGCGAGAAGGACACGGCTGTCTATGAGGTCGTGTCGACCGGGTCGACCGGCCATGCCGAGTCGGTCGAGGTCACCTACGACCCGAGCAAGATCACCTACGGCAAGCTGCTGCAGATCTATTTCTCGGTGGCCCACAATCCGACCGAGCTGAACTACCAGGGCCCGGATCACGGCACGCAGTATCGCTCGGCGATCTGGACCACCAGCGACAGCCAGGCGGAAGTCGCGAAGGCCTACATCGCCCAGCTCGATGCGGCGAAGGCCTTTGACGCCCCGATCGTGACGCAGGTCAATCCGCTGAAAGCGTTCTACGCGGCGGAGGATTACCACCAGGACTACGCGACGCTGCATCCCGACAGCGCCTACATCTACTACAACGACCTGCCAAAAATCGCGAACCTGAAGGCGCTCTTCCCGGACCTTTATCTGGAGACGCCGGTGCTGGTCAGGACGGCCTCGAACTGACTGCCGCCCGACCCGCAGAGACAAAAAAAGCGCCGCATCCGCGGCGCTTTTTTATTGGGTGCTTTCTATCGGGTGCGCATCACGCCTTGAGCGGCACGCGCGGTACCGAGCCGCCGCCCTTCGGCTTCTTCGGACGGGCGCGGGGCTTCGCCGGTGCACCACCCTCGCCCGCTTCCCCGCTCGAGGCGGCATTCGAGGCGCTCAGCGGACGCTCCTTGCGGGTGGCGTTCTCGTCGGGAATGCACTCGAGCTTCAGCTCGGTGCCGCCTTCCGCCTTGTCCCCGACCGTCACCTTCACCAGGCCGCCCTTCTGCAGCTTGCCGAACAGCACCTCGTCGGCAAGCGGCCGCTTGATGACCTCCTGGATCAGGCGGCCAAGAGGCCGCGCGCCCATGCGCTCGTCGTAGCCGCGCTCGGCAAGCCACTTCGTCGCCTTCTCGTCGAGCTCGAAGGTGACCCCGCGGTCGGCGAGCTGCGCCTCGAGCTGCAGCACGAACTTCTCCACCACCCGATGCACGACTTCCGGCGGCAGCGGATCGAAAGCAATGATAGCGTCGAGGCGGTTCCGGAATTCCGGCGTGAACAGGCGGTTGATCGCCTCCTCGTCGTCGCCGGTCCGCTTCGAGCTGCCGAAGCCGATCGCCGATCGCTGCGCCTCCGACGCTCCCGCGTTCGTCGTCATGATCAGGATGACGTTGCGGAAATCGACCTGCTTGCCGTTGTGGTCGGTGAGCTTGCCGTGGTCCATCACCTGCAACAGGATGTTGTAGATATCCTGGTGCGCCTTCTCGATCTCGTCGAGAAGCAGCACGCAATGCGGGGTCTGGTCGACGCCGTCGGTCAGGATCCCGCCCTGGTCGAAGCCGACATAGCCGGGGGGCGCGCCGATCAGCCGCGAGACGGTGTGGCGCTCCATGTATTCCGACATGTCGAAACGCAGCAGCCGCACGCCCATCAGGTCGGCGAGCTGTTTCGCGACCTCGGTCTTGCCGACGCCGGTCGGGCCGGAGAACAGGTAGGAGCCGATCGGCTTCTCCGGCTCGCGCAGGCCTGCGCGGGCAAGCTTGATCGCCGAGGCGAGCGCCCCGATCGCCTTGTCCTGGCCGAACACCACGCGCTTCAAATTCACGTCGAGGTGATGCAGCACCTCCGCATCGTCCTTCGACACGGATTTCGGCGGGATGCGTGCCATGGTCGCGACGGTCGCCTCGATGTCCTTGATGCCGATGGTCTTCTTGCGCCGGCCCTCGGGCAACAGCTTCTGCGCGGCGCCCGACTCGTCGATCACGTCGATCGCCTTGTCCGGCAGCTTGCGGTCGTTGATGTAGCGCGACGAGAGATCGACCGCGGCGCGGATCGCGTCGGCCGTGTAGCGAACCTTGTGGTGCTCCTCGTAGTAGGGCTTCAGGCCCTTCAGGATTTCGATCGTGTCGGGCAGCGAGGGCTCGTTCACGTCGATCTTCTGGAAGCGCCGCACCAGCGCGCGGTCCTTCTCGAAGAACTGGCGGTATTCCTTGTAGGTGGTCGAGCCGATGCAGCGGAGATTGCCGGCGGCGAGCGCCGGCTTCAGCAGGTTGGACGCGTCCATCGCCCCGCCGGAGGTCGCCCCGGCGCCGATCACGGTGTGGATCTCGTCGATGAACATGATGGCGTTCGGATGCGCCTCGAGTTCCTTGATGACCTGCTTCAGCCGCTCCTCGAAATCGCCGCGGTAGCGCGTGCCGGCGAGCAGCGCGCCCATGTCGAGCGAGAAGATGGTGGCGCCCTCAAGCACTTCCGGCACGTCGCTCTCGACGATCTTCTTGGCGAGGCCCTCGGCGATTGCCGTCTTGCCGACGCCGGGGTCGCCCACATAGAGCGGATTGTTCTTCGAGCGGCGACAGAGCACCTGGATGGTGCGCTTCAGCTCCGCCTCGCGGCCGATCAGCGGATCGATCTTGCCGGCGCGGGCCTTGGCGTTGAGGTTGACGCACCAGGCATCGAGCGCGCTCTCCTTGCCGCTCGGGGTCTCCTCGCCCTCCTCGTGCTCGCCGCGCGGAGCGCCTTCCTCGCGCGCGCCGCGCACCGGGCGAATCTCCTCGGAGCCCGGACGCTTGGCGATCCCGTGCGAGATGTAGTTGACCGCGTCGTAGCGGGTCATGTCCTGGTCCTGCAGGAAATAGGCGGCGTGGCTCTCGCGCTCGGCGAAGACCGCGACGAGCACATTGGCGCCGGTCACCTCCTCGCGGCCCGACGACTGAACATGGATCACGGCGCGCTGGATGACGCGCTGGAAGCCGGCGGTGGGCTTCGCTTCCTCGCCGTCGGCGTTCACCAGATTGGCGAGCTCGGTGTCGATATATTCGTTCAGATCGCCCTTCAGTTTCTCGATGTCGACATTGCAGGCGCGCATGACGGCCGCAGCGTCCTTGTCGTCGGCGAGCGCAAGCAGCAGGTGCTCAAGCGTCGCGAACTCCTGGTCGCGCTCGTTGGCGAAGCTCAGCGCCTTGTGAAGGGCCATTTCGAGAGAGCGGGAAAATGACGGCACTTTCGACCTCACACTTTAGGCCGGCGGGCTCTCCCACTCGACCGCTTCCTTCTTGCGCCGCTCGCAACGGGATTTTTCTCCCGCTCCGCCGTCGCCATTCCTTTTCCCCCCGCCTTTCCGAATCTCAGCTAAGCAGTCTTCGCCTCCCCCGTCACGTCTTCTCGTTCATGTCTTCTCCATCACGCATTGCAGCGGATGCTGGTGCTTCCGCGCAAAGTCCATCACCTGCGTCACTTTCGTCTCGGCGACCTCGTATGTGAAGACCCCGCATTCCCCGACGCCGTGATTGTGGACGTGCAGCATGATGCGCGTCGCATCATCCTGGCTCTTGCTGAAGAACTGCATGATCACATGCACGACGAATTCCATCGGCGTGTAGTCGTCGTTCAGAATGAGCACGCGATAGAGGTTCGGCCGCTTGGTCTTCGGCCGCGCCTTGGTGACGACGGCGGTGCCGAAGCCGACCTTTCCCCCATCGTCCCGCTGCGAATCCTTCGCCATGCCTGCCGCCGGTCACGTCCCAACGATATAATTTAGGCATTCCCGGCCGGATTGTCAGGGCTCTCGATGACACATGAGCCGGGGATCGGAAATCGCCGGTCCGGGAGGCCCGGCATGGGCCGTACCAAACCGGGGCGTACAAAGCAAAGCGCCCGGCCAGGGACCGGGCGCGGCAATATCGCTGATGCGACAGGCTTACTTCTTGGCGGTCGGAACAAGATCCTCGAACGGCTTCGTCGCTTCCTTGACGAGGTCCATGTAAATCTCGCCGAAGCGCGTCGCCTGACCGACGGCCTTCTCGTAGGAAGCGCGCAGGAAGTCGCTCTGCGCCTCAAACGCAACGTCGATCGACTTCGCGCCGAGCATCTTTTCCATGTGCGCAGCGCTCTCCTCGAACGACTGCTTGGAGAAACCGGCCGTCTCGCTCGCCAGCGTCTGCAGGCCACGCGACACCGCGCCGAAGCTCTCCATCGCCTTGCTCACGCCTTCCCGTCCAACTTTCTGGACGTCCTCAAAACCGTTGATCATCGTGGTCACCCTCCGTCATGCCCGCTGGAGCCGGCCGCATGGGGCCGGTTTTCCGCGGTTTGTAGGGCTGATATATGCGCTGCAACATGATTTGCAAGAGAATTTTTGCAGCGCAGCAAAATTTACGGGGTGCGGAAGAAGCGCCGATATTTTACTGATTAGTAACGCCGAGATTTTTAGGTTGGGAAACCATTCGAGTAGGGGTGCCGCGAATGCGGGGCCTCATGGAAGCAAGAGGTCCCGTTTTGAAAAGGCGTTCCGCGTTGCATATCCGGAAAGGTCTGCTCAGCCCCCTTGCGATCGCACCAGCGGCGGTCGTTGCGTTGTTCGTTTCCCTGACGTCGCTTTCCGCGCCGGCCGTGGCCGACGGCAAGTACGCGGCGATCGTGATCGACGCGGTTTCCGGCAAGACCCTGTTCGCGGCGAGCGCCGATTCCCAACGCCATCCGGCATCGCTCACCAAGATGATGACGCTCTACATCCTCTTCGAGGAACTCGATGCCGGTCGGATCAAGCTCACGACCCCCCTTTCGGTATCGGCGATCGCCGCGCGCCAGGCGCCCACGAAGCTCGGGCTGAAGGCCGGTTCCACCGTCAAGGCGGAAGACGCGCTCCTTGGACTGGTCACCAAGTCGGCCAATGACGCGGCCGTCGTCGTGGCGGAAAACGTCAGCGGCAGCGTCCCGGCGTTTGTCGCCCGCATGAATCGCACCGCGCGCGCGCTCGGGATGAACAGCACGACATTCCGCAACCCGAACGGCCTGCCCGATTCCGGCCAGGTGACGACGGCGCGCGACCTGACCCGGCTCGGGCTGGCGCTGCAGGACCGCTTCCCCGAGTACTATAAATATTTTGGCACGCGCACCTTCGCCTATCGCGGTGCGCGGATTCGCAACCACAATCACCTGCTGGGCTCGGTCCAGGGGGTAGACGGAATCAAGACGGGCTATATCCGGGATTCCGGCTTCAACATCGTCACCAACGTCAAGCGCGACGGCCGCCACATCATCGCGGTGGTCATGGGCGGCAAGACCGCATCGCGGCGTGATGCACAGATGCGCGAGCTGATCGGCGATTATCTGCCTGACGCCAGGCGCGGCGCGCGCGCGCCGGTCCTCGTTGCAGACACCGGCGCGAATTCCGCCGCGGAAGCCGCCGCGAGCGTGGTCGCGTCCGACGCGCGAATGCCGCGTTCCCGCCCCGAGGGCGAAACAGACGATGCGAGCGTGCTGGCCTACGCCGCCGAGGAGCAGCCGCGCGATGTCGTCGGCGCTGCGATGGCAGAGGCGCAGACCGAGGACGTGGCGGAAACCGAGGGCGACGCAAGCGACGGCGACACCGACGTGGCGGAAGACGATCCGATCGCAGCGCGCATCCAGACGGCAATCTCCGTCGCGGCGTTCGCCGACATCACGATCGGCGCGGATGGTCCGGACCCGATCGCGCGGCTGACACAGCTCGCCCGCCTGCGGGGCGGCGCCACCGACATCGTCGCGGCTCCGGCAACCCCACAGCGCGGCTCGGACCCCGTCGACGGCCCGGCCGGATGGCACATCCAGCTCGGCGCAGTTCCAACGGTGGAAGGTGCGCATGCCCTCCTGAACAAGGCAAAAGCCTCGATGGGCACCGAGCTCGCCTCTCTCCACCCGGTGACGCAGGAAGTTGAGAGCGGAGGAACGACGCTCTACCGCGCCCGCTTCGCCGGGTTCTCCGACAAGGAAGAAGCGCGCGCGACCTGTCAGAAGCTGAAGAGCAAGTCGTTTTCCTGTCTAGCGGTTCCGAACTGAGCGGGCCGGGGGGCTAGCGATGCTTTCCGAGAATCTGGTCCTTGGCTTCGTTGATCTTGGCGGCGAGCGCGGCGGATCCGCCTCGGTCGGGGTGGACTTGCTTCATCAGTCGGCGGTGGGCGGCGCGGACTTCCGTTTCGCCGGCGCCCGGCTCAAGCCCCAGGATCTGATACGCTTCCTTCGTGTCCATACTGCCCGAAGCCGGCGCCGCACGTTTCCGCGCGGTCTCATCAGCCTGAGCGTCGTCGCGCCATCCGGCATGCGCGCGATCGAGATAACCTTCCAGGAGCCGTGACGATTCCGGGTCGTCGCGGAAGTCCTCGGCGGCGACAAGAAGCTCGCTGAGCGTCAGCTCCGACAATCGCCTCCCCTCATGCCGGCCGGCGAGAATTCGTCCGTCCATCGCGCCGGTGTCGTGTTCGAGGGTCATCTCCAGCCCCGCCGCTCGCACGCTCGACGTCTGCGCCGATCCCGGCGCGCTGCGCATGGCCTGGTGACGCCGCCAGAGCATGAAGCCCGTCATGCCGACCGGCAGAGCGATGCCGAACTGCCGCAGAAGCACGAGACCAACGCCCGCCAGCATCAGCAGGATGGCGCCGGTGATGGTGAGCTGCCGCACCAGATCGCGCGGTGGCGTCCGGAGGAAGTGGCGAAGGACGAGCGCGGCGAACGCCAGCCCCACGAGAAGGGGCAGGATGACCCTCATCGTCTGAGTTGCGGAAGGAGAAGCCGCGCACCCGCGCCCTTGCTCTTCGCCAGCGCCTTCAGCCCGCCGGCCGCGTAGGTGGCGACCGCGTTCAGAAGCGCGCGGAGCTCCGCCGCGGATGCGCTGTCGAACGGCAGATAGGCGCCGCCGGTCAGCCTGGCGATCTCGCGGAACGTCCGCTCCGCGGCGGCGTCCTTCCCTTCGTGGAACATGAAGGCGCGCACGCCGAGCAGCCCGATTTCGCCAGCGACCTGGCAGAGCTGGTCGGCGTTCTCCTCCATCGCGTCGCCGACATAGGCGAGCGCCGCGACCGGCCGCTTTTCCGCCTCGCGCCGGACATGCGCCAGCACCTTGCGGATCTGCGTATTGCCGCCGCGGCAATCGATCTTGACCATCAGGTCGCGCAGCGCCCGCGCATTCGCCACGAACGGGGAAGCCCGGCTCTCGCCAAGCCCGCGAAAATAGACGAGCTGCACGGCGAGCCCGCCGACGGCCGCCGCTGCCTCGAACATCTCGCCCTGCAGCTCGCAGGCGAGATCCCAGGTCGGCTGCCGGCTCATCGTGGCGTCGAGCGCGAAGATCAGCCGGCCCCTGGCCTCCGACGGCGGCGCGATTTTTCCCGCCTCCTGCAGGAACGCGTCGATCTCCGAGCGCGGGGATACTCGCGGGGATACTGCCGGCCCGGCGCCCTTCTTCGGCGAAACGATGTCGCGGTTCCTGGTCATCTCCGGTGAGAATGTGGCGCGAGCAGCCGCTTGCGCAAGTCCGGCGCGGCCGCTAGCGGAATCCTGAAAGGCCAGGGGTCGATGACGATCGAGACAATCCGGACGATTTCCGCGCTTCGGCAGCGCGTCGCCGCATGGCGCGCGGCGGGAGACACCGTCGGCATGGTGCCGACCATGGGCGCTCTGCACGCCGGGCATCTGGCGCTTGTCGAGGCAGCCCGGCGGCAGACCGCACGGGTGGTGGTGACGCTCTTCGTCAACCCGACCCAGTTCGCGCCCACGGAAGATCTTTCGGCCTACCCACGCGATGAGGAGGCCGACCGGAAGATGCTCGCGGCGGCCGGAATAGGCGCTCTCTTCGCCCCGCCGACCGCGGAGATGTACCCGCCCGGTTTCGCCACGACAATCGATGTCGGCGGGCCTTCCATGAGCCTCGAGACCGATTTTCGTCCGCATTTCTTCAAGGGCGTTGCGACAATCGTCGCGAAGCTGCTGATCGCCGGGCTCCCCGACCACGCCTATTTCGGCGAAAAGGATTTTCAGCAGCTCCTCGTGGTCAGGAAGCTCGTCCGCGACCTTGCGCTTCCGACCGGGATCGTCGGGTGCCCGACAGTGCGCGAGCCGGACGGCCTCGCCCTCTCCTCGCGCAACGCCTACCTCAGCGCCGACGAGCGCGCGCTCGCACCGAAACTCCATGCCACGCTGCAGGAGGTCGCAAAGGCGCTTCGGTCAGGCAGCGACGTTGCGGCAGCGCTCGCACGCGGCCGAGAGACGCTCACGCGCGCCGGCTTCGCAGTCGACTATTTCGATGTCCGCAATGCCGAGACCCTTGCGTCGGTCGAGAACCTGAAAGGCGGGCCACTCAGGCTTCTCGCCGCCGCAAAACTCGGCAGGACCCGACTCATCGACAACATCGCGGTCTAGAGCAGCCCCAAATCCGCGAGGTCGCGGCGCAGTTCGGGCGGGAGCTGGCGGAGGCCGGCGCGGGCGTCGCCGAGATCGCGTGGCGCTTCCTCGGGCTTCAGATAGCGCCAGCCCTGGAACGCCCGCCGTGGCTGCCACTCCGTCGGCATGGTCTGCGGGTCGAGCACGAGCCGGCAGCGCTGGATGCCCTCCTTGTCGCGGAACGGCTCGACGCCCAGGAGCTTCTGGCGGACCTGCACGTTGCCGCGGATCACCCAGTAGAGCGAGCCGCCGTCGACAAGCTCTTCGGCGCGCTTCGGGATCATCCTGGTGATGTGCGAATGCACCGGCTTCCGGCCGGCCCGCCGCGCTTCCTTCAGGCGGAGCGCGATCCACGCGTCGAGGTCCTCGATCGCGTCGCAGCCGACGCAGAGCTTCAGGAGGTTCAGGGCCATTGCGGGTGACCTAGACCCGCCGCGCGCAAGAGACAATCGGCCGGACAACTCATCCCATCAATTCACAGGATCCGCCTCGATCAGGATCGCCACCAGGCCCTCCTCGACCTGCTGGCCGGGGGCGATCCGCACCGTCTTCACGCTGCCGGCGAGCGGCGCGACCACGCTGTGCTCCATCTTCATGGCCTCCATGCTGAAGAGCGGATCGCCCCGCTCCACATGCGCCCCGGGAACAACCGCAACCACCACGACGCGGCCATGCATCGGCGCGCGCACGTCGCCGCTCGCCTCTCCCGCCTCCGGATCACGCGCCAGCGGATCGGGAAACGCGACGCGAAGCTGGCGTCCGCCGAGCAGCACGAAGGCCTCGCCGTCGCCCCAGACGATATCGCTCGCCGGTTCCGGATCGGGCACGGCGCCGCCGATCGACACGATCCGTGGTCCTTCCGGCGTCCAGGCAAAATCGACGCCGAGCGGGTCGCCATTCACGACAACATCGAGGCCAGAGGTGCGGCCGAGGCCGGCGAGCTCGAAGGCGTCCGTCCGCGACCACGGGCCGGCAATCGCGGAGGCCGCCGTCGCGGCCTCATGCGCCAGCCGCTCAACAATCGCCCGCGCCGCCAGCGCCGGATCGAGCGGAGAACCGACGAGCCCGGCCAGCTCCTGTTCGATGAAACCGGTATCCACGCCGCCGGCCTGAAAGTCCGGCGTCGCGACGATCGCGGAGAGGAAGGCGAGATTGGTCTTCGGCCCGGCGATGCGGATTCGGGCGAGCGCTTCGGCAAGCCGCGCCAGCGCCTCCTGCCGGTCGTCGCCGTGGGCGATGAGCTTGGCGAGCATCGCGTCGTAGTGCGGGCCGACGATCGACCCCTCCTCCGCCCCGGCATCGACCCGGATGCCCGGTCCTTCGGGATAGTCCGCCACAACCACCCGCCCCGTCGCCGGGCGGAAATTTTCCGTCGGATCCTCGGCGTAGAGCCGCGCCTCGATCGCATGACCGCGCAGATGTATCTCGTCCTGCCGCAGCGGCAGCGGCTCGCCCGCCGCCACGCGTAGCTGCCATTCGACGAGGTCGAGCCCGGTCACCGCTTCCGTGACCGGATGCTCCACCTGCAGCCGCGTGTTCATCTCGATGAAGAAGAAGCTTTCCAGCGTGAGCTCCTTCGACGCATCGGCGATAAACTCCACCGTACCGGCGCCGCGATAGCCGACCGCGCGGGCGGCCTTGATCGCCGTCTCGCCCAGCGCCTGGCGCGCCGTCTCCGACAGGCCGGGCGCCGGCGCCTCCTCCAGCACCTTCTGATGCCGGCGCTGCACCGAGCAGTCGCGCTCGAAGAGATGCACCGCGTTGCCGAGCGCATCGGCGAACACCTGCACCTCGATATGGCGCGGCGTCTCGACGTAGCGCTCGATCAGCACCTGCGCGTCGCCAAACGCCGCAACCGCCTCGCGCTGCGTGGCGGCGAGCGCGTCGTCAAAGTCGAGGGCGCGGGTGACGCGCCGCATGCCGCGCCCGCCGCCGCCCGCGACCGCCTTGATCAGCACCGGGTAGCCGATCTCGTAGGCCTTCTGCTTGAGGAAATACGGCTCCTGCCGGTCGCCGCCATAGCCTGGCACGATCGGAACGTTGGCGAGCGCCATCAGCGCCTTCGCATCGGCCTTCGAGCCCATGGCGCGGATCGCCGCAGCCGGCGGGCCAACGAAGATCAGGCCGGCGTCAGTGACCGCCTCGGCGAAGGCGGCATTCTCGGAGAGGAACCCGTAGCCCGGGTGAACGGCCTCGACGCCCGCTGTCAGCGCGGCGGAGACGATGCGCTCGATCGAAAGATAGCTTTCGACCGCTGGCCCCTCCCCGATCGACACCGCGTCATCCGCCTCGCGCCAATGCGGCCAGCTCCGGTCCGCCTCGGTCACCACCGCGACGGTGCGGACCCCCATGCGCCGCGCGGTGCGGATGACGCGACGGGCAATCTCGCCGCGATTGGCAATGAGGAGGGACGAGAACATCAAAACGTTGTAATGGCTGATTGCGCTATCGCGAAGCGGCGAGAGGAGCCGCCGGCTCAAGTCCGAACGCAAAGGAGGGGGTCATGCACGGAAAATCGGCTCGTGGTGGTATTCTTGGCATGTTGGCGTTTTGTGCGGGCATTTGCCTGCTGCCGCCCACAGCTGCGCGGGCGGACGATTCGCAGATCGCGCGCGGAAAATATCTGGCCACGATCTCCGGCTGCAACGACTGCCATACGCCGGGCTACTTCTTCGGCCATCCGGACATGGCGCGCTATCTTGGCGGCTCCGACGTCGGATTTGAGATTCCTGGCCTCGGCGTCTTCGTCGGCCGCAACATCACGCCGGACATGGAAACCGGCATCGGTAAATGGAGCACCGAAGACATCGTCACGGCGCTGCAGACCGGCAAGCGCCCCGACGGCCGCGAGCTTGCGCCAATCATGCCCTGGCACGCTTTCGCAGAGCTCTCCAAGGAAGACGTGACGGCCGTGGCGGCTTTTTTGAAGAGCCTGCCGCCGGTCAGCAACAAGATCCCCGGTCCGTTCGGGCCCGGAGAGACCGTGTCGACCTTCACGTTCCGCGTCCTGCCGCCCGGCGAGACGGCTGCCGCCGCTCCCAAATAGGCGCGGCGCGCTAACAGGCGACGACGTTGACCGCGAGGCCGCCCTTCGAGGTTTCCTTGTAGCGGTCGCTCATGTCGCGGCCGGTCTGGCGCATCGTCTCGATGCAATTGTCGAGCGGCACGAAGTGCGAACCGTCGCCGCGCAGCGCGAGCGAGGCGGCGCTCACCGCCTTCACCGCGCCGAGCGCGTTCCGCTCGATGCACGGCACCTGCACCAGCCCACCGATCGGATCGCAGGTCATGCCGAGGTGGTGCTCCAGTGCGATCTCGGCGGCGTTCTCCACCTGCGCGTTGGTCGCGCCGAGCGCCGCGGCCAGCCCCGCCGCCGCCATCGCCGAGGCGGAGCCGACCTCGCCCTGGCAGCCGACCTCGGCGCCAGAGATCGAGGCGTTGTGCTTGATGATGCCGCCGATCGCCGCCGCAACGAGCAGGAAGGTGCGCACCCCCTCGCGGTCGGCCCCGACGCAGTGTTCCAGGTAGTAGCGGATGACGGCGGGGATGACGCCGGCCGCGCCGTTGGTCGGCGCGGTGACGACGCGGCCGCCGGCGGCGTTCTCCTCGTTGACCGCCATCGCGTAGACGGAGAGCCAGTCCATGATCCGATGCGGCTGCAGGCTGTTTGCGCCATGCTCGGCGGTGAGCTGGCGATAGATTTCGGCCGCGCGCCGTTTCACCTTGAGGCCACCCGGCAGCGTCCCCGCCTGCCCGAGCCCGCGGTCCATGCAGGCTTGCATCGCCGACCATACGCGGTCGAGCCGCGCGTCGAGGTCTTCCGCCGGCGCACCCGCCGTCTCGTTGGCGCGCTTCATGGCGGCAATCGAGAGCCCTGAGGCCGCGCCCATCGCCAGCATCTCGGAGGCGCTCGCGAAGGGATAAGGCACGCCCGCCACGGCTTGCGCATCGGGTTCGCCGGCGGCCTGGTCCAACTCCTCGGCGGACAGCACAAAGCCGCCGCCGACCGAGTAGAAGGTCCGCTCCGTGACGGTCGCCCCGGCAGCATCGGTGGCGCGGAAAATCATGCCGTTGGCGTGGCCGGGCAACGCCGGGCCGTATTCGAAGCGGATATCGGCGGCCGGATCGAAGGCGATGTCGGGCAGGCCGATTGCAGCGAGCGACTTCGCTTCAGCGAGCGACGCGAGGATGGCCGCGACGCGATCTGGGTCGAGCGTGTCCGGCACTTCGCCCGCGAGCGCCAGCGCGATCGCCCGGTCGGTGCCGTGGCCCTTGCCTGTGAAGGCGAGTGAGCCGTAGAGGCCGACCGTCAGCCGCAGGGGGCGTCCGGCGTGAGGACGCAAATCCTCCTCGACGAAGCGGCGCGCCGCCACCATCGGCCCCACCGTGTGCGAGCTCGACGGGCCGATGCCGATCTTGAAGATGTCGAAGACGCTGAGAAACATTCGGAATCCTTCGCGGTTAACCTAGCGCCCGCATGGGTGCGCCCACGCGTTCCGCCGCGACCCGCCGTGCCGCGCCCGCGGGTGCCTCCCGATGTGGGGGTTACCGGTCAAGGTAAATAGATCAAATCGTCTGCGATTGATGGGGACATCACCTATTGAAGAGGGCGCGCCGGTTGCCCGGTCGCGCCCGATCAAGGACAAATGGCGATGCCAAACGAGGGGAGCGACGTGGACAAGCAGTCGGCAGACCCTCGCGACGAAGGCCTTGCGCTCCTCGGCGAAGACGCGATCATCCGTTTCGGGATTTTCTGCTGCGCGGTCACGATGATCGTCGTGCTCGCGGTGGCGCTCGCCGCCTACTGAGCCGCGCCACCCAGCTTCTCTTCTTCATCCTGAGGTGCCGGCCCCGACACAGTCGGGACCGCCTCGAATGAGCTTCCTGAAGCTCCGGCTCAGCCCGTCGTCGCGTCCGCGGGATGGAAGACCAGCGCGACGCCATCAATGCAATGGCGCTTGCCCGTCGGCGGCGGCCCGTCGTCAAAGAGGTGGCCGAGATGCCCACCGCAGCGGCGGCAATGCTCCTCGGTCCGCACCATCAGCAGCGATCCGTCCGTCTTGAATTTCACGTTGCCCTCAATCTCCTGCCAGAAACTCGGCCAGCCGGTGCCGGAATCGAATTTCTTGTCAGACTCGAAGAGTGGCAGGTCACATCCGGCGCAGGCGAACGTCCCCTTGCGATGCTCGTTCAGCAACGGGCTCGTGCCCGGATATTCGGTGCCTTCCTCGCGGAGGATGTTGTACTGCTCCGGCGTCAGGATCGCCCGCCACTCCTCCGGCGTCTTCGTCACCTCGAAGACCTCGGCGCTCTCGCTCCGCGCCGGACCGATGCCAAGCCGGGCGGCGATGGCGGCGAAGCCGGCGACCGCAACTCCGGAGGCCAGAAACTGACGCTTTGTCATCATGGGCGATTCCTATCTCTTGTCCGCGGGCTTCCCGCCTGCAGGTTTTCGTGTCTGCAGGCACCGGCGCATTTCACCGCAATGTAGGCGCTACGGCGCCGGACGCCCAAGAGTTTCAGGTCACGCCGCTTCAATCCCTGGTGAGGAACTGGCCCGGCCCGGCTCCCGATTTCGCCAACTCGGCCGGCACCGGGCGTGCCGTCAGCCGGCCATCTCCACTTCCTGCTGCCGCCCGACCCGCCCGATCATCTCGGCAAGGTCCGGCCGAAGCTGCATCTGGATCGCATAGTGGCGGCGGAGCGCGGCGGTCATCCGCCCGTCGCGGCCGAGAAGCTCGTCGGCCATCGCGATCATGCGCGAGTTCGGCCAGGCCTGCGACCGGATCTCGCGGATATGCGTGAACAGCGAATCCTCGTCGGCCTCGGGCCGGGCCTCTGCGAGGAGGATCGCCATCGAAGCCGTGGAGCGCGAGATCCCCGCGTGGCAGTGGACCAGCAGGTGATTGAGCGGATCGTCGCTCGCGGCTGCCAGCCCCTTGCCGAACTCAAGCAGCGCCTCGATGTGGTGGCTCTCCGGCAGCGCCATCCCGGGCGTGGGCGCGATGATGTCGTCGAAGCGGAGCGTCAGCCGCTTGTGCGGGCCGTAGGCGGCGAAGTCCTCCGGGTCGGGATGGGCCGGATCGAGGATCGACAGGACATGGGTGACGGAGGCGTCCTGGAACGAGACAAGCTCGGTCAGGCCGCAGATGGTGAGATGGCGGCGGGTGGCTGGGGTTTGCATGGGAGAGGCTTATCCCGAAAAGTATGGCCACCGGAAGACGTCCGCCTGATTATGGTAGAAAACGCTGGGAGGGGTGGGCCCCAGACCGAATGGAGCGAGTGGGATGCGTGGTTTTCTCGTCAGGGTTCTGATGGTCGCGGCCGGCCTCTGGGTGGCCTCGAAACTGGTTCCGGGCGTCGCGATCACCGACGGCTGGTCGCTGCTCTGGGCGGCGCTGGTGCTCGGCATCATGAACGCCTTCGTGCGGCCGGTGGTCATCATCCTGACCTTGCCGCTCACCATCCTCACGCTCGGCCTTTTCCTGCTCGTCATCAATGCCGCGATGCTGTCGCTCGTCGCCTGGATGCTCGATGGCGTCACGGTCGCAGGCTTCTGGTCGGCCTTCTTCGGGGCAATCGTTATCTCGATCACCGCCTGGCTCGCCTCGTGGTTCATCGGCGGGCACGGCAAGGTGGAGGTGATGAAGGTGGAGCGGCTGTAAGGCCGAGAACCCGCGGCCGGTTCAGCGCTCCCAGACAAGCGCCGCCAACCGGACGTCGCGACCGAAGGCGTCGCGCGAAGGTTCCCGTCGCGTTTCGGAGGAAACAAGAGGCAAACGCCCGGCAGTCGCAGCAGGGTGGGAATTGATCGCGATCGCACGCCGTGCCGATCTCCTGAGGAAAATCTCTTTGAAAGAATATAGCTGTGAGCTATATTCTTGTCCGTGCGCACCGTCCTCTACGATCCGGAAGCCTTGCGGAGTCTCAAACGGATGCCACGCAATGTCGCCGACAGGATACGAGAAAAGCTGACGCAGCTCGCTGCCGACCCGGACTCTCTGACCAATAACCTTACGGCCTTGAAGGGAACAGGTGCCCTACGACTGCGCGTTGGCGATTGGCGCGTGATCCTTTCGATCGCCCCCGATCAGATAACAGTTCACGCGATTGGGCCGCGCGGCTCGATCTACCGATGAGGTTTCCGCAATGAACAAGCCGCAGATCATTCAAACTCCCTCGGGTGAAGAGATGGTCGTTATCCCGCGCGCCGAGTACGACGCGCTACTCGAGGCATCCGAGGACTTCGAAGACGCTCATGCGGCCGAACAGAGCATGGCGCGGATCGCCTCAGGCGAGGTCGAACTGATCCCCGAGGCGCAGGTGGATGCCTACCTCGACGCGCCGACGCCACTCGCCTTCTGGCGAAAGAAGCGCGCGCTGACGCAGGCCTCGCTCGCCCGGGACGTGGGCGTCAGCCAAGCATATCTGTCAGAGATCGAGGCCGGCAAAAAGGAAGCGCGAATCGGTGTGCTGCGGGATTTGGCGAAGGTGCTGAAGGTCACGGTGGGCGAACTGCTGGCGTAGAATTCCGGAAGGAGTCAAACCTTGGAACACACCATCGGAGACGTGATCTCTGCGCTTTTCGGCAACGCCATCACATCCGGAACACCCCGAACTTCGTTTCCCCCACCGGCGCGTTGGCGCAGACCCCCAGCGCCAGCCCCAGTACGTCGCGCGTTTCGGACGGCAGGATGATCCCGTCGTCCCAGAGCCGCGCGGTGGCGTAGAGCGGATTGCCTTCCATCTCGTAGCGCTCGCGGACGGGCGCCTTGTAGGTCTCTTCCGCCTCGGCGCTGAGCGCGCCGCCGCTCGCCTCCAGAGTATCGCGGCGGAGGGTGGCCAGCACCGAGGCGGCCTGTTCGCCGCCCATCACCGAGATGCGTGCGTTCGGCCACATGAAGAGGAAGCGCGGGCCGAAGGCGCGGCCGCACATGCCGTAGTTCCCCGCGCCGTAGGAGCCGCCGACGATGACGGTGATTTTCGGCACCGCCGCGCAGGCAACGGCCGTCACGAGCTTCGCGCCGTCCTTGGCGATGCCGCCCGCCTCGTAGTCCTTGCCCACCATGAAGCCGGTGATGTTCTGCAGGAAAAGCAGCGGAATCTTCCGCTGGCAGCAGAGCTCGATGAAATGCGCCCCCTTCAGCGCCGATTGCGAGAAGAGGATGCCGTTGTTGGCGAGAATGCCGACGCGCATCCCGTGGATCGCGGCGAAGCCGGCGACCAGGGTCTCGCCGTAGAGCGCCTTGAACTCCGAAAAGTCCGAGCCGTCGACCAACCGCGCGATGAGCGCGCGCGGATCGTATTGCTTGCGGAGATCCACCGGCACGATTTCCTCCAACTCGGAGGACGGATGCAGCGGCGCGGCCGTTTCGCCGAGGGAAAGCGATGAATCCGGCGGCGGTCCAAGGCTCTTCACGATCTGGCGGACCATGGCGAGCGCCTGCCGGTCGTCGAGCGCGTAGTGATCCGCGACGCCGGAGCGGCGGGCGTGCACCTCCGCCCCGCCGAGATCCTCGGCCGTGACGATCTCGCCGGTCGCGGCTTTGACCAGCGGCGGGCCGCCGAGGAAGATCGTCCCCTGCCCCTTCACGATCACCGTCTCGTCCGACATCGCCGGCACATAGGCGCCGCCCGCCGTGCAGGAACCCATCACGCAGGCAATCTGCGGAATGCCCGCGGCCGACATTCTGGCCTGATTGAAGAAGATGCGGCCGAAGTGCTCGCGATCAGGAAACACCTCGGTCTGGTGCGGCAGGTTGGCGCCGCCGGAATCGACTAGATAGATGCAGGGCAGCCGGTTCTCGAACGCGATCTCCTGCGCGCGAAGATGCTTCTTCACCGTCAACGGATAGTAGGTGCCGCCCTTCACCGTGGCGTCGTTGCAGATCACCATGACGAGGCGACCCTCGACGCGGCCGATCCCGACGATCAGGCCGGCGCCGTGAATTGGCTCGCCGTAGAGGGCGTGTGCGGCGAGCGGCGAGAGTTCGAGGAAGGGCGAGCCCGGATCGAGGAGGCCGGCGACGCGCTCGCGCGGCAGCAGCTTTCCGCGCGCAAGATGTCGCTCGCGCGCCCGTTCCGGGCCGCCCATGGCCGCCTCGGCGCGGAGCGCGCGATAGTCGGCTACGAGCCGCGACCAGGCCTCCGCATTGTCGGCGGCCGGCGCGGGGTCGAGCATTTCGGTACGGATGATCGCCAAGCATTCCCCCCACGGCAGGCCCGAGACTAGCAAACTATCCGCCCCCCGGCACGCTCCCTGGACCGCGGGCTGCTGTCCCCCGGTCGCTCCCTTGCCGGATGGCCGCCGCTGCGGCACGGTCGGCGGGCATGCTGGCTTTCGCCCCCCTCGACTGGATCGCGCTCGCCGTCTTTGTCGCGAGCTGGCTCGGCTATGGCTGGCTGGTCGACTTCAGTCCCTGGCGGAAGAAGACACTGACGGCCGCGATGGATCGCCAGCGCCGGGTCTGGATGGAGATGCTGGCGAGACGCGACCTGCGCATCATCGACACCTCGATCATCGCCGGCCTGCAGAACGGCACCGCCTTCTTCGCCTCCACGTCGCTGCTCGCGATCGGCGCCGCTTTCGCCTTCCTTACACAGTCAGACCAGGTCCTGAACGCCGTGCAGACCCTGCCGTTTCCGCTCGGCGCCACGCGCGAAGCGTGGGACGTGAAGGCGATCGGTCTCCTGGCGATCTACGGCTACGCCTTCTTCAAGTTCAACTACACCTCGATCCTGGTCGGCGCGGTGCCTTTCGCGGCCGAGCATGAAAGCGAAGCGACGCGGCGCGCCATCGATCGGGCGGTGCACATGAACGTGCTCGCCGGCCACCATTTCAGCCTCGGCCAAACGGGCGTTCTTCTTCTCGGTCGCGTTCCTCGGCTGGTTCGCCAGCGCCTGGCTTTTCCTGGCGATCAGCATCGTCGTGGTCATCGCGCTCAGCCGCCGGCAATTCGCTTTCCCTAAGCTTGAAATGTTCGGCTGATCGAAAGTCCTCCGTTCTGGGGGAAATTTGATCATTCCGGATTCGCTACATTCTCTTCGCGGCATTCAGCGCCGGCTAACCCTTCCGCCAATCAGCGCTAGACCCGATACCCCCGAGCCCGTTGTCCCCAATCACGGAGGCTCGCATGAGATACCGATCCACAATGCGCCCGCGGGCGAGCCACATGGCGGCAGTCGCGGCCGCTTGCCTACTCCTGTCGTCGTCGGCCGGCATGGCGCAGTTCCATGCCGTTCCCAATCCGGACGGCGAGACGGTTGTCCTCGATGCGGACGGCGCCCCGGTGGACATCGCGCCGGCCGATCCCATCGGCGTACGGCCGGACTATTGCCCGCACACGTCGTATTACGTCTTCGAGGTTCAGAGCGACAAGACGGAGCTCGTGCTGGCCGACTGCCTGACCGGCCTGCATCAGTTCACCGTCGACATGCAGGGGCTGGTCACCAATCCCCAGGAAGGCGGTTGAAGGACTTCGGACCGAAAGCCGCGATCTCGATGCGACCACCCGTCACCCTGGCCGCGCCGCTTCGCCTGGCGGACCGGTTTGCGCGCGACGATACGGGCCAGATCGCCATCATCTTCGCGATTGCGCTGACGACGATGCTCCTCTTCACCGGCGTCGCCATCGACTACGGACGCGATTCATACGCGCGTTCCAGTCTGCAGAACGCAACCGACGCCGTCGTGCTGGCGCTTGGGCGGGATGCGAGCGACAGCACTATCGACGCGCTGAAGACCAAGGCGACGCAGCGGCTGGCGGCGATGCTCCCCGCCAACTACTCGTACAGCGTGACCGCGCTTACCAAGACAAGCGGCACGCTCAGCATGACCGTCGAGGGTTCGATCCCGGCCACCCTGACAAGCGTGGCGGGATTCAAGACGCTGAAACAGAAGGCCGTCTCGCAGGCCACGTGGGGAACCGGCAAGCTCGAGATCGCGCTGGTCCTCGACAGCACCGGCTCGATGTCCACCTACAGCCGTATGGTCGAGCTGAAGAAAGCCACCAACGCCATGCTCGTCGAGATGCAGACCTCCGAGGCGGGCCTGGTCAAGATCGGGATCGTCCCCTTCGACGTGAACGTGCGGGTGGCGAACACCTACAAGACCGCGAGCTGGTTCAAGACCGACTGGTGGGTGGGCCTGTTCTGGAACGGCTGCATCGCCGACCGCGATCAGTCGAACGACGTGAGCGACGCCGCGGTCACGTCTTCCGCGTCGACGAAATATCCGGGAGCGCTTTGCAGCAGCGACAAGCTGACGACGCTGCAACCGCTGACCGACGATTTTTCGGCGTTGCACAGCAAGGTCAACGCGCTCACCCCCGCGGGCAACACCAACATCACTGTGGGACTCGCCTGGGGCATGGCTATCCTGTCTTCGCAGGATCCGTTCACGGAGGGCGTGGCGCCGGGCACCAAGGATGTAACCAAGATTCTCGTCCTCATGACCGACGGCGACAACACCGAGAACCGCTGGACGAGCTCGGCCTCGCAGATCGACGCCCGGACGAAGCTCGCGTGCCAGTCGGCGAAGGATGCCAAGATCGAGGTCTATACCGTGCGCCTGATGGAGGGGAACGCCAGCCTGCTGCAGAACTGTGCCTCCGGCCTCGGCAACTATTACAACGTCGAGAATTCCTCCGACCTCGTCCCCGTCTTCCAGGCGATCGGAGAACGAATATCGCAGCTTCGCCTCGCATCATGACCGACGACCGCCTCGCCAGTCACATCGAGCGCGGCAGGTGCCTCCACGAGAACCAGGCGCAGAAGGCGCTGAAGATGCCAAGCGCGACGAAGACTCCGCCGAGCCCCGTGAAGCCGAGGATGATCGAATAGACGAACGCCGGGAGCAGGTCGGAGAGGTCGAGGTTCGTGCGGTAGACGGCCGTCATCTCCGCCCGCTCGTAGGAGCGCACCGCGCGGAGATATGGCACGTTGCCGATAGCGTCGAGCGCCACGGCGAAGTTGATGCCGAAGAGCAGCAGCAGCGCCGTGATCCACGGATGCTTCTCGCCCGTGAAGCCGGCAAGAAGCGCGGACGCTGCGAGCATGATGAAGGCGAACACGACGATCGTGCGCACGCCGAAGCGGTTGCCGAGCCGGCCCCAGCCAAACGAGAAGATGAGCAGCGCGCTGGCCGCCGAGACTATCAGACCGCCCGCGAGCTTCCCCTCCCCGGTCACCACCATCAGGATCGGACCATAGACGTAGAGGGTCATCCAATAGCAGGAGCGGCCGAAGGCGATGAGCCAGGCGAGCCTTAGCCGCGGCTGCGCCACGAAGCGGCGGATGTTCGCGATCGGGTTGACCGGGCGAAGCTTCCCGGGCCGTATCGCCGTGCTGCCGGAGAGCCGCAGCCACCAGAAGAGCGCGATGAGGATCAGCGCCCAGGCGGCGCTCCACAGATACGGCGCCACGAAGCCGACCCGGACATAGAGCCAGACGCCGATGCTCGGGCCGAGCGTCCAGGCGAAGGTGCCGAGCGTCAGCCGCAGCGACTCGCTGTGCACCAGTCCCTGCTTCGGGATGTATTCCATGATGTAGAGGTTGAGCGTGATCGCGACCGTGCTCGCGGCGAGGATGCGCAGAAACTGCCCCATCGCCTGCCCGGGCAGCGTATGCGTGGCGAAGAGCGCGCATGCGGCAACCAGCAGAAGCGCGCCGCCGGTATAGACATAGCGGCGCGGGAAACGCTGGAAGACGATTGGCGCGCAAAGCGTGGCGCACATGCCGAACGCGCCGATCACGAAATAGAAGGCCGAGACGCGCTGCTCGCTCTGGATCAGGTCGTAGGCCTGGATCGGGACGACGCTGATGATCGATGCGCGGCTGATCGACTCGATGGTGAAAAGCAGCGCAAACGCAAAGGCGCCCGGCTGCAGGGCAGCGGGCAGCCAGGCCGGTTCTCGGGAATTCGTGGCGACCACGGGACTCGGGGGCAACAAGCGGTGACACTGGCTTCGCGCAACCGGCCGGGCCCCGCGCGCAGCGTCACGACATCGACGGTCGCGATTGGATCAAAGCGCCGCCGTGCAGCCGTGTCCGGAAGCAGTCCCGCGCTACGGCCTGGCCAGCGCGGAGATGCGGCGCATCTCCTCCGGGGTCAGCGTGAAGTCGAAGATCGCGAAATTCTCGGCAATGCGCCCGGGGTTCGAGGAGCGCGGGATGGCGATGTTCATCGGCTGCTGGATTTGCCAGCGGAGCACGATTTGCGCCGGCGTCTTCCGTCTCGCATTTGCGATACCGACGATCACCGGGTCGTCGAGGCGCCGCGCCTTGCCGATGGGGCTATAGGAAGTAACCGAAATGCCGTGCTTCGCGCAGGCCTTGAATATGGCGCCCTGGTCGATCCACGGGTGGTGCTCAATCTGGTTGGTCACCAGCGGCTCGTCGGCGACGCGCACAGACTCCTCGACCTGCTCCACCGAGAAGTTGGAGATGCCGATGTGGCGCGCGTAGCCGCGCTTCTTCACGTCGCAAAGCGTCCTGATCTGCTCGCCGACCGAGACCGTCGGGCTCGGCCAGTGGATCAGGATGAGATCGACCTGGTCGACCTGAAGCCGCTTCAGGCTGGCTTCCGCCGAACGCTGGAAAGGACCGTCTCCCGCCTCGCTCGGCCAGACTTTCGTGGTGACGAATATCTCTTCGCGCGGTGTGGCGTGCGAACGGATCGCTTCGCCCACCTGCGTTTCGTTGGCGTACATCGCAGCCGTGTCGATGTGGCGGTAGCCGACGTCGAGCGCCGTCTTTACCGCCTGGACGGCGCCCGCGCCGCGCAGGTCCCATGTACCGAATCCGATCGCCGGAATCTCCGCCCCGTTCGCCTTCACCGTCGGCGTCATGATCTCTCCTCAGCGAATGATGCGTGCAGACTGGCGCGTCGGAATTTCCACCGCAAGACATCAGGGCGATGGAGACCGCCCGCCCTTCTGTTGCCGGCGCGAGTGAATGAGAATGAGGACGGCAAACGGCGCCGACGGATAGATGAACCACGGGTTGGCGACAATGCTGCCGAAAAGCAGGTTGATCGCAAAGAAAAGACCGATCAGCGCCGCGGATGCGCGAATCCGTTTCGGCTGATGGGTGAGCCAGTTCCATCCCAGTTCGAGCCGATGCGCGGTCGTGGCGAAGGCCGACGCACCGCCCGGGGTCCGTTGCGGCTTCGGATCGCCGGCGAGTACCTCCGCCGGGACGTCGGGGAGATTTCTGCCAGCCATGCGCACCCGGTAACTCGGCACGCGCTCGGCGCTGTTCTTGATCGCCTGCTCTCCGGCAAAATCGAAGGCGAGCGAGAGCTGCTTGTGCGCGAGGCTGTGCACGGTGCCCGAGACCATGATGCCGCCGGGCTCGGCCAGCGCTTCCAGACGCTGGGCGACATTGACGCCGTCGCCATAGAGATTGTCGCTGTCGATCATCACGTCGCCGAGATTGATGCCGATGCGAAACCACATCTGCTTCGCCTTCGGCAAAGCGCGGTTCTCGGTGCCGAGCGAATCCTGGATCTCGACGGCGCAGCGCACCGCCTCCACCACGCTCGCGAACTCGGCGATCACCGCGTCGCCCCAGGTATTCACCTGGCGTCCATCGTGGCGCTCGAACAGGCCAGCCATGATCGCGCGATAGCGCTTCAGGCGGTCGAGCGTGGAAGCCTCGTCCGCCGCCATCATGGTGCTGTAGCCCTGCGCGTCAGCGAAGAGGATGGTGGTGAGTTTGCGCTTCAAGGGTCGGGCTCGCGATCTGCGGCCCGCTCCCTATGAGCCAATCTGGGCTAAAACCCAACCGGCAAGTGTGAGAACGCAGCCGGGCGTGCGCGGACGGCGAGCCGCTATTTCCGCTCTTTCTCGTAACGCGCCTTGGTCTCGGCATTCGGCGGGTAGAGACCCGGCAATGGCACCCCCTTCTCCACCTCGTGCATGATCCAGGCTTCGAGCCGCTCCTGCTCCTCCGCCTCCGCCGCGACTTCCGCGACGAGCGCCTGCGGGATTACGACCGCGCCATCGCCGTCGGCGACGATCACGTCATCGGGGAAGATCGCCACGCCGCCGCAGCCGATCGGCTGCTGCCAGCCCACAAAGGTGAGGCTTGCGACCGAGGCCGGCGCCGCGCCTCCGGAGCACCAGACCGGGAGCCCGGTCGCCACGACCCCGGCGAGGTCGCGCACCATGCCGTCGGTGACGAGCGCCGCTGCGCCGCGCTTGTGCATGCGGGCCGACAGGATGTCTCCGAACACGCCGGCGTCCTGCACGCCCATCGCATCGACCACGGCGACGACGCCTTCCGGCATCGCTTCGATCGCGCCGCGTGTGGAAGTCGGCGAAGACCAGGACGCCGGGGTCGCGAGATCCTCGCGCACCGGAACGAAGCGCAGCGTGAACGCCGGGCCGATGACACGCTTGCCCGCGGCGCTCGCGAGCGGCATCGGCCCGCGCATCCAGCAGCGTCGGATTCCCTTCTTCAGGAGCACGGTGGTGATCGTCGCGGTCGAGGCGCGATTGAGCGAGGCGGAGATGGCGGGCGTGAGCGTCATGGAAGGTCCTGTGTGGCGGTCCCGCATCCGTCTAGCGGATTTCAGCGACGGCCGGCACCCTTAAGAGACTTTCAAGCATGTTCCGCCATCTTTTTCCCGAGAAACGGGGGAATGCATGCGTCGCGTCAGTAGGTTGCGTGAAGCGGGGCTGCTGGCGGCAACGCCGGCGGGCACCGGAATCCTGCTCGCTGGGACGGGGCTTGTCGTCTGGACCGGGCTTTCGGTCTGGGCAGGATTTTCCAGGAGCGAACTCGGCTTCCGATTGCGCGAAGCCTGGGACACGCCCGCCTATTTCTATGCCGGCCTGCCATTGATGGTCACGGCGGTCGCAATTGCCGGATTCATCCGACCGGAACGCGCCTGGCGCTGGCCGCTCTGGCTGGTGGCGGGCCATCAGGCCGGCGTGCTGCTCGTCGGACTCGGCATGCAATCGGAGTTGAGCCTTCTCATCCTGACCCTGCTGCTCGCGATCATGCTGACGGGCTTCTTCGAGATCCCCGCGATGCTCGGCTCGCTGGCGGGACGGAGGCTTGGCGCGCGAGCTTAGTGAGCCCGCGCTACTCCCATATCTCCCGAAGCGCTTCTACTCGACGCTCGGCTATAAGGTCGTCGGAGTCGTAGCCTGTCGTCGCGCGCGAGCGACAGTAGACGAGCGCCTTCTCCAAGGCTGCAGGCAGTGTTTCCAGCCTGACCTCATTCCCTTCCTGCCAAGCAAGGAGCACATCGTGCGGCCCGTCTCCGAGCGCAGCCACAAGCTCCGCAGGGAGCACCATTGTACCGTCGCGGGTGGCTTCGAGCCTGTAGCGCCGCAGGTGCCGCGGCGGCCATTCCTCTGTATGCCTTCGTTCGTCATTGGAGGTTGCATATTCACGTTATTCAATTTTCGCGTGTCATAGACGGCAAAACATCTAAGTCAACCGGACTTATCGAATATCTCCCGCCCGATGAGCATTCGCCTGATCTCGCTCGTCCCCGCGCCGATCTCGTAGAGTTTCGCGTCGCGGAGCAGGCGTCCGGTCGGATAGTCGTTGATGTAGCCGTTGCCGCCGAGGCACTGGATGGCGTCGAGCGCGACCTGCGTCGCCCGCTCGGCCGCGAAGAGGATCGCGCCGGCGGAATCCTCGCGCGTCGTCTGGCCCCGGTCGCACGCTTTCGCCACCGCGTAGACGTAGGCGCGCGCCGCGTTCAGCGCGACATACATGTCCGCGAGCTTGCCCTGAATGAGCTGGAACGAACCGATCGGCTTTCCGAACTGCTTTCGGTCGTGGACGTAGGGGAGCACGACGTCGAGCGCCGCCTGCATCAGCCCGAGCGGCCCGGCTGCAAGCACCGCGCGCTCGTAGTCGAGGCCGGACATCAGGACCCTTACGCCCTCCCCGACCTTGCCTAGCACATTCTCCTCAGGCACCTCGCAGTTCTCGAACACGAGTTCGCCCGTCTCCGAGCCGCGCATGCCGAGCTTGTCGAGTTTCTGCGCCACCGAAAAACCGGGGAAGGTCTTCTCGACGATGAAGGCGGTGATGCCACGCGCGCCGGCCGCCGGATCGGTCTTGGCGTAGACCACGAGCGTGTCGGCCTGCGGACCGTTGGTGATCCAGAATTTCGTTCCGTTCAGGATGTAGCGGTCGCCGCGCCTGTCGGCGCGAAGCTGCATCGACACGACGTCGGAACCGGAGCCGGCTTCCGACATGGCAAGAGCGCCGAGGTGCTCGCCGGAAATAAGCTCTGGCAGGTAGCGCGCCTTCTGGCCGGGATCGCCCCAGCGGAAGATCTGGTTCACGCAGAGATTGGAGTGCGCCCCGTAGGAGAGACCGACCGAACCGGAGGCGCGCGAAATCTCCTCCATGGCGATGCAATGTTCGAGGTAGCCAAGGCCCGCGCCGCCCTCCTCTTCCGCCACCGTGACGCCGTGCAGCCCGAGCGCCCCCATCTCCGGCCAGAGGTCGCGGGGAAACCAGTCCTCGCGATCGATCTTCCCGGCGAGCGGCGCGATCCGGTCCGCGGCAAAGCCCGCCACCGTCTCGCGCAGCATGTCCGCGGTTTCGCCGAGACCGAAGTCGAAAGGCGGCGGGCTATTGCGCAGCATCGTGCCCTCTTGGATAGTAATATCCGCAATCCTGGGTGAGGCTGCGGGCGCCGGCTTGGCCGCAACGCGCACTCCCCCGAACTGCGGTGGGGGAGAAGATGGCTTTCGGTCGGCTCAGCCTTGCCTTCATTTGCGTCAGCCTCGGCTCGCAGGTCTCGCCATCGTATGCACAGAGCGGCTGCCTCGCGACTCCGGACATTTTTCCGGCCACGACGCTCGCCCAGCTCGCGGAGTTCTATTACGGCGATCTCGACTACCAGTACGCCATCATGCTGGCGACGAACGCGCGGGTCGGGTCGGGCTTCCCGTTCGTTGTTGACCCATTCCAGTTGCCGCAGGCGACCACAGGAGCGAAGCCGAAGCTCTGTGTGCCCGAGCTCGCCGAGGCGGAGACGCTGCGCAATCGCTACGACACCTATCTGAAGGCGATCGCGCAGATGGCTCTCGCGGTCCCCGACGACGTTTCCCATGCGCTCGACCCGATCCCGCCCGGCCAGCCGGTGACGGTCGCGACCTGGATCCGCGCCGATCAGGTGAAGCGCTACCGCGGCCCGGGCGGCGGCTGGGTCGACACTCTGCCTTCCGACACCTGGGTCACCGAGGAGCCGCACCTGAAAGAGTTCTGCACCCACTTCGCCGACACCAACGGCGCCGATCCCGATCTTCTCACGCTGCGGCTGGAACAGCGCCTCGGGCTCGCGCCGCACAGCGCCAAGACGGCGTTCCTTAGCTTCACCATCGCCAATCCAGACCCGGCGACGAACATCTTCCGGCCTTGCGCTTCGGCCGCGATCGACACGACGACCTGCGCGATCCGTACCTCGGCTGACGATACCTGCGGCGACCCGCAGCAGGCCAAAAGTTGCGAGGCGCACAACCTCTTCTTCTACAAGCAGTACTACAGCGCGTTCGGGACCGCCCGCCCGACCGGCTTTCCCTGGACCTCGCTCGGCTACACCTTCGACTGGGCGCAGGGACCCGCGGACGCCAGCGGCCACGCCGACTTCGTCCGCTTCGGTGAAAGCGAGTACGTCGTTCCGCAGGGCACGCCGATCAAGATCGTCGGCGCGGCAAAGACGGCCGAGTATTGCGGCGTGAAATGAACTTGCGGCCGCCTCAGTAGTTCGGCCAGAGCCCCGGCGTCGCGAGCTCCAGGACATTGCCGTCCGGATCGTCGAAATAGAGGCTCTTGCCGCCTCGCTGCCACGCCATCTCGCCGCGGATCGCCACCCCAGCAGCCTCGAGATAGGCCTTCCAGCCAGCATAGTCGGCCGCGTCGATGGCGAAAGCGAAATGCGCCGGCCCCTCGGTGTGATGGCCGGGGATCACGCCCTCCGGCGTCACGCTGTCCTCGCGCGTCGCGCCGCGCTTGAAGACCAGCAGCACTTCGCGTGGAGCTACCGCATAGGTCAGCATGCGCGGCGTATCGAGCACGCAATCCAGTCCGAGCACGCCGCCATAGAAGGCCTGCGCGCGCGCCAGGTCGTCGGCGAACACCGCCGTCTCAAGGATGCCGCGAAGGGGTGGCCTTGTGCTCATCTCCTGGCTTTCATCGGCGGTACTTGATGAAGGGCGTGAGCTGCCCGACGCGATCATAGAGTTCGCGCGCGGTGGCGTTCGACTGCGCCGTCAGCCAATAGACCTGATCGGCACCCGCGTCGTCCGCCGCGCGGTAGACCGCCTCGATCAGCGCGCGGCCAGCGCCCGTGCCGCGCTCGGCGGGGCTGACGAAAAGATCCTCCAGGTAGCAGCGGTCGCCGGTGGACCAGGTCACCGGGTGGAAGAGGTAATGCACGATGCCGATCAGTCGGCCGCCCGGGTCGAAGGCGCCGAAGCCGTGGATCGCGCCCGCGGGATCGACAATCCGCCGCCACGTCTCGTCCGTCACCTCATCGGGGACGGAAGTCTCGTAGAATTCGAGATAGCCCCGCCAGAGCGGCAGCCAGGCATCGCGGTCGCGGGTTTCAAGCGGACGGATTTCCGCGGACATGACGGCTCCTGAGGGGCGTCATGTCACGTCGCCGCGCGGGGACGCAAGTGCAGCGCTGCTCAGCCGGCGCCGTTCGCCTTCAGCCAGCGGTTCCACTCGCCCTCCGATCCGTTGAAGGCATTGCGGTCGACGCTGCCGTCGATGCCGGGAACACGGCCGGTCGCGGTATACTGCCAGAAGCGCCACGGGCGATTGGCGTAGCGCTCGTGCGGCTCGGCCGCGACGCTCCGCAGCCAGAACTCGTAGCCGGAAAACTCGCCCTCCAGCACATCGCGATGAAAGTTGATGTCGGTATAGATGATCGGCCGCTTGCCGGTGTGGTATTCCATGATTTCGAGCATCTTGCGGATCTTCTCGATCGCATCGGCGCGCGGAACATGCTTCGGGCAGGTGACCGAGGCGTTGTTCCATTCGAGATCGAGGACCGGCGGAAGCTGCGTCGCGTCGTGCGGCACCGCCTGCGTGAACCATACGGCCTGCTCGCTCGCCGTCCGGCACCAGTACATGAAGTGATACGCCCCGCGCGGCACGCCCGCCGCGGCCGCCGCCGACCAGTTGTCGTAGAAGCGGTTGTCGACGTGATCGCCACCCTCGGAGACCTTCAGATAGGCGAAGCGGATTCCTTCCTTGCGCACCCGCGCCCAGTCGATGTCGCCCTGGTATTTCGAGATGTCGATCCCCTGGACCGGCATCGCGTGCGCGCGGGCGACCCCCGGGTGGGGGTCAGAATCGGCGCGGAGAACGGCGTTTTCGGTCGCCCCGCAGCTCGCCAGAAGCAGCGAGACAAGGAGCGCTGCGAAAGTCCTGGGCGATCCGAAATGCATCATCTGAAGGGCTTCCCGGGGGGCGAAAACGATCCCCTTCATGCCTCGTTATCGTTTCCAGCCGCTTAAGCCGAAGGGTTAACCGGCGGCCGAAGCGGGGGGACGGCGTCCCGCCATCCTCTTTTCGCCCCTCATTCCGCCTGCGGCAAAAGGTGCGCGAGACCGTACCCACCCTCACATAAGCAGCCAGGTGGCGAGCCCCAGAAACGCGAAGAATCCGGTCGCGTCGGTCATCGCCGTGACGAAGATGCTGGAGGCGATCGCCGGGTCGGCGCCGAGGCGGTCGAGTGCCAGCGGGATGATGATTCCGACCAGCGCGGCGACGCTCTGGTTGGCGAGCATGCCCCCGGCGATGACGAGCCCGAGCTCCGGCCGGGAGAAGATAAAGCCGACGAGCACGCCGGTGATGCTGCCGAGCACGACTCCGTTGCAGATGCCGACCAGCGCTTCGCGGCCGATCAGCCGCCAGGTGTTGCCGGGATTGAGCTGCCGCGTGGCGAGCGCGCGGACCGTCACCGTCAGCGTCTGCGTCCCGGCATTCCCGCCGAGGCCTGCGACGATCGGAAACAGCATGGCGAGGATGGCGATCCGCTCAATCGTCGCGGCGAACAGGCTGATCACCGACGCGGACAGAAAGGCGGTGACGAGGTTGACGAGCAGCCAGGAGGTTCTGAGCCGCACGATCGAGAACACGCCTTCGGAAATCTCCTCGTCGCCGACGCCGGCGAGGCGCTTGATATCCTCGTCGGCCTCCTCCTCGATGATGTCGACGATGTCGTCGATGGTGATCACGCCAACCAGACGCCCCGCCTCGTCGACCACGCCGACAGAGAGAAGATTGTAGCGCTCGAAGAGGCGAGCCACGTCCTCCTGGTCGTCGGTCGCCTCCACCGAGTGTTTCGCCTCCGAGATGATCTCCTCGATTCTCGTCGGCCGCTTGGAGCGGAGCAGCCGGTCGAGCGGCACGGTCCCGAGGAAGTGGTACTTGGGGTCGACGACGTAGATTTCGGTGAATTCTTCCGGCAAGCGCGAATCCTCGCGCATGAGATCGATCGTCTGCCCGACCGTCCAGAATGGCGGCACCGCAATGAAATGCGTGGTCATCCGGCGGCCGGCGGAATCCTCCGGATAATCGAGCCTCCGCTCCAGCGCGATGCGCTCGGCGAGCGGCAGCCCGGCGAGCACTTCCTCGCGATCCTCGTCGTCGAGGTCGCTGATGATCTCCACAGCGTCATCGGAATCGAGCTCGCGGACAGCTTCCGCGATCTGCTCGTTCGGGATGGATTCGAGAATCTCGCTGCGGACGCTGTCGTCGACCTCGGTCAGCGCCACCCAGTCGAAGTCGTTGCCCATGAGGCGGACGAGCTGGTCGCGCTCGTCCGGATCGAGCGCCTGCAGGACGCCGCCGAGGTCGGCTTCGTGCAGGTCGGAGACGAGCCCGCGGAGCGTCTCGCCGTCATGTCTCTTGATCGCGTCGGAGACTTTCTCGACGAACGCCGGGTCGAGCACGCCCTCCTCGTCGCGGATGTCGACGGCCTCAGGCTCGGGTCTTGTGGCCGTCTCTGTCTCCACCGCGATCTCTCCGATTCAAACGCGGGTCGTCGCAACGACCCTCTAGCGCGGGCGCTGCGACAGGAGAAGGCGATTTCGGCGGGAGGACCAAGGGAGAGAAGGCTGGCGTGCCAGCCGAAGCTGCGGAACAAGCCCGCCTCCGCTCGCCTCATTGCTTCGGCCTTGCAGCCTTCACTGCGTTCCGCAGCGAAGGCTGGTGCGGTCGAGAGGACTCGAACCTCCACGGGTTGCCCCACAGCCACCTCAAGGCTGCGCGTCTACCAGTTCCGCCACGACCGCATGCCGGGCGCGGTCATGTAGCAAACGGCCAACCGGGTTACAAGGCGGGCTCTCAGGCGCGATCGAAGGCCTTGCGCAGCTCGACCTTGGCGTTCTCCAGAATGTGGCGGCGGCCGGCAGACATCCCCTTGCCGGCGCGGTTGATCTCGAAATTCAGCATCGACATCGCCGACTGGAACGGCGTCCCCTTGCGCCGGTCGCTCGCCTCGGCCGACCGCTTCAGCGACAGGGCGACCTGGCGCGCGCTGCGCTTCTTGAAGACGCCCTCTTCCAGATCGAGCGCGTCGCTGTGTCTGGTGACCTCGCCGGACCAGCGGTCGGCGCCCTTCGCGGGTGTCCTTTCGCCGCCGCACTTGGCCGCGCTCTTTGGTTTTGCTGCCTTTTCCACAATCGTCCCTCACCCTCTAATGACGCTTGAAATACTGGACTTCGCGCTCGTGCTTCTCGGCCGCCGTCCGCGTGCCGAAAGTTCCGAGGTTCTTCCGCTTACCGGTCTTCGGATCGGTCTTGCGCGAATAGAGGCGGAATTCGCCGGACTTGAGTTTCCTGATCATTGGTATCTCGCCCGTGTCAGAGCCCGACCGGAAAAATCCGATTCCCGCGATTGGTTCCCTCGACCGGGGCGAACGCCACGCTTCGCCGCATGGGATGCCGCGGCCGGTGCGGGCTGGTATAGAACCGGGAGTTCTGGGCCGGAGCCTCATGCGATCGGATCGCTCTTCAATAGCCGTGCTTGCCGCGCCCTCCGCGGGTGCGCCCTCCGTCGACTGGACCGTAAGCGACGCTACCGTGCCCTATCCCGAAGCAGTCGCCGCGATGGAAGCCCGCGCCGCGGCGATCGCGGCCGGCAAGGCGCCGGAGCAGGTCTGGCTGCTGGAGCATCCGCCGCTCTATACGGCCGGCACCAGTGCGCAGGAGGCCGATCTCGTCGCGCCCGACCGCTTCCCGGTCTTTCGCACCGGCCGCGGCGGCGAATTCACGTATCACGGGCCGGGTCAGCGCGTGGCCTATGTCATGCTCGACCTGAACCGCCGGGGCCCCGATCTTCGCCGCTATGTCGCGACGCTCGAGGCCTGGGTCATCGCGACGCTCGCCCGTTTCAACGTCGTGGGCGAACGGCGTGAGGACCGCGTCGGCGTCTGGGTGCGGCGTCCGGAGAAGCCCGCCCTCCCCGACGGCCGACCGGCAGAGGACAAGATTGCCGCGATCGGCATCCGCGTACGGCGTTGGGTGAGCTTTCACGGCATCAGCCTGAACGTCGACCCCGTGCTGGAGCATTATTCCGGCATCGTGCCCTGCGGCGTTTCGGAATACGGCGTCACCAGCCTTGTCGACCTCGGCATTCCCGTCTTGATGGCCGAGGTGGATGCGGCGTTGAAGGCTGAATTTGAAAGGCTCTTCGGAGCGACATCCCCCTCCTCCCGTGCCGGCCGCGCCGCGTGACGGAAACACAGCGGCGGCTTGTACTGGCCGCGACAGTCCTCGCCTCCGCCATGGCCTTCATTGACGGCAACGTGGTGACGATCGCGTTGCCGGTGATCCAGGCCGGATTCCATGCAAGCTTCCCGGAGATGCAGTGGGTGGTGAACGCCTACACGCTGATGCTCGGCGCGCTCATCCTGGTGGCCGGCGCGCTCGGCGACCGCGTCGGCCGCAGGCGCATCTTCGTCATCGGCATCCTGATCTTCGCCGCCGCTTCGCTCGCCTGCGCGCTCGCCCCGAACGTCGGCATCCTGATCGCCGCGCGCGGCGTGCAGGGCATCGGCGGCGCACTGCTCGTGCCGCAGAGCCTCGCCATCATCGCCGCGAGCTTCCCGCGCGAGGTGCGCGGGCGGGCCATCGGCTTCTGGGCCGCCGCCTCGGCGATCACCACGTCGCTCGGGCCGCCGATCGGCGGATTCCTGATCGACGCGCTGAGCTGGCGCGCCGCCTTCCTCATCAACCTGCCGCTCTCGGCGACGGCGCTCTGGCTGACGTTCCGCTACATCGAGGAGAGCCGCGACACATCCGCGGCGGGCCGGCTCGACTGGGCCGGGTCGATCCTCGTCGCAATGTCGCTCGGCGCACTGACCTTTGGCCTGACCGCGCTCGCCGGAGAAAGCGCCAGCCTGCGGGGGGTAATCCCGGCGCTCGCGGTGGCGGTAGTCGGTCTCGCCGCGTTCTGGCGCGTCGAGCGACGCGCCGCAAACCCGATCCTCCCCGCCATCCTCTTTCGCTCGCGCGCGTTCCTGGTCTCCAACATCCTGACCCTCTTCCTCTACGGCGCGCTGGCGGGTGTGCTCTTCCTGCTGCCCTTCGACCTGATCGGGAGGCGCGGCATGCCGGCCTCGACGGTCGGGGCGATCCTCCTGCCCTTCGGCCTCATCATCGGGCTGCTGTCGCGAGTCTCCGGCGCGCTTGCCGACCGGCACGGAGCACGCATGTTCCTGGTCGCCGGATCGCTTGTCGTCGCGGCCGGCGCCGCGGGGCTTGCCTTCGACATCGCAAACTACTGGACCGGCGTATTCGCGCCGGTCATCGTCATGGCGCTCGGGATGGCGGCGGTGGTGACGCCGCTGACGACAGTGGTGATGAACTCCGCGCCGGATACGCAGTCCGGCGCCGCCTCGGGGGTTAACAACGCCGCAAGCCGCGTCGCCGGGCTGATCGCGGTGTCGGTGTTTGGCGCCGCCGCGGCGCAGATCTTTCGCGGCGCCGGCGCACCGCCGACAGCGCGCTTCGGCGAACTGCCTCCGCTTGGCGACCCCGCACGCGCCTCGCTGGAGCACGCCTTCGCGGCGGCCTATTCGGGTGTGATGGCGCTCGCGGCGATCCTCGCGGCGCTTGCCGGCGGCGCGGCGTTCTTCTGGCTGACGAATGCCGATTGCAAGGCGGACCCCGGAGCGCCGCCGACGAAGCCTGCCGCCTGAATCTATTCGCCGGGCAGCACCGACCAGTCTCGACCGCCCTTGTGCTGGTAGACGACAACCTGCTCCGAAACGGCGGGATCGGGATGCGTCTCCGGCATGAGGCGCACGACGACCGTGATGCGATTGAGCGCGTCGCCGAGACCCGGCTCCTTTAGCGTCTGCAGGAATGCCTGCTCGGCGGCCATGCGCGCTTCCATCACCGTCAGCGCACGCAGACCCGGCGTCAGCACCACGCGCACATGCCCGCTCTCCGGCCCGTCTTCCTGAATGAAGCGAAGCGTGACGTCGGCCGCCTCGCCGAGGCCACGCGCCTCCGCGATCTGCGGCTCCTCGCCCGCCCCCGTCGCCGCCGTGGCGACCCCGCCCGTCAGCCCGGTCGTGGCCGCAAGGCCCGCCGCCAGCACCCCGCCCGATGCCCGCACTCTACGCATGACGCAACGCCTTCTCTGCGGGAGAGAGGCTAGCTTAACGAAAGGTTAAGCGGCTACGTCGAATTGTAACGATCGAGCGGGATGGTAAATGGTGGCGTCCCTGCCGCCGCTAGCTCTGCATCCTGAACGGACCGACCGGCGGCGCCGCGGGGCCTAGCAGTTCCACCCGGTGGACCTTGGCGAAGCGAGGGCCGTCCTTGCAGGCGGCGAGCATCGCTGAGACCGCTTCCGACGGACCGGAGAACACCGCCTCCACGTCGCCGTTCTCGCAGTTCCGGACCCAGCCTGAAAGGCCCAGCGCGTTGGCGCGCTGCTCGGTCCAGGCGCGGAAGCCGACGCCCTGCACGACGCCGCTGATGGGCACCTTGATCGAGCGGGTCTGCGGCACCTTCACCGCCTCAGGAAAATTCCAGGATGATCGCATCGACCGCCAGGCTGTCGCCAGGCCTCGCCAGGATGCGCGCCACCGTCGCCGACCGTTCGGCGCGCAGCACGTTCTCCATCTTCATCGCCTCGACGATGGCAAGCGTATCGCCGGCAGCCACCTTCTGCCCCTCGACGACCGCGATCGAAACTACGAGACCGGGCATCGGGCAGCGAAGCACCTTCGATGTGTCGGGCGGCTTCTCCTCCGGCATCAGGGCGGCAAGCGCCGCCGCGCGTGGTGTCATCAGGCGCGCAATGACGGACGCGCCGCGCCGCGCCACCTTCAGCGCCGACCCCTCGCGCCCGACCTGCGCGACCACCCGTTCGCCATCGACGCTCCCGCGCCACGTAGGCTCGCCGGGGCGCCACTCGGTTTCGACGCGGAGCGCCGGCGCGTCGCCGACACCGAGGTCGAAGGACGCCGCTCCATCGCTCGCCAGCCGCGTGGCGCGGACCGGCACCTGCTCGCGGCCGAGCGCCACCACGAAGCTGCGCGCTGCTTCCGGCGTCAAGGCTGTGGCTTTTGCCGAACGCGGCGGCCGCATGGCCAGAAGCTCGGCGCTGGTCGCAACGGCCGCAAGGATCGTCCGCTCCGCGATCTCTGGCTCCGCCCCATGAAAGCCGCCGGGAAATTCTTCCGCGATGAAGGCGGTGGAAAGCCTCCCCTCGCGCCAGCGCGGATGCGCCATCAGCGCGCCGAGGAAGGGAATGTTGTGGCGGATGCCATCGAGCGCGAAGGCATCCAGCGCATCGGCCATTGCATCGATCGCGGCATTGCGATCCTGCGCGTGCGTGCAGAGCTTGGCGATCATCGGATCGTAGTAGAGCGAAATCTCCGAGCCTTCGACGACGCCGCTGTCGATGCGGATCGTCGCGCCGTCCGTCTTTCCTTCGGCGGGCGGGCGATACCGCGTCAGCCGGCCGATCGAGGGCAGGAACTCACGGAACGGATCCTCGGCATAGATGCGCGCCTCGACCGCCCAGCCCTCGAGGCGGACCTCGTCCTGCACGAGCCGGAGCTTTTCACCCGCGGCGATCCGGATCATCTCCTCGACGAGATCGAGGCCGGTGACGAGCTCGGTCACCGGATGCTCGACCTGCAGCCGCGTGTTCATCTCGAGGAAATAGAAATTCCGGTCGCGGTCGACGATGAACTCCACCGTGCCGGCGCTCTGGTAGCCGACCGCCCTGGCGAGCGCCACCGCCTCCGCCCCCATGGCGCCGCGCGTCTTCGGATCGAGGAAGGCGGAAGGCGCCTCCTCGACGACCTTCTGGTTGCGCCGCTGGATGGAGCATTCGCGCTCGCCGAGATGAATGCAGGCGCCGTGCGCGTCGGCCAGCACCTGGATCTCGATGTGGCGCGGCTCCTCGATGAATTTTTCGAGGAAGAGCCTGTCGTCGCCGAAGGAGGAGCGCGCTTCCGAGCGGGCGAGGCGGAATCCTTCGCGCACCGATGCGTCGTCGAAGGCGACCCGCATTCCCTTGCCGCCCCCGCCGGCAGAGGCTTTCACCATCACCGGATAGCCGATCCCTGCGGCGATCTTCACCGCCGCATCTTCGTCGGCGACCACGCCGAGATGCCCCGGCACGGTCGCGACGCCGGCTTTGGCCGCGAGCATCTTCGAGGCGATCTTGTCGCCCATTGCCTCGATCGCCTCGGGCGGCGGGCCGATGAAGGCTATTCCGGCAGCCGCGAGCGCGCGGGCGAAGCCGGCATTCTCCGAGAGAAAGCCGTAGCCGGGATGCACCGCGTCGGCTCCTGTCGCTCGCGCGGCCTCGACGATCCGCGCGATGAAGAGATAGCTCTCCGCTGCCGGCGGCGGTCCGATCGCCACCGTCTCGTCGGCCAGCTCGACATGCAGGGCGTTGCGGTCGGCGTCGGAGTAGATCGCGACGGTTCCGATCCCCATGCGCCGGGCGGTCCGGATCACCCGGCAGGCGATCTCCCCCCGGTTGGCCACGAGGATTTTCTTGAACATCCGGCGCTTCCCTCCGGGCGAAGCTCTAGGGGAGACAGGCGGTCGCCCGCAAGGTTGTCCCGCGCGGCGTTCAGGCGCAAAGTCAGGGCGGCGCGACCGAACCGCGCTTCGGGACCCCCCGTTGCAGCAATTCCGCCTCAATCACTTTCGTCACCACGGCCGGTTCTACCTGTCTGTGCTTTGCGGTATCGCCGTCGGGCTGCTGCCGTTGTCGGAAAGTCCCGGCATCCGCGTATCGCTCTCCGGCGTCACGTTCTTTGTCATCTACCTCGTTTCCGTCCTCACCCTGGCGCGCCGGCTCACCACCGAGGGGCTGCGCAAGAAGGCAAACGTGGAAGACGAGGGAATCGTCGTGATCGTGGTCATCACGCTGGCCGTCATCGCGCTGTCGCTCGGCTCCCTGGTGATGTTGCTCGGTAGCGGCAAGCAGCAGGGCTGGATGCTCCTTCCGGCGGTGGCCAACGTGCCGCTGAGCTGGGCGACGCTGCATACCATCATGGCGTTCCACTACGCCGACCTCTTCTATTCCAGGCCCGACGAGGAGGAAGAGAAGACGCGCGAAGCAGGAGGGCTCGACTTTCCGGAAACCAAGGAGCCCTGCGTCTCCGATTTCTTCTACTATTCGTTCGTCGTCGGGATGACCGCGCAGGTTTCGGACGTCAGCGTGACGAGCCAGGGTATGCGCCGGGCAACCCTGCTGCACGGCGTCGTGTCATTCTTCTTCAATACCGTGATCCTCGCGCTCGCCGTCAACGTCGTCGCGGGCCACTAGATCAGAAGCCCCTTTCTTCGTGGAACGGGCCGTATCGGGTCCAGGCCGGAATGAGGTAGGCGGTCGACCAGCCGATCAGCAGGAAGCCGTTGACCCCCTCGATGCTGCCGAACAGCTCCCATGCGGGAACGGTGACGACATCCTGGGCGCCAAGCGTCGAGAACGACAATGTCGAAAACGTCAGTGCATGCGTGAAGTCGGAGATCGCCCCGACGAGCACGAATGCAAAGGCCCAGACCCATATTTCCACGGTGTGGAGGGCGAAGAGCCCGAGCACGGTGGCGACCATCGTGAAGATGGTGCCGGCGAGCGTCGTGTGCGGCCGGTATTGCACGATCACGCCACTCAATCCCCGGGACATTGTGAGCAGTCCAAGCCCATGGATGATCACCGTCACGATGACGAGAATCGAACCCGCGGCGAGATTTGCCAACAACATGGGACCCCCCAGCAGGAAGGACGTTCAGCGCAGGCGGCTCTCGCGCCAGAAGACGTAGGCCCCGGAACCGACGATGATGACGATGCCGACCCACTTCCAGAGACTCGGAAAGTCGCCAAACACCAGATACCCCAGGAGCGCGGCGCAGACGATCTCGATATACTGCATCGGCGCGATGAGCGACGACGGCGCCAGTTTGCCGGCCCTGACGAAGAGCAGGTGTCCCGACGTGCCGAACACGCCCATCACAAGGAGCAGCCAGAGTTCCCGGCTTCCGATCGCCGAAGGCGTGAAGTCCGCCAGGCCGGCGATCGGGCCGAGTGCGAGAGCGACGCTCATGATCCCGAACGCCGATAGGCCGGCCGTGAACTGCATGGTGAGCGGCGTATCGAAGGCGGACAGGCGCCTGTTCATGAGGACGTAGACGGCGAACAATCCGCCCGCGATGGCCGGGATCAGCGAGACCGGACCGAACACGCTCCAGCTCGGCTGCACCACGATCAGCACGCCGACGAAGCCGGTTGCGACCGCGATGCGCCGTCGCCAGCCGACGTGCTCCTTGTCCACCACCGCCGAAAGTATGGTGAGAATGAACGGCTCAATGAAGAAGATCGCCAGCGCGTCGGCAAGCGGCATCGCCTTTATCGCCGCGAAGAAGAGCGTGCTCGATCCGGCGATCAGGCAGCCGCGAAGGACGTTTGGCCAGAGCCGCCTCGCGACCAGCCCGCGCCAGCCCTGGAAATAGAGCAGGAACGGCACCGTGAAGAGCGTTTGCAGAAGGAAGCGCACCCAGGCGATTTCGCCGGGCGACACCACGTCCGACATGAATTTCGCGATTGCGTCCTGCGCCGGAAGCACGATCATCGCGATCGTGACGAGGCCAAGTCCCCGCATGACCGCGCTCTGGTCCTCGACGCGGGCTGGGGCTGGTGCGGTGGTGGCCGTCATGCAGCCAGCCATGGCGGGATCGCACCCGCGTTGCAATGGTCGCCGGCGATTTGCGGGCTCAGGACATGGACTGGGCGGCCTCGCGATGGCCGGAGCGAGACGGCGGGAGGAGCGTCTTCCCGCTCAGCCGAGCGCCAAGCGTGAGTACGGCCGGAAACCGCTGGATGAACGGCAGCAGCGCCGATGCGCCGGGGCGCATCGCGAGCGCCGCGAAGACAGCCGCTGCGCGGATGCGGGTCGCGAAGCAGCGGCGCCATGCCGCTGCATAGGCTGCGCCAGCCTTTGCACGGCCGCTCTCGGTCCCGAGGGCGCTGCGCTGCCGTATGAGCGTATCGGCCAGCAGCCGGCCGGACTGGATCGCCATGCTGATCCCCTCCGCGATCACCGGATGCGCCTCGCCGGCGAGATTGCCCAAGGCGAAGACGTCATCTGCATAGGCCTTTCGGATGCCCGGCCGGATAGGCCCGGCGGCAAGCCACGGCCCGTCGCGCTCCGCACCGTCCAGCGCCTCGCGCACGCCCCGGCACGACCCGGCGATGTGCGCCAGCACAGCATCCCCCGCCGGCCCGCCGCCATGGCGATCCCGCGCCGCGCCAAGCGCATCGCGGCGAACGCAGAGGCTGAGGCTGATCCTCCCGCCATCGGCCTGCACCATGCCGCCATAGCCGCCGGGGAAAGCCAGTAGCGGCATCAGGTCCGGGGGCAACCGGCCGCCGAGAAAATAGGCCTTGAACGCCAGCAGGTCGGAAGCGTGATGCGCCGGCCGCTCGCCTTCAGCAGGCCCGCGCTCCCACGAACCATGCGCGGCGATGACGAGGCGCGCGCGAAGCGTCTCCGAGCCCGCTTCGGTCGACAGGTCGCAGATATGGCCTTCGGGGCAACGCACAAGCCGGATCGCCGTCGCCGGCTGATGGAGGATGGCCCCCACGTCGGCCGCGCGTCGCAGCAGCAGGTGGTCGAGCGTCTCGCGTCCCAGCGCCCGCCCCCAGCCCGTGCCGCAGGGCGGCCTCGGCATCGGCGCCTCGATCGTCGCCTCGCCCGCGAAGAGCGCGACACGCCGCACGTCCGGGCCGGCCGCCGCACGGAAAGCGTCCCCGATCCCGAGCTGGTCGAGCAGCGCCGCGTTGGTCGCCGACAGGAACGCGCCGCAGACCTTCCGCCGCGGGAAGGCGCTCTTCTCGACGACCGCCACCGACCACCCGGCCTGCGCCAGCAGGATCGCCGCGGTCGAGCCGGCCGGTCCGCCGCCGATGATCAGGGCGTCATGGATCACGCGCGTGACGCCGAGAAGCAGTGCGTGAAGGGCCAGGCGGCCGCCTCGCGCAGACGCCATCCCTCCCCGGCCGGCCAGAGCTTTGACAGCTCCGCGCCCGAGAAGCCGGCGCGGACGCTCGCCACCGCGTCATGCCGGCTGACCGCGTTGCAGCCGATGGCGAAGAGCATCCTGCTGCCGGCCAGCGAAAACGCCGAGCGGCGCGGCTCGCAGGCGACGAAGCGCGGGGCGAGCGCTGCCACCCCGCGAAGCAGCCGCGTCAGCTCGGCATCGGCGAAGTGATGCAGGAAGAGGTTCGCGACGACGACGTCTGCCCTCTCGGTCTCCTGTCCGAGAAGCCCGAACACGTCGCCTTGCCGGACTTGGAGCCGCCAGCCGAGCGCCGCGAATCCGGCGCGCGTCGGTGCGTCAACGATGTCCTGCTGATCGACGAGCACGAGATCGATGTCGCGCCAGCCGAGCTTCCGCGCCACGCGCAGCATGAACGTGCCGTCGCCGCCGCCAACCTCGATAACCCTGTCCGGCTTCGCACCGTGGCATTGCGCGTTGAGCAGGCCGGCCATGATCCGCGCCTGCAGCATGATCGCGTTGACGCGCCGGAGGTCGCGGCGCGAGCGCCGCGCACGCGGATCGTCGGCGGGCAGCGTGTCGAGCCACTCGCTTTCCACACTGCGCGCGAAGCTCATCGGCGAAGCCGCTTCGCCCGAGGCTCAGCCGACCGCATGGAAGAGCATCGTCTCCGCGACGAGGCCGGGGCCGAAGGCCATGGCGCAGCCGGCGGCGCCGGCCGGCGCTGTGCGAAGCAGCGACTGCAGCACGAACATCACTGTCGCGGATGACATGTTGCCGAAGCGGCGAAGCACATCGCGCGAGGCATCGAGCGCGGCGGGCGCGAGATCGAGGGCGCGTTCCACTGCGTCCAGGATCGAGCGCCCGCCGGGGTGCACGCCCCACAGCGCGATGGAGGAAGGCGGCGCGCCGTCAAGAATGGTCGCGGCGCTGCCGACGACCGCGTCATGCACCGCCGTCGGCACCTGACCGGAGAGGAGCATGTCGAAGCCGGAATCCCGGATGCTCCAGGTCATCAGCTCGCGCGTATCGGGAGCCAGCACCGCCTTGAAGCTGTCGAGCTGAACGCCCTTCGGCTCCGCGGTCACGAGGGTCGCCGCGCAACCGTCGCCCCAGAGCAGGAACGAGAGGATCTGCGCGAGGTCGGTCGTCTCCTTCAGGTGCAGCGTGCAAAGCTCGAGGTTCACGATAAGCACGCGCGCCGCAGGATCGGAGCGCACGATGTGCCGGGCGAGCTTCAGGGCGTTGATGGCGGCGTAGCAGCCCATGAAGCCAAGCGTGGTCCGCTCCACCGATCCTGGAAGGCCGCAGCGGTCGATCAGCTCCATGTCGAGGCCGGGCGACGACAGGCCGGTGCAGCAGGTGATGAGGAGGTGCGTGACGCGCTGCCGCTCCTCCACGTCGGGCAGCAGGCGCTCCACCGCCTCGACGGCAAGCTTCGGCGCGTGGGTCTCGAAGAACATCATGCGCGCGGCGGTGTTCGGGAACCGCCCGCGCACGAACAGCGCCTCGGCGTCGAGCACGTCTCCGTCGAGATCGTTCGCCGGCACAAGATAGGAATAGCGGTGGTCGATCCCGCCCTTCTCCGCCATTCGCTTGAACAACAGCGATCCGCGGCGGTCGCCTTCGAGCTGCGATTTGGCGAAATGCAGGAATGCGCCGTGCACGTCGTTCGGAGGCACCGCCGTCGCGATGCTGTTCAGATAGGCCGCTGTCATGGGACTCCGTCGAGCGAGGTGATTCCCCCTCGTCCGGGGAGGTGCGCAGGGACGCAGATCACAGTCGAGTCACAAGGTGCGGACCGTGGCGTGTTGCCGCGTCACGCCGTTCTGGCGATGAGCGATTGTCCCGAGGGATGGTTGTGCGGCGGCCAAGGTCCCGTTAGCTAGCGCCCCAATCGACCCAAAGAAGTTGCCATGGAAAGAGTTGTCATCATCGGTGCCGGGCATGCAGGCGTGGAGCTGGCCAATGCGCTGCGCCAATCCGCCTTCGCCGGATCGATCGCACTCGTCAACGACGAGACGGACCTGCCCTACCAGAAGCCGCCGCTGTCGAAGGACTTTCTCAAGGGCGACGGCCGCAACCCTTTGATGCTGAAGGCGGACGTCTTCTACACCCAGAACGACATCACGCTCATGCGCGGCCGCCGGGTCGCGAGCATCGATCGGGCGGCGAAGACGGTCAGGCTCGATAGCGGCGAGGACCTCCCCTACGATCACCTCGCGCTGGCGCTTGGCGCGCGCAATCGCCGCCTGGCGCTGCCGGGGGCGGACCACCCGGATGTGCTGGAGCTGCGAACGCTCGCGGACACGCAGCGCATCCTGGCGCGCCTCCCGGCGCTCGGGCGCGTGGCGATCATCGGCGGCGGGTTCATCGGGCTGGAGATCGCCGCCTGCCTCCGGGGAAAGCAGATCGATGTCGATATCCTCGAGATCGCGGACTGCCTGATGGGGCGCGCCGTCTCGACTCCGATCTCCTCCTATTTCCGCAGCCTGCATGAGGCGATGGGAGCGAATATTCACTTCGGGGCTCAGGCCCGCTCCATCGAGCACGGGGCGGACTCGGTTCACCTGCATCTGGCCGGCGGCGGCAGCCTGACCGCCGACGCGGTGCTGATCGCGGCGGGCGTCGTCCCGAATATCGAGCTGGCCGCCGCGGCCGGACTCGCGACCGGAAACGGCATTCTCGTGGACGAGCATCTCCTGACGAGCGACCCCTCGATTTCGGCGCTCGGCGATTGCGTGGCGTTTCCATGCGTCCACGCGGGCGGCGTCGCACGGCTTGAATCCGTGCAGAACGCCGTCGACCAGGCCCGCACGATCGCGAAGCGGCTAACCGGCACCCCGCAGCCCTACACGAGCCTGCCGTGGTTCTGGAGCAACCAGGGTACGGCCCGGCTGCAGATCGCCGGGCTCGGCGCGGGCCACGACAGCGCGATCCTCAGGGGCGACGTGGAAGCGCACAAGTTCTCGGTCTTCCTCTACCGCGGCGACCGGCTGATCTGCGTCGAGTCCGTCAACAGCCCGGGCGACCATCTCGCCGCCCGCAAGCTGATCGAGAAGAACGTGCCGGTGCCGCCGGAAATCGCGGCAAGGGCGGACGTGGACCTCAAGTCCCTGATCGCCTGACCTGGGCTGCCGAGGCGAGACAGCCGCGCGACCAGTGCCGCGCGGCTTCACCCTCATTGCCTTCCGACGCCTCAGATCATTGCGTAAGCTGCGGCTTCGGGACCACCGTCAGCATGGCCCACATGCCCGCCGCGTAGTGCCCGGGAACGTTGCAGAAGAGGATGTATTTCCCCGGCTTGAGATCGAGCGTGAGGCTCCCCGTCGCGCCGGGATCGCGCTCCTCGACCTCGCCCAGGCTGCCCGCCACCTTCTCGTCGACCCCCGAATTGTTCGTGTCATAGGGGAGCGGCTGCGGCGTGGACCCGACCGCCACCACCAGCATCTCGTGCACGAGTTCCTTCGAGGCATTCGTGACCTCGAACGTCACCGTTCCCCCCTGCACGGTCGGCGGGCTGGCCGCGATCTTCATCGTCGCTTTCGCCATCTCCGCGCCCGGCATCGCCATGCCGAGGCCGGTCGGCATGTCGGCTGCGGCTCCCTGGTCGGAGAGCGTGACCTGCACGGTCTCCGCAGAAAACGCCGAGGTCGCGAGCGACGCCGCGAAGAGCACCGCGGCGAGCGGCGCCACCATGCGTATCGCGTTCCTGAACCCGGTTCTTCCGTTCGTGATCATCGCCCGTCCTTCTGAATTGCTCGCGGTCATTCATGCCGCGCGCTGCCCCTAGAGACGCGACGCTGTCGGGGGGCCGACCGGAAGTGTCAGTGAACTGTCAGGTGAGCAGTTCGTGGCCCAACTTGGGCGCCGCCACCGCTTCGATCATTCCTGAGGCGAGACCGGGCCATTGCCATTGACCCGGAAATATCCTCAGGACTTTGCGGGTTTATAAGCCTGCGGAGGTCTAGCCTTCAGTGGAATTGGCTTGACGGGTTGCCGAAACCAATTTCGGGCCTCGGGTGTAAAAAGCAGGACGATTGCGAATACCATCAACAAGTAGTTGGCGTAGTAGAACAACGCGCCCGACGTTCCAATTTGAAACCTTCGAGGTGCATCCAGCAGGGCCTGCGGCACACTTATCGCAAAGAGGATCGCAAAGAGCCAACGCACCCAGTTCTTTCGACGACGCGCTATGGCCCACACCTGCAATATCCAAAAGGCAAGAATAACTAACAACATGATTGAGTATGCGATCGGCGAACGATTCCAGTACGGGCTTATCGTGGGCCAGTTGAAGGGGGCAGAAATTAGGGCGATCGCCAAACTGAGATAACAAAGCTGTTCGAAGCGAACGATGCTTGCCGGGCGGTTAGCAGAAGGGGGCGAAGTTAGAGTCGGGTTCGCGTCTTGCATCCTGAGAGGGTAACAACTTCGGAAGCTGCACGCCAGACGCAAGCTCCCCTGAGGTGTTCCCGGCGCGGCTCCCGAGATGACGGCGGACCTATCCCTGGAGGGCTTGAGCGTTGAGCCATCACAACGTCCGATGCGGCCGTTGGAGTAGTCATTCCTGTCAATGTTTTTTCGGGATTCGCTTCAAGACCCTCAAGATAACAAGAGCCCGAAATCTGACAGCTTTCGGCTGCCAACCAAACTCCGGCTACCAGGAAATCTTCTCGCCTGAAATTGTGCAGATCGGAACGGCTGCATCGGCTCCAGCGATGATGTAGATCGCTTCGCCGGCGGAAAAAAACCAACTACCGCTCACCGAAGTCGAGATATTGATGCGTTGACCGGGATCGAATTTGTCGAGTTCGAGAGCTGGCAGAATAGCAACCGGAAGCTCTCCGGTCACCAGTTTGAGAACCGACCTAAAAAGGCGGAAGAATGCAATCTGGCGGATGGGGTGGGATTCGAACCCACGAGACGGTTGCCCGTCTGCCGGTTTTCAAGACCGGTGCCTTCAACCGCTCGGCCACGCATCCATGGATCGGCGTCTTATAACACCGCCTACGAATTTGATACGCCTTATTTTGACCGCTTTTTCCCGAATTATGAAAAGGGGCCGTAGAGTTAAAGCTCTGTATCTGATCCGGAGAGGAACTCTCCGCTTTAGCGGCTCCGAAATCTGTGCATAAGCAGCGCCCGATTTCAGCCTATTGCTCGCCGCACCTGAGCG
>JBBQVL010000024.1:0-50053 GCA_038211615.1 Hyphomicrobiales bacterium
AGGCCCCCGCCGGCGAGAACCCGGCCCGAGCCGTAACGGTCGGCAAGCGCGCCGGCGAAGGGCTGGCCGATGCCCCACATGATGTTCTGGATGGCGATCGACAGCGCGAAGATCTCGCGGCTCCAGCCGCGCGCTTCGGTCACGGGGGCCAGGAAGAGCCCCATGATCGAGCGCGGCCCGAAGGAGAAGAGCGAGATCAGGCAGCCGGCAACAATGACCGCAGGCAGCGCGACGGCGACGGAGCGGGCGGGGGATGAAGCGGCGAGGGACATGGCGAAACTCCGAGGCGGAGCGGTCCCCAGCATATAGCCCAAGCCTGTCAATTAGCCGAATTCATCTTTCTGATGGTTCTCTTCAGCTTCATTGATCGAAGCCGCACCCGCAGGTCGAACACTGACATCTCCTGGAATCCGGCTTCCGAAAAGTCCCGACTCGCTTCACTCCCTTGCCTTTCGACTGTCGGCGCGAAAGCGCCACGCGCCGCGGAACGCAGATGTTTAGCAGAAGCTCCGGCCCATGATCTCCCCCTTCCCTCCCTCTTCGTGGGGCGGCATCGATGACGTGATCATCGTCGGCGGCGGGCTGGCGGGGTTGTTCTGCGCGCTGAAGCTTTCGCCGCGCCCGGTCACGGTTCTCTCCGGCGCCCCGATCGGCGAAGGCGCCTCGTTCGCCTCCGCGCAGAGCGGCATCGCGGCCGCGCTCGGGGCGGGCGACACGATCGAGAGTCACGTCGCGGATACGATCGCTGCCGGCGCCGGACTTGTCGACGAGCGCGTGGCGCGGTCAATGGCGCGCGAGGCGGCGGAGCGTGTCCATGATCTGCTCGGCTACGGCGTCGCCTTCGATCGCGACCTCGACGGCGCGTTGAAGCTCTCGCGCGAGGCCGCGCATTCGCAGCGGCGGATCGTGAGCGTCGGCGGCGACACGGCCGGTGCGGCGATCATCGCGGCGCTTGTCGCGTCGGTTCGCGCCACGCCATCGATCCGCGTCCTGGAGGGCTATGTCGCCGAGCAGCTCCGCGTCGAAGGGCCGTATGTCACCGGCCTGGTGGCGCGCGACCGGCGCGGCGGCCTCTCCGACCGGCTGCTCTTCTCGACCCGCGCCGTGGTGCTCGCCTCCGGCGGTGTCGGGCATCTCTACGCCGTCACCACCAACCCGCCGGCGGCGCGCGGCGAGGGCCTCGCCCTGGCGGCGCGAGCCGGGGCGCTGGTCGCCGATCCGGAGTTCGTCCAGTTCCATCCGACCGCCGTCGACATCGGCCGCGACCCGGCGCCGCTCGCGACCGAAGCGCTGCGCGGCGAAGGCGCGACAATCGTCGACCGGAGCGGCCACCGCTTCCTGCTCGACCTGCACCCCGATGGCGAGCTTGCGCCGCGCGACATCGTGGCGCGCGGCGTGCATGAAGCCCGCGTCAGCGGCAAGGGCGCCTTCCTCGATTGCCGCGTGGCGATCGGGGAGGATTTCGCGGAACGGTTCCCGACCATCCACGCCGCCTGCATGGCGGCGGGCATCGACCCGGCGCGCCAGCCGATCCCGATCGCGCCAGCCGCGCACTATCACATGGGTGGCGTGCACGTGGACGGTGTCGGCCGCACGACGCTCGACGGGCTGTGGGCCTGCGGCGAAGTTGCCTCGACCGGCGCGCATGGCGCCAACCGACTCGCCTCGAACGCGCTGCTGGAGGCGGTCGTCTACGCCGGCCGCGCCGCCGAGGACATCCACGGCCTGCTGCCCGTTCCGAAGACGACGCGCTGGACCGACTCGGAGCAGGGCGACGCGCCGGCCGCTCCGGAGGAGGACCACGGGGCGATCCGCACGCTGCGCGCCGCCATGAGCCGGCATGTGGGCGTGGTGCGCGAGCGGGCCGGCCTTGTCCAGGCGCTCGCCACAATCGAGGAGCTTGCAGCGGGCATCCATGGCCCGCAGATGCGCAACGCGCTCGTCGCGGCAAAGCTCATCGCCGCCGCGGCGCTGAAGCGCGAGGAAAGCCGCGGCGCGCACTATCGCAGCGACTACCCGCGGCCGGACGCCAAGCGCGCCGTCCGGACCTTCGTCACCCTCGAAGACGTAAACGCGATCGCGGCGGACGCCGCGGCAGTCCCGCTTGACCTTGCGTCCTGAAGCGCACTTGCAATCCTTTGCCGGAACACCCGCCACGGTCGGCGATTGTGCATCCGGCCCGATCGGGCTAGCAGCGTCAGCGATGGCGTGAGAGGGCGGCTCATGGCGAAGTGGGTTTACGGGTTCGGCGGCGGCAAGGCCGAGGGCTCGGCGGCAATGAAGGAGCTTCTCGGCGGCAAGGGCGCCAACCTCGCCGAGATGGCGAGCCTCGGCCTCCCCGTCCCGCCGGGTTTCACCATCACCACGGAAGTCTGCACCTACTTCTACGCGCACGACCGCACCTACCCGACCGATCTCCGCGCCGAGCTGGAGGGGGCGCTCGGCGCGATCGCCGACCGTACCGGTCGCATCTTCGGCGACCGCAGCGAGCCGCTGCTGGTCTCGGTACGCTCCGGCGCGCGCGCCTCGATGCCTGGCATGATGGACACGGTCCTGAACCTCGGCCTGAACGACGAGACGGTGCTGGCGCTCGCAAGGAGCGCCGATCCGCGCTTCGCCTGGGATTCCTACCGCCGCTTCATCCAGATGTACGGGAGCGTGGTGCTCGGCGTCGAGCATCACGAGTTCGAAGCGATCCTCGAGCTGGAGCGCGAGCGGCGCGGGGCGGCAGAGGACACCTTCATCGACGCCGACGGGTGGCAGGCGATCGTCGCGCAATACAAGAAGCTGATCGAGGATACGCTGGAAAAGCCGTTCCCGCAGGAGCCGGCCGACCAGCTCTGGGGCGCCATCGGCGCCGTCTTCGGCTCATGGATGAACGCCCGCGCGCATGCCTATCGGCAGCTGCACGGCATCCCGGCGGGATGGGGCACGGCGGTCAACGTGCAGGCGATGGTGTTCGGCAACATGGGGGGCACGTCGGCGACCGGCGTCGCCTTCACGCGCAATCCCTCGACCGGCGAAAAGGCGCTGTTCGGCGAGTTCCTGGTCAATGCACAGGGCGAGGACGTGGTCGCCGGCATCCGCACGCCGCAGGATCTGACGGAAGCGGCGCGCATCGGCTCCGGCTCCACCATGCCTTCGCTCGAAGGATTGATGCCGGAGGCTTTCGCGGAATTCAGCGGGATCGTGGAGCGGCTCGAAGCGCATTACCGCGACATGCAGGACGTCGAGTTCACGATCGAGCGCGGCAAGCTCTGGATGCTGCAGACGCGTGCCGGCAAGCGCACCGCGAAGGCGGCGCTGAAGATCGCCGTCGACATGGCGGCGGAAGGTCTGATCGCGCGCGAGGAGGCGATCGGCCGCATCGAGCCGGCGTCGCTCGACCAGCTCCTGCATCCGACCCTCGACCCGGCGGCGCCGCGCACGCTCATCGCGCGCGGCCTGCCCGCCTCGCCCGGCGCCGCGACGGGCGAGATCGCGTTCAATGCCGAGGAGGCGCAACGGCTGAAGGGCGAGGCGCGCGACGTCATCCTGGTGCGGAACGAGACGAGCCCGGAGGACATCCACGGCATGATTGCCGCGCTCGGCGTGCTGACGGCGCGCGGCGGTATGACGAGCCACGCCGCGGTCGTGGCGCGCGGCATGGGAAAGCCCTGCGTCTGCGGCGCCGGCGCGGTCAAGATCGACGCGAAGCTCGGCACGCTCTCGGTTGCCGGAAGAACCTGGAGAGCCGGCGACGTACTCACCATCGATGGCGCCACCGGCGAGGTCTATGACGGTCGCGTGCCGACGCTTCCGGCGCAGCTCACCGGCGATTTCGCCACGCTGATGGGCTGGGCGGACGCCACGCGCCGCATGCGGGTCCGCGCCAATGCCGAGACGCCGAACGACGCGCGCGTGGCGCGCGAATTCGGCGCCGAGGGGATCGGCCTCTGCCGGACGGAGCACATGTTCTTCGACGGCGAGCGCATCCAGGGTGTGCGCGAGATGATCCTCGCGACGGATTCCGCCGGCCGCCGCGCGGCGCTGGCAAAACTCCTGCCGCACCAGCGTAACGACTTCGTGGCGCTCTTCACCATCATGCGCGGGCTGCCGGTGACGATCCGGCTGCTCGACCCGCCGCTGCACGAATTCCTGCCGAAGGGGGACGAGGAGATCGCGAGCGTGGCGGCGGCGATGAAGGTGGACCCGGCACTGCTCCGCGACCGGGTGATCGCGCTCACCGAATCAAATCCGATGCTCGGGCATCGCGGCTGCCGGCTGCTCATCACCTATCCGGAGATCACCGAGATGCAGACGCGCGCCATCCTGGAGGCGGCGGCCGAGGCGGCAGCCAGGACCGGCGAGGCGGTGACGCCGGAGATCATGGTGCCGCTCGTCGGAATGCGCGCCGAGCTCGACCAGGTGCGCGCCACGATCGACGCCACCGCGAAGACACTCGCGCCGGATAACGGCGGCGCGGTCAAATACTCGGTCGGTACGATGATAGAGCTTCCGCGCGCGGCGCTTCGCGCGCAGGAGATCGCGGAAGGCGCCGACTTCTTCTCCTTCGGCACCAACGATCTGACGCAGACCACTTTCGGCATCTCCCGCGACGACGCCGCTGGCTTCATCGGCGCCTACCAGGAGCGCGGCATCATCGATGCCGATCCCTTCGCGACGCTCGACATCGAGGGCGTGGGAGTGCTGGTGCGTGTCGCCGCGAACGAGGGCCGCAAGGCACGGCCGGACCTGAAGCTCGGCATCTGCGGCGAGCACGGCGGCGATCCCGCCTCCATCCGCTTCTGCGAGGCGATCGGCCTCGACTACGTTTCCTGCTCGCCCTTCCGCGTGCCGATCGCACGCCTCGCCGCCGCACAGGCCTCGCTCACAAGCGCGCAAGCGCCGAAGGACTGAACCGGTCACCATCGGTTTGTCATCCCGGAAGGCGCGGAACGCGCCTGTCCGGGACCCATACGCACCGCATTTGAGATTGGCTGCGACAAGCGTCGCGCGCCGTCCTGCGCGCTGCAGAGCGTATGGGTCCCGGTCCCGGCCTCTCGGCCGAACCCGGATGACAGACGCAGGGGTGGTGGAAGGGTCCAGCAACGATACCGAGGGCTTCCAGACCAGCCGCATTATCGCCCGATTAACCTTGGAAGAATGTAAACGCCGTCGAGGGGCGGCGTCTGGAAGGGGGGCGGCCAGCGGTTAACCGCCTGTCAACCTCAACTTGGTTTTAATCCTGTCGTGAAAGTGACAGCGGTTTGTGTTGCATTCCTGCAACTCGATCGCGGGGGGATATCACGCTGTGTCTGATGCGTCTCGTCGCGTAAGCGTCCTGAACTTCACCGCGCTCGTCTCCGTCGTATCGATTGCGGCCTTTGCCTCGGCAACGCCCGCCGGTTCTCCAAGACTCTCCGATCTCGGCCTCGCCGGCATCCGCCCGGTGACGGCATTCTCGTCCGGCAAGCTCCAGTCGATGGTCGCCCTCGCCGCCCTCGAAGCGTCGCAGAGGCAGCCGGCCGCGCCGGAGACCTTCGCCGAAGCGGAACGCGCGCCGGTCGTCCTCGCCGCGGTCGAGCGGGTCGCGGCCGTCGCCCCGCTCAAGACCTACAGCGCAGTGGAGCATCTCCCGGACTCGGGCGCAGTCGCGATGAAGGTCGCGGACATGCAGGCGCCGCACGATGCGACGCTCCCGACCGAGCGCTTCACCGTGCATCTCTCGCCGCGCTCGGCCGAGGAGGCCTACTCCGCGTTCGCCCGGCCGGTGCTCGACGACCATCGCGCCATCGCGCTCGCCCGGCTGCCGCAGGCGAAGCCCCGCGCGATCTTCGCGCAGAACTCCGATGGCTTTGTCACCGCCAATCCTGACGTTCTCGCCTATGCGCCGGCCGTCGCCGACATCGACGCGCCGTTCGACGTGGTCATGAGCGGCGCGCGCATCGTGGAAGAGGACGGCCTCTACCGCCCCCATCCGCGCCCCGATCCAGAGGACGTGCTCGGCTGGCTCGACGGGCGCGCGCTCGGCCAGTTCGCCCCCGGTCAGCACGACTGGGTGCAGAATCCGCTGCCGCCGGCCGTCTACCAGGTCAAGGAGCAGAAGTGCCTCGCGCAAGGCATCTACTTCGAGGCGCGCGGCGAATCCGAAGCGGGCCAGGCGGCGGTCGCGCAGGTCATCCTGAACCGCGTGCGCAACCCGGCCTATCCAGGCACGATCTGCGGCGTCGTTTATCAGGACCGCAACCACCGGCACGCCTGCCAGTTCTCCTTCGCCTGCGACGGGCGCTCCGAGGTCATCTCCGAGCAGCGGCAGTGGGAAACGGCGCAGCGGATCGCAACCGACGTGACCGCCGGCCGAACCTGGAACGCGGAAGTGGGCGATTCCACCCACTACCACGCTAACTATGTGCGCCCAGGCTGGGGCCGGCGCATGATCAAGGTCGATCGGATCGGCGCCCACATCTTCTACCGGACGCGTCTCGGAGGCTGGTCGTAGCTCGTAATCCTGCAGCCACCGGTGACAGTCGGGAAGCGCGTCGCGAGGCGCGCTTTTCGTTTGTAGGGGTGGTTGGGCCGGGGGTGACGGAGCCCTCTCCCCTTGAGGGAGAGGGTGGGGTCCGGCTTTGGCCGGACCTCGGGAGAGGGGAGCCCTGCGATTGGCTGCCTTCGCCAGATCGGAGACCTCCCCCTCATCCGGCTGCACAGCCTGTCCTCGGGCCGGCCTTCGGCCGGACCCGGGGGCAGCCACCTTCTCCCTCAAGGGGAGAAGGCCCGCGCTGGGGCTACCCGGCAATCTTGGAGAAGTCAGCCACGGCGAGCGTGGCGCGACGGAGCATGTTCAGGAGTTTCAGGCGGTTCTTCCGAAGCTCGGGATCGTCGGCGTTCACCGTGACCTTGTCGAAGAAAGCATCGACAGCCGGACGCAGTTCGGCAAGCGCTTGCATCGCGCCCTCGAAATCCTCCCCTTCGACAAACTCACGCGCCTTCGCCTCGGCGGCCTGCATGACATCGTAGAGGGCCTTCTCCGCCGACTCTCCCTTCGACGTAATCAACGCTGCATCCGGAACCTCGTCGAACGCGCCTTCACCATCCTTCTTCTCCTCGGCACGTAGAATGTTCGCGGCGCGCTTGTAGCCGGCGAGGAGGTTCTTGCCGTCGTCGCTGTCAAGGAATTTTCCCAGCACCTCGACCCGGCGGACGATCCGAACGAAGTCATCGTCTTCCGTCGCCAGCACAGCATCTACGAGGTCATTGCGAAGCTTCTTCTCCTGAAGCACGCCCTTTAGACGATCGAGTAGGAATTGCCGGAGATCATAGGCGGTCGACCAGCTTCTTGCCCATCCGGGGTTCACCGATGTGGGAGGATGTAGAGTAATGCCGCCACGTCCGCCCTCCAGAATGACAATCGCCTCTTCCCAGTTCTTTATTCGATCGACGCGCTCTCGTTCCCGTTCCAGAGCACGCAAATGATCCCGAACGGCGAGGAGATCGGGATCTTGGCCGGCATAGTCGGCGAGCACGGCCCAAAAGTGCCGCCACAGGTACCGCTCGGCAAAGTCCTCAAACTCTCCGGACAGCCTGAAGCGTAGGCGATTCTCGACTGCAAGCCGGATCACCCCTAGCGCCGCCCTTCTCAGGGCGTACGGGTCCTTGCTTCCCGTCGGCTTCTCGTCAATCGCCCAGAACCCGACCAGCGTATCAAGCTTGTCCGCCAGCGCCACCGCGACCGACACCGGCTCGCTCGGCACGGAATCGTTCGGGCCCTGCGGCTTGTAGTGGTCGCGGATCGCGTCGGCGATGGCGAGGAGCCGGGCCTCCGCCGCCCCCCCTGTTGTCATCCCGGATGGCGCGTCAGCGCCAGTCCGGGACCCATACGCACCGGAGCCATCCGATTGAGCCCCGTGATTACGGGTCCCGGTCTCGGCCTCGCGGCCGAACCGGGATGACAGACCCGAGGCGGTGGTTGCGAGCGGCGACAAACCATTCTGCGCAAGGAAATAATAGCGCCCCATCACCCCCTGCAGCTCGGGGAACTCTCCCACCATCCCGGTCGTGAGATCGGCCTTTGCCAGACGCGCCGCGCGCTCCGCGTCGTCGGGGTCCGCCCCGACGATCGGGGCCAGTTCGCGCGCCAGCCGCGCGATGCGCTCGACCCGCTCCGCCTGGCTCCCGAGTTTTTCGTGGAAGGTGATCGTCGCAAGCTTCTTCGCATGCTCCTCGAGCGGGACCTTCAGGTCCTGCTCCCAGAAGAAGCGCGCATCCGAAAGCCGCGCCGCGATGACCCGCTCGTTGCCGGCGACGATCGCCTTGCCGCCATCGCTCGCCTCGATGTTCGAGGTGAGCAGGAAACGGTTGGTGAGCTTGCCCGTCTTCGGGTCGCGCACCACAAAGCACTTCTGGTTCTGCCGGATGGTGAGGCGGATCACCTCCTCGGGGATCGCCAGGAATTTCTCGTCGAATCTTCCCATCAGCACGACCGGCCATTCGACCAGCCCCGCCACTTCTTCCAGCAGCCCCTTGTCTTCCACCACCTCCAGACCCTGCGCGAAGGCGAGGTGCTTCGCTTCCGTCTCGATGATCGCCTGCCGCCGGTCGTGGTCGAGCACCACCTTCGCCGCCTCGAGCTTCGGCTGATAATCGTCGAAGCGGCGGACCGCGATCGGCGCGCCGCCCTGCAGGAAGCGATGCCCGTAGGTGAGATTGCCGGCGGCGATCCCCGCCACCTCGAAATCCACCACCACCGGCTCCTCCGTCTCCGGGCCGAAGGTGCAGAGGATGGAGCGGAGCGGCCGCACCCAGCGGAGGCTCGCCGTCCCCTCCGCATTGTTGCCGGCGAAGGGCGAGTCGGATGGCGCCGAGCGGGCGCCCCACCGCATCGACTTCGGCCACGGGAAGGCGCGGATCATGGCGGGCACCGCCTCGGCGATGATCTCCTCCGCCGCGCGGCCCGGCTTCGTCACGCGCGCCACGTAGAAATCGCCCTTCTTCGGGTCGCTTTCGATCGTCGCCAGATCGATCGAAGCAAGCCCGGCACCGCGCAGAAATCCCTCGATCGCCTTCTCCGGCGCGCCGACGCGCGGGCCTTTCTTCTCCTCGGTCACGTCGGCGGAGCGGGCGTTCAGGCCGTGCACCGTCAGCGCCAGCCTGCGCGGCGTCACGAAGGCCCTGGCGCCCTCATAGGTGAGCCCCGCCTCCACCAGCGCGTCGGTCACCAGCCGCCGCAGGTCGGCCGCGGCCGCCCGCTGCATACGCGCGGGAATTTCCTCTGAGAACAATTCCAGGAGCAGATCGGGCATCACCACCTCACCGGCGGTGTCCTATCAAAGCCTTTCAGGGAATGTAACCCGGGGAAACGCTGGCTGTGGGACGCTACCACCCGCCGCCGCCGCGTCCTCCTCCTCCCCCGCCGGATCCCCCTGAAAAGCCGGAGGAGCTCGACGAGCTCCGCGGGATGGCGGCCGAGGCGGCGGCCGTCGCGCTCGCCACGGCGGTCGCGACCGAGCGGCCGAAATTGTTGCTCGACCAGCTCCCGCCGCGCCGCCAGCCCGGCCGATAATAGGACATCGGGTCCTGGTCGCCCGGGTGCGCCCGCGCCAGAGCCGAGGCGAAAGCGTCCGCCCAGGGCTTTTCCACGCCAAGCGCAACCGCATAGGGGAGCAGCGCCTCGAAGCGCTCGGCGGTGATCTCCGGCGCCTTCTCGATATTGAGCCGGCCGGACTCCGCCGTTTCCAGATACATCCGGAAACCCTCGATCTCGTCCATGACCGGGCGTCCTTCCGGTGTCGGGGCGCGCAGCAGGTAGAGGAAGACCGCGTTCAGGAGCGGGAGGACGAGCGCCAGCGCGAACGGAAGCGCGTGGCCGTTCAGCGCATGGGCAACAGCGGTGAGCATCGGCCCTACCCCGCCATAGAGGTCGTTCCCGACCTTCCAGAGGAAATAGAGAACGATCGCGACGACCACCAGGAACACGATCAGCCCCACGACAGCGCCACCCGATCCCTTGCCGTCGAGGAGGCTGGTGACGATCGGCACCAGGAATACGCTCAAGAACACGCCGACCATCAGCGCGCCGATCAGCAGGCCGATCTCGTCGTCCGGAATTCCGCCGAAGACGATCACCGCGCCGACCGTGGCGATGGAAAGCAGCACGCCGATCGCGAAGTGCAGGAAATTGTTCTTGAAGTAGCGGCCGCCGCTCTCGGCCTTGACGCTCGCCTGGAACGCCGTGCCGATCTTGGCGACCGCCTTGCCGTTGGCCTTCGTGATGGCGGCCTTGCCGCCCTGCTGGTCGACCCAGTCGAGCACCGTCCTCTCACCCGCTGGAAGCTCGGCGCGGACGCCCTCCGCCGGTGCGGCGGTCCGTTCGAAGACCAGATCCTTGCCCTCCTGGTCGAAGACCAGCAGCCCGCGCACCGCGAGCGCCAGCGCCGAGGCGGTGAAGGCCTTCCAGGCGCTCGCGCCGAATCCCCAGTTGCGGATGTAGCTCGCGAGCGCCGCCGACACGCCCTTCGGCGGATGGAAGAGCGGGATGATGGTGCCGCCCTTCGGATCGCGGCCGACTCGGTTCCACGCCCACACGAAATAGCCGAGCACGACAAGCAGCCCGGCAAGGCCGATCAGCCACTCGCGATTGTCGAGCAGGAAGTAGCGGAAGGCGGTCATCCCGGTGGGCCTGTCGACTGCGCCGGGCGCTATCCCGGCGACGATCGTCAGTCCCTCACCCGGCTCTAGCCGGCGCGTCGTCTCCACGGTGAGCACGCCGTCGCTGCCGACTGCGCCGTGGAAGTCCTTGCCGCGCTCGCCGAGACCGCCGGTGTAGGCGTCCCACGCGACCGGACTTGAATTCTCCGGCAGCGAGAGCCTCGCGCTTGCCTTCAGCACCGGAAAATCCCAGGCGTTGCCGGTGACGTTCCAGAACAGTTCGGGCTTGTCATCGATCCAGCGGACCTGCCTGTCGGTCTCATAGGTCAGCACGTAGGTGTGGACACCCGATGGCACGAAAACATCCGCATCCCCCGCATAGATGCGGAGAAAATCGCTGTGACGCTCGATGTGGTAGGGTTCCGGCTGGCCGTCGCGCGTCAGGCTGATGAGGTCGAAGCCGACGGAGTGGACGTTGTGCTCGGCATCCTCGAAATTGGTCGAGATATCGCGATAGATGCCGTGGCGGATCAGATTGCCTTCGGCGTTGGCGCGGATCGTCTCCACGACATGCACCGCGCCATCCCGCGCCACCTGGATGTCGGACTGCAGCAGCTCGATCGCCTCGTCCGCTGACGCGAAGGCGACGCCGACGAACGCGGCAATCGTCAGACCGAAGAGCAGGGCCACCACGTGCGCAGTGGAGCGGCGGCGTCTCGCCGCCCATTTAGCGCCGACAAAGGTGCGCGGGACGCGCACCTTCCAGAACGCCGTGCCGCTCATTTCTCCGCTCAAGGCTGGAACGACACCTTCGGCACCGCCCGGTCGCCGGGCTCCTCGATCTCGAAGAACTTCCGCTGCTCGAACTTGAACTGGCCCGCCACGAGGTTGCTCGGGAAGGACTGGATCATGGTGTTCAGGTTCCTGACCGCGCCGTTGTAGTAGCGGCGCGCCATCTGGATCTCGTTCTCTGTGTTGCCGAGCTCCTTCTGCAGCTCGAGGAAGTTGGCGCTCGCCTTCAGGTCGGGATAGGCCTCGGCGACCGCGAGCAGCCGGCCGATGCCAAGCGACAGAGCCCCCTCCGCCTTGGCGCGCGCCTCGACGTCGCCAGCCGGAACCGACTGCGCCTGCGTCCGGAGCCGCGTCACGTCGTCGAAGACGCCGCGCTCATGGCTGGCATAGCCCTTCACCGTCTCGATCAGGTTCGGGATGAGGTCGGCGCGGCGCTTGAGCTGCACGTCGATGCCGCTCCAGGCCTCCTCGCTCATCTGCCGCGTCGAGACGAGGCGGTTGTAGATGGCGATGACATAGACGACCGCCACGACGACGATCCCGAGAATGATCCAGAGTGTCATCGGATCCCCTTTCTGTCGTTTCCGCAGGCCCCCGCCTGCGATCCGCCACGCCTGCTTATGCCCCGATTGCGGGCGGAAGAAACGAAAAAAGGACTGCGGCTCACAACATCGGCTCGGCTCAAACCGGGCAAGTCACATCCATTCAGTTAACGAAGGCTTCGCACCTTCCACCCATGCTCGATCGCGGCCGACCGGATGTTTCAAAGTGACGTTTTTGCAAAGCCTAAGTCTTTCAGCGGCAAAGTTTTTGCCGAAGACGCGGTCTGCCCGGCATATTCTCGTCGATAGTGTCGCGATCTTCGGCGCCGCCATCCTGTTGCGGATCGCCACCTACAATCTTCAACTCTTTGAACAATTCTACCAATACAGTCGCGCCCATGAGGACTGGCAACTGGACGAGGTCGCCGTCAGCTTCCTGTTCCTCGGCGTCGGCTTCATCCTCTTCGCGGTACGGCGGATGCAGGACCAGCGGCGCGAGCTGAAGCTCAGGCTCGCCGCCGAGATGCACGCCACCATGCTGGCACTGCAGGATCCGCTGACCGGCCTTCCGAACCGCCGCCGCTTCCAGGAGGTGCTCGCAGCGCTGCACACGCCCAAGGACACACTGCATGCGGTGCTGATTCTCGATCTCGATCACTTCAAGCCGGTCAACGACGTTTTCGGGCATGCGAGCGGCGACGAGACGCTGCGCACCGTGGCCCGAAGGCTGATGGCGCTCGGCGACGGCCGTGTCATCTGCGCCCGAATGGGCGGCGACGAGTTCGCGATGATCGTCCGCAACATCGTTTCCGCTGCGGAAGCCGAGCGCATTGCAGCGGCCATCATCTCGGCGATTGAAATTCCGATCACTGCCGCAGGCACCGAACACCGCCTCGAAGTCTCCATCGGGATCGCGATAATGGATCGGGATGTCGAGCTGCCGGAGGAATATCTGCGTCGGGCCGACGTCGCTCTCTATCGCGCCAAGCAGCAGCAGGGATCGGCCGTCGCGTTCTATGACGCGTCGATGGACGTCGAGCTCAAGGCAGCGCTCAGCATGGAAGTGGAACTGAAGGCCGCCCTCGCCGCCGATCAGATCGTGCCGAACTATCAGCCGATCGTGGACCTGCGGACAGGCGCCATCCTCAAGTTCGAGGCCCTGGCGCGCTGGCATCACCCACAACGCGGCGCCATCGCGCCGGCGCTCTTCATACCGCTCGCGGAAAGCCGCGGGCTGATTGCGACGCTCACCGAGGCCATTCTTCGGCAGGCCTGCCGCGACGCCCTCGCCTGGCCGCGGAGCGTGGTGCTCTCGGTGAACCTGTCGCCGCTGCTCCTGCAGAGCAAGGCCTTCGGGCTGAGGCTCGTGAAGATCATCGAGGAGACGGGCTTCCCGGCGAACCGGCTGGAGCTGGAGATCACCGAGCAGGCCTTGAAGACCGATCTCGATCTCATCGCGCCGTTCCTTCACAACCTCAGGGCGCTCGGCATCCGCATCGCGCTCGACGATTTCGGCACGGGCTATTCGAGCCTTTCACGGCTCAGGCAGCTCCCGTTCGACGACATCAAGATCGACCGAAGCTTCGTGGAAAGCCTGAAGAACGGCGCCAACGGGTCCAGCTTCGTCTGGACCATCATGCAGCTCGGCCGAGGGCTCGACATGACGGTCACCGCGGAAGGGATCGAGGATCTCCAGCAGCGCGACCGGCTGATCGCCGAAGGCTGCACCCAGGGTCAGGGCTTTCTGTTCAGCGAAGCTGTTCCGGCGGCCGCAGCAATGGCGCTGCTGCACGCCGGCCGCAGGGCCGCGGGCGGCTAAACCGCCACTGGGCGCGCTCGGGCCGCTTCAGCGGTCGTTGGCTTGCGCGGCGCGTGGCGCGGGCGTCGAACGCGGCGCCGAGGAGAATGCGAAATCGACCGCTTCCAGGATCTGCCGCTCGGGGCTCTCCTCGGCCGTGAAGCCGATCCGGACCGCCATGCCGTAGCCGGAAACCAGATCCTTCAGCCGGTCCTGCAGGCGCTGCATGGCGAACGGCTCGAGCGGTATGGTCAGCACCGCCTCCTGCGGCGCGAGCACCAGATCGAGGCGTTTGCGCGCGTCGGATTTCACCACCATGGCGCGGCCGGGGTGGACGCGGCGCTCGCCGGCCGCGGTGCGATAGCTCACCTCGCCCATGATGATGATCCCTTCGCCCTCCTCGCGGCCACTGCGGCCGAGGCGGACATTGAAGGTCCACCCGCTGGCGCTGAACAGCATCGCGCTGCGCGGCGGGCCGCCCTTGCGGTTCGCGACTTCGGCGCCGGCTTCGCGCGTCTCGCGCGTGTCCCGGCTCTCGTCCGTCATGTCAAACGTCCCCCGCCCGCCGTTGCTAGCCAAGCCGCCGCGCAGGATTTTGCCAGATTTCGCACCCGCAGGATATAGCTCTGCCGCTCGGTGACCGAAATGACGCCACGGGCGTCGAGCAGATTAAATACGTGACTGGCCTTAATGCACTGGTCGTAGGCCGGAAGCGCCAGTTTGTGCACGCCGGAATCCTCGGGCTTTCCTGCCTCCAGCAACGCCAGACACTCGCGCTCTGCTTCCTCGAAGTGGCGCTTCAGAATATCCGTGTCCGCGAATTCGAAATTGAAGCGCGAATATTCCTGCTCGGCCTGCAGGAAGACGTCGCCGTAGCTGACCTTCTCATTCCCGTCGCGGCCGTTGAAGTTCAGCTCGTAGACATTGTCTACGCCCTGCACGTACATGGCGAGGCGCTCCAGCCCGTAGGTCAGCTCGCCCGAGACCGGCGCGCAATCGAAGCCCGCCACCTGCTGGAAATAGGTGAACTGCGACACCTCCATCCCGTCGCACCAGCACTCCCAGCCGAGCCCCCAGGCACCGAGCGTCGGGCTTTCCCAGTCGTCCTCGACGAAACGGATGTCGTGCAGCGCGGTGTCGATGCCGATGGCCTTCAGCGAGCCGAGATAGAGGTCCTGCAGATCGGGCGGAGAGGGCTTAAGGATCACCTGGTACTGGTAGTAGTGCTGCAGCCGGTTCGGGTTCTCGCCGTAGCGGCCGTCCTTCGGCCGGCGCGAGGGCTGCACGTAGGCGGCGTTCCACGGCCGCGGCCCGAGCGAGCGGAGCGTCGTCGCGGGGTGGAACGTGCCGGCCCCGACCTCCATGTCGTACGGCTGCAGGATAACGCAGCCATAGTCCGCCCAATAGCGCTGCAGCGTCAGGATCAGACCCTGGAAGGAGCGGCGCGGGTCCATGTGACCGCGCCCGGCGGGCTCGGAATGAGCACTCACGCGACGAAAACTCCGCTGCGGAACGATGTTACGCGGATGGCTTACAGCAAGCTCGCAACGCGTCAAGCGGCGCCGCGAGCTACCGCGCCTCGGTCGGGACGCACCACCAGTCGGCCCGCGCCCGCCCGATTGCGTCTGCTGCGGCCCGCGCCTCGCCCGGCGTAGCATAGAGCGCAAAACAGCCCGAGCCCGACCCGGACATCCGGGCGAGCAGGCACCCTTGCGTCGTGCGCAGACCGGCAAGCACTTCGCCGATCTCCGGTGCGATCTCCCGTGCCGGCTCCTCAAGATCGTTGCGGCAGGTGGCGAGCCAGGCGGCCATCTCGGCCGGCGTCCGCACAGCCGGCGGATCGGTGAGCGAAGGATTGTCGCGGCGGGCGAGCGCCTTGAAGGCTTCCGCCGTCGAGACGGGGCGGCCGGGCCAGACCAGCACCATCGGCAGCGCCGGCCAGCCCGCCAGCGGAGCGATCTCCTCGCCGACGCCGCCGGCGCGGAGCGCGCGGCCGACTAGGCACATCGGCACATCCGCCCCGAGCTTCAGGCCGATGGCGAGGAGCTCTTTCGCCGGAATCCTCGCTGCGAAAAGTTCGTCCAACCCAAGAAGCACCGCTGCCGCGTCGGCAGAGCCGCCACCGAGGCCGGCGCCGGCCGGGATGTTCTTCTCAACCTTGATCGACGCTCCGGGCTGCAGGCCGGTGTGCCCGAAGAACGCCGCCGCCGCGCGCCACGAGAGATCGCGAGGATCCCCCGGTGCGTGGGAGCCAAACCGGCCGTCGACGGTAAGCTCCAGCCGTTCGCCCGGCGCAATTTCCACGCAGTCGCCGACATCGGCGAAGACCGCGATGCTGTCGAGGAGATGATAGCCGTCCGCTCGCCGGCCGGTCACATGCAGCGCGAGATTGATCTTCGCCGGTGCAAGCCGCGCCGCGCCGCGCCCCGCAACTGCCTGCGGCATCGTCAGTCGCACCTGCAGTGGCGTCAGCCGGGCGGAACGGCGTTCAGCGCAGCGTCCTTCTTGAGCGGCGTCGCTTCGATGAGCTTCTCTTCGGCGATCTTCTTCAGGATCAGCTCGAGCGCCGGACCCTCCGCGCCGAAGTCGCGCGCGTGCCGCCACTGGAACTGCGCCTCGAGCTTGCGACCCGCCTTCCAGTAGGCGTCGCCCAGATGGTCGTTGATGACGGGATCCTCGGGCTTCAGCCCGATGGCGCGCTCCAGGTCGTCCACCGCGTCATCGTAGGCGCCGAGCCGGTAGTGCGCCCAGCCGAGGCTGTCGACGATGAAGCCGTCGTTCGGGCGAAGCTCCGCCGCCTTCTTGATCATGGTCATCGCCTCGTCGAGGTTCTGGCCCATGTCGACCCAGGAATAGCCGAGATAGTTCAGCACCAGCGGCTGGTCGGGGCTGAGCTCGAGCGCCTTCTTGAAATCGGCCTCGGCCTGCGGCCACTTCTTGCTGCGCTCGTTGCTGATGCCGCGATAGTAGAAGATGCTCCAGTCCGCCGCGGCGGGCGTGCCGATGTGGACGATCGCCTGCGAATAGACTTCCGCCGCCTCGGCAAACCGCTCGCGCCCGCGCAGCATGTTGCCGTAGGTGATGTAGCTCTGGATGTCCTCGGGATTGGCCTTGATCGCCTTCTTGAAGGCCTCCTCGGCCTCCGCCGTGCGGTTCATGGCGTCAAGCGTCAGAGCCGCCCGCATCTGGCCGAGCGCCCGGAAGGGCGCGTGTTCCGGAATCGACTCGTAGGCCTCGATGGCCGCCGCGCCCTGGTTGCTCGCGTCCAGCAGGTTGCCGAGCGAAAGCGCCGCGAGGCCCCCGGCGATGTTCGGATTGAGGTGCAATGCCAGCCGCAGATAGAGGAAGGCGACCTCGGTGCCGCCCTCCTGCCCGATTGCCGCGCCAATGCCGGCGAGCGCCTCGGCCGCGCCGTCGACCGGATTTGCGACGGTCGAAACGTGCCCGCGGTCGGCGCGGATGTCGTCGCGAGCAACCAGAGCCAGGGAATTATCCGGGAAGCGCACGAGGAAATCGTTGAGGACGGCAACCGCCTCATCCTTGCGGCCGGCGACAGCGAGCGCGCGCGCATAGGCCTCGGTTATGCGAACCGCGTTACCGTCGAGCGTCCGCGCCTTCTCCAGCCGGGTGATCGCGTCGGCGGTGCGACCGGCGGCGAGCGCGATATATCCGCTGTGCAGCAGCTTGAACGGGTCGTACCAGTCCTCGCCCTTCAGCCTGTCGATATTCTGCAGCGCCGTATCGACTTCGCCTTCGCCGAACTTGGCCCAGCCTGCGACAAGCGCATCGGTCAGCTCGGCCAGCACGCCGGCGCCCGACTCATTCAGCTTCTCGACCGCATCGGGGTATTTGCCGGCGCGCAGATCCTCCACGGCGAGGACAAGGCGCGCCGAATGGTTGTTCGGCTGCTTCTCGAGGAGGCGCTTGGCGAAATCCAGCGCGTCGTCTGTCGCTCCGGCCGCCGCACTCAGGATGAGGGCACGCTCGAGCAGCGAGACGTTGTCGGGATCGGAGCGGAGCGCCGAGCGATAGAGGCTCGCGGCGCCTGGAATGTCCTTCTCCACATCGGCCGTCCGCGCCGCGAGGTAGGTGCCGGCGAGACCGTGCGTATCCTGATCTCCGAGCGGGCTCTGGACGGCGGCGGCCGGAGTGGCGACCAGGAAGGGCAGCAACAGCAGCGCCGCCAGCCGGGCTTTTGCCAGAATCCCTGGCGCAGAAAGCGTCATCGTTTCGTAATCCTTCGATGCTGCGCCCGGGATACTCCCTGAACCGCAGGGGGGCAATGGCGCGGCCGAAACGAGGCCCCGGCGACGCCGTGGTTCACGTCAATGTGCGCGGGCAATGCAGAATGCGACCGCCTGCAGAAGCGCCGCCTTGAACGGCTCGTCGGGAAGCGGCGCCAGCGCGTCATGCGCCATCGCGCCATAGTGGCGGGCGCGCTCCACGGTATCGCGCAGCGCGCGCCGCTTTTCGAGCAGCGACACGGCCTCGGCAAGGTCGTCCGCTCCGATCGCGCCCTTCACCAGCGTGCGCTTCCAGAACTCGCGTTCCGCGGCCGTGCCGCGCCGGTAGGCGAGGACGACGGGAAGCGTCACTTTCCCCTCGCGGAAATCGTCGCCCACGTCCTTGCCGAGGGTCGGCGTCTGGCCGCCATAATCGAGCGCGTCGTCGATGAGCTGGAAAGCGATGCCGAGATTGGCGCCGTAGGAGCGGAAGGCGGCGCGGACGCTGCGCTCGGCGCCCGAGACGATGGCCCCGACCTCCGCCGCGGCCGAGAACAGCACCGCGGTCTTGGCGCGCACCACGTCGAGGTATTCGTCCTCGGTGGTCTCGGTATTCTTCGCGGTGGTGAGCTGCATCACCTCGCCTTCGGCGATCGTCGAGGCGGCGGCGGACAGCACGTCGAGCGCATCGATCGAGCCGACGTCAACCATCATGCGAAAAGCCTGGCCGAGCAGGAAATCCCCGACAAGCACGCTTTCCTGGTTGCCCCAGACGAGGCGCGCCGTCCGCTTGCCGCGCCGCGTATCGCTCTCGTCGACGACGTCGTCATGGAAAAGCGTCGCCGTATGCATGAACTCGACGCTTGCCGCGAGCTTCACCGAGGCGTCGCCGCGATACCCGCAGGCGCCGGCCGAGGCGATCGTCACCATCGGCCGCAACCGCTTGCCGCCGGAATCGATCAGATAGCGCGCCACCTCGGGGATAAGCGCCACATTGGAGTTCGTGCGCTCGACGACGAGACGGTTGACGCTCTCCATCCCGGCGGCCGTAGCCTCGACCAAAGGCGAGATCGACGCCCTCTCGGCCTGGGATTCCTCGAATGACAGGACGACGCCCACGGAAAACTCCCTTGTTCCCCGAACAATAGGGTGCCAAGCCGCCCGAACCAAGCGACACGATGGCACAACCCGAGGGGTGTCACGAACCCCCTTCGCCAATTGGCGGCAAGAGGATAGGTTGCGCGCATGATCGAGCTCCTGCGCAGCAACGACCCGGTACTCATCTCCTTTGCCGACGCACTTCTGAACGAGGCCGGCATTGAACATGCCGTCGTCGATCAGAACATGAGCGTCATGGAGGGCTCGCTCGGCATCCTCCCGCGCCGCATGCTGGTGGCGCGCGACCGGCACGAAAGCGCGCGCCGCATCATGATCGAGGCCGGACTGGAGCGCGAGCTTTCGTGACTTCGGCGCCGGCGGCCGATCCGGAGGAACGCTCGGTCGACGCGTTTCTCGGCGGCCGGATTGCGCTCGTGCAGCCACGCAAGGGCCACCGGGCCGGGCTCGACGCAGCGCTCCTGCAGGCGCTCGTGCCGTCCGGGGACGAAGGTCATGCGATCGACCTCGGCGCCGGTGTCGGCACCGTCGCCTTCTCGATCGCGGCGCGGGCTCCGGGGTTCTCGGTCGTGGGAGTGGAGCGCGATCCCGCGCTCGTCGCCTGCGGACGGGACGCGCTGACGCTGCCGGCGAACGCCGCCTTTGCCGCGCGCGTCCGCCTGGTCGTGGCCGATGTCAGCGAACCGCGCGGACTATTCAATGCCGCCGGCCTGATGGAGAGGTCAGCCGACTGGGTGCTGATGAACCCGCCCTTCGATTCGGAGGGCCGTGTCAGCCAATCCCCCGACAGCCGCCGCCGCGATGCGCATGTGGCGGCTGAGGCACTGCTCGCGTCCTGGTCGGCCACGGCGGCGGCGCTCCTCATACCCGGCGGCACGCTTGCCCTCGTCCACCGCGCCGACGCGCTGCCGGAAGTGATCGAGGCGCTCTCGCCCCGGTTCGGGGGAGTCCGCGTTCTTCCGATTCACCCCTCGGAATCGGGGGCTGCGACACGCGTTCTGGTCGTTGCCCGCCTGGGCAGTCGCGCGCCCTTCGCACTGCTGCCGGGTCTCGTCCTGCATCAGGCTGGCGGTGCCTGGACGCCGCGCGCCGACGCCGTTCTTCGCGGCGCAGCGGAACTCGCCCTCTGACCGCTCATTCACGAGGACTGGCTTAATTCCTCGCGGCACGCCATTTTCCCGACATGACCGACATTCCAAGCTGGCGGACGAGCGTTTTTGAGCCAATCGAGGCCGGGATCAGGCGGCTGTTCCCGGACTACGGCAGCCCGATCGTACCCGTCGTGCGCCTCTCCGGCACGATCGGGCGCGTATCGCGGTTCCAGTCGGGCCTGTCGCTTGCCGGGGTGGCGCCGCTCCTGAAGAAGGCATTCGCGGTAAAGACGGCGCCGGCAGTTGCCCTCATCATCAATTCGCCCGGCGGCTCGCCGGTCCAGTCGCATCTCATCTACAAGCGCATCCGCGCACTCGCCGACGAGAACGAGAAGACGGTGATCGCCTTCGCCGAGGATGTCTGCGCTTCCGGCGGCTACATGATCGCGCTCGCCGCCGACGAGATCGTCGTCGATCCGGCTTCGATCGTCGGTTCGATCGGGGTGGTCAGCACCGGTTTCGGCTTTGTCGAACTGATGCGGAAAGTCGGCGTCGAGCGCCGCGTCTATACCTCCGGAGAATCGAAGGTGATCCTCGATCCGTTCCAGCCGGAGAAACCCGACGACGTGGCGCGGCTGAAGGCGATCCAGGAGGAGGTGCACGACCATTTCATCGAGATGGTCCGCTCGCGTCGCGGCGACGTGCTGGCGAAGGAGCGGGAAAACGACATCTTTTCCGGCCAGTTCTGGTCGGGGAAGACCGCGGTCGCGCTCGGGCTTGCCGACCGCCTGGGCGACATCGCTTCCGTGCTGCGCGAGAAATATGGCGAACACGTCCGGCTCAAGCTATTTTCCAGCGAGCGGAACCTCTTCGGCCGGCGCATGGGCGTGGGAGCGGCGTTCGGCTCCGGCCTTGCGGAGAGGCTTGTAACAGAGCTCGACGAGCGGGCCATGTGGGAGCGTTACCGGCTTTAGGAGATCGCCATGCCGCAAATCATCATCATCGGCGCAGTGCTGGTCGGCGGCTGGCTCGCCTGGAAAGGCGTGAAGCGCGAAATGGCGCGGGTCGGCCGCGAGCTCAACCGCGCCCGCGGACGGCCCACAGAAACGCTGACACAGGACCCGAAGACGGGGAAGTACAGGGTGCGGGATAAGAGATAGGCGCGCCGCGAGGCTGCTGTGCTAATCCTGGGCACTGGGACAAGAGGACTGACTATGGTGGCACTTGCGCGAAGGCGGGATGAAAATCGCGCACCAGGCTTGTGGTCCGCGGACCAGTTCCTCGAATTTTACATGACGCGACCGGACGGCGAGCGCTGGCAGCTTGTGGATGGGCTCCCGATGATGATGACGCCGCCAAACAAGGTGCACCAGCGGCTCGCCCGGAATCTCGAGCGCCTGTTGGACGACGCGCTTTCCGCTGCTCGGCCGGAGCTTCTCGCGTATCGCGAGACCGGTGTTCGGATGCCGGGCGTTCAGGACTTCAATCCTGAACCCGATGTGGCGGTGCTGATCGGCGCCGCGACGTACACCTACTACGATGATCGCTTCTTCCTGGTCGCCGAGGTCATCTCGCCTTCAAACACGGCCGAGATGATCGAACGCAAGCTTGAATTCTACCAAGGCCATCCGGACAATCTCTACTGCCTGACCATCGACCAGGATTCGGTGCACGTGAGACTTTACGCCCGCGAACGGGGATGGGCGCAGGTTGACCTCCATTCGCTCGACGACGTGCTCCGCCTGCCGGCCTTCGGCTTTGAGGCCAGCCTTGCAGCCATCTACGAGGGCACACCGCTCGCCCGTTGAAAGCGCGCTATGCCCTTTGGCTTGCCTGGAATGCGCCCGGCTCGGGATAGGAAATCAGTTCCAGAAGCGAGCCGTCGGGATCGCGGAAGTAGATGCTGCGGCCCCGGCCCTTCGTGGCCCTGCGATTGACCGGCCCAAGCTCGATCGTCACGCCGTGCTTTTCAAGGTGGGCCATCGCCTCCTCCACCGGCCCGGGCCATTCGAAGCAGAGGTCGCTGTCGCCCGGCTGACCCGGCCGCTTGGCGACCGGAGCGGCCTCGGTGCCCGGCCCGTGGCAGTTAAGCTGTATGGCGCCGAACCGGTAGGCCCAGCCCTCGCCCTGGGGGATGACGTCGGCGCCCAGCACATCGCGATAGAAGGAATGCGAACGGCCCCAGTTGGAGACATGGATCACGCAATGGTCGAACTTGATCTTGCTCATGACGCCTCCTCAATTTCCTTCAGGCCGCGCCCCGCGCGATGGCCAGCTCAATGTTTCTTAAGCTCCAGAATATCGAACATCGATTCCAGGAACGGCAAGGGGAGCTCGAGTCGATAGCGATCCTCGCCGACCTTGACCAGACGCCCCACGTCGTTCCGTTCGGGGTCTTCGTTGTATTTCTTCGGCGCCTCGTCGGCGTAGTGATCGGCGCCGTAGAAGATCAGCCCCGTCTCGCTGTCGTCGATGAAGTGGCCCGAAAGGCGCTGCGAGCCCGAAGTCTTCTCCAGCCTGTAGCCGATGTCGTCCTCTCCGATCTTGCAGGCGAACCAGTCGTAGGTGACGAGGTGGCCGATGCCGCCGAGCTTAGCGACGCGGCATCGATAGTTGCCCCGGATGTCGAGCCCCCGGATCGGCTGCTCCTCGCCGGCGAGGATCGCGTCGAGCACCTTCACATCGGCGGCGTCGCCCTCCTTGCGCGCTTCCTCGATCGCATCTGCGCGGGCTTTCTGGAACTGCGCCAGGCGGCCGAGATCGGTCGGCGTAAGCGTCGTTTTCAGATCACCTTCGGCGAGCGCCGGGGGCGCAAAGGCCACAAGCGCAAGCAGGGCAAGAATTCGATGCATGCTACGGTTTCCCTCCACCGATCGTCCTCCTCACATGTTGAGGTAGACAGGCCCCTCGCCGCCCTGCGGCGGGACCCAGGTGATGTTGGCGTTCGGATCCTTGATATCGCAGGTCTTGCAGTGCACGCAGTTCTGCGCGTTGATCACGAAGCGGGAATCTCCCCCCTCCTCCACCCATTCGTAGACGCCGGCGGGGCAATAGCGGGCCGACGGACCGGCGAAGACGTCGTGCTCGCTGGTCTTCTGCACCACCGGATCGGCGACGCGAAGATGCACCGGCTGGTCTTCCTCGTGGTTCGTGTTCGACAGGAACACCGAAGAGAGCCGGTCGAAGGTGAGCACGCCGTCGGGCTTCGGATACGTGATCTTCCTGCACGCCGCCGCCGGCTTCAGCGTGGCGGAATCGGGCTTGCCGTGACCGAGCGTCCCGAAGGGCGAGCCGCCAAAAATCTGGTTCGCCCACATATCGAGCCCGCCGAGCGCCACGCCGCCGAGCGTGCCGAAGCGTGACCAGAGCGGCTTGACGTTCCTGACGCGCTTCAGGTCATGCCCGATCGCCGAGCCGCGCCAGGCTGCCTCGTAGCTCTCCAGCGTATCATGGGCGCGGCCCTCCGACAGCGCCGCCGCGACATGCTCGGCGGCCAGCAACCCGGAGAGCATGGCGTTGTGGCTTCCCTTGATGCGCGGCAGATTGACGAAGCCGGCCGCGCAGCCGATCAGCGCGCCACCAGGGAAGACCAGCTTCGGCACGCTTTGCCAGCCGCCCTCGGTGATCGCCCGTGCGCCATAGGCGATGCGCCGCCCGCCCTCGAACACATCGCGGATCGCGTCGTGCGTCTTGAAGCGCTGGAATTCCTCGAACGGCGCGAGCCATGGATTCCTGTAGTTCAGGTGCACGACGAAACCGACGGACACCAGATTCTGGTCGAAGTGGTAGAGGAACGAGCCACCGCCGGTGCGCCTGTCGAGCGGCCAGCCGAACGAATGCTGCACCAGTCCGGGCCGGTGCCTCCTCGGATCGACCTCCCAGAGCTCCTTCAGCCCGATGCCGAACTTTCCGGGGTCGCGTCCCGCGTCGAGCCCGAAGCGGCGGATCAGCTCCTTGGCGAGGGAGCCGCGCGCCCCCTCGGCGATCAGCACGTATTTACCAAGGAGCGCCATGCCGCGCTGATAGCTAGGGCCGGGCTCGCCTGACTTCGTGACGCCCATGTCGCCGGTGGCGACGCCGATGACGCTGCCATTCTCGTCGCTCAAGATTTCCGCCGCCGCGAAGCCCGGATAGATCTCGACGCCAAGCGCCTCCGCTTTCGTCGCCAGCCAGCGGCAGACCGAGCCGAGCGAAGCGATGAAGTTGCCGTGGTTCGACATCAGCGGCGGCATCATGAAATTCGGCAGCCGCACCGATCCCGAAGGTCCGAGCCAGAGGAAACGGTCGTCGGTGACCGGCGTCTTCAGCGGCGTGTCTTCGCCCCGCCATTCCGGGAGAAGCAGGTCGAGCCCCACCGGGTCGATCACCGCGCCGGAGAGGATGTGCGCGCCCACCTCCGAGCCCTTCTCCAGCAGCACCACGGAAAGCTCGGGGTTCACCTGCTTCAGGCGGATCGCCGCCGCGAGCCCTGCGGGGCCGGCGCCGACGACGACCACATCGTATTCCATGCTCTCGCGTTCGGGCAGGGAATCGGTCTCGGACATTTCGTGGGCCTTCCGGTCGCGGCTACCCAGCCGGAATAGCGGCGCCTGCCCGCCCTGTCCATGAAGCGCGCGCCGCGTTAGGTATGAAGCGCTGTAAGGCGCGGCTTGAGGAATTCCAGATGGCGGATCGCGTTGCAATCGTCACGGCGGGTGGAAGCGGTATCGGCGCGGGCGCCGCGCGGGCGCTGGCCGCCGAGGGTTTCAAGGTCGCGATCCTCTCCTCCTCCGGCAAGGGGGAGGCGCTCGGCAAGGAACTCGGCGGGATCGGCGTAACGGGATCGAACCAGTCGAACGACGACCTGAAGCGCCTCGTCGACGCGACGCTCGATCGATGGGGGCGCATCGATGCGCTGGTCAACAGCGCCGGACACGGTCCGCGGAAGCCGCTGCTGGAGCTCGGCGACGACGACTGGCACAAGGGGATGGAGGTCTATTTCCTGAGCGTCGTGCGGCCGACCCGGCTGGTCACGCCGGTGATGCAGCGGCAGAAGTCCGGCTCGATCGTCAACATATCGACGTTCGCCGCCTTCGAGCCCGACCCGGCCTTCCCGACCTCCGGCGTCTTCCGCGCCGGGCTCGCCTCCTTCACGAAGCTCTTTTCCGATCAGTACGCGGCCGAGAATATCCGCATGAACAATGTGCTTCCCGGCTTCATCGACAGCTTTCCCGCGAAGGAGGAAATCCGCTCCCGCATCCCGATGCGTCGCTACGGCCGCGTGGAGGAGGTTGGAGAGCTGGTCGCCTTCCTTGCATCCGGACGGGCCGGCTATATCACCGGCCAGAACATCCGCATCGACGGCGGCATCACGCGGTCGGTCTGAGGGGCAGCCCGATGGGCGATCCGATGCAGAATCCGGCTGAAAATGCGCTCGACGCCCTTCGCTTCTACGCAGAGGCCGGCGTCGACATTGCCCTGTCGGAGACGCCGGTCGACCGCTTCGAGCTGTCCCGCGCGCGCGCTGTCGAATCCGCGGCGAAACCCGGGATCGCCCGGCCTCAGCCCACCGCGCCGGTCGAGCCAGGGGAAACGCCGCCGGGCCCCGCACCCAGCCGCGCCGCCGCGCCGGCTCCAGCGGCGCGCGTGCCGCCTCCAGCGACGCGGCAGAAGCCCCCCGCCCTCGCCGTCCCCTCCGAGGCGGTCGTCATGGCGGCGCGCGAGGCCGCCGCCACCGCCGCGACGCTCGACGAGCTGCGGCAGACGCTTGCGAGCTTCGAGGGCTGCAACCTCCGCTTCACGGCCACCAACCTGGTCTTCGCCGACGGCAACCCGCAGGCGCGCGTCATGTTCGTCGGCGAGGCCCCCGGCATGGAGGAGGACCTCTCGGGCCTCCCCTTCGTCGGCCGCTCGGGGCAGCTCCTGGACCGCATGATCGCCGCCATCGGGCTCGACCGCACCACCGCCTACATTGCCAACGTGGTCCCCTGGCGGCCGCCCGGCAACCGCACGCCCACCCCGCAGGAGACGGAAATCTGCCGCCCTTTCATCGAGCGGCAGATTGCGCTGGTCGATCCGGACTTCCTGATCCTGCTCGGCGGCGCCTCGGCGAAGCAGCTCATGCAGACCAGCGAAGGCATCCTCCGCCTCCGCGGCCAATGGCGGAGCTACGACACCGGCAGCCGCACGATCTCCGCGATGGCGACGCTCCACCCCGCCTATCTCCTCCGCCAGCCGCTGCAGAAAAGGCTCGCGTGGCGTGATTTGCTGGCGCTGAAGGCGAAACTGGCGGGGCACTGAGCCGCGCTCGCGAACCTGCATGAACCAGAGCATCGGCCACATCGCGTTCCTCGTCCGCGACTATGACGAGGCGATCGGCTTCTTCACCGTAAGACTTGGCTTCACGCTGCTGGAAGACTCGCCGCAGGGCGGGGGCAAGCGCTGGGTGATCGTGGCGCCGCCCGGCGGGAACGGGACCTCCCTGCTCCTCGCCAAGGCCGCGACGCCGGAGCAGACCGCGGCGATCGGGCGGCAGGCCGGAGGCCGGGTTTTCCTTTTCCTTCGGACCGACGATTTCTGGCGGGATTTTCGCGCCATGCAGTCCCGCGGCGTGATCTTCAGGGAAACGCCGCGCACGGAGGCTTATGGCACAGTTGCGGTCTTCGAGGACCTCTACGGAAATGCCTGGGATCTGATCCAGCGGAGCGGCTGAGGCGCCCACCTTCCGCCTTCGTTCCGCGCGATGCATTGGCGCTTCAAGGAAGGGCTAAGCACACTGCCTTCGCGCCGTTCCCCAAGCCGGCCCCCGTGCATTACGTCCAGATGATGAACCGCATCCTCCTCTCGCTCCTTGCCACCGCGCTCTTCGTTGGGGCAAATGCGGCATCCGCCGCGAATCGTCCGGTGCCTGGCACCACCTGCCCCACGTTCCCCGCCAACAGCTGGTGGCACGCGGACGTGAGCCGTCTGCCGGTGCACGCGCGCTCGGCGCAATGGATGGCGCACATGCAGCCGACGCGAAAGCTGCATCCCGATTTCGGCCCCTCCTATGGCGAGCAGCCGGCGCCCTACGGCATCCCGATCACCGTCGTTTCCAACCCGCATCCGAAGGTCAGCGTGCGCTTCGACTATGCAAGCGAGAGCGACCGCATCCCCTATCCGCTCGGCGGCGACACGAAGGTGGAGGGGGGACAATGGATCTCCGGCGACCGCCATACGATCGTGATCAACCGGGACACATGCCGTCTCTACGAGACCTGGGCGACGCGGAAATCCGGCAGCCCCGTCGCCTGGCGTGCGGGCAGCGGCGCTTCGTGGAGCTTGAAGAGCAACGCGCTGCGCCCGGCCGGCTGGACCTCCGCCGATGCGGCCGGGCTGCCGATCCTGCCGGGCCTGCTTCGTTATGACGAGGTCGCCGCCCGCGCCATCGACCACGCCATCCGCTTCACCACCGACGTCACCGACAGGCGCTTCCTCTGGCCCGCCCGCCATGAGGCCGGCGGTGTCAGCGATCCGACCTACCCGCCGATGGGCGCGCGCTTCCGGCTGAAGGCGTCCTACGCGGTTTCGCCTTCGCTCAGGGCCGACACCAAGGCGGTGCTGCGTGCAATGCAGCTCTACGGGCTGGTTCTCGCCGACAATGGGTCGCCCTGGTTCTTTCAGGGAACCGCCGACACGCGCTGGCCGGAAGGCTTTCTGGACGAGTTGAAGCGCGTCCCCGCCTCCGCCTTCGAGGCGGTCGACACGTCTTCCCTGATGCTCTCTTCCGCCAGCATGGAGGTCCGGCCGCAGCACTGATCCCGCGAAGGATGGAACGATCCGGGAGGTCGCTCGTTTTACTCCGGGCGAAAAGCGTCGGGGCTGACCTTGATCGATCGCATGGCATTGGGAAGCGCCGACGTGGGCGAGAGGAGCATTACCGTTCTGGTGGTCGAGGATGAGATCCTCGTTCGTCTGGCGGTGGCCGATTCGCTGCGCTCCGAGGGTTTCATCGTCCTTGAGGCCGCGACCGGAGATGAGGCGAAGGCGCTGCTCGCGACCTTTGCCGAAATCGCCGTCGTTTTCAGCGACATCCAGACACCTGGAGCAACGGACGGCGTGGCGCTGGCCGCGTTCCTCCGGACCGCCTATCCGAACGTTGGAATCCTCCTAACCTCCGGCACGGTCATGCGCCCCGACACCGACAAATCCGTCGCCTTCCTCGCCAAGCCCTACCACCCGCACGACGTGGTCATGCGCGTCCGGGATCTCGCAAAGTAGTTTCACCTCGGTCGAAGGGCGGGCCCATGCATCCGGCAAAGGAAGCCGCCGCGGACGCGACGATCCTGCTTGTCGACGGCGAGGTGCTCGTGCGCACCGCCATCGCAGAATACCTCCGCGGCTGCGGCTACCGCGTCATTGAGGCGGCGCAGGCCGATGAGGCCGTCGCGGTGCTGAACGACGATGCGATCCCGGTCGGAATCGTGCTCAGCGCATTGGAGTTGCAGCCAGGGATGGACGGCTTCGGGCTGGCGCGCTGGATCCGCGAGCATCGGCCCGGCGTCAGCCTGGTGCTAGCCGGCACGCCGGCGCGCGCCGTCGCGTCCGCCACAGAGCTCTGCGAGAACGGGCCGATGCTGGCGCGTCCCTACGATCCGCAAAGCGTGCACGACCGCATCAAGCGGCTGCTGGCGGTGCGAAAGCCGCGTCCGGAGTGAGCGGCCGTCCGCGGGCGAGCAGTCGCCAAGCGCCGGTCGGGCTTCAGTAGGGAAACAGATTGTAGGCGCCGAATGAATTGCGGGGGTAGTCGAAAAGACGCCCGACGCGCTGATAGTCGATATGGAGGAGATCGGCGCCCGCCCAGCCGTCGAATCTCCCGATGAAGATGCGCAAAGTCACGAGCGGTTTCTGCGGCGCCGGGGGCGGTGCGGGAACGGTCACAGTCCGGATAGCCTTCCAGGCGGTGCGCCCGCCCCAGGAAACCTCCCAGGTGCCCTTGGTCGCGCTCGCGACATGGAAACGCACGATGTCATCAACATGGTCGCCATCGACATCGGCGATCAGCAGCGGCGCGATGTCGGTGTTGAGATTGTTCAGCTTGGTCCATGCGCCGGTGCCGCTTCTGGAGATCGACCAGTGCCCGCCCGACCGGCTCAGCACATCGGCCTTCCCGTCGCCGGTGAAATCCCCGAAGCGCAGCCCGCCGAGGCCGATCGATGAACTCTGGATAGCCTGCCATCCGTGCACGCCGGGCGACACCACCCACCACTGGCCGTTCGGATCGCGGCGGAATACGTCGGTCCTGCCGTCGCCGTTGAAATCGGCGAAACGGAGCTGGTTGAACGGCACGGAGTAGGTGCCGGGCAGCTTCGTCCACGCGCCCCTGCCACCGGGGGAGATTTCCCAGGTGTTGCCGCTCGGGGCGATCACATCGCAGCGTCCGTCGCCGTTGAAATCGCCGAGCCCGACATCCTCCAGCCGCTCCGTCGCAGCCTTCAGGAACACCCAGTTCATCTTGGCGGCGCTCGAGTACCACCACGTCTTGCCGGTCGCGAGGAAGAGGTCGTCACGGTGATCGCCATCGAGGTCGCAGACGCCGTAGTGACCGTAGGTGTCGTAGCCGGTGATGTTCTTCTTCAGGCCGGCGCCGAATGACACGTTGGTATGGGTGAAGAGAGCTACCGCGCTGCCGAGTGAGCCGTTGGCGAAGACGTTGCCCTCGATGTTGACCGCGACCCGCGGCAGCCCGCGAATCTTCAGCTCGTAGTCGCGCGTGAACTGGACCGCGTTGTCGATAAACCAGAACTGGTCACCGGCATGGCCGCAGTTCCAGATGGCGCTGATGTTCGATGGGCAATTCTTGTCGCCATGCACATCGAGCACGTGGGTGAAGGTGTTGAAGAACGTGCCATGCACGCCGCCGCCCTTCAGGATGAGGTTGTCCTCGGCCCAGTAGCCGGTGCCGGGACCTCCGGATGCCGTGATGGCGTGGCGGTTGAGATCGAAGAGGTTCCGCTCGATCTTCGCGTATGCGCCGACCGAGACGTCGACCCCATAGCCATTGCCGCCGACATGCTGGTTGTTGTGCAGAAAGTTGTCGTGGATGTGGACGGCATCGGGATTGAACATCCGCATGTTGTCCGGCGCTTCGCCGATGTAGATCGCCGAACCGCTCCAACCGGCCACCTCCATCTTCGAGATGTCCACGTTCAGACACGAGTCGACCGAGATGCCTTTCTCCAGGTTGGCGTCGCCGTCCATGATCCCGAAATGCGGCCCGTGCAGGCGGAATCCGGAAATGTGGACGTTGTCTCCAAGGATCGTTCCGTCGGCGTTGCACTTGACGAGGAATAGCGGTTTTGGCCGCGAGGTCGTGTAGATCAGCGGCCCGAGGGCATGCTCGTTGAGAATGGGGGTTGCCGGCGCGCCCGTGTCGCCGGTGAGCGTAACGCTCTCGCGGATGTAGATCGGCCCGTAGCCTGTAAGGTCCATGTTGACGGTCGGCATGAGGATGACCGTCGTGCCGTCCTCGCCGACCGACTGGACGAGAAGATCCTTCCAGGACTGGCTGTTGCCCCGGATATAGACGACCTTCGGATTGACGCTCACGGTGGCGGAGGCGATCGTTGGTGCGCCCGGGATCGCGCTCACCAGCGAATAGACCGTCGTGGTGTTGGGCTGCACCTTGAGGCTGCCAATCTTCCCGACGGGCGTTCCGTTGATGGTAAGCCCGAGCTGGCAACTGTCCGGGGCCTGCACGAACCAGGTCAGTTCGGATTTCGCGCCGAGGTGGACCGTCTTCGGGAGCGCCGATAGCGTGCCGCTGACATTGTCGACGCAATCCGGGACGACCGACACCCTGACCCTGTCGAGCTCATGCTTGCCGCCGGCAAGCTGCGATGTCGTGAGGATGTAGTCGGTGCTTGTCTGCGGATGCACGACCACCGTGCCGTTCGGATGCGTTCCGACATCGATCGCCTGGTCGTTTATCCAAAGCGGACACTCGTTCGGGCCGTCCTGCGTCCAGAACAGGTTGACCGCGGCGCCCGGGGCAACGGATGTCGGGTCGGCGCTGATCGAGCCGACCATGGCTGTCGCGCAATCGGTGGCGTGAGCCATGGCCGCGCCGGCATGCAGGGAGATCGCCAACAGGCCGAGCGGGAGGAGGCCGCCGATATTCCCCCGCAATCGTGCGCGCATCGCATCACCTCTGCTCGCTGGCCGACGGTGGCGTGACGAAGCCTTCAGATATCCCGCCGGGCGGTCCTGGACTTTCTCTTCTTCAGCGCCTCGCTTGCGAGGCGACGGCCCAGCTTGCGCTCGTATGGGCGGCTAAGCAACGCCCCGTGCAGATAAACGTCGCGGCTGAAGTCGGATCGGTCGCGCCCGGCGGCGCATCACACTGCGAGCGGATTTCCTGTATTCGACAGGCTCGCGGCCGTTGAACCGATTCGGAAAACGCCTTGGCCCGTCAGATCGTACCCGTTCTCGCGCTGCTCCTCTCCACCGCGTTCCTGCTCGCGGCAAACGGGCTGCATTCGCTCGTGCTGCCGCTCCGCGGCACGGCCGAAGGCTTCACCACCGCCGAGCTCGGCCTGATCGGCACCGGCTGGGCGACCGGCTTCGTGCTCGGCTGCATCACCGCGCCGATCGTGGTGCGCCGCGTCGGGCACATCCGCGCCTTCGCCTGCTCGGCCGCCTTCGCCTCCATCATCATCCTGCTGAACGGCATCTTCGTGGTGCCGCTCGCCTGGATCGCGCTTCGCGCGGGCTCCGGATTCTTTATCGCCGGCGCCTTCATGATCATCGAGAGCTGGCTTAACGAACGGGTCACCAACGAGAGCCGCGGCACGGTCTTCGCCATCTACATGATGGTCACCTACCTCGGAATCACGGCGGGGCAGCTCGGCGTCGGCTTCGGCGACACGCATACCTCGACCCTCTTCATGGTCGGCGCGATCCTGTTCTCGCTCGCGATCCTCCCCACCGCGCTGTCGACCGCCGCCTCGCCGCGACCGCTGACGCGCGTGCGGATCGACCTCAGGAAGCTCTACGGCAACTCGCCGGTCGCCTTCATCACCGTCTTCCTGGTCGGGATCATCAACGGCGCCTTCGGCACGCTCGCCGCCGTATGGGGATCGCGGATCGGGCTCTCGACGCCGCTCATCGCGCTGATGATGGCGATGACGGTGGTGTCGGGCGCGGTGACGCAGATTCCGGCGGGGCGCATTTCCGACCGCACCGACCGGCGCTATGTGATCGCCGGCGCGGCGATCGCCGCCGGGCTCGTCGGCTTCGCCATCGCGGCGCTGAAGCCTACCGAGCCGTGGCTGGTGCTTACCCTCGTCGGCTGCTACGGCGCGCTCACCTATCCGATCTACGGCCTCGCCGTCGCGCACGCCAACGACTACGCGGAGGCGAGCGAGTTCGTGGCGGTGTCGGGCGGCCTGCTTCTTCTCTACGGCGCCGGAACCATGTTCGGGCCGCTCGCGGCGGGCGCCGCCATGAGCGGGCTCGGGCCGGATTCGCTCTTCCTCGTCACCGCCTGCAGCCACGTCTCGATCGCCGCCTACGCCATCTACCGGACCTACCGGCGCGCGCCGATCCCAGGCAGTGTGCGCGAGGCCTACCAGACCGTGCCCAGCCCGCGCGAGACCACGCCGGAAACCGCCGTGCTCGACCCGCGCGCCGAAGACGCGACGGTGGTAGACCGTGAGATGCAAAGCGCCGGCAAGTGACAGTCGCGCGAAGGCCGGAAGTCACCCGATGGAGAACACCAGCATTCCTCATGCTGAGGTGCCCGCGAAGCGGGCCTCGAAGCACGCAGCTTGGTGTTTCCAGCGCTTTCTGGATCCTCCTTCGAGGCGGTCCCGACTGCGTCGGCCCCGCACCTCAGGATGAGGGAGTAGAGTGTCATCGACGATAAGGTTCGAATACCGGGGAGTAACATGCCTGAACCAAGCAAGGAACGCCCCTTCATCCCCGTTGGCATCGCCGTGCTCACCGTCTCCGACACGCGCTCGCTCGCCGACGACAGATCCGGCGACACGCTGGCCGAGCGGATAGCCGAGGCCGGCCATCGGCTCGTCGACCGGAAGATCGTGACCGATGACGTGGAGGCCATTCGCGCCGTGGTAAAAGCGTGGATCGCCGACCCCGCGATAGACGCAGTCCTGACTACTGGCGGCACCGGCTTCACCGGGCGCGACGTGACACCGGAGGCGCTCGAGCCGCTGTTCGAGAAGCGCATGGACGGCTTCTCGGAGGTGTTCCACCGCATCTCCTACGACAAGATCGGAACCTCAACGATCCAGAGCCGCGCCACCGGCGGCGTCGCCAACGCCACCTTCATCTTCGTGCTGCCGGGGTCGCCGGGAGCCTGCCGCGACGCCTGGGACGGGATTCTGAAGGCGCAGCTCGACTACCGGCACAAGCCCTGCAATTTCGTCGAGATCATGCCGCGCCTGAACGAGCATCTGCGGCGCGGCGGCGCCTGAGGCGACGGCACCGCGGGGATCACCGGATTGTGCAGGGAACAAACCCGCCCGGCCAGGGATTGACCTCTCGAAGACGGATCGATGCCGCGCAACTTGCGTGCGCCTTCCCGTCGCTTCCAACCCTGGAGATCAACCATGCGTTTCGTCAAACCTGCCGCTGCGGCTCTTGCCATCGCGATGGCTGCTACGGCCTTCGTCCCGAGCGCCGAGGCCAGAAACAATCACCACTATCGCTACGGAAACCATCACGGCAATTACCACGGCGGGCATAACCATGGCGGCTTCGGCACGTTCGGCGCTGGCGTCGCGGGGTTTGCGGCCGGCGCCTTCCTCGGCTCCCTCGCCCAGCCGAACTACTACGGAAACGGCTACTACTACGAGGAGCCGGGCTACTATTACGCGCCGTCGCCGGTTTATGTGAATCCGCCGCGCGCCTATTACAACCAGCGGCCCGCCTATAACAGCGGCTGCGAGAGCACCGGCGTCTCCCGCCCGGCGACGAGCATGTGCTGATCGCCGATCCGTTCCCGGGTCGCGTGAAGAGGCGGGCCTTTCGGCCCGCCTTTTTCCTGTCCGCGCGATGCCCGAGCCGCGCTCAGGAGCCAGCGGCGGCGACCGTGGTTCCGATAAACTCCGCAAGCCCGTTCAGGGTGATCTGCACGCCGACGCAGAGCAGCAGGAATGCCGCGAGCCGCGTCACCACGCGCGCCTGCGCACGCCCGAGGAACGCGACGATCCGGTCGGCGAAGCTGTAGGATACCAGCACCATCGCCGCGATCGCGACGGCGGCCGCCGAGGCGCCCAGAAAGAACGACAGAAAGCCCGGCTTGCCGACCGGCAGGTTGGAGCCGATGGCGATGGCGACGGCGATCGTCCCCGGTCCGGTGGTGAACGGCATGGTGAGAGGATAGAACGCGACATCGTCCTCGCCCGTCGCCTGCGAAGCCTGCTCCTCCTTCCGCTCCTCATTCTGCTCCGGCCGCTGCAGCAGGATCCAAGCGGAAGAGGCGACGACGAAGCCGCCGGCGATTCGAAGCGCCGCCAGGCTCACCCCGAAGAAGTTCAGCACATACGCCCCGCCCCAAAGCGCGCCGAGCATGACGAGCACCGAGTAGATCGCGATCCGCCGCGCCAGCACGCGCCGCTCCGCGTGCGTGCGCTCGGCCGTCACCTGCGAAAAGATCAGCGCCGAGCCGATCGGGTTGACGATCGAGAACAGCGCCGAAAGCGCGAGCAGGAAACTCTGGACGGCGCCGTTCAAGAAATCCCCCGAGCCGCGGCGGTTATCGCCATCCTACATGAACGCCATCCGCAGCGCGTCCCCCCGGGTCGCGGAAGGGCCGCAAGCGCGAAGGGCACCTCACTGCTCCCGGTGTTTGCAACCATTGCGGTTCTTACGCGCCTCCGGCGTTGCGTAGATTGAATATTGTTCTTGTATTGTTCCATTCCGCACCTTAGCTTCGCGCTGATGGAGGGGGTATGCCGAAACCGATATTCGCCGGGAGGCGGGCGGAAAGAATGACGGGCCCGGGCGCTCAACCGGCGCGCATGGCCGCGTCAGATCGCATCGACCGGAACGGAGAAGACGCGCGCGATGAGCTGCAAAGCCGCCGGATGGGTCTGGCCAAGGTCGGAGCGCACGAACAGCGCCATCGCCAGCCGGGTGCCGTCGCGGCTCGCTTCGGGCAGCGCCGACATGGCTTCCTCGACGATGACGCGCAGGCAGTCTGCCAAGGCTTCGATTTCGGGCATTCGTCCCCTCCTGATGACGTCACGGCACGGCTTCGCGGCGGCCAAACCGGCGATTTACCGCGCGCCGGCGAAAGCCGGCATGCGGGCGCCGAATCAGCTACAAAGGCAGCCGTCGAGAAACTCGATGGTCGTAGAAACTGGATGGTAGGAGAAACTAGACGGACTCGCGAGTCAAGCGCCGCCGCAGGTGGCGATGGCTCTTTGCGCTGGAGCATCGAGCGCCGTCTCGCCTTCATCGAGGAGCGGCTGTTCTGGCTGAGCGACGTCAACCGCGGCGATCTCATCCGCCGCTTCGGCGTCTCGCCAAGCCAGGCGTCGAAGGACATCGCCCGCTATCTCGAGCGCCAGCCGCCGGGCCTTGCCTACGACAAGTCGGCGAAGCGCTACGTCGCAGGGGAGAATTTCCGCCCGGTCATCGCCGAGCCGGACGCCGCGCGATTCCTCGGGGAGCTCAGGCTCGCGGACCTCGGCATCGTCTCCGGCGAGGAGACTCTGGTCGGCGCGCTCATCCCGTTTGACGCGACGCCGGTCCCGGAGCGCAGCATCGACCCCTACGTGCTTCGCGCGGTGCTCGGCGCGATCCGTGACGGGCACGCCCTCACTGTCAGCTACCAGTCCATGAGCCGCGAGGAGCCTACCCGCCGGAAGATCGCTCCGCACGCCATCGCCCATGATGGATTCCGCTGGCACGCGCGCGCCTTCGACGAGGAGACAGGCAGCTTCCGCGATTTCGTGCTCGGCCGGATTTCCAGGCCAAAGCCCGAGCGGCAGCAGCTTCGCGCTGCGACCGAGGACAAGGACTGGCGGAGCTTCGTGGAGCTGGTAATCGCACCGCATCCGCGCCTGACCCCCGCCCAGTCCCGCGCCATCGCCATCGATTATGGCATTTCCCGCGGTTCGAGCCGCCTCAAGGTGCGGCGTGCGCTGCTGTTCTATGCGCTGAAGCGCCTTGGCCTCGACGTGCCGCCCGACACCCGCCCGCCGCAGGAGCAGCACATCGTGCTCCTCAACCGGGGCGAGATCGAAGCCCTGTCCGTGCCGCACCCGCTCGCCTGATCTGAGCCTCGCCTCTCCCCAAGTTACCGGCTGCCTGCCTTTTTGACCGGCTTCCTGCCGTTTTCCCCCCGTGCTCCCTGAACTCGAACCGGCCACGGTCCGTGTCCACGGGGCGATGCAACGCGCAAAAATATTTCTTTTTTTCGTGGCGTGCGTCCGAGGCCAAAGACAACCGCCGAAGCGAGGGCCTCCGAAGCCCTCGGAGAAGGCGTGGCGATTGTGGCGAAAGTGAATATCTTCCTATTTGTTCTTGCAACGTTCTCGTGGGTATCCTAGTTTACCTGCATGTTGAATCGCGCCGAACAACGGCCCAATGTTACTGCACGCGGTCTCCCCGACCCCGTCCCGAAGGCCGGTGCCCGTTTGCGCGGGCGCCGGCCCGACGGGCCGAAAGAGCCCGATATCCTGGGCGACCGCCGCCGCGGGCGCGGCGCGCAAACCAACATCTCCGGGCGTTACGAGCTGCGAATCGTCGAGGCGTTCGACGACGAATGGGGATCGCTCGAGGAACTGCCGGCGCTCAGGACCGAGGTGCAGATCGAGCGGGCGCGAAGGATCATCACGCGCAACCAGTCGCCGGACATTTCCTTCGACCGCTCCATCAATCCGTATCGCGGCTGCGAGCACGGCTGCGCCTACTGCTTCGCGCGCCCGACGCACGCCAACATGGGCCTGTCGCCCGGTCTGGATTTCGAATCGAAGCTCTTCGTGAAGCCGGATGCCGCGCGGCTCCTTGAAAAGGAGCTGGCGGAACCCGGCTACGAGCCGAAGACCATCGCAATCGGCACCAACACCGACCCCTATCAGCCGATCGAGCGCGAATGGCGCGTCATGCGGCAGATCCTCGAAGTGCTGTCGAAGGCGAACCACCCGGTCGGCATCGTGACGAAGTCGGCGCTCGTCGTGCGCGACATCGATATCCTTGCGTCGATGGCGGAACGCGGCCTCGCCAAGGTGGCGCTGTCGCTCACCACGCTCGACCGCAAGCTGGCGCGAACGATGGAGCCGCGCGCGGCCACACCGGGCAAGCGCCTGGAGACGATGGCAAAGCTCTCCGCCGCCGGAATTCCGGTCACCGTGATGACGGCGCCGCTGATCCCGGCCGTCAACGACATGGAACTCGAACGGCTGCTGGAAGCGGGATACGAGGCCGGCGCGCGCGAGGCGGGCTATGTGCTCCTCCGCCTGCCGCTCGAGGTCGCGCCGATCTTCCGGGAATGGCTCATCGCCAACTATCCCGACCGCTACGAGCACGTGATGTCGGTGATGCGGCAGATGCGCGGCGGCAAGGATTACGAATCGGAATGGGGCGTCAGACAGCGCGGCCGGGGACCGTATGCGTGGATGATCGGCCGCCGCTTCGAGATGGCGGCGAAGCGCCTCGGGCTCAACATCGAGCGGCGGAAGCTGCGTGTCGATCTCTTCGATCCGCCGACCCCGGTCGGCGGACAACTGAAGCTGATCTGAGCCGGCACTCGCGCCGCCCTGGCGGCATTGACAGGCGGGCGACCCCTCCTATTGTCCGCGCAGACTGGGCGAGGCGGAGTCGGCAGAATGTCCATTTTCCGGCTGGCGTTCGGCGAAGCGCAGGCGAATTTCTCCGAGCGCAACCGCTTTGCGCGCTGGTTCTCGCGCAGCGAAGCAAACCGCGATCACGCGACGCAGCGGCTGAAGGAGCCGATCTTCCGGCCCGGAGTGAACGTCTCGCGCACAATCGCGCGCGACGACAGCATCTTCACCATCGGATCGTGCTTCGCCCGTTCGGTGGAACGCTCGCTGGCGATGCAGGGCTACAACGTCCTTTCGCTGGTCGACGGCAAGAGCGTGCTCGGAGCCGACACGGAGGGCTCGGGCTGGGCCAACCGCTACAACACCTCCTCCATCCTGCGCGAGCTTGAATGGGCGTCGGGCGAGAAGACCTTTCCCGAGGAGGCGATATTCCAGACCCGGCTCTGGCGCTACGTCGACCTTCACTCGCATCCGCTCGTCCCGGCGGAGGCATTCAAGGTGATCGCCGAACGGCGGAGCAACCTCACCGCCTATTTCGCCCGCGCGCTCTCCGCCTCCCTCGTCACCATCACGCTCGGCCTCACCGAATGCTGGTATGACAGGAAGCTGCAGGACATCATCAACTTCGTGCCCAACCTCGCGGCGGTCGGAAAGAAGAAGAAGCCGCTGCTCTCCGACCCCGAGCGCTTCGAATTCCGCGTGCTGGATTTCCAGGAGAACATGGAGAATCTGGAGCGGATCTTCGCGCTTCTGAAGCGCCACAATCCCGCGTGCCACATCATCGTCACCGTATCGCCGGTGGCGCTCACCGCAACCTTCACCGAGCGCGACGTGGTGGTGGCGAACGCCATGTCGAAGGCGACGCTGCGCACCTGCGCCGAGACCTGGCAGAGCCTGCATCCGGGCGAGATCGACTATTTTCCAAGCTACGAGATGGCGACCATGTCGAGCCGCAAGCTGGTGCTGATGGAGGACGGCGTCCACATCAGGCCGAATTTCGTCGACGAGATCATGGCCCACTTCGCCGCGCATTTCATCGAGGGGCGACGGGCGGACGGCGCCAGGCGTCGGCCGCCGGCAAAAGCAGCAATGTGATGGGTTGACGCGTGAGGATCGTGGGCAAGCCGGCCTTGCCCGAAGTCCGCGATTGCGCACGCTCCGGCATCGGCCTATCCGGGGCCATGGCGCTTGCCGAATCCCTTGACCGCGCGCCGCCGGTCACCGCGAACTTCCGCACCGAGCGAAAGCTCTTCCGCGAAGGCTTCCTGCGTGTCGCAGGGGTTGACGAGGCGGGACGCGGGCCGCTCGCCGGCCCCGTTGTCGCCGCGGCAGTGGTGCTCGATCCGAAAAAGATTCCGAAGGGGATCGCCGATTCGAAGGCGCTGACCGCCGCCACGCGCGAGGAGATTTTCTCCGCGCTCTGCAGAACGGCCGAGATTTCATTCGCGTTCGGCTCGGTCGCCGCGATCGACCGCATCAACATCCTGCAGGCGACGCTCGCCGCCATGCGCCGCGCGGTCCGCGGCCTCTCCACGCCTGTCGACGCGGTGCTGATCGACGGCAACGTCGTTCCGCAGCGGATGCCCTGCGAGGCGCGGCCCATCATCGGCGGCGACGCCACCTGCCTTTCGATCGCGGCCGCCTCGATCGTCGCCAAGGTGATCCGCGACCGGCTGATGACGCGCTGCGATTCCGCCTTCGCCGGCTACGGCCTCGCCGCGCACAAGGGCTACTCGACGAAGATGCACCAGGCGGCGTTGACGGAACTCGGACCCTGCCGGCTGCATCGGCGCAGCTTCTGGCGCGTGGCGGCCTTCTTCGAGCCGGTGCAGGGAGAGCTTTCGGAAGCCTGGGCCGATCCCGCCGCAGCGGCGCCCTGAATTGTCTTGCGCCATGGCTCGACCATGGCAGGCATCCCGCTGGCGGCCGGTCTCGACGTTATGGAGTGGATTGCCGGGCCAAGCCCGGCAATGACGGCCGCAGGAAGCCGACTTCAGTTCAGGCTCTTCCTGACCGTATCGATCGCCCGCTCGATCAGTGCGTCGCCTTTGCCGCCCTTCGCTTCTTCCGCGAGGATGCGGCCGGCGGCGGCGGCGGCAACATCGATCGCGCGGCTCCGGACTTCGGCGACGGCCTGCGTCTCGGCCTGGGCGATGCGCAGCTCCACCGCCCTGGTGCGGCGTGCAACGTAGTCCTCGATACGCGTGCGGGCCTCTTCGCCGAGCGCGGTCGCTTCGCGCTGCGCCTGGGCGACGATGGCGGCCGCCTCGGCCTCCGCCTCGCCGCGCTTGCGCTGATATTGCTTCAGCAGCGCCTCAGCCTCGGAACGAAGCCGCGCCGCCTCGTCGAGGTCGGACTTGATCTTGGCGGAGCGCTTGTCGAGCGCCGCCACCGCCATCCCCGGCACCTTCAGGTAGATGAGGACGCCGATGAAGACGAGGAGGCCGAGAAAGACCCAGAATGTCGCCCATTGGGTGGCGTTCATGTCAGGCCCCTTCCGCCATGGCGGCCGCGACCGCGCTCGCCACCTCCGCCTTGCCGACCTGCACGCCGACCAGCGCCTCCACGATCGCCTCCACCGCATCGCGCGCGATGGCATCGACGCCGGCGAGCGCCTGCGTCTTGACCTTGGCGATCTCCGCCTCGGCGGCGCCGAGCTTGCCGTTAAGCTCCGTTTCGATGCGCGTGCGGTCGGCGGAGGCCTCCGCCTTGGCGACGTCGCGGGCCTTCTGGCCGATCCCGTGAGCATTTTGCCGCGCCTCCGCCAGCGCCTGCTCGTGCGCGGCGATCGCGGCGTCGGAGGCCTGCTTCATGCGCGCGGCTTCGGCGAGGTCGCCGGCAATGCGCTTGTCGCGCTGCTCAAGGATCGAGCCGATCCGCGGCAGCGCCAGCCGGCTCATCAGAAAGTAGAGGATGCCGAACAGGATCACGAGCCAGAAGAGCTGCGGCCCGAACGTCGCCGGATCGAAGGGCGGGAAGGTGTGATGCCCCTCCCCGTGCGCGGCGGCTGGCGCCGCCGTTCCCGCGACGAGATCGGTCGCCGGCGCTTCGGTCTGCGCAAAGGCGGATGAGATGAGATCCAACGGCATGCCCCAGTGAGAGCGGCCGGACCGGCCGCCTCCGGTTAGTGCTCGCCTAGACGGCGAAGATGAGCAGGAGCGCGATCAGCAGCGAGAAAATGCCGAGCGCCTCGGTCACGGCGAAGCCGAAGATCAGCCGGCCGAACTGTCCGTCGGCCGCTGCCGGGTTGCGGATCGCGCCGGCGAGATAGTTGCCGAAAAGCGAGCCGAGGCCGATGCCCGCGCCGCCCATCCCGAGGCAGGCCATGCCGGCGCCGATATACTTGCCGGCATCGATGATCGCTTGTTCCATGATCTCAGTTCTCCTTGTTTCTCAGAGTCAGCGTTTGTCAGAAAAGTCTGCGTCTGTCGGAAGGCTTGCGTTCGTCGGAAAGTCTGCCGGATCCGTCCTCAGTGCGAGGGATGGATCGCGTCGTTCAGATACATGCAGGTCAGGATCGCGAAGACGTAGGCCTGCAGGAAGGCGACCAGGACCTCAAGCGCGGTGAGCGCCACGGTCATGGCGAAGGGGATGATCGCGCCGAGCCAGCCGGCGAAGCCGAAGGCGCTGAGCATGATGATGAAGCTCGCGAAGACCTTCAGCGTGATGTGCCCCGCCAGCATGTTGGCGAAGAGACGCACCGAAAGGCTGATCGGCCGCGACAGGAATGAGAGGACTTCGATCATCACGACCAGCGGCATCAGATAGCCCGGCACGCCGTGCGGAACGAAGAGGCCGAGGAATTTCAGGCCGTTCTTGTAGAAGCCGTAGATGATCACCGTCAGGATCACGGTCAGCGCCAGCGCGGCGGTGATGACGATGTGGCTCGTCACCGTGAAGAAATAGGGCACCAGCCCGATGACGTTCAGGACGAGCACGAACATGAACAGCGAGAACACGAAGGGGAAGAACTTCATCCCCTCCTTGCCGGCGCTCTCGCGCAGCATGTTGGCGACGAATTCGTAGGAAATCTCGGCGAGCGACTGGATGCGGCCCGGCACGACGGCGCGGGCGCTGGTGCCGAGGATCAGGAGCGCCGCGATCAGCAGCACGGCGACCGTCATGAACAGCGCGGAATTGGTGTAGGCGATCGGCCCGAGATTGAAGAGCGGGTTGATGCCGAACTGATGGATCGGATCGACCTTGTCGGCGGCTGCAGTCGGTTCCACGCCTTAAATCCCTCTCGCCCAGCCCATTGCGGCGCGGCTATCGCGGCCGCCCGTTCTCGTCGCGTCCCTGCGCGGCCGCCGTCATCCGGCCGGTGGCGCGCACCACGTTCAACACGCCGGCACAGAAGCCGAGCAGCAGGAGCCCGATCAGACCCCATGGCGAAGTTCCGGCCACGCGATCCAGTCCCCACCCCAGAGCCGCCCCGACCAGAATGCCGGCGACGAACTCGCTCCCCAGCTTCACCGCCTGGGCGTAACCCGCGCCGTCGTTGCGCTCGACGGGCGCGGCCGCCGCACGCTCGCGCTTCTCCGCATCGAGGTCGCGCGACAACCGGTCCAGCCGGCGGGCAAGGTCGGCGTCGGACTCCGCGCCATGCCCCTTGTCCGTACTGCCGTCCCGTGCCGCCATCCGATTACCTTGGAAGACTGTTCAGACAGAGCATAAACAGATGTCGGCGGGCGATATCGGCAGGGCTGAGCCCCTCCGAAACCGCGCGCACCATAATTTTCGCCCCGGAGTGTGTCAAGCCACGCAAGGACAGGGCCAAGTCCTTGAAACTCCTTCACTCTTCACTCCAACGACGCGGCTGATCGACTGGCTCAGCTCGCCTCGCGAAAACGCTCGGCGGCCTGCAGGTCGACGGACACCACCTGCGACACGCCGCGCTCGGCCATGGTCACCCCGTAGAGCCGGTCCATGTTGGCCATGGTGATCGGGTTGTGGGTGATGACGACGAAGCGCGTCTCGGTGCGCCGCCGCATGTCGGCGAGGAGCGCGCAGAAGCGCTCGACATTCGCGTCGTCGAGCGGCGCATCGACCTCGTCGAGGACGCAGATCGGCGAGGGATTGGTGAGGAACACCGCGAAAATCAGCGCCAGCGCGGTCAGCGCCTGCTCGCCGCCCGAGAGCAGCGTCATGGTCTGCGGACGCTTGCCGGGCGGACGGGCGATGATTTCGAGCCCCGCTTCGAGCGGATCGTCGGAGCCGGTCAGCTTCAGCTCGGCCGTGCCGCCCCCGAAGAGATGCTGGAAGAGGCTGATGAAGTGGCCGTTCACGATCTCGAACGCCGCGAGCAGCCGCTGGCGGCCTTCGCGGTTCAAATTCTGGATTCCGAGCCGGAGGCGCTTGATGGCCTCCTCAAGGTCCTCGTGCTCGCTGCGCATCTCGCCGAGCCGCGTCTCCAGTTCCTGCGATTCCTCTTCGGCACGAAGATTGACGCCGCCGAGCCGCTCCCGCTCCGCCTTCAGCTTGTGGAGCCGGCTCTCGGTCGCAACCGCTTCCGGCAGCGCGGCGGCAGGATCAAGCTCGGCCAGCGCGCGAAGCTCGGCCAGCGGGACATCGAACCGTTCCGCGGCCTGCGCCGCAAGCTCGGTCTTGCGCGCCGTGGCGGCAATGACGCGCTCTTCGTCGCGGCCACGAACCTCGCGCGCCGCGGCGAGCGCGTCGAGCGCCCGGCGCGCCGCGCCCCGGGCTGTCCCATGCAAAGCCTCCGCCGCGGCGAGATCGGCGCGCGCCGAGGCGACGACCGCTTCAGCCGCCGCGACATCGGCCAGGAGCGCCGCGCGGCGACCGGCGAAACTCTCCGGATCGTCGGGGACGCCGGCAATCTCCATGTCGAGCGAGGCCAGCCGCTCCTTGAGCTCGGCGACGCGCTCTTCGGCCCGCTTGATGCGTGCGTCCCAGCGGGCGCGCTCAGTCGCAATGTCGGCAAGGCGGCGCAGGCGCACCGTCTCCTCGTGCGCCGCCCGCTCGGCATCGAGCCGGGTCTCGGCGGCGCGGCTCCGATCCTCGGCAAGGTCCGCCTGCACGTCGTCGCGCCGCCGTTCGAGCGCGGACGTGTCGGAGAGGCCTTCCAGCGCATCCTCGGCAGCCGCGAGCTCGGCGCGCGACGCTTCCGTATCCGCCTCGATCCGCGCCAGCGCGGCGGCATGCGCAGAAAGCCGTTCCGTGATCAGGCTGTGCCGGCGCTCCGCCTCCGAATGCGTCCTGCGACGTGCGTCGAGCGCCTCGCGGGCATCCTGTGCGGCGCGGCGCGCCTCGGCGTTCAGATGTTCCGCGTCGGCGCGGATCTGCGTCGCGGTGCCGAAGACGTCGAGCGCGGCCTCCACGGCATCGCGCGCGGATTTCAGTTCCTGCTCGACGACGCCGAGCCGCGTGCGCTGCTCGAGCCGGCGCGCTCCCGATGCCGCGGAGCCCGGCTGGGCGTTGAAGCCGTCCCAGCGCCAGAGCCGGCCGTCCCGCGTCACGAGGCGCTGCCCCGCCGCGAGCTTCGGCTGCAGCGCGGCGCCAAGCTCATCGCTCACCACGCCGACCTGGCGGAGCCGGCGACTGAGGTTGTCCGGGGCCTCGACGAACCCGGCAAGCGGCTCGGCTCCCTCGGGAAGCCGATGATCGAAGTCCCCGGTCCCGGACGCCCCCCAGAAGGCCGGAGCTTCCTGATCGAGCGACGCATCGAGGTCGTCGCCAAGCGCCGCCGCAAGCGCATTCTCGTAGCCGGGCTTGACGGAAAGCGAGTCGGTGAGCGGCCGGAACTTGCCGATGTTTTCCGTGTCGAGCAGCGCGGAGAGCGTGCGCGCCTCGGCGTCCAGCGCGCCGAAGGTCCGCTCGGCCGCGTCATAGGGGCCGCGCGCCCGGCGTTCCGCTTCACGCGCGGCGGTGAAGGTCGATTCCGCCGCTTCCGCTTCGCTCTCGCGATCGATCAGCAGCGCCTCGGCGTCCGCCAGCGCCGCTGAAGCGTCACGCAGGCTCGTGTCGTCGCCGTGCTCGACCTCGATGCGGTCGCGGTCGCGCAGCACCGACAGACGCTCGTCTTCCTGCCGCCGGAGCTTCGCCTGCACTTCGCGCCGCGCCCGTTCGCGCGCCGCGCGTTCCGCGCCGGCCGCGGCAAGAGCACCTGCCGCCGCGGCAAATTCCGCCTCGCGCGCCGTCACTGAAGCGGCCGCCGTCTCGGCAGCGGCGCGCGCGCTCGCGATACGGCCGGCCGCCTGCTCCCTCTCCTGCTGGAGGCCGTCCTCCTCCGCGTTGAGGCGCTCCGCGGCGGTAGCAGCGTCGTGACTGATCTCGGTCTCGTGCTGCAGGTCGGCCCCGGCCTGATGGCGTCGGGAAATCAGCTCCTGCCGCCGCGCCTTGTGCTGCTCCTCCTCGCGATCGAGGGAAACCGCGGCAGCCCTTGCCCGGTCGAGCGCACCGGAGGCCAGTCCGGCGGCATCGCGGAGCGCCGGCAGCCGCGCGGCGGCCTCGGCCTCGGCGATCGCGGCTTCCGCCTGCGCATTTGTGGCGGCGGCGAATTGCGCCTCAGCCTCGGCGAATTCCGCCTCGGCCTCTGCAAGACGCGCCAGCGCCGTCTCCCAGTTGATGACGAAGAGGGTCGCCTCGAGCTGGCGTATCTCGGCGGAAATCTTGCGATAGCGGATCGCCTGTCGCGCCTGGCGCTTCAGATCTTCGAGCCGCGCGTCGATCTCGGCCATCACGTCGTTCAGGCGGCCGAGATTCGTTTCCGCGGCACGGAGCTTCTGCTCCGCCTCGTTGCGGCGGGCATGCAGCCCGGAGATGCCGGCCGCATCTTCCAGGATGCCGCGCCGCTTCTCCGGCTTCGCCGCGATCAGCTCCGCCACCTGCCCCTGGCGGACAAGCGCGGAGGAATGCGCGCCGGTCGCCGCGTCGGCGAAAAGGATCTGCACGTCGCGGGCGCGCACCTCGCGTCCGTTGATGCGGTAGCTCGAACCGAGATCGCGCTCGATGCGGCGCGCGATCTCGACCGCCTCGGGTCCCCTGCCCGTCCCCTCGTCGCGCTCGGCGAAAAGCGTCACCTCGGCCGCGTTGCGCGAGGGCCGCGCGCCGGAGCCGGAGAAGATCACGTCCTCCATGCCGCCGCCGCGCATCGCCTTGTAGGAGCTTTCGCCCATCACGAAGCGCAGGCCTTCGACGAGATTCGACTTGCCGCAGCCGTTCGGCCCGACGACGCCCGTGACGCCTGGCTGGATCGGGATGTCGATGGCGTCGGCGAAAGACTTGAACCCGTGCAGGCGGATGCGGTTCACCTTCATCGGAGCACGCATCCGGGGCCGGCGAGAAGCCGGCCGCAGAACTCGCTAAAGCAGGGGCGTGATGGCCTTGTCCAGTTCGTCAAGCGTCAGCGCCCCTTCGTACTTCTTACCATTAATAAAAAAGGTCGGCGTTGCCTGCACCCCGAACGAGGAGCCGCGGTCGCGCACATCGTTGATCGCTTTGAATAGTGCCTGATTCGCTATGCACGCATCAAAAGTTTGATCGGTGAATCCGAAGCCTTTGGCAATCGTCAGGATCGCAGCCTTGAGGTCGTTTCCGACCAGCCATTTGTCCTGCGAGCGGAAATAGGTGTGGACCACGTCGAAGAATTTGTCGGCCGGGGCGCAACGCGCCACCATGGCGGCGGCATAGGCCGGCGCGTTCAGCGGGAACTCCCGGAAGATGTAGCGCACCTTGCCGGTGTCGACGTATTTCAGCCTGAAATCGTCGAACGTCGTCGCGTCGAAATGCGCGCAATGGGGACAGCTCATCGATGCGTATTCGACGACAGTGACCTTCGCGTCCGCCGGGCCGAGAACCTTCTCGCCGAGCTGGCCGGGCGCATAGAGGTCGGCGGTGTTCACCGGCGGCGCATCCTGCGCGAAGGACGCCTGGGCCAGCGCCAGCGCGGCGGCGAGAGAGGCGGCGAGGATCACCGCGCGGCGGGCAAGCTTGAGCATGTCACAACCCTTTCCGGAGATTTCCGGGACGATTGAAGCGAAGGCGCGTTGAACGGAAGCTGAACGGGAAGCGCGTTCGCGGGCCGGTATAGGATATCCCGGGCCGGAGCGAAACGCGCCAAACCGTCACGATCGTGCGAGAATGTTGCGGGCGAGCGCGCGAAGCGAATCCTGCAGCGGCCCCTCGACACGGCCGAGCCGGCCCTCGACCGCCGCGGAAATCTCAGGCGCCTCCGCGGGTTTCGGGCGGACATCCCGCTCCACCCCGATCGCCTGCCGCACGATCCGCACGGCGCCCACGGCGGGGTAGCCGAAATAGGCGTTGAGGCGCTCGCGGACGCGGTCCGTCTCGTGCGCGAACTGCAACGAAAGCGAGGGATCGCAGCGCACCACCAGGGTCGCCGCACCGCCATCGCGCGGCCAGCGTATGCGCTCCGGCGCGGTGCGGCCCGCATAGTCCGCGCCGACGATCTCCGGCCACCACGAAAGAAGCTCGGCGCGCGCAAGGCCGCGCTTCCGCGCGATCGGGTCGAGCGTTCCCCCGATCAGCTCGGCGACGGGCTTGGCGGCCGGCCGCGACGGATATTGCACCTGTTGACGACGCTCCTCTTGGGCCTTGCCAGTCGCGTCGCGGCGACCACAGTGGCGCGATGCCCGCCAAGCTAGCGAAGCGCAGCACGCCCGCAAGGCAAAATCACCCCCGCTCACAGGGAACGCTCCCGACCGCGGACGCGCTCCTCGCCTGGTATGACCGGCACGCGCGGCGTCTCCCCTGGCGGATCGGCCCGCGCGAGCGGCGCGAAGGCGTGCGCGCCGATCCCTACCGGGTCTGGCTGTCGGAGGTGATGCTGCAGCAGACGACGGTCGCGGCCGTCGGGCCCTATTTCGAGCGCTTCACCCTTCGATGGCCCACGATCGGCGACCTGGCGGCGGCTGGCGAGAACGACGTGATGGCGGCGTGGGCCGGGCTTGGCTACTACTCGCGCGCCCGCAACCTGATCGCCTGCGCCCGCGCCGTGGCGTCGCGGACCGGCGCGCGCCTTCCCGAAAGCGCCGGCGAACTCGCCGGCCTGCCGGGGATCGGCGCTTACACTTCCGCCGCGATCGCCGCGATCGCCTTCGACGAGCCGGTGGCGGTGGTCGACGCCAACGTGGAGCGGGTGATCGCCCGCGTCTTCGCCATCGACACGCCGCTGCCGGCGGCGAAGCCGCTCATCCACGCCGCACTTCAGCCGCTCGTCCCGGACGAGCGCCCGGGCGAATTCGCGGAAGCGCTGATGGATCTCGGCGCGACGATCTGCACGCCGAAGAAGCCGGCCTGCGCGCTTTGCCCGTGGTCGGAGGCGTGCCTCGCGCGGCGCGACGGCCGGCAGGCGGAGCTGCCGGCGAGGATCGCGAAGAAGCCGCGGCCGACGCGCTACGGCACCGCCTTCGTCGCGCGCCGCGCCGATGGCGCGATCCTGCTCCGCCGCCGCCCGCCGCGCGGGCTCCTTGGCGGCATGGCGGAGGTTCCGGGCACCGACTGGCGGGAAATCGCCGACCACCATCGCGCGCAGCCTGTCGCGGCGGATTGGCAGGCGCTCGCCGTCCCGGTGGAGCACGTCTTCACGCATTTCGCGCTGCGGCTTGCAATCGAGCGGGCCGAGGTCGGCGCGGACACGGCCCCGCCGGCCGGTCACTGGTGGGCGCCGGCGGCGACGCTTTCCGAGGAAGCACTGCCTAGCGTCATGAAAAAGGCTATCGAGGCCGCTTATCCGGGGGCAACGAAGCCCGCAGCAAGGAAGCCATGACAGAGATCCGCCACATCGTCTTCGACGTCGGACGCGTGCTGGTGCACTACGACCCGCACCAGGCCTATCGCGAGCTCATTCCCGTCGACGCGGAGCGCGAGGCGTTCCTCCGCGACGTCTGCACGAGCGCCTGGAACATCGAGCAGGACCGCGGCCGTTCGTGGGAGGAAGCGGAGGCGGAGGCGATCGCCCGCCACCCCGACAAGCACGAGCTGATCCGCGCCTTCAGGAAGAACTGGCACCTGATGGTGAGCCACGAATATCCGGAGTCGATCGCGATCCTTCGCTCGCTGATCGCGCGCGGCCACGACGTGACGCTCCTCACCAATTTCGCCAGCGACACGTTTCGCGAAGCGCAGCGGCGCTTTCCGGCGCTTGCGGAGAGCCGCGGCGTGACCGTCTCCGGCGAGGTGCGGCTCATCAAGCCCGACCCGGCGATCTACGAGCACCACACGCGGTCGTTCGACCTGACGCCGTCCGCGACGCTCTTCTTCGACGATTCGCCTCACAATGTAGAGGCGGCGCGCGCGCATGGCTGGAAGGCGGAGCTGTTCACGTCAGCCGAGAAGCTGCGCGCGGACCTTGTCCGCTACGGCATCGCCTGCTGATTGAGGGCGCGCCGTCTCGCGCCCTGGAGGGACGGCGTCCCGCCGTCCTCTCCGCTTGCGTCGGTAGAGGTGCGCGAGGACGCGCACCCTGCCTAAACTGCCATCGCTTTCCGCATCTCGCTCCTGAGCGTATCGATCGGCTGCAGTGCGCCCGCCATTTCGGCGTGCCAGAATGTCCAGCCGTTGCAGGCTTCCAGCCCCTGCACCGCCGCCCCCACGCGGTGAATTGAGCCGACATGCTGGCTCCCGTCCGCCTCGCAGAGGAGCGAGGCATCGGCGCGCACTGTCGCTGCGAACCTTTTCCGCGAATCCGTCAGCACGTCGCCCGGTGAGATCAACCCGGCCTCCATCAGCGAACCGAACGGGATGCGCGGCTCGGCCCGCTTTCCCTCGATCACCTTGAGCACCGCGCCTGTCGCCGGACGCGCCGCGTCGATCCGGCCCCGCGCCGCCGCGGCATAGGTCTCGTCACGCTCGATGCCCAGAAAGTGCCGGCCGAGGCGCTTCGCCACAGCGCCGGTGGTGCCGGTGCCGAAGAACGGGTCGAGCACGAGGTCACCGGGCTTCGTGGTCGCCAGGAGCACGCGGTAGAGCAGCGCCTCGGGCTTCTGCGTCGGGTGGACCTTGGCGCCGTCCGCGCCCTTCAGGCGCTCCTCGCCCGTGCAGATCGGCATCACCCAGTCGGAGCGCATCTGCAGGTCGTCGTTGAAGACTTTGAGCGCGTCGTAGTTGAACGTGT
>JBBQVL010000025.1:0-49986 GCA_038211615.1 Hyphomicrobiales bacterium
ATTGTAGCAGACGCGGTAGAGCCACGTGCCGATACGCGCCTCGGGCTTCCATGCGGCGGCGTTTTCCCAAAGCCGGATAAACGTCTCCTGCACGCAATCCTCGGCTTCGTCGAGGCTGCCGAGCAGGCCGCGCGCAAAGCGCAGCAGCCGCGGCCCCTCGCGGTCGATCAACCGCTGGAAAGCGGCGGAATCGCCCCTCGCGATGGCGCGGATCTCGCCGTGATCGACCGCGGCCGCGTCCTCATTCTTCGCCAACGGACACCGTGCGCTGAATATCGGGCGGGGAGTCTGCCGCCTTGGTCGCTGAACAGAGAATGAACCCTGGGAGCGCAACGGGAAAGAGGCGACGGCCGTTCCCCAGGCCGGAGGGTGCACGATCCCGTGAGCGAGCAGGGCGCGCATCATCTACTCCGCCGCCACCGGATAGGGCTTGGCGCTTCCCTCGCCGCCGACGAGGAGATCGGCGTCGTGGACCTCGCCAAGCTCCGTCTCGAGCCGCTCCGCTTCGGCCGAGCGCGGACGCGAGAAGCGGGCGAGAAGCAGGAACGCGACGGGCGTCACGAAGAGCGTGATGAAGGCGGCGAAGCCGAGGCCGCCGACCACGATCCAGCCGAGCGCCTGGCGCGCCTCGGCGCCGGCGCCGCCCATCAGCACCAGCGGCACGCCGCCGGCGACGGTCGCGATCATGGTCATCACCACCGGCCGCAGGCGTATGCGGCAGGCCTCGCGGATGGCGTCCTCGACGCGGAAGCCGCGCTCGCGGAGCTGGTTGGCGAACTCCACGATCAGGATGCCGTTCTTCGACATGATACCGACCAGCATCACGAGGCCGATCTGGCTGTAGATGTTGATCGAGCCGCCGGAGAGCGCGATGGCGAAGACCGCCGCCGCCAGTCCGAACGGCACGGTGAACATGATGATGATGGCGCTGACGAAACTCTCGAACTGCGCCGCCAGGACGAGGAGCACGACGATCAGCGCGAAGCCGAAGGTGACGGCGACGCCGCTCGACGTCTCGTTCAGCGCCGCCGCCTCGCCGAGGTAGCGGATGCCCATGTCCGGCGCGAGAATCCTCGGCGCGACCTCCTGCAGCGCATCCATGGCGTGGCCGAGGTCGACCCCCTGCTTCAGCGTCGCGTTGATCGGCACCGCCCGCCGCTGCCCCTCGCGCGGCAGTTCCGAGGCGACCGCAACCTCCGTCACCGTCACGAAGGAGGAGAGCGGCACCATCCGTCCGGCCGCCGCGTTCACGAAAATGCCTTCCAGGTCCCCGGGGTCGTCGATCGTTCCATCCGGCGCCTGGGCGCGCACCGGGATGGCGTCGCCGCCGACGTAGAATTTCCCCAGCTCCTTGCCGTCGAGCAGCGTCGCCAACGTGGTGCCGAGCGTATCGACCGAGACGCCGAGATCGGAAGCCTTGGCGCGATCGATGTGGACGGAGAGCTCCGGCTGCGTCGTGTTGTAGTTCAGGCGGACCGTGTCGAAGCTCGGCAGGTCTTCCATCGCGTGCTGCAGCTCGGTCGCCTTGTCGGCGAGCGTGTCGTAGTCGTTGCCGGTGATGGCGAACTGCAGGCCCTGGCCGCCGCCGCGGATTCCGAGGCTGTTGGCCGAGCGCATCGAAATCTGCACGCCGGCAATCTTCTGCAGCCGCGGCGTAAGCTCGCGCACGATCGCCTGCGCGCTGCGGGTCCGCTCCTCCCACGGCGCGAGCGTGAGCACCACGAAGCCGGAATTCGCCTGCTGCTGGCCGGCGAGCAGGAAGATGTTGGTCACCTCGCCGCTCTTCACCAGCGGATCGACGGCGGCCTCGATCTGCCGCATCTCCATGTCCATGAAGTCGACGCTGACGCCCTGCGGCGCGCTGACCGAGATCGGGATCACGCCGCGATCCTCGTTCGGGGTGAGCTGCTCGGGAAGCTGCGTATAGACGACGACGGCCACGCCGGCGAAGACCAGCGAGGCGGCTACCACGACCCACGGCGCGCCAAGCGCCTTGCCGAGCAGCCGGTGGTAGCCCCCCTCGATGCCGGCGCCTATCGCGCCAAGCCGGCGGAGCAGCGGATTCTTGAGGTAGGCGGATTCGCCCTCGTGCTCCCGGAGGATGCGCGATGCGAGCATCGGCGTGAGCGTCAGCGCGACGAAGGCGGAGAGCACCACCGCAAAGGCCATGACGAAACCGAATTCCGAGAACAGCCGGCCTGCCGTTCCATGGAAGAAGGAGATCGGTATGAACACCGCCGCGAGCGTGGCCGTGGTGGCGATAACCGCGAAGAACACCTGCTTGGCGCCGAGCACCGCCGCGGCGCGCGCGCCCATCCCCATCGCGCGATGCCGCTCGATGTTCTCCAGCACGACGATGGCGTCGTCGACGACAAGCCCGGTCGCCAGCACGATGGCGAGCAGCGTCAGGATGTTGATGGAGAAGCCGGCGAGGTAGATCGCCGCGAGCGTGCCGATCAGCGCGATCGGAACGGTGAGCGCCGGGATGATCGTGGCGCGTCCCGACCGCAGGAACAGGAAGATGACGGCGACCACGATGAGCGTCGCCTCGCCGAGCGTTTCCAGCACGCGTCCGAGCGCGCCGCCGATGAAGGTGGATTCGTCCGAGGTCACCCTGATGTGCACGCCCTGCGGCAGGCTCTTGTCGAGCTCTGCGACCGCGCTGGTGACCCCATCGGAGATGTCGAGGGTGTTCGACTGCGCTTGCCGGATGATGCCGAGGCCGATGCCGGTCTGGCCGTTGATGCGGATAGTGCTCGTCTCTTCCGCCGGGCCGAAGATCACGTCCGCGATATCGCCGACCTTGGTCGATTTGTTGATCTGGATCGCCTTGATGTCGTCGGCGTTCCTGACGCTCGCATCGGCCCGCACCAGCAGCGACTGGTCGCCGGCGGAAAGATTGCCGGCCGGGACGTCGGAGGCGACGGTGGCGAGCGCCGTCGTCAGGTCGGCGACGGTGAGGCTGCGGGCGGCCATGGCGTTCGGATCGATCAGCACGCGCACCAGCGGCTCGCGATCGCCGAAAAGGGTGACCTCGGCGACGCCTTCGACGGCGGCAAGCCGATCCTCGACCTGGTCCTCGACGAGTTGCGTCAGGTCCTGGATCGACATGCTCTCCGCGGTGACGGCGAGCCGCATGATCGCGTCGGAATTGTCGTCGGCCTTGACGACCGTGATGTCGTCCACCTCGTCGGGAAGCTGGCGCTGCACATTGCCGACGGCGTCGCGGAGGTCGCTCGCCGCGACGTTGATGTCGACGGATTCGTTGAACTCGACCACCACGCGGCTCGAGCCGGAGCGGCTCGATGAGGAAATCGACTTGACGCCGGGCACGCGCGAGGCGGCGCCTTCCAGAATGTCGGTGACCTGCCGGTCGATCGTCTCGGGCGTCGCTCCTTCATAGACGGCGCGGATGGTGATGACCGGACGGTCGACGTCCGGCAGCTCGCGGATCTCGACGCCCCGGAAGGCGGCAAGCCCGGCCAGCACGATGAGCAGGTTGGCGACGATCGCGAGCACCGGGCGGCGCACCGACAGCGCGGAGATGCCCTTCGTCGCCTCGCTCAGCCAGGCGCGCGCGTCCTCGAACTGCTTTGCCACCCGCTCAGCTCCGCGCGCTTGCCGGCGCGCCGCCGGTTGCGGCCGGAACGCTCTCGTCGGCCGGCCCGGTGGTCGGCCTGAGCGGCGTTTCCTCGACGATCGTCGGAGTCTGGTTGACCTCGGTCACCTTGGCGCCCTCGCGGAGCCGCAGCAGGCCCTCGACAACGACGCTGTCGCCTTGCGCCACTTCGCCCTTGACCACGACGATGCCGCTCTGCCGCCGCACGATCGCGACGTCGGCGCGGCGGGCGGCGCCCTCCGCCACCTTCCACACGAAGGAGCCCTTGCGGTCCCATTGCACGGCTAGGCTTGGAACCGCGAGCTGCTGGTCGGGCGCGAATGCAAGGGAGACCATGATCGCCATGCCGGTCTTCAGGAGCCCCTTCTCGTTGGCGAGATCGGCCTGCAGGCGGAGCGTACGAGTCGTCGCGTCCACGTGATTGTCGATGCCGGTGATCTTGCCGGCGAACTTCGAGCCTGGAAGCGCCTGCGCGGTGGCGACGATCTCCTGACCCGCGGTGATCTGGCCGGCCCAGCGTTCCGGCACCTCGAACCCGACGCGCACCGTCGTCAGGTCCTCCACCGTCGTGACAGCTGTCGTGTTGGTGACGAGGTCGCCGACCGACAGGTCGGTGAGGCCGACGGTGCCGGCGAACGGCGCCCGCACGACGCGGCGGCTCGCGGTCACCTCCGCGGTCCGCACGCCGTTCTCGGCGAGCTGCGCCGCCATCTCGGCCTCCGACAGCGCGACGCTGGAAATCGTCTTCGACTTCGAGAGCGCCTGCGACCGGTCGAGCGCGGCGCGCGCCTGCGCATATTCGATGCGCGCGCGGTCCGCCGCGACCTGCTCCTCGTCGTCATCGAGCGTCAGCAGCGGCTGGTCGGCATTCACCACGTCGCCTGCCTTGAAGAGAATCTTTGTCACAATTCCGGTGACCTGCGGGAAAAGCGTCACCGATTGCACGGCGCTCGCCGTGCCGAGTGCCGTGACCGTGTCGCCGGACGTGTCCGTTTCGACCGGCGCGGTGACGACATTGACGGCGCCGCCCCCGATCAGCCCCGGAATGTTGTTCTGACGCCCGGCGCCGCGCTGCCGGCCCGCGTCGCCGGCGCTCTCGCTCTCCTGCCCGGAAGTCTGATGATTGCGGTAGACGTACCAGCCGGCCGCGGCCGCCACCACGAGCACCGCACAAAGAATAGCCTGTTTCCAGAAGGACATGCGCGCCAGGAACCCGATCTGCTGTTCAGGGCTTTCAACGCAGCCGGCCGCCCGATCCGTCGCACGAAGCCATGAGGATTGCGTGATCATGCCCTATCGCGGGGATCAGGGCAAAGTCGGCGGCGCTCTGGCTGAATGCGCCAATCGCAACTACCAAGGGACAGACCGCCCGTCCGATGACCCCTGCCCCATGACCTTTCTCCCATGACCCTGAAGGAACGCACTGCCGCCATTTCGCTCGTCGCGAGCCTCATCCTCGCGGCGGTGAAGCTTGTTGTCGGGCTCTCCATCGGCAGCCTCGCGCTCATCACCGATGCGCTGCACTCCTGCACCGATTTCCTCGCCACCGCCGTCACCTGGATGGCGGTGCGGGTGGCGGACCGGCCGGCGGACGCCGAGCACCCCTATGGCCACGGAAAATTCGAGAACGTCGCCGCGCTCGGCGAGGCGACGCTGCTTCTCCTCCTCGGTGGCGGCGTGATGGTGGAGGCGGTAGCCCGCATCAGCGCCGCATCGGCACCTCCGCCGCTCAGCCTCGTCGCGGTAGCGGTCCTGCTCGTCGAGATCGTCGTGAACGCCTGGCGGGCGCGGGAATTGCGGCGCGTCGGGCGGGAGACGCAGAGCGCGGCGCTGGAAGCGGATTCGCTACACTTCGCCTCCGATGTCTTTTCCTCGCTCGCCGTGCTGGGCGGCTTCGCCCTGCTTGCCTTCGGCTATTGGTGGGGAGACGCCGGGGCGGCCATCGCCGTCGCCGCGATCATCGCGGTGCTCGCCTTGCGGCTTCTCGTCCACACCGTGAACGCGCTCGTCGATCGCGCGCCGGAAGGCGTGGCCGCGCTGATCGCGACCCGCGTGCTCGACACGCCCGGCGTGCTCGGCGTCAGCAATGTTCGCGTCCGCAGCGTCGGTTCGCGCCATTTCGTCGAGGCGACGCTCGACGTGCCGCGCTCACTCGGCGTCGAGCAGGCCGCCGAGGTGGAAGCGGAGGCGATGCGCGCGGCGCGCGAGGTGCTTGCTGACGCCGACGTTACCCTGCAGTCGGTGCCCGTCTCGCCGAGCGACGAGACGGTCCGCGAGCGCGTCTATCTGGTGGCGCAGCGCGAAAGGCTCGAAGTGCATCACATCACCGTCCAGCATCTGAATGACCGGCTGGCGCTGGCGCTCGACCTCGAGCTCGAGGGCGCGCTGGCCCTTGCCGACGCGCACGCCATTGCTGACAGGCTGGAGGCGGCGATCCGCCGCGAGTTCGGTCGCGAGGCGGAGATCGAGATCCACATCGAGCCGCTGGAGCCGGAAGTGGCCGACGTGCGCGAGATGCCCGCGGTGCTCCGCCAGAGCTACGTCGCGGCGCTGGAGGATGCGGCGAACTCGATCGACGGCCTCTCCGAGATCCACGACGTGCGCGTCCGCCGCAGCGAGCGCGGCACAGTGCTCGTCGCGCATTGCCGGCTTTCACCAACCGCAACGGTGGAAAGCGTGCACCGCCGCGTGGACGAGCTCGAGCGGCTGCTGCGCGAACGAAAGCCCGACATCGCCCGCATCGTTATCCACGCGGAGCCGCGCCAAGGCTAGCTGAGCGCGCTCTTAAGAAACTCCACCGTCCGCGACCAGGCGAGATCGGCCGCCGGCTTGTTGTAGCGGGCCTCCGAAGTGTGGTTGTTGAAGGCGTGGTTGACGTCCGGATAGACGAAGATCTGGTAGTCGACGTGCGCCGCCTTCAGCGCCGCCTCGTAGGCCGGGATGCCGGCGTCGATGCGCTCGTCGAGGCCGGCATAGTGGAGCATCAACTTCGCCTTGATCTGCCCGGCGTCGCTGGCATCCGGCTGCTGCCCGTAATAGGCCACGGCCGCCGCGAGATCGCCGCCTGCATGCACGGCCGTCCGGTTCACCAGCCCGCCGCCCCAGCAGAAACCGATGATGCCGACCTTGCCGTTCGACATCTCGCTGCCCTTCAGGAACGCCACCGTCGCCACCGCATTCTGCACCGTCTGCTCCGGCTGCAGCGCGCCGATCATGTCGCGCGCCTTGTCTTCGTCCTCGGGAGTCCCGCCGGACGGCGTGAGGAAATCCGGCGCGAGCGCCAGAAAGCCTTCGAGCGCCATCCGCCGCGCCACATCCTTGATGTGCGGATTGAGGCCGCGGTTCTCGTGCACGACAATCACTGCCGGGAGCTTTCCGGACGCAGCCGCCGGGCGAACCAGATAACCGGCCATCGTCTGCCCCTCGGCGCCGGGCCAGGTGATCGTCTCGGCCTTCAGCCTCTGATCGTCCTCCGCCACGATCGCCGCCCGCGCCGAGGAGGCCGCAAGCATCGGCGCGATCGCAGCCGCGGCCGCCGCCGAGCCGCTGAGCGCGGTCAGCTTGCGCATGAAATCGCGCCGGTCGAGCGTCAGATGCGTGTAGTCGTCATAGGCTTGGATCATCGCCTGCGTGATCTTCGGCCTGCTGCTGAAATTATCGTTCACCGGCGTCTCCTGCTGCTCGCCCCGTTTCAACGAGCGGAAAGCCTACCGGCTCCATCCGCCACGAAAACGGCAGCCCGATCAAAGCTTCGCGAGGTGCCCGACCCGTCAGCCCGCGATTGCCCGCAGGTGATTGTCGAAGGCGACGCCGGGGAGGCTTGTCAGCAAATTCTCCGCTCCATCCGCGCCGAGCTCCGCCATCAGTCCCTCGCCGTTCGATGCGAGCACCGAACGTTCGCCATAACCGGTGACGCCGCTCGAATCGGCGATCGGCGTGCGGCCGACATAGCGCCCCGTCTCGGCGCTGAAGTGGACGACGTAGCCGCCGCGCGGGGCGGAAGCGGAGATCAGCGTGCCGTCGCGGCTCGCCGCCATCGCGCCCACATAGCGGCGCATCTCGTTCAGCTCCGTCTCGGGAGTGGCAACCAGCTCAAGCCCACTTTCCTGTGTCGCGCGGCCGACAAGCGAGGGTGTCGCCAGCGGATCGCCTGCCCATTGCGTGCCGAACCAGATTTTTCCGTCGGCCCCGACGGCCATGTGGCGGATGGAGAGCTGGTGGTAGCGCGCCGGCAGGCGGTGCTGGGCAATCAGATGCCCGTCGAGATCCACGAACGCGATCGAGGGATCCATCGTCGCGATGTTCAGCTCTTCGCGACCGTATTCCGGCGTCGTCTCGATCCCGCCGTTGGCGATGGCGAGAGTCTTCCCGTCGGGCAGCAGGATCGCCTCGTGCGTGCCGATGCCGCGCGTCGGGAATTCGCCGAGCCGCGCGTAGCCGTTGGTCGCGTCGTATATCCCGATGACGCCGGTGCCGGCGGCGAAATCGTTCTCGGTCGCGAAGAGCAGTCTGCCATCCGCCGAATAGGCGCCGTGGCCGAAGAAATGCCGGTCCGGCCGCGCGACGAAGACTTCCGGCGCGCTGCGGGCATGCACGTCGAAGGCGACGGCGAACGTCCCCGGCCGCCGCGCAAAGGCGACCGCCCTCCCGGTCTCGCGATGCACGGCGATGTCGTGCCCCCGCGCCGGCAGCGCGATCTCGCGGATGCGATCGCCGCGCTCGCCAAGCACCATCACGGCGAAGCTGCCATCGGCGCGCATCGCCGGAGCGAGGATCAGCACCTCGCTCGTGGCGAGCGAGGCGGCGGCGCGCGAACCCAGCCCGGCGGCGAGGATCGCGCCGGCTCCCGCGAGCAGCGCGCGCCGGTCGACGAGCATTGCCGTCAGTCTCCGTCCATCGAGTTGAACCCCGGCGAAAGTCCTGCCCACACCGCGACGTGACGCTGGAAGAGGTCGCGCAGGCTTTGCAGCACGATCGCCGCGTAGGAGAGCCTTGAGCGGAGTTGCGGATCGGCGAGCGCGGCTTCCATGTCGGCGCCGGTCTTGGCCAGCGCGCCCTTCAGGTTGGAGAACTCGAAATCCGCCGAATTGCCGTAGCTCGCCTGCGAGTCGGGCAAGAGGCCGAGAATGCCGGACACGTCGGCGAAACGCTGCAGCGCGTCCGCCGAGGCGGCGATATAGAAGAGCGCCTGGCGCGAGACGTTGTAGGGCGCGCGGCTCGCCTTCGCGTCGTCCGGCCCGTTGCCGAGCGCCGCCGTCAGGCGCTGGTCGCGCACCTGCTCGATGCCGGTCAGGATCGCCTTCAGGACTTCCGTCATCGCCTCGGCGTGCGTGCGGTAGACGGGATTGTCGGGACCCGGATTCTCGATCAGCCCGGCCCAGCTCTTGTCGCCCTGCCATCCGGCGAGCGCCTCGTCGGCGATCGTCTGCATGTTCTTCGCGACCGCCACGGCAAGCGCGCAGCGGAAGGGCTCGGGCGGCGCCGGCTGCAGCAGCGATTCCCGCCCGAGGAAGAGGAGCGATTCCAGCGCCGGCAGGCCTTGCACGGCGACGCTCTGGCCGGCGAGCGCGCCGGGCTTCAGCAGCGCCTCGTCCTGGGAGACAAGGAAGCCGCGGATCTGCCGCGCGCCGGTCCCATGCACGTCCGGGAAGAAGGCGAAGCGCTCGTAGCGCCCGTCCTGCGCCATCGGCCCGAAGCGGAGGAAATCGACGCCTGCCCAAGCCGCGACGGTCGACTGGAAGGCATGGCGGACCGCGCTCACCTTCGCCGGCTCTGGCGTGGCGCAGAAATCCGCCACCGACGCCGCCAGCTCCGTGGTTGCCTCGTTGAGCGATGTGTAGGCCGGCAGCATGTATCTGGTCACCGCCTGCTCGACCACGCGGGCATAGTCCGCCTCCGTCGCCGTCGGGATGATCGGTGTCCCCTCGCCGCTCATCGGGGTCTGCGCCGCGGCCGGGGCAATCAGGCCGAGGATCGCGGCGAACGACAGCAGGATGCGGATCATCAGAGGCTCCCGACGAAAGCCAGCAGCGCCTGCCGGTCGGCATCGCTGAGCGAGATGTAGTGCGTCCGCGCGGCATCCGCCTCGCCGCCATGCGCGCGAATCGCCGCATCGAGCGTCGGCGCGCGGCCATCGTGCAGGTAGCGCCGGCCGGCCCCGCCCGACATCGCCATCAGCGGCGCGGTGCGCCATTCCGCCGGCGCGACGCCGGGGGCGCCGACCCCGTCGTCGAAAGCGGGACCCATGTCGTGCAGGAGAAGATCGGTGAAGGCCGTCACGCTGCCACCCTCGCGCGCCGGCATTGCAGGCACATGACACGCGGAGCAGCCGGTCGCGGCGAAAAGCGCCCCGCCGGACGGATCGGCGGCGCGCACCGGCGCCGGCAGGCTTTTCACGTAGGCGGCGACGAGGCCGATCATGTCCTCGGAGAGCTCGCGCCCCGAAAGGCGGGCGCTCTCGCCGGTCGGCGCGGCGAGGCAGTCCGCCTCCGCGGACGTGCAGTCCCCATGTGGATACGGACGGCGGGCGCTCGACAGACCAAGGTCGGTCGCGAAGGCGTCGGCGATCTGCTCGTCGAGGTCCGTCGTCCCGGCCTTCCAGCCGTAGCGCCCGAGCGTCGGGGCGCCGCCGACATCGATCAGGCGCGCGCGGCCCGAGATACCGTCGTGGTCGCGATCGTCGGGATCGGCAAGCGCCAGAACGGCGGCCGGGTCGATCGCATCGAGCATGGCGCGCCCGGCAAGCGGCGGCGCAACCCGAACCGATTGATGCGTCGCGGAAGCAAGCGGCCCGCGATCGAGCGTCACGTCGACGATAAGCGGACCATCGCCGGCAGCTGAGAAGGTAAGCACGATGCGCCCCTCCGGCTCGACCCCCGGCACCGCCTGGTTCTGCAGGACAGCACCGTAGAGCGGATCGGGATGTCCTTCGATATCTCCGAAGCGGACAACCAGCCCGCGTCCGGCGACCCGCCGTTCCGGCGCGTCGGTAAAGCGGGCGGCGAGCGCCGGTCCGGCGTGGCAGCCCGAGCAGCCCTTCGCGGCGAAGAGCGGCCCGAGCCCGTCCGCCGAGTCGGTGGAGGCAGGCGCCGGAATCCAGTCGCGCTCGAACAAAGCCTTACCGAGCGTCGCCGCCATGCGCGAATCGAGGCCGGTCGCGGCGAATCCCGCGCTCGCCATAGCCGCCGAGACGGCGAGCGCTGCGGCGAGAATTCTCATGTGACCCGGACGAAACCCATCATGCCCGACTCCTGATGCTCGATGATGTGGCAGTGGAGCATCCAGTCGCCGGGATTGTCCGCCACCAGCGCCACCTCGATCCGCTCCTTCGGCTGAAGCAGAACCGTGTCGGCATGATGGACGGGAAGCGCATGCCGGTTCGATCTCAGAAATTTGAAGCTGTGGCCGTGAATGTGGATCGGATGCTGGTGCGGCGTCAGGTTCTGCAACTCGAAGACATAGCTCCTGCCGCGCTGCAGCGTCGCGAGCGGTGGCGGAATGCGGCTGTGGTCGCCCGCCGGCCAGGCCTGCTTGTTGATAGCCCAGAACGAGCCGACCGCCGAGCACAGCGACCCGAGGATGAGGCCCTGCGCCGCGGCTTCGGCGACCGCCTGGTCGGTCGCCGTGGCGGAGAAGGCAAGGACCATGCGCTCGGCATTGTCGATGTCGGGCTCCGGGATGCGGCCGGCGCGGAGTGGCGCCGGATCGAACGCCGCCGTACGCTGCGCCTCGCCCTTGCCGGTCAGCCGTGCGAGCGGCACCGGGTCGGCTGCGAAATAGTCGACAAGGCGCACCGTCTCGCCGTCGGCGGGGGCGCGCACCACGACATCGATGCGCATCGCTGGGCCGAGCCGCCAGGATTTCAGCGGCTCGGGCGGAAGGGCGATCCCGTCGACGGCGACGATCGCCGCCTCGGCATCCTCGATGCCGATCTCCATCACCCGCGTGTTGTCGAGATTGAGGAGCCGCAGCCGGCAATCCCCGGAGGCCGGCAGGAAGATCTCCGGATTGGTCTCGCCGTTGGCACTCCGCACGGTGCCGAACGTGCCCGCCTTGCCGGCGCCTTCCGGCGTGAAGAAGGGGAGGAAGCCTCCCCCCGTATCGTCGATCCGCCAGTCGCGCAGGATGATCGGCACGTCGGCGTCATACGGCTCGCCCTCGTCGCCCTCGACGATCAGCACGCCGGCCATGCCGCGGCCGAGCTGCTCCACCGTGTCGCAGTGCGGGTGGAAGAAGAAGGTGCCGGTGTCGGGCGGCACGAAGCTGTAGGCGTACGTCTCGCCCGGCCAGACCGGCCGTTGCGTGAGATAGGGCACGCCGTCCTGGCCGTTCGGCAGGCGGATCCCGTGCCAGTGGACCGACGTGTGCTCGCCCTCGCGCGGCAGGTCGTTGCGAAGGCTGGCATCGAGACGCTGGCCGAGCTTCAACCGCACCACCGGCGGCCAGGCTTGATCGGACAGCGTCCAGAGCGGAAGCGTCGCGCCCCCGAAGCAGGGGAGCGCCGTCGGACGCTCGGCGGCGACGAGGGCAAGCGCCACCGACTCCTCGCTGCCCGGAGCAGCCGGCGGCGGCAGTTCGCTCGCGTAGGAGCTGCCGCCGAAGCGGACGACGCCGGAGGCGGCGAAAGCAGTGGCGCCGGCCAGGAGGTCGCGTCGACTGAATTTCGTAATCGGAGCCCTTCCTTCCGCCCCCCGCGGTTCGCCCCTATTGAACAACGGCAGTCGGGTTGTCGAGGCTGTCGGACCCCTCGACCTCGATCGTCAGGCCGAGCGCGCTGACGGCGCCTTCGATGGCGCGCGCCTGCGCGACGAGGCTGTCCACCACGTCCTCGACGATCTGGTTCCCCTCCGGATTGTCGGCGCCGATCATCTGGTCGTAGGCCATCCTGCCGCTGTCGGCGGTATCCTTCAGCACCTGCATCTTCTCGCCGGTCGTCTTGAAGGCGGCATCCACGCGGGCCGCCGCTTCCGGCGCCTTCGTCAGCGCATAGGCGCGGATCGACGGGCCCTCGATCACGCTGCCGTCGACGCGGGTGTATCTGCCGGTCCAGATCGCATGCATGCCGACCTCGTCATAGAAGTCGCTGTTGTGCGTGTTGTCGGAGAAACAGTCGTGCTCCTCCTCGGGATCGTGCAGCAGCAGGCCGAGCTTGGTGCGCTCTCCGGCAAGCTCGCCGTAGGAGAGCGAGCCGAGCCCGGTCAGGATGGTGGAGAGGCCGCCGTCCGGGCCCTTGTCGGTGACCAGCTTCCGCGCCGCGCCGTCCGACTTCCAGTCGTCCACCATCACCTGCAGGTCGGCGACGAGAAGATCAGTCGCGGCCTTCAGGTATGCGCCGCGCCGGTCGCAATTGCCGTGCGTGCAGGCGCTCGCAGAATAATCGGTCGCGGGCCGCTCGCCGGCCCCCGGTCCGGTGCCGTGCAGATCCTGGCCCCAGAGCAGGAACTCGATCGCATGGTAGCCGGTGGCGACGTTCGCATCGACGCCGTCGGCGCCCGTCAGCTTCTTCAGGAGATCGGGCGTGATGGTCGTCGCGTTGATCTCGTCCGCGCCGATGCGGATCTTCGGATTGGCGATGACGTTCGCCGTGTAGAGCGGATTCTCGTCGCTCGTCTCGCCGTAGGAGGCGGCATCGACATAGTCGATCAGCCCCTCGTCGAGCGGCCAGGAGTTCACGTCGCCCTCCCAGTCGTCGACGACGGAGTTGCCGAACCGATATCCTTCGCTCTGCATGTAGGGGACGCGCGCCTTCCTCCAGGCGTCGCGCGCCGCGACGAGGCTCGCGTCGGTCGGATCGGCGAGGAAGGCGTCGATGGCGGTCTGCAGGTCCTTCGCGCCGGCCAGCGCATCGCCATAGATCGCGAGCGCCATGTCGCTGTAGGCGGCGACGATCGCGCTCGGTTCCGGCGTCTCGGCCCGCGCCGTCGACATCGCTGCGGCGCCGCTCAGCCCGAGCGCGGCGGCGAAGGAGAGAAGATGGCTGGTTCGCATTGTCGAAAATCCCCCGAGAAGCATGGATTGGGTCCTGGAAAGCTCAGTGCAGCCGCTCGTGCGACGGGCGGCCGGCGATTTCGTCGATGACGTTCTTCGGCACCGGCATCAGCAAGAGATCGCTCTCCTTCATCGCCTCGGCGTAGTCGAGCGCCGGCAGCATCGCCTCCTCGTGCCCGTCCGGGTCGAGGAGATGGCGCATCGCGCTCGCGAGGCAGTCGAGATCGCGGTTCTGGCTCGCCGCTACCATGGCAAGCGCAAAGCATTCGTGACGGCAGATATGCCGGCAGCCGCCCGGAAAGCAGGCGATGGGGCAGATCGACCAGTCGCGCACGGTCTTCACGAATTTCGCCAGGCGATCCACGACGAACCGCGCGCTGCGCGGCCCGAGTGCGCCGGCATGGAGGTTCCACACCTCCTCCCAATGCCCGAGATCGCCGGTCGCGTAGCCCGCAGTCCATCGCCGGAACCCCTCCAGCACCAGCCGCTCCGGCAAGCGGTCGAACAGCGCCACCGACCGGCCGCAGGGCGTGGCGCTCGCCACGGGCGCGCCGATCAGCATGAAACGCCGCGCAGAGCACGGTGATGGCCACGCGCGGGCCAAGGGCAAAGGGCGCCGTGAAAACAGCACGGCATGGCGACAGGCATTCGATCCTCCAGCGAGCGGGTTCAAGGCCCAGACGTCGGCGGCTAATACGACTTTCATAGTCGAGAAAGTTAAGTGACTGTCAAGAAATATGATTTGGAATAATTCCAGGATTCGGTTCCGGGTCTGTTTGGGAAGGTTTGAGGACGGTGGGCCGGAGCTTCCGGAGCCGCAGCTCCGGGAGGCGTCCGTCGATCCGCTCGCCGCGCCTTGACGAAACCTTTTTCCCCATCCGCCGAAATGCGGCCGGAACAGTCGCGGTGCAATCTCCCCGGACTGCGGAGCCTGACCCTTCGGGGTGGGCCTTGATTAGGGGAGAGCTTCCGATGTTCGCGATAAAGACGCTGGCGGTCGCCGCTGGACTTTCGCTGGCGATGTTCGGCGGTCAGGCGATGGCCGCCCATCATCACCACCATCATCACGGTCACGGCCACGGCGGCTTCGGCTTCGAGCTGAACCTCGCACCGGACTACAGCTACGATGATTCGAGCGACGATGCCGATCACGTCGCCTGGTGCTATTCGCACAAGCCGAACTACGATGAAGACACCGACATGTACTACTCGCACCACCACTGGAAGACCTGCCACGCGCCGTTCGACTAGGGCGGAGACAGCGCGCGGGCTGGCTCGCGCGGAGAAAAATTCAGGGCGGGGCCCGGATCAGTGCCGGCCAGCATTGGAAGCAGCGTTCACCGCTGCTTCGGCGAGCGGTTTGAACGCAAGTGGGTGGGGCAATGAGTCGGTTCGATCTGGTAGCGCTCCTTGCGGGCGCGCTTCTTGTCGCTGTCGTCGTCGCAGCCGCGGTGCGGCTCCGCTGGCAACAGGAACATCCCGAGCGAAAGAAGAAGCTCGTCGGAACCAGTTCCGGCTAGGCGATCTTCCCCGGCGGATCGGAGGCCCGGATCGGAGCCCGATCAGAGCCCGGTCTTCTCCCAGCGGCCCGTCTTCTCGGAACGGAAGATGGCGTCGATGATCTGCATGTTCTTGATGCCGTCCTCGACGCCGTAGGGAAGCTCCGTCTCGCCCAGCACCGCCTTGGCGAAGGCGTCGGCTTCCTCGGCGTACTGGTCGATCGCGCGCGTCACGATCCCCTTCGAGGAAGCGCCGCCGAGCCTAGAGCCGTCGTCGAGAATGATGGTCATCGGCTCCCACGGCGGCGCGTTGAAGGGGATCAGGATCTCGATCCGCCCCTTGGTGCCGCCGAGCGTCACCCGCTGGTGGTTGCCGACCTGCGTGCCGACGATGAAATTCAGCACCCGCCCTTCGCCGAAATCGGCGATCACGCTCGCCAGACGGTCGGTCTTGAAGGTCGGGTCGCGATCCACCAGCGACACCACGCGCTTCGGTTCCGACTCGAATGTGAAGCGGCCGGAGACGATTCCGTAGCAACCGATGTCGTAGATGCCGCCGCCGCCCGTCTCGGGGATGTTGCGGATATTCTTCGGGTCGGTGTTGTTGTAGGTGAAGAACACCTGCACCGCCTTCAACTCGCCGATCCTTCCGGAGCGCACCAGTTCGCGCGCCTTCAGCCATTGCGGATGATGGCGCACCATGAAGGCCTCCATCATATGCGCCTTGCCGGCAACCTTGCGCAGGCGCGCCGCGTCCTTGGCATTCATGCCGAGCGGCTTTTCGCAGAGCACGTGCTTGCCCGCCTTCAGCGCCTCGATCGTCCAGTCGACATGCAGATTGTTCGGCAGCGGATTGTAGATGGCGTCGATGTCGGGGTCCGCAAGAAGCTCCTCGTAGGAGCCGTAGGCTTTCTTGATGCCGAGCTCCTTGGCGGCAGCCTTGGCGCGCTTCAGGTCGCGCGAGGAGATCGCATCGACCGTGCCGCGCTTCGAGCGCTGCATCCCCGGAATGACCTTCTTGGTGCCGATCTCCGCCGTCGAGATGACGCCCCAGCGAATTTTCTTTGCCATTGTGCTCCCCGTGAGAATGCGGTCCGCTCTGGCCGCCGCGCTCGCGCGTCCATACAGGCTGTCGCGCTCCAGTGCACCCCTGCTTCGCGATTCACGCCGCCCCGATTGACGCCACCCCGAGGATCGCATCGCTGAGCCAGCGGGCGGCGCGGAGCAACTTTCCGTCCTCGAAGCGGCGGCCGATGAGCTGCAGGCCGATCGGCATGCCATTGGCGCCGGTGAGAAGCGGCAGCGTGATCGCCGGCACGCCGCAATAGGTCCAGAGCGTGTTGAAGGACGGATCGCCGGTTGCCTCGCCGAGCGGCGCTTCGCCCGGCGCGGCGGGCGTCAAGATCGCATCGCAGCGCTCGAAGATGCGCTCGAGGCCGGCGTTCAGCACAGCCATGCCTTGGAGCGCGCGATTGTAGTCGACGGCGCGCACCGCCTGCCCCTCCTCGATCATGCCGCGCAATCTTTCGCTCAGCCCGCCCGGACCCCGGTCGTAATAGCGGCCGTAGTTCAGCGCGAGGTCGGAATAGTTGATGGCGCGGTGCCATTCGTGGGCGCGCTGAAAGGGCTCCGGCAGGTCGAGCCTCTCGATCCGCTCGCCGAGCGTCCCGACGAGCCTGGAGAAGCCCGCCTGCACCGCCTCCTCCGCCTTGTGCCAGACCGGCGAGGGCACGAAGGCGAAGGTCGGAGGAAGCGGCGGCGCAGCCATTGCCGTGGCGAGAATGTTCGGGCGGGCGGCGAGCACCGTGCCGGCGTCGCGCGCATCGTAGCCGGCCAGCACATCGACGAGGAGCGCCGCATCCTCGATCGTGCGCGAGAACGTTCCCACCTGGTCGAGCGGCCCCGACTGCGGAAGTATGCCGTGGCGCGAGATCAGCCCGCGCGTCGGCTTGAAGCCGACGACGCCGCAGAAAGAAGCCGGCCGGATGACCGAGCCGTTGGTCTGCGTGCCAATCGCGAGCGGCGTCATGCCGGCGCCGACCGCCGCCGCGGAACCGGAGGACGATCCGCCGGGCGTCCGCGCCGGATCGTGCGGGTTGCGGGTCTTGCCGGGCGTGAAGACGGCGAGCTCAGTGGTGACCGTCTTGCCGAGGATGATTGCACCGGCCTCGCGCAGCCGCTCCGTGACCGCTGCGTCCGCAAGGGGTCGCCGGCCGCTGTCGAGCGCCGTGCCGTTTTCGGTCGGAAGATCGCGCGTGTCGATGACGTCCTTCAGGCCTACCGGCACGCCGTGCAGCGGTCCGAGCGCGCTGCCGGAGGCACGGTCGCGGTCGAGCGCTTCCGCCTGCCGCATGACCAGCTCGGGATCGACATGCGCCCAGGCGCCGACCTCTGGCTCGCGCGCGGCTATCGCCTCGAGGAATGCCCCCGCCACCTGCGGCGCGCGAAGCGTCCCGGCCGCGATCCGCTCGCGCAGTTCAAGGGCGGTCAGCCCGACGATCGAGGAATTCCGCATGCCCGCTTCGCCCCGCTCCGCACACCGGTGCCGGCCTAATGATAGGTCGGACCGGCTCCGACCTTGCCGCGGAAGACCCAGTAGGAATAGCCGGTATAGACAAGGATGACCGGGACAAGCACCGCCGTCCCGACCAGGAGGAAACCGAGGCTCCTGTCCGGCGCCGCCGCCTGCCAGACTGTCACCGCGCGCGGCACGATGAAGGGAAAGACGCTGATCGCGACCCCGCAATAGGAGACTAGGAAGATGAGGCTCACCATCACGAACGGCAGGATCTGGCGGCCGGCGGCGAGGCTCCTGAAGAACCCGAGCGCGATGGCGACGACGAGCAGGGGCACCGGCGAAAGGTAGGCGATGTTGGGCCAGGAGAACCAGCGCGCGCTCAGCGCCGGATCGAGGAACGGCGTCCACGCGCTGACTGCCACGATCGCCCCGAGCACCGCGACGCCGAGCGGCAGCGCGTGCCGGTACATCCGCTCCTGCAGCGCGCCCTCGGTCTTCATGATCAGGAAGCAGGCGCCGAGCAGCGCGTAGCCCGCGATCAGCGCCAGCCCGGTGAAGAGGCTGAACGGCGTCATCCAGTCGAACCAGCCGCCGGCATAGGCGCGCCCCTCGACGGCGATACCCTGCACGAACGCGCCGAGCGCGACCCCTTGCGCGAATGTCGCGACGTAGGAGCCGAGCACGAACCCCCAGGTCCAGACGCGCAGGTGCCGCACATGCCGGTGGCGGAACTCGAAGGCGACGCCGCGGAAGACCAGCGCCAGCAGCATCGCGATGAGCGGCGCGTAGAGCGCCGGAAGCAGGATGGAGTAGGCGAGCGGAAAGGCCGCCATCAATCCGCCCCCGCCGAGCACCAGCCAGGTCTCGTTGCCGTCCCAGACCGGCGCGATGGAAGAGATCATCGTCTCCTCCTCGTCGTCGGATTTCGCGAACGGCGCCAGGATCCCGATGCCGAGATCGAAGCCGTCGAGCACCACATAGGCGTAGATCGCGAAGCCGAGGATCGCGCTCCAGACGATGGCGAGATCGGAGAGCACGCTCATGGCTCGGGCAGCGCCCCGTGCGTCGCCTGCACCGGCGTGATGCCGGCGGCCCGCGTCTCCTTCGGAGGCGGCGCGGCGGATGCGGCTTCCGGGTCGGTCCGCATCAGCCGCAGCAGGTACCAGATCCCCATGCCGAACACGGCGAGGTAGACCGCGACGAAAGCGAGAAGCGACACCGCGACCGCCGGCGAGCCAATGGGAGAGACGGAATCGGCCGTGCGCAGCACCCCGTAGACCGTGAACGGCTGCCGCCCCGTTTCGGTCACGAACCAGCCCGCGAGCAGCGCGACGAAGCCGGAGGGGCCCATCACCAGGCACCAGCGCGCGAAGAGCGGCGTCTGGTAGAGTTTTCCGCGCCATCTGAGCCACAGGCTCGCGACCCCGGTCGCGATCATCAGGAGCCCCAGTCCGACCATGACGCGGAAGCTCCAGAAGACGACCGGAACACGCGGCCAGTCCTCGCGCGGCCAGCTCTTCAGGCCCTTCAGCACGCCGTTCGGATCATGAGTCAGGATCAGGCTGCCGAGCTTCGGTACCTCGATGGAATAGCGGGTCTCGCCGGCCTGCATGTCCGGCCAGCCGAAGAGGATGAGCGGCGCGCCCTTCATCTCCGCCTCGAAATGCCCCTCCATGGCGGCGACCTTGGCCGGCTGGTGCTCGAGCGTGTTCAGCCCGTGCTGGTCGCCCGCGACGAGCTGCAGCGGCGCGACGATCGCCGCCATCCACATCGCCATGGAGAACATGGTGCGCACCATCGGCCCCTGCCGACCGCGCAGGAGGTGCCAGGCGCCGGTCGCGCCGACGACAAAAGCGGTGGCGAGATAAGCCGCCAGCACCATGTGGACGAGCCGGTAGGGAAACGACGGATTGAAGATTATCGCCCACCAGTCGGTCGGAATGAACTGGCCGGCCTCGTTGGTGGCGTAGCCGGCCGGTGTCTGCATCCAGCTGTTGGCGGCAAGGATCCAGAACGCCGAGACCAGCGCGCCGAAGGCGACGATGACCGTTGCCGCGAAATGCATGAGCTTCGGCACGCGGTTCACACCGAACAGCATGATGCCGAGGAAGCCCGCCTCGAGGAAGAACGCGGTCAGCACCTCGTAGCCCATCAGCGGGCCGATCACCGGGCCGGTCTTGTCCGCGAAGACGCTCCAGTTGGTGCCGAACTGGTAGGAGAGCACGATGCCGGAGACGACGCCCATGCCGAAAGAGAGGGCGAACGCCTTCACCCACATCCGGAAAAGGCGGATGTAGTGATCCTTCTCGGTGAGGATCCACAGGCCTTCGAGCACGGCGAGATAGCTGCCGAGACCGATCGAGAAGGCCGGAAACACAATGTGGAATGAGATCGTGAAGGCGAACTGGATGCGCGCGAGGACGACGGGATCGAGGGACTCGAGCATGTTTCGGTCTTTTCCAGTCCACCCCGCCGCTCAGAACCGGATGATGGGACCGATTGCAGTCTCCGCCAAGCCCTCGAAGTGCGAAAGCCGCTTTACTCCGTTGGCGGCGGCGTCGATCCGTTGCGCAGCAGATTACGCGCGATCGTCTCGAGCTGCTGCTTCAGCGGCTCGGGGTTCATCGCATCGAGCGCCTGCAGCTCGAGCTTCTCCCAGATTGCGTCGATCTCCTCGATCTTGTCGCGCGCGGCGTCGGTGAGGCTCACGGCGATCTTGCGCCGGTCGTCCCCCATCACCGAAGTCTTCACAAGCTGCGCCGCCGAAAGCCGGTTGACCATCTTGGTCACCGTCGGCGGCTGAATGGAAAGCGCCGCTGCGGCCTGACCCATCGTAAGCTGCCCGCGCTGATCGAGAAGCTTCAGAAGTGCGTCCTGCCCGGGATAGAGCCCGACTCGGGACAGCAGCTTCGCCGACCGCAGGCGATAGGCGCGGGCGGCCTGCAGAAGCTCAGAAGTAACCCGCGTCTCCATGTGTGCAGTCCTTCCGCGTGCCCGACTGGCAGTTGGCTAAACATTCTCCAAGCCTCTCAGTTCCCGCAAAAAAGCCGGTTTCTTGCCGCCGCCGGATGGAACCCTGCCGACGCGCAGCGCTTTCAGGGTCGCTGTTCCTGCGCGCGTCTTGCCGGTGGCACGGGTCGTGCTATCGAATTCGAGGATAACGTCGTCCAGCACGCCGGTCAGGAGCCGCGTCCCTTCCATGTCGAAACTGCGCGTCGAGGCCGGTCATCCCCATCCGCTTGGAGCGACCTGGGACGGAGGCGGCGTCAACTTCGCGCTCTTTTCCGCGAATGCGAAGAAGGTCGAGCTCTGCCTCTTCGATCCCCGCGGCAAGCGTGAGACCGATCGGGTGGCGCTGCCTGAATTCACGCATGAGGTATGGCACGGCTACCTGCCCGAGGTGCGGCCCGGCCAGCTTTACGGCTACCGCGTCCACGGCCCCTACGAGCCGGCGAACGGTCACCGTTTCAATTCGAACAAGCTTCTGCTCGACCCCTACGCCAAGGCGCTCTTCGGCGACATCCGATGGCACGACGCGCATTTCGGCTATCGCGGCGGCTCGTCGCGCGGCGATTTCACACCCGACCGGCGCGACTCGGCTTTCGTCATGCCGAAATGCGTGGTGATCGACACGGCCGTCACGTGGGGCGACGAGCGTCCGCGAAAACGCGCGTGGACCGATACGGTCATCTACGAGGCGCACGTGAAGGGGATGACCGCGGCGCGGCACGATCTTCCCGAGCATCTCCGCGGCACGTTCGGCGGCTTCGCCGATCCGCGCGTCATCGACTATCTCGTCAAGCTCGGCGTGACCGCGGTGGAGCTGATGCCGATCCAGGCCTTCTTCGACGACCGCGAGCTGGTCGAGAAGCGGCTGGTGAACTACTGGGGCTACAACACCGTCAACTATTTCTCGCTTGCCCCGCGCTACATTTCACCCGGAGCGACACTGCACGAGTTCAAGGTGCTGGTCCGCCGCCTGCACGAAGCGGGCATCGAGGTCATCCTCGACGTGGTCTACAACCACACCGCCGAGGGCAACCACCTGGGGCCTACCCTCTCCTTCCGCGGCATCGACAATGCCAGCTACTACATGCTCGGCGCCGACAAGAACTTCTATTTCGACACGACGGGTTGCGGGAATACGGTCAACCTCCGCCATCCGCGCGTGCTGCAGATGGTGATGGATTCGCTCCGCTACTGGGTGGAGGAGTGCCACGTCGACGGCTTCCGCTTCGATCTCGCCACCTCGCTCGGGCGCGAATATGACCACTTCGACACCAACGCCGTCTTCTTCGACGCGGTGCGGCAGGACCCGGTCCTGTCGCGCGTGCGCATGATCGCTGAACCCTGGGATGTCGGTCCGAACGGCTACCAGGTCGGCAATTTTCCTCCCGGCTGGGCCGAGTGGAACGGCCGCTACCGCGACGACATGCGCTCCTACTGGAAAGGCGATTCCGGCCTGCTGCCGGCCTTCTCGCGCAACGTGCTCGCCTCCTCCGACCTCTTCGAGCATCAGGGGCGCAAGCCCTGGGCGAGCGTCAATTTCGTTACGGCGCACGATGGTTTCACGCTCGCCGACCTGTGGGCCTACAACACCAAGCACAACGAGGCGAACGGCGAGAACAACCGCGACGGCCATGACGACAATCGCAGCTGGAACTGCGGCACCGAGGGCCCGACCGACGATCCCGCCATCGCCAGCCTGCGGGACAGCATGCGGCGCGCCATCCTCGCCACCCTGCTCTTGTCGCAGGGAACGCCGATGCTGTTGATGGGTGACGAGGTCGGGCGGACGCAGAAGGGCAACAACAACGCCTATTGCCAGGACAACGAAATCGCCTGGCTCGACTGGAAGACCATCGGCGAGAAGGACCGCGCCTTCATGGAATTCACGCGCGGCGTGATCCGGCTGCGGAAACGTTACCGCGTGCTGCGCGCCAACCGCTTCCTGCATGGCGAGGCCGTGGACGACAAGGGGACGCGCAGCGTCGTCTGGTTCCGCCCCGACGGAAGGGAAATGGACCCCGCCTCATGGGGTGACACCAATGCCCGGGTGATCGGCCTGCTTCTATCGGACGATTCCACCCGGCTTCTCATTCTGGTCAGCTCGTATCATCGGCCGATCGAATTCACGCTGCCCCCCTCCGATGTCAGCGCCTGGACGCTGCGGATGGATTCCGGCACGGGCGAGATCGATCCGCCCGACCGCCGTTTCGCGCAAGGATCGACGCTCGACCTGAAGGGGCGCTCGGTGCTGCTGCTCGCCGGGGAGATGGGGTGACCAGGAAAGCCGCAACGCACCCCGTCTCCCCCAACTCCGTTGGATTGCAACGGGGAAGGAACGGGGAGGCATGAGCGAAGCCCTCGACCGCCTCGCCACCATGGTCGGGATCGAGCCGAGCTACTTCGCGCTGAGCGGCGAGGTGGTGCGGGCCTCCGACGACGCCAAGCGCGCCGTGCTGACGGCAATGGGAATAGCCGTCGGAGACGAGGACGCGATTGCCGCGGCGCTCGCCGCGCTCGCGCCGATGCCGCTCGATCCGCTCGCGGCGCCCGCAGGGATCGCCTGCTACGTTCCTGACTGGCTGCGCGACGGGCGCGCGTGGGGCATCGGCTGCCAGCTCTATTCGCTCCGCTCGGATCGCAACTGGGGGATCGGCGACTTCGAGGATCTCGCGCGTCTCTGCGAGATCGCGGCGAAAGCCGGCGCCGATTTCGTCGGCGTCAATCCACTGCACGCGCTCTTCATGGCGGAGCCGGAGCGCGCCAGCCCCTTCTTTCCCTCCAGCCGCGAATTCCTGAATCCGCTCTATATCGCCATCGACAAGGCGCCGGGATTTCAGGGCATGGAGGACGCGCTCGTGCCGCCGGACGCGATCCGCGCCTCCGAGCTCGTCGACTACCGTCAGGTCGGCGCGCTGAAGGCGAAGGCGCTCGGCGTCCTCTTCCGGATTTTCCAGGCGCGCGGGGGAGACGAGGGTTCCGAAGACGAGGCGGACGAGGAGGCCCTGTCCTTCGAGCGTTTCGTCCTGGAACGCGGCGAGCCGCTTTATCTCCACGCGCTATTCGAGGCGCTTTCCGAGGCGATGCTGCAGCAGGGGCATGGCGCGACCTGGCACGGCTGGCCGGAAGAATTCCGCCACCCGCGGAGCGACAGCGTCCGCGCCTTCGCCGAGGAGCAGCGCGAACTCGTCACCTTCCACAGCTGGCTGCAATGGCTCGCCGACCGCCAGCTCGGGCAAGCGCAGGCGCGCGCGCTTGCCGCGGGCCTGCGGATCGGGCTCTACCTCGACCTCGCGGTCGGCGTCGCGCCGGACGGTTCGGCAACCTGGTCGGATCGCAGCCTCGTGATCCCGACCGCCCGGATCGGCGCACCTCCGGACTACTTCAACGCCAATGGCCAGGACTGGGGGCTCGCGCCGCTCTCGCCCGCAGGGCTCGTGGGGCGGAACTTGGAGCCCTACCGCGACTCGCTCGACGCCGTGCTCCGCCATGCCGGCGCGCTCCGCATCGACCACGCCATGGGCCTCTTCCGGCTGTTCTGGATCGCCGAAGGCTTCGGCGCGGCCGACGGCGTCTATGTGCGCTATCCCTTTCACGCCATGCTCGGAACGTTGTCCGTCGTCTCGCAGGCGCGCCACACGACCATCATCGGCGAGGACCTCGGCGTGGTGCCGCCCGGCTTCCGCGAGGCGATGCGGCAGATCGAGATCCAGAGCTACCGCGTGTTCTTCTTCGAGAAGACCGGGGACGAGTTCTACTTTCCCCCGGAAGCCTATCCGCGCGAAGCACTCGCCTGCGTCTCCATCCACGATCTCCATACGCTCGCCGGCTGGTGGAGCGACCACGACATCGCGGTGCGCGAGAAGATCGGCATGATCGCGGAGACCGAACTCCCCAATGCGCGGGCGCACCGGGCGCACCAGCGCCGCCGCGCGCTAGGGCTGCTGGCGGAGAAGGGGCTGATGCCGGCGGAGGCCGGCCCGGTGCTGCGCGGCGAAGCGGAGCCTTCGCAGGAGCTGCCGCAGGACCTCGCGGTCGCCTTCCACCGGCTGCTGGCGCGCACGCCCTCGCGGCTTTTCGTGGTGCAGGCCGAGGACCTGACCGGTGCGATCGAGCAGGTGAACATTCCGGGCACCTTGGAGCAGCACCCTAACTGGCGCCGGAAGCTTGCGGTGGACCTCGAAGCGCTGCCCGACGCATCCCTCTTCCGCGCCATCACCGCGGCGCTCAGGGAGGAGCGGCCGAAGCCGGCCTGAACGCGCGATAAACGCTGGAAATTTCGCCGCCGCTCCCGCTTTACGCGCCCCGGCCTCCTCCCTATTGTCCGCCGCCATAGGGGTGGGCGCCTTGGGAGAGTGTTATGCGAGGGATCGTCCGCGCTTTATCGACTTTGCTCGTCCTTTTTCCGGTCCTTCTCCTCCCGCCGGCCGCATCTTCCGAGGAGCGACAGCTCTCCGTTACTGACGGGGCCGACTATTTCGGCGCCGACTATGACGTCCGCAAGGATGTGACGCTGGATGCCTGCAAGGCGGCCTGCACCGGCGACGACAATTGCAAGGCCTTCACCTACAACAGCGCCGCGCACTGGTGCTTCCTGAAGAGCGACGTGGGCGAGCTCCGTCCCGTTGCCGGCGCCATCTCGGGCAAGATCGTGGCTGCCGCGGAGAAGCCGCGGCCTGACGTCGAGGCGGAGCGCATCGCCGAGCTGAAATTCCTCGACCAGAGCTATATCGACGAGGCGCGCCGCCTGGTCGGCCAGATCAAGGAACTGCCGGCTCCCGCCGGCGGCATCGACGCGGCGATCGCGGCCGCTGTCGCGGCGAAGGACGGCGGCGACATGCTGACGGCGCTCGACAATTATCGCGCCGCGCTCTCGCTCGACCAGAGTCGCTACGACCTCTGGACCGACTTTACCGACACCGCGATCCGCGCCTCGAGCGACGATTACGAGGTGCAGGCGACGCTGCAGCAGAACCGCACCGCCGGCGCGATCAACGCCTACCTCCGCTCTGTCACGCCCGAGGAGCGTGCCTATACTATCGAGCAGATCGGCTGGTCGCTTGCCGACCGCTCCGACTGGAAGCCCGCGATCCGCGCCTACCGCGCAAGCCTTGCCCTCATCGAGGATCCCGACACCCGCGCGGCCTACGACACGATGGTGGGCGATCACGGCTTCCGCATCGTCGACAACACCGTCGATGCCGACGCCGCGGCGCCGAGAATCTGCCTGAACTTCTCCGACCAGCTCGCGGCGAACCGCGACTATTCCGATTTCATCGCGATCGAGGGCGGCACCAACCTTGCGATTGAGGCTTCCGGCCAGCAGGTCTGCATCGACGGCGTCGAGCATGGGCGCCGTTATCATCTGACCGCCCGCGCAGGGCTGCCCGCCGCCGATGGCGAGATGCTGGCGAAGAGCGCTGAGCTCGACATCTTCGTGCGCGACCGCGCGCCGACGGTGCGCTTCCTCGGCACCGCCTATGTGCTGCCGGCCGGCGGCGAGCCGACCATCCCCGTCGTCACGATCAACACCAACCGCGTCGACGCCAAGCTCTTCCGCGTCGGCGACCGCCAGCTCGCCGCCTTCATCGCCAGCGGCTCGTTCCTGAGCCAGCTCTCCGAGTGGGAGACCGACGATATCGAGGCGAAGACCGGCGAGAAGGTCTGGGAGGGCTCGGTCGACGTCGCGAGCGACATCAACCGCGAGATGACGACCGCGATCCCGGTCAGCGCGCTGCAGGCCAAGCTGAAGCCCGGCGCCTATGTGCTGACCGCGAGCGCCGTGAACGGCGCCGAGGAATATGTGCCGAAGGCGACGCAATGGTTCATCGCCACAGATCTCGGCCTGACCACGCTCTCCGGCAATGACGGGCTGCACGTCATGGTGCGCTCGCTCGGTTCGGCCGGGCCGGTCGAGGCGGTGCATCTGCGGCTCGTCGCCGTCAACAACGACGTGCTGGGCGAGGCGACCAGCGATTCCACCGGCTACGCGAAATTCGCGCCCGGCCTGATCCACGGGACCGGCGGCGCCGCGCCCGGCCTGCTCGTCGCTGAGACCGATGCCGGCGACTACAGCTTCCTCGACATCTCCAAGGCCTCGATGGACCTGACCGACCGCGGCGTCGAGGGACGCGAGCCGCCGAAGCCGCTCGACGTGTTCCTCACCACCGAACGCGGCATCTACCGCGTCGGCGAGACGGTCTACGCGACGGCGCTGGTGCGCGACGCGACTGCGAACGCGGTGGCAAACGTGCCGCTGACCGCGATCGTCACCCGCCCCGACGGCAAGGAAAACAGCCGCGTCACGCTGCAGGACCAGGGCGTCGGAGGCGTCGTCACGCCGGTCAACCTGCCGCAGAACGCCATGCGCGGCACGTGGCGGATCGGCGTCTTCGCCGATGTGAAGGGCCAGGCGCTGGCGGAGACCACCTTCCTGGTGGAGGATTTCGTCCCCGAGCGTATCGATTTCGACATCGCCACCACGGCCACCGAGATCGACCGCACCGCGCCGACGCCGCTCAGCATCGACGCGCGCTTCCTCTACGGCGCGCCGGCCAGCAACCTGAACATCGAGGGCGAGGCGGTGCTGAAGGGCGCGCACGAGCTTGCCGCCTATCCGGGCTACAGCTTCGGCCTCGCCGGCGAGACCTTCGACGCAGCGATCGAGCCGTTCTCCGGCCTCACCACCGACGAGGCCGGCCACATCGACGTCCCGGTGAAGCTGCCGAACGCGGCGCCGACCAGCCTGCCGCTCACCGCCGACGTGAACGTCCGCGTGCTCGACACCGGCGGCCACCCGGTTGAGCGCACCAAGACGCTGCCGGTGCTCGACAGCAGCGGCCGCGTCGGCATCCACCCGCTCTTCGACGGTTCCGCCAGCGAGAACAGCCCCGCCGCCTTCGAGGTGATCGCGCTCGACCGGAGCGGCGCACGCGCCGCCGCGCAGGGCCTCGCATGGTCGCTTTACGAGATCCGCCAGGATTTCCAGTGGTACCGCGCGGACGGCCGCTGGAACTACGAGACCGTCGAGACCAGGAACCGCGTCGCCAGCGGCACGCTCGACATCGAGGCCGACCGCGCGGCGCGCGTCGAGGGCAATGTGAAGTGGGGCACCTACCGCCTTGAGGTGACGAGCCCGACCGCCGCACTGCTTCCCGCGAGCTACGATTTCGAAGCCGGCTGGTATGTGCAGGCGAAGGCCCTCGATACGCCAGAGGCCCTGAAAGTCTCGCTCGACAAGCCGCTCTATGCCGTCGGCGAGAAGGCGCGCGTCCATATCGAGACGCGCTTCAACGGCGTCGCCCTCGTTATGGTGGTCGACGACCGGCTGATCGCGACGAAGTCGGTCGAAGTCACCGGCAACGCGGCCGACATCGACCTCGACGTCACCCGCGACTGGGGGCCCGGCGCCTACGTGACCGCCGTCCTCTACCGGCCGATGGACATCGAGGCAAAACGCATGCCCGGCCGCGCCATCGGCCTTGCCTGGGCCGGCGTCGATCCCGCCGACCGCGCGTTGAAAGTGTCTATCGACGCGCCCGACGACATGCGTCCGCGCCAGACGGTCGATGTGGGGCTGACGCTCGCCAACCTGCCGCCCGACAGCGAGGCCTGGGTGACGCTCGCCGCCGTCGATCTCGGCATCCTGAACCTCACCCGCTACGAGACCCCCGATCCGGAGAGCTACTATTTCGGCCAGCGCCGGCTCGGCGTCTCGATCCGCGACCTCTACAACCAGCTGATCGACCGCATGCAGGGCGTACGCGGCGTCGTGCACACGGGTGGCGATGCGGTTCCGCCCCAGCTGCAGGCTCCGCCGACCACCGAGGCGCTGGTCGCTTTCCATTCCGGCATGGTCAAGGTCGGGCCTGACGGCGTGGCGCACGTCTCCGTGCCGGTTCCCGATTTCAACGGCACGCTTCGGCTGATGGCGCTCGCCTGGACGAAGACGGGCGTCGGCCATGCGGAGAAGGATGTCCTCGTCCGCGATCCGGTCGTGGTGACGGCAAGCCTGCCGCACTTCCTTGCGCCGGGCGATGTTTCGCGCATCAGCCTCGATCTGACCTCGGTCAGCGAGGCCGGCAGCGTCAGCGTCGCGGTCACGTCGAGCGGCCCGGAGGTGCTCGTGCATCCGCTCGCCGACGACGGAGCGATCGCGCTTGCAAACGGCGAGCGCAAGCAGATCGTCGTCGAGATCGAGGGCAAGCAGGTCGGCGACGTCGTGCTGACCGTCGCGACAACCCTCCCCGACGGCACAGTCCTCGAGAAGGCGCTGAACCTCGGCGTCCGCCTGAACGAGCCGCCGGTGGCGACGACCGACTTCATCACACTCGCGCCCGGGACGGAGCTTTCCGTCAGCGCCGACCGGCTCGCCGGGCTCGTGCCAGGCACTGCCTCGGTGCAGGTATCGGCAAGCGGGGCGGGCCGGCTGAACGTGCCGGCGATCCTCCGCGCGCTCGACCGCTATCCCTATGGCTGCACCGAGCAGATCACCAGCCGCGCCCTGCCGCTCGTCTACCTGAACGACGTGGCGATCCGCGCCGGGCTCGGCGGCGACCCGGACATCCACGACCGCGTCGACAAGGCGATCGCCGGCGTGCTCGCCAACCAGGCGGCGTCGGGCTCGTTCGGACTCTGGGAGCCGGGCAGCGAGGACATGTGGCTCGACGCCTATGTCACGGATTTCCTCAGCCGCGCGCGGCAGAAGGGATTCACCGTCCCGGGCGAGGCCTTCGACCTGGCGCTGGCAAACCTCAAGAACAAGATCGCCTACGCCAGCGATTTCACCAGCGGCGGCGAGGACATCGCCTACGCGCTCTACGTGCTCGCCTCGAACGGCCGCGCCGCGATCGGCGACCTCCGCTACTACGCGGAGACCAAGCTCGACGCCTTCGCGACCCCGCTCGCCAAGGCGCAGATCGGTGCGGCGCTCGCGCTCTACGGCGACAAGCCGCGCGCCGAGGCGGTGTTCAAGGTGGCGCTCGGCGATCTCGGAGCGCCGGAGAACCCGACCCGGGGCTGGCGGAGCGACTACGGCTCCTCGCTCCGCGACGGCGCGGCGGTGCTGACGCTCGCCTCGGAGGCGAAGGCCGGCATCGACCTCATCAGCCTGTCGAGCCGCGTCGAGCAGGGGCGCATCGCGGCGCGCTACACCAGCACGCAGGAAGACGCCTGGTCGCTGATGGCGGCGCATGCGCTGATGGAGAGCCTTTCGGAGCCGAAGCTCGCGGTCGACGGCGAGGTGATCTCGGGACCGCTCTTCCGCGGGCTCGACGCCGACAGCCTGGCGATCGCGCCGATGAAGATCGAGAACCGTGGTGAGCGCCCGGTCGAGGTCGGCGTCACCGTGCGCGGAGTTCCGACGACGCCGGAGCCCGCAGGCGGCAACTACTATTCCCTGAAGCGCACCTACTACACGCTGGATGGCCAGCCGGCCGACCTCGCCTCCGTGCCGCAGGGAACGCGCCTCGTCGCCGTGCTCGACGCCACGACATCGGAGAGCCAGGGGGCGCGGCTGGTGCTCGACGATCCGCTGCCGGCGGGCTTCGAGATCGACAACCCGCATGTGCTCGCGAGCGGCGACGTCACCTCGCTCGCCTGGCTGAACCTCGTCAGCAATCCGGCGCATGTGGAATTCCGCTCCGACCGCTTCGTGGCGGCGTGGGACCTTCCGGTCGGCGGCACCACGCAGTTCCAGTTCGCCTACATCGTCCGCGCGGTGTCGCCGGGCACGTTCCTGCAACCGGCGGCGCTGATCGAGGACATGTACCGCCCGGAACGCCGTGCGCGCACCGACACGGGCAAGGTCGAGGTGGCAGCGCAGTAGCGGCGGTCGCCATGCTGAGACTCTTCAAGCGCACGCGCCTTCCCTCTCCCCCTGCGGGAGAGGGTCAGGGAGAGGGGAATGACGCTGCCGCAGCGTCTGTCCCCCCTCTCCGCGCCAGCGCACTCCTTGCCTCGCTCCTTCTGGCCTGCCTCATCGCTCCCGCCGCGCCGATCGCTTTGAAGATCGCCGTGGCGCAGGTTGAACTCCCCTCCCTCAGCCCGGAGACCGGGCATGTCGTGCTCGACCGGAACGGCGTGCTGCTCCGGCCTTTCGCCATCTCCGACGGGCGGTGGCGGCTGCCGGTCGCGCTCGCCGATGTCGATCCGCTCTTCGTGAACACGCTTGTCGCCTACGAGGACCGGCGTTTTCGCGAGCATCATGGCGTCGATGTCCGGGCGCTCTTCCGCGCCGCATTCCAGCTTGCGACGCACCTCCATCCGGTCTCCGGCGGCTCGACCATCACCATGCAGGTGGCGCGGCTCCTCTCGACCGAAGGGACGCGTTCCCTCGGCGGCAAGCTTGGGCAGATCCTGACCGCTCTGGCCCTCGAACGGAGGCTGACGAAGGACGCGATCCTCGACCTCTACCTGACGCTCGCGCCCTACGGCGGCAACATCGAGGGCATTCGCGCCGCTTCGCTCGCCTATCTCGGCCATGAGCCGCGCCGGCTGACCCCGGCGGAGGCGGCGCTGCTCGTGGCGCTGCCGCAGGCGCCGGAAGCGCGGCGGCCGGACCGCAACGCCGCCGGCGCGCATGCGGCGCGCGACCGCGTGCTTTTCCGCGCTGCCGATGCGGGCCTTTATTCCGCCGAGGATGCGCGGGTGGCGGCATCCGAGAGCATGCCGGCCGGGCGTCAGGCCTTCCCGATGCTCGCGGCGCATGCCGCCGAGCGCGTAGTCGCCGCCGCGCCGCAGTCGCCCGTCCACCGGCTGACCGTCGACGCGAATTTCCAGGCGCGGCTCGAGTCGCTCGCCGCCGAGCGCGCCGTCGCACTCTCCGATTCCGTCTCCATCGCCATCCTCGTCGCCGACAGCCAGAGCGGCGAGATCCTCGCCTCGGTCGGCTCCTCCGGCCTCTTCGACGAGAAGCGCAACGGCTTCATCGACATGACGCGCGCGGTGCGCTCGCCCGGCTCGACGCTAAAGCCGCTGATCTACGGCCTTGCCTTCGAGCTTGGGCTCGCGCATCCCGAGACTCTGATCGAGGACAGGCCGGTCGATTTCGCCGGCTACCAGCCGGCAAATTTCGACAAGGAGTTCCGCGGCACGGTGAGCGTCCGCCGCGCGCTGCAGCTATCGCTCAACGTGCCGGCGATCGAGCTCCTGGAGGCGGTTGGGCCGGCGCGGCTCGTCGCGCGCATGAAACGCGCCGGGGCCACCCCCGTCCTCCCCGACATCTCGCCGCCCGGCCTCGCGGTGGGCCTCGGCGGCGTGGGCGTGACACTCTCCGACCTCGTGGCCATCCACGCGGCGATCGCGCGCGGCGGCATGTCGGTGCCGCTCGTGATCGACGCGGACCGGCCGCTCAATCTCTCCGAGCCAAAGAAGGTGCTCGACGAGCGCGCCGCCTGGTACGTCTCCTCGATCCTCGCCGGCGCGCCGGGGCCGGACCACGTCTCGCCCGGCTCGATCGCCTTCAAGACCGGCACCTCCTACGGCTACCGCGACGCTTGGGCGATCGGCTTCGACGGCCGCCACACGATCGGCGTCTGGGTCGGCCGGCCCGACGGCGCGCCGGTCCCCGGCCTGATCGGCATCGACGCCGCCGCTCCGATCCTGATGGATTCCTTCGCGCGTATCGGCGGCACGACACCGCTTCGCGCCGCGCCGCCGGGGATTCTGGAGGCGACCGCCGCCAGCCTGCCGCAGCCGCTCCGCCGCTTCCGCTCGCCCAACGAGACGCATGTCGCGGCGGCGGAATCGCCGGAGATCACCTATCCGCCGCAGGGCGTGCGGGTCGACCTCGGCATCGGCGCCGGCGATCCGATGCCGCTCGTCCTGAAAGCCCGCGACGGCGCGCCACCCTATACCTGGTTCGTCGACGGCGCGCCCATCGGCACGGCCGCCTTCGGCGGCACGATGTCCTGGGAGCCGAAGGGCCCGGGCTTCATCAGCCTCATGGTGATCGACGCGCACGGCGCATCGGCGACCGGAACGGTGTTTGTGGAATAGCGCGGCACTGTCCGCTAGGCCCTTCCAGATGTCGTCATGCCCGGACTTGATCCGGGCATCCATTCCGTTGCGCTGATGAAGCCAGCGACCGCCACGGTTTGGATTGCCGGGTCAAGCCCGGCAATGACGACAGAGGTAAGTGGCTACCTAGTATTCCTTCTCGAAGAACAGCCCGAGACTCGATTCCCCCTCGGCGCTCATGCCGGCGCGCGCCTTCACGTCCTTCGTCACGTCGAGGTCGATCGTCACCTTGCTCGAGCCCGACGAGGTGCCCTGCTGCACGCCGAGATAGACGTTCTCGGTCACGTAGCGGCCTGCCGCCACCGATGTCTGGCCCTGTTCGTCGGTGACAATGTCGAGGTCGTCGAGGCCGGTCGTGGCGCGCAGCCGGCTTAAAATGCCGCCGGAGCCGCCCGAGAGCTCCGACACTGCCGCCGCGAGCCGCGCCACCTGCAGCGGCGACAGGTCGCCGATGCCTTTCTGGAAGATGAGGCGCGCGAGGATCTCGTCCTGCGGCAGCTCCGGACTGGAGCTGAACGTCACCTCGGGATCGGAGGCGCGGCCGGACACCGTGACGGTGATCGTGACATCGCCGCTCTTGGTCGAGCCGGAAAATTCCAGCATCGGATCGAGGTCGCCGGCGAAGGTGATGACGCCGCGGTCGAAGGAGATGCGCTGCGTCAAAATATCGAGCCGCCCGCGCACCATCTGGAACGCGCCGGAGGCGGTGAGCGAGGACGCCGTCCCGGCGAGCCTCAGGCTTCCGCCGAACTCTGTATCGAGCCCGCGCCCGCGCACGAAAATCTGCTGCGGGGCGTTGACGGTCACGTCGAGCCGGATGCCGCGCGACCGGCCGCCCTCGGCGCCATTCTTCGCCGCGTCTGGCTGGCGGACGATCGCCAGCGTGTTCTCCACATGCGGCGGTGGCGCCACATGCTTCACGTCCACCGCCACCGAATCGCGCGGCAGCCGCTCCGGCACCGTGATCTCGGTGCGATCGAGAGTTACCGTGCCTTGCAGCAGCGGGCCTTCGGCGAAATTTCCGGTGAGCTTCAGGTCGGCGTCGAAGCGCGACGCCACCAGCGTGCCGTCGACATAGCGCGCCTGCTGCACCTTGACCGCGAGGTCGACGGGGAAGCCCGCGTTCGGGTCGAGCCCGATCGAGCCCATAGCCGACACCTTGCCCTCGCCGCTGATCGCGTTGAGCTGCTCCACCACGATCCGGTCGCCGGAGACCGTCGCGGCGAGCTGCAGGTCGCGCAGCACGATGCCGGTCGCCGGATCGACGAAACCGCCGCCCTCCGACGTGACCCGCCCAGAGAATTTCGGCGCCGCCGCCGTGCCGGAGACGGCCACGTCGATCCTGAGCTCGCCCTGCAGCGCGGCGCCGCGCGCGGCAAGCTGCGCGTTGCCGAGCGCCAGCGGCACGCCGCCGGTGATGCGGAGCGCGAGCGGCGCGCCGGGCGCGGTGCCGACCGTCCCCGCCACGTCGACCGCGAGCCCGCCCGCGCCGGTGACGCGGCTCTTCACGGTGAGCGTCTTGCCGGCGAGCACGCCCTCCGTCGACACGGCGAGCGGACCGAGCCCGGCGCTCCGCGACGCGGCGACCGAAGCGCCCGCCAGGGCTATCTGGAAATTCGCATCGGGAGCGGCGGCCGTGCCCTTGGCTGTGACCGTGCCGGAGACCGTTCCCTCCGCGCCGAGGTCGGGCTTGAAGGAATTCACCAGCGCCGCCGGGACGGCGCTGAGCTTCGCGGTGAGGTCGATCGATGCGCCGGCCGCGCCCGAGACGACGATGCTCCCGCCGCCGGTCCTGAGTGTCGTCTGGTCGAAGCGCGCGGTTCCGCCCTCCACCCGGATCGTGGTCGGCGCGGCGAGCGCGAGGTCGATCCCCGGCCGCTTGTAGGCGAAGCTCTGCAGCGCAATGGCGAAGCCGGCCCCGCTCGGTGCGAGGCTGCCCTGCAGCTTCGCGCTGCCGTCGGCGAGCTTCGCGTCCACGCTGAGCAGCGTGGAGTTCCCCTGCCGCGCGGCGGTGCCGGTGGCGGCAAGGATCGCGAGGCCCCCCGCCTTCATGTTCTTGAGAACGAAATCGCCTTCGATCTGTGGCGCGCGGAAGATGTCCGCCGCCGTGCCCTTGATGTCGGCCGATTGCAGCGTGACGTTCTCGTAGACGATATCGGTCGCGGCGCCTGAGAAAGTCACCGATTGCGCGCCGTTCGCCGCGGCGAGCTTCAGGTTGCCGCGCAGCATGCCGCCCGCCTCGACGAGGAAGAGCGGAGCGACTTTGGAAAGGTCCGGCGAAACCACAGTCACGTCGCCCGCAAGCAGGCCGTCCGCGCCAAGGGTAACGTCGCCCGCGATCCTGCTGTCGCCGACCGAGAAGGTGAGGCCCTTCAGAACGCGCGCACCATCCGCGCCCGCGGAAAGCGATGCAGCGCCGCGTACGGCGGCCCCGCCGAGCGTCGCCGCGATCTCCGCCGCGCCCGATGTCCCCGGTCCGGAAACGATGCCGGAGAAATGCGCCGTCGCGTCGGCGAGCGGGCGGTCCATCAGCACGACATTCTCGCCCGCCGCATCCGCCTCGACCTGCGGCGCGGCGCGCGAGCCGGTGAGGTGCGCCGTGACGCTCGCGGCGCCCTTGGCGCGCGGCGTGACGAGCGCCAAGTCCGCGACGCGGGCGTTGACGTTGAGGTCGAGCGCCGGGTCGCCGAGGCTGCCGCTGAGATCCGCCACAGCGCGCTCGTTCGAGAGTTTCAGGCCGTCGAACACCAAGCCGCCGTCGCGCCGCGCGACGCCGCCCTCGATCCGCGTCGCGCCCTTCAGCAGCGGGTCGAGCGCCGCGATGCCGAGCGCGAGATCGGTCGTCTCGCCGTCGAGCTTCACGTCGAACGCGCCGGCGGTCGTCGCGGTGCCGGTCGCCTTCACCTCCGCCTGCCCGGCGAGCTGCCGTCCGGCGAGCACCGCGAAGCGCGAGAGATCGCCGATCGCGGCGGCGAAGCTGCCGGAGAGCTCCTCGCGCGTCGCCGTCCCCGAAAAGCTCGCGCTCGCGCCGCCGAGCGCAAGCTGCAGGGAATCGACTGTTACCGGCGCGCCGGCGGCCCACGAGCCGGCGCCGCTCAGGCGCAGCGTCGCCCCGATCGCGTCGCGGAGCGCCGGGTCGGAAGGCGCGACGCCCTCCGCCGATCCGCTCAGCCTGAAATTCGTGGCGCGGGCCGAGGGCTCCGCGAGGTTGCGCGCTTCGCCGGCGGCATTCAGCGCCAGTCCCGCGACCCGGCCGAACGTTCCCTCCGCGCCCTCCGCCGCGATCGTCACCTTCCACGGGGCGGTCCCGCCCGGGCTGAGCTCGGCGTCGGCCTTGAGGCTCGTCAGCGACACCCCACCAGGCAGGAAGGGCAGCTCCGCCCGCCCCGCCCGGCCGATGGCGAGCGAGAGTTTTGCCTGCTGCGGCACCATGTCGGCGTCGAGAACGCCGCTCGCGGCAAGGTCGACGCCCTCCGAATGCAGCGTCGCGGTGTTGATCGCAATCGCACCGTTGTCGAAGCGCGACAGCTCGAAATCGACCCCGCTCTGCCCCGCGAGCAGCGCCGCATAATCCTCCGGCACCAGGGGACCAAGCGCGGCGGCGAGCTTCGCGAGCACCCGGTAGCCGCTCTCGACACGGGCTATCGACATTGCGCCGGATGCGACGCGGTGGCCGTCCGCCTGCATGTCGAGGTTCGCCTGCCAATGGTCGAGCGGCCCCTTGCCGGAGAGCGTCAGAGCCAGCGCCGGCCGGCCGCGCATCTGCGTAAGCTCGGCGACGAGCCCGCCCTTTGGCTCTTCGAGCCGCACATCGGCGGTGAGAACGTTGTTGGCTGGCTCAAAGCGGAGGTCGGCCGCGAGCGAGCCGGCGCGATCCTGGCGCTCGACGGTGAGCTGCCCGGCAAGCGCTGCCTCGGTGAGCGTCGCCGAGCCCGCCGCCGAGAGCTCCGCCTCCACGCCGATCACCGGCGCGGCAAGCTCGATGCGCGGCATGGCGATCGCATCGACCACGATCTCGAGCGGCGGCCCGGACAAGCCCGAGCCGGATTGCGGCGCCTCGGCCGCGACCGGCTTGCGCAGCACGCTGACTTTCGCGGCGCGCAGCACGTCGATGTCGAGCCGGCGCTTCAGGAGAGCGGCGCGCGTCCAGACGATTTCGACGCCGTCGAGTTCCAGCCAGGCGCCCTGCCGGTCGGAGACGACGATCCGCTCGATCTTCGGATTCCAGGAGAACACGTCGGCGACGCCGTCGAGGGACACCTGGCGGTCGGCCGTCGAGAGGGCGCGCTCCAGAAAGCGGACGAAGCCGGATTTGCCCTCTCCGTCCTGCGCCAGCGCCGCACCGAAGGTGAGCGCAATTCCAACGACGAGCGTCGCGGCTGCGACCTGGACGGAGGCTTTGGCGAATCGTCTCTGCATCGTCAGAATGATTGCCCCAGTCCGACGTAAAAGGCGAAGGCGGCGTCGCCATGCTCGCGATTGAGCGGCATCGCGATGTCGAAGCGGAGCGGGCCGAGCGGCGTGAGGTAGCGCAGCCCGATGCCGACCCCGATGCGGATGTCCTCGGAGAAGTCCGGGATCGGGTCGGCATAGGCCGCGCCGGCGTCGATGAAAGGCACGATGCCGATCGAATCGGTCACGCGGACGCGGGCTTCGAACGACGTCTCGAAGAACGACAGGCCGCCGACCACCTCGCCGCCGGATTCCGGCCCCACCGAGCGGTATTCGTAGCCGCGGATCGAACCGCCGCCGCCGAGGAAGAAACGCCGCGTCGCGGGAATGTCCTCGAGATCGCCGCCGACGATGGAGCCGAGCGATCCGCGCGCCGCGAGCACCAGCCGGTCGTCGTCGCCGATGCCGTAATAGCCGGCGAGCGTTCCCTTGGTCACCAGCGCCAGCGTGCCGGCGTTGATGTCGGTGAAAGGCTCCGCCTCAAGCGTCGCATGAAATCCTTCGGTCGGATCGAGCTTGTTGTCGCGCCCGTCGTAGTCGAGCTTCGAGGGAAGGCTGAAGATCAGATAATGGTTGGTGCCGAAGGCGTCGTCGATGTCGGCCCATTCGGCGTTGATTGCGGTGCTCCCGGTCAGCGCCCGGCTGAAGCGGTGCTCCAGCCCCGCTTTCGCGGCGAAGGTAGTGCTCTCATACGTGTCGACGGTCTCGCGCACGGCGGAAAGCTTCAGCGTCGCGTCGGTGTTCGGCGTGAACATCCCCGGCCGGCGGAACGTCGTCGCGAGATCGTAGGAGAAATCGGTAAGGTCGTTGGCGAAGATGCGGCTCACCGCCGCGTCGAAGCGGAGGCTCTCGGCGTGCCCGAAGAGGTTGCGGTGCATCCAGTAGCCTTCGAGCGTCGCGCCGTCGATCGTTGCATAGGATACGCCGCCGCCGATGAGATGGCGCTTGCGCTCGGCGAGCACGAAGGTGATCGGCAAGACCCCGTCGGGTCCGACGGTGTCGCCCTCAACGACGGAAACGCTCGCGAATACGCCGAGGTCCTGCAGGCGCTGGCGCGCGCGCGCGATCGTATCGGGGTCGTAGGGCTCGCCCGGCTTGATGCCGGTCATGTAGCGCGCATAGGCGGGGTCGACGCGCTCGGTCCCCTGCACGAGCGGCGCCTCGAAGGTGGCGGCAGGGCCGGGATCGACGGCCAGCGTCACGTCTACCGTTCCGTTCGGATGGTCCGCCACCACCTCGCGCGTGACGATGGAGGCCTTCGGATGGCCGCGCTGCCGCCAGACCTCGACGAGGCGGCTTTCAGTCGCGAGAATGGCGCCCGAGCGCGCCACCGCGCCCTCCGTCAGATCCCAGTGATCGAGATCGAGAGCCTTGGAATCCTCGCGCGTCACGGCGTCGGTCGGGAGCCCGAGGACGCGGACGGTGCCGAAGTGGAAAAGCGGGCCCGGATCGACTGCGACGCTCACCGGAACCGGGTCGGGAAGATCGATGTCGGGGCGGAGCGATTCCACCGCCTCCCCGCGGACCGCAATCGCGATCGTCCCGCCGTAATAGCCGTTGGCGTAAAGCGCGGCGAGGATGCGGCCGTAATCGCCGCGCGCCCGCGCGATCAGCCCGGCCGTGCCGGGTGGCGGCTTCTTCTCGTCGCGCGCCAGCGTCGAGGCGTTGCGGACAGCCTTGAGGAGCGCCTCGTCGCCGCCCGCAACCGTGAGGTCGAGCGTATAGGGCTGCGCATCCGGCACGACGACGGTCTCGTCGGCCTTCTCGAAGAATTTCTTGCCGAAAAGCTCGAAGGCCAGCGCCGGGAAGCCGGCATTCGCGAAGGTGAACGCACCCACCACCGCCAGCGCGAGAAGGCGGCGCCACGGCGGCTTGCACAAAAAGGCTCTGGCCGGCGCGAGACTCACGACGCTACGCTCCCCAACAAGGCCGGCAAACCGCCGGTCAGCCCTCAACAATGGAAGCGTCCGCCGCCGATTTTGGACGCTGCCTCCCGACGACGCGCCACGCACGCGGCGACAATCGGGCCTCCCGAGAGTTAACCTTTCATTAACCATCTCCGGGCGTGCATGGAAAGGCACGCGAGGCATTCGGGCGTGCAGGCGATGCGCGCGGGTGACACTCCCTTTGCCGGCATGCGGCGAGGCCTGCAGGGAATCCGCCGGCGACCCGCCATCGGGGGACAAAGTTTCCCCTTCCGCCCGCAAACTGAGCAAGCCTTTGCTGTCAGGCCAAGTGCCTGTCTCCCATATTAAAAAGCTTGATCAGGCAGATTCGCATGACCGCGGAACGTCTTTCCGTATTCCCCGCCTTTCACAAGATCAGCCAACGCACCGTGCTGGTGGTCGGCAGCGGCGGAGAAGCTGTCGCCAAGGTACGGCTGCTGCTGGAAACCGAGGCGCTGATCCGCCTCGTCGGCGAAGCGCCGGGCGCGGAGCTTGTCGCGCTGGCCGAAGCCCACGCGGTCGAGCACCGCGTACGGCCCTTCCGTGACGCGGATCTCGACGGCGCGGTGCTCGCCTTTGCGGCAAGCGGCCTGCGCGAGGCGGATGCGTCAGTGGTCGCCGCGGCGCGCGCGCGGAAAATTCCCGTCAACGCGGTCGACAACCCCGACCTCTGCGATTTCTACACGCCGGCGATCGTCAATCGCGCGCCAGTCGCGGTGGCGATTTCCTCCGCTGGCGCCGGCCCCGTGCTGGCGCAAAAGCTCCGCGCGCGCATCGAGGCAATGCTGCCGCCGCGGCTTGGGGCGCTTGCGAGCCTCGGCGATTCCTTCCGCGCGGCGGCCGACCGCGTGCTGCCGAAGGGCCAGCCGCGCCGCCGTTTCTGGTCGAGCTTTTTCGAGGGGCCTGTCGCCGACGCAGCGCTTGCCGGACAAAGCGGCGAGGCGCGGCGCCTCGCGACGCGGCTCCTCACCCAGTCTGACGCCGCCGACCGTGGCTTCGTCTGGCTGGTCGGCGCCGGACCCGGCGCGGTGGACCTGTTGACGCTCCGCGCACAGCGCATCCTGCAGGAGGCCGACGTCATCGTGCACGACGGCCTCGTGCCCGAGGCCGTCATCGCCATGGGCCGGCGCGACGCCGAACGCATCCACGTCGGCAAGCGCGAGGGAAACCATTCCGCGCCGCAGGACGAGATCAACGCGCTGCTGGTGCGCGAAGCGGCGGCCGGCCGGCGGGTCGTCCGCCTGAAGGCCGGCGATCCGCTGGTTTTCGGCCGCGCCGGCGAGGAGATGGCGGCGCTTCGCGCAGCCGGCATCCCGTTCGAGATCGTTCCCGGCATTACCGCGGCTCTCGCCGCCGCGGCGGAGGCGGCCTTTTCGCTCGCCGAGCCGCTGGCCGCCCGTCTCCTTCGGGAAGAGGCCGCGTGATGTCGGCGCCCCTGAGCATCATCACCGGCAACAGCCTCGGCGAAGGGCTGGTCGTGTTCCAGACCGCCGGCGGCTGGAGCCTCGACATCGGCCACGCAGAGGTTCTGGAGACCGATGACGCTTTGGCAGCTGCGCTGGCGCGCGCCAATGCCGACGCCGCGGCGAACCGGGTGGTCGAGCCCTATTCGGTCGAGGTGACGCGGGTCGGCGCGCGTCTCGTGCCGGTGCGGCTCCGCGAGCAGATCCGCGCCGACGGGCCGACCGTCGGACATTCGAAGGACAAGGACAGCGCCGTCTCGGAAGAGGCGGCCTGAGCAAGATCATGTACCGCTACGACGAATTCGATCAGGCCTTCGTCAACGAGCGCGTCGCGCAGTTCCGCGACCAGGTGGCGCGGCGGCTGACGGGCGAGCTCGACGAGGACCAGTTCAAGCCGCTGCGGCTGCAGAACGGCGTCTACCTGCAGCTCCACGCCTACATGCTGCGCATCGCCGTGCCCTACGGCACGCTCAGCCCGAAGCAGGTCAGGATGCTGGCGCATATCGCGCGCACCTACGACAAGGGTTACGGCCACTTCACGACGCGGCAGAACCTGCAGTTCAACTGGCCGCAGCTGAAAGACGTCCCCGACATCCTCGCCGACCTCGCGTCGGTGGAGATGCATGCGATCCAGACGTCCGGAAACTGCATCCGCAATGTCACTGCCGATCATTTCGCCGGCGTCGCGGCGGATGAAGTCGCGGACCCGCGGCCCTATGCGGAGATTCTCCGCCAATGGTCCTCGCTCCACCCGGAATTCCTATTCCTGCCGCGGAAATTCAAGATCGCGGTGACGGGTGCTTCGGCCGACCGCGCGGCGATCCAGTTTCACGACATCGGCTACGAGGTGAAGCGGAACGAGCACGGCGAGCTTGGCTTCGCGGTCTATATCGGCGGTGGCATGGGGCGCACGCCGATGCTCGCGAAGAAGATCCGCGACTTCCTGCCGGAGGAGGACCTGCTCGCCTATTCGGAGGCGATCCTGCGCGTCTACAACATGCACGGACGGCGCGACAACAAATACAAGGCCCGGATCAAGATCCTCGTCCACGAGACGGGGATGGAAGGCATCGCCGAGGAAGTCGAGGCGGAGTTCGAGGCGACCCGGCATGGCGTGCTCCGCCTGCCGGAAGAAGAAGTGCGGCGCATCGCCGCCTATTTCGCGCAGCCCTCCTATGAAGAGCGTCCGGCGGCGAGCGCCGTCCTCGAGCGCGCGCGTCTTGCCGACCAGAATTTCGACCGTTGGGTCCGTCACAACGTGAGCCGGCACCGCGCGCCGGGATACGCCATCGTAACGGTCTCGCTGAAGCCGATCGGCGGCGTGCCAGGCGACGCCACTGCGGCTCAGATGGAGGCGGTGGCGGACATCGCCGAGCGCTGGTCGCTGAGCGAGGTGCGCGTCAGCCACGAACAGAATCTCGTCCTCCCGCATGTCGCGCAGGACGACCTGAAGGCGGTCTACGACGCGCTCGCCGCGCACGATCTCGCGGCCGCCAACGCCGGACTCATCACCGATATCATCTCCTGCCCCGGCCTCGACTATTGCGCACTCGCCACCGCCCGCTCGATCCCGATCGCGGAGCGGATCTCCGAGCGCTTTGCCGACGCCTTCCGGCAGGAGGACATCGGCGAGCTCAAGATCAAGATCTCGGGGTGCATCAACGCCTGCGGCCACCACCACGCCGGCCACATCGGCATTCTGGGCCTGGAACGCAAGGGCGAGGAATTTTACCAGATCACGCTCGGCGGCTCGGGCGACGAGCGCGCCTCGATCGGCGAGATCGTCGGCCGGGGCTTCTCGACCGCCGAGATCGTGGACGCAGTGGAGACCCTGGTCGACACCTATATCGCCAAGCGCGAAAGCGCGAGCGAGCCGTTCCTGGCGACCTACCGCCGGCTCGGGCCCGCCCCGTTCAAGGAGGCCCTCTATGGCGCTGCTTGAAGCCTTCTCCCGGCCGGTTGACCCGGCGGTCGCCGCGGCCGCGCACGCCGAGGCGCTGAACGCACGTTACGCGCACTGGCGAACCCGTGACCTGCTCGACGAGGTCATCCATCGCGAGTTCCCTGGCGAGATCGCGCTCGTCTCGAGCTTCGGGGCTGAGTCCGTGGTGCTCCTGCACCTCGCCTCCTCGGTCGATCCGGCGGTTCCTGTCGTCTTCATCGACAGCGGCAAGATGTTCGGATCGACGCACCGCTACCGCGAGGAGCTCGTCGCGCTGCTCGGGCTGAAGGACGTGCGCATCGCGCGACCCGAGCCCGCGATGCTCGCGAGGCACGACGGGGATTCAGCCCTGTGGCTGCGCGAACCTGACAAATGCTGCGCGATCCGCAAGGTGTCGCCGCTGTCGCACGCGCTCTCCGGATTCGATGCATGGATCTCGGGCCGGAAGCGCTTCCAGGGCGGCATGCGCACCGAACTGCCGTTGATCGAGGCGGACGGCGAGCAGATCAAGATCAACCCGCTCGCCGACTGGAGCAAGGACGACATCGTCTCGTATCGGAAGCTCCATGGCCTCCCGGAGCATCCGCTCGTCGCGGACGGATTCCGCTCCATCGGCTGCATGCCCTGCACCACCCGTGTGGCCGATGGCGAGGACGAGCGCGACGGGCGCTGGCGCGGCAAGGACAAGACCGAGTGCGGCATCCATCTCGGCCTTCCGACCTTCGAAACCGACGGAAGCGGCATATGAGCGCGAGCTCCGATCCGATCTGGCGCGACGGCGGATTCCATCCCGACGAATGGATCCGGTATACCGCCGATTCGGCGATACTTGCCGGCGACTATCCCCTGCTCGTGCCGCTCGCGACGTTCCTCGCAGAGCCCGACCGGTTTCTTCCGCACGAAGGTTCGCTTGGCGTGGAAGTCGCGGCGGGTGAAAGCGTCGCCGGTCTTCAGCCCTGGCTCGGGAAACTCTCACTCATCGCGCTGGTCTTCCCGCGGTTTTCCGACGGCCGCTCCTATTCCACCGCGCGTCTGCTGCGCGAGCGCCTGGGCTTCAAGGGCGAGCTCCGTGCCTCGGGCGATGTGCTGGCCGACCAGATTCCGCTGATGCGCCGTTGCGGCATCGCGAGCTTCGAGGTGCGCCACCCGCCGACCCGCGCGGCGCTGCAGACGGGCCGCCTCGCGGAAATGCGCCACTTCTACCAGCCGATCCCGACCGCGCCGCACGAGGCGCCCTCCGGAACGCGGCCCTGGCTCAGGCAGCCGACGGGATAACGCCGGAGCCTCACCGCACCAGCACGTTCCTGAACTGCCATGGGTCGCCCGCGTCGATGTCCTCAGGAAACAGTCCCGGCCGGTCCGTGAGCGGCGTCCAGTCGGTGTAGTAGCCCTTGACCGGCCCGAGATATGGACGCTGCACGGCGAGGCAGCGGCGAAAATCCATCTCGTCGGCCTCGACGATGCCGGCGGCCGGATTTTCCAGCGCCCAGACCATCCCCGCCAGCACCGCCGAGGTCACCTGCATCCCCGTCGCGTTCTGGTGCGGTGCAAGCCGACGCGCCTCCTCGATCGAAAGCTGCGAGCCGTACCAATAGGCATTCTTCGCATGGCCGTAGAGCAGCACCCCGAGCTCGTCGATGCCGTCGACGATCTCGCTCTCGCCGAGGATGTGCTTCGCGTCCTGGATCCTGCCCGCACGGCCGAACAGCTCGTGCAGCGACAGCACGGCATCGTCCGACGGGTGGTAGGCGTAGTGGCAGGTCGGCCGGAAGACGACGTTGTCGCCCTCGCGCAGCGTAAAATAATCCGCGATCGAGATCGACTCGTTGTGCGTCACCAGGAAGCCGAACTGAGCTCCGGGCGTCGGACACCAGGAACGGACGCGCGTATTGGCGCCCGGCTGCAGGAGATAGGCGCCGGCCTTCGTGCCTATCGTCTGCAGGCGGCCGTTTTCCGGCAGCCACTTCTCATGCGTTCCCCAGCCGAGTTCGGCCGGCTGCATGCCTTCCGAAACGAAACCGTCTACCGACCAGGTGTTGACGAAGGCGTTTCTCGGCTTCGGGTCTCTGGCGCGCTGCGTATCGCGCTCCGCGATGTGCACGCCCTTCACACCGAGGGCGCGCATCAGCCGCGCCCACCCCTCACGATCCTTCGCGTCCGGCTCGGGTGATTCCTGCCCAAGATCCCTGGCAAGATCGAGCAGCGCTTGCTTCACGAACCACGACACCATGCCGGGATTGGCGCCGCAGCAGGACACCGCAGTCGGCCCGCCGGGATTGGCCGCCTTCTCGCGGCGCACCGTATCGCGGAGCGCGTTGTTGGTGCGCGTCTCCGGGCCGGCGCTTTTGTCGAAATAGAAGCCCGGCCACGGCTCGACCACCGTGTCGATATAGAGAGAGCCCGCCTCACGGCAGAAGCGCATGATGTCGAGCGACGATGTGTCGACCGAAAGGTTGACGCAAAACCCTTGGCCACCATTCCCGGCGAGCAGCGGGCCAAGCAGCTCGCGATAGCCTTCGCGCGTGACCGGCTGATGCAGGAAGCGGATCTGGTGTTCGTCGCACAATCCCCGATCCCGGTCGTCGGGATCGATGACGACGATGCGGCTGCGGTCCACCTCGAAATGCCGCAGCAGCAGCGGCAGGGTTCCGCGTCCGATCGAGCCGAAACCGATCATGACGACCGGGCCGTCGACCTTAGCGTGGACAATCTCCGCCATGATGCGTTCTCCGTGAAGGGCGGTCGGCGCCTCCCTCGCACGCGCAGGAACAAAAGGCCGGAGAGGTTGTCAATCGCCCGATTGGCGCGCCGGATCGGCTGCCGGCGCAAGCCGGTCAGGGCAGCAGCTGCGCTTTCGGGATGTCGAGCTCGTAGCGCACCCCTTCGGACGGGAAGGTCAGCTCCGCCGTGCCGCTGACGGAGGTGGGCACCACTTCGGTCAGCATCAGCAAGCCGAAGCTGCGTCCGCTCGGTTCACGGGTTTCCGCGCTGCTCGTCTCTCTCCAGGAGAAGCGATAGAGGCTGGGCGCGGCCGGGCTCGCCTCGAAGCGCACTACCACCATGCCGTCGTCACGCGACAGCGCGCCGTATTTCAGCGCGTTGGTGGTGAGCTCGTGCAGCGCGAGCCCGACATATTGCGCCGCGTTCGGACGCAGGAAGCCGTTCTCCCCTTCCATGATCACGGATGCCAGCCGGTCCTCGGCATAGAGCGCCATCTGCGACTGGACCAGATCGAAGACCCGTGCCCCTCGCCAGTCGGCGTCGGTCAGGATGTCATGGGCGCGCGAGAGCGAGAAAATCCGCCCGTTGAAGCGGTTCAGGAATTCCGCCGTCAACGATGCGTTTTCCGCCGTCTGGCGCGCGATACCCTGAATGACGGAAAGGAGGTTCTTGGAGCGGTGCGCCAGCTCTTTCAGCACGATGCGCAGGTGTTCTTCCTGCACCTTACTGTCGGTCACGTCGATGAACGACGCGACGGTGCCGACGACCTCACCCTTGTCGAAGTGTGGACGAACAGTGACGCTGTACCAGCGCGGACCCCGCTCGCCCGTGAGCTCAAGATCGAGCTGCTGCGCCTCCCCTGTTCGCAGCACCGCTCCTTTGGCCCCGACAAGGGCGGCCGAAACAGCCTTCGGAAGGACGTCGTGGTCCAGCTTTCCTATCAGCTCGCTCGGCAGCTCGCCGGGAGCGTTGAATATCCACGTGTAGCGCCCGTCCATGTCGGCGGCAGCGACCGTAACGCGCGAACCGATCAGCGCGGCCTCGCAGCGCGACCAGTGGGCTACTGCGTTGTCCTTCCCGTTGGACACATCCGGTTCCCTGCCGTTATCGACGCGCTTCGCAGCCATCACACCGGTTGCTGCGGCTCCGTTCGAAGTCCAGCCCTGTTAGCGTTGCACCCGCAAGCCCCGCTCCCTCAATGCCTAAGCGGCGGACCCGGCAGGTTGTTCCCACCTCGGCCGGCGGCGTGTTCACCGCTCGGCACGACGCTCGAAGAAGAGAGCCTGGCTTATGACCGCCTTCACAGTTTCCGGCTGGAAGGGCTTCGTAATCAGGAAGGCCGGTTCCGGCCGCTCGCCGGTGAGGAGCCGCTCCGGATAGGCGGTGATGAAGACGACGGGGGCCGAGAAGGACGCCAGCATCTCGTTGACGGCATCGAGACCGGAGCTGCCGTCGGCGAGCTGGATGTCGGCGAGGATGAGACCGGGCTGCCGCTTCTTTACCGCGCTTATCGCCTCGCCATGCGTGCGGGCGATGCCGTCGACGCGATGACCGAGCGACTGGACGAGCGATTCGATGTCCATCGCGATCAGCGGCTCGTCCTCGATGATGAGGACGTTGGTCGCGACCTGCTCGGCGATCTCGCGGCCCGCCTGATCGATGAGCTCGCCGACCTCGGTTTCCGACTTGCCCAGGATCTGCCCGATGTCAGGAACGCTGAATTCCTCCACGGCCATGAGCAGGAAGGCCTGGCGCGGCAGCGGCGTCAGCGCCTCGAGACGACGCGCCGTGCTGTCCAGCTCATCGGGATCGTAATCGGTCCTGGCGAGGTTGACCGCCAGCGCATTCCACATGCGGCAGAAGGCCTTGAAAAGCTCCACCCGCGGCCGATTCTTGATATCGAATGCGCTCGGGTCCGCAATCAGCGCCTCCAGCACGCTTACTACATAGGCATCGCCGCTCTTCTGCCCGCCGGTTAAGGCGCGCGCGAAGCGGCGGAGGTAGGGAAGGTGCGGCGCGGTATTCTCGACGAGGGACATGCGGGTGGGCCCGATAGTTTGAGGAATCGGCAATTTCAGCAAACGCCCTGAGATACAGCGGGTTCCAGAGATTCTTTGCCGGCAGTCGATTTCGGTGTTTGTCACCGATTAACGCCGGGTCTGCAAGCGCCGAGCCCCCCTGTTTTGTTGCGCTGCGGTGCGTATCTGTCTAGACCGCCGCGGCGAAGCTTGGACGGGAGTTGACCCTTGACCCAACGCGTCATCTCCGTGGCGCCTTTCGACTATGTCGTCTTCGGCGGCACCGGCGACCTGTCGCGCCGCAAGCTGCTGCCGGCCCTCTATCACCGATTCCGCGACGGCCAGATCGTCGCCGGCAGCCGCATTATCGCCGTGTCGCGGCGCGCGATGAGCGACGATGAATACCGGGCCTTCACTCGCGAGGCGCTGGAGAAATTCCTGCCGGAGGAGGAGCGCGATGGGTCAACGGCCGACGCATTCCTCGGCATGCTCTTCTATGTTTCGGCCGACGCGGCGGCGGACACGGGCTGGGACAACCTGGTCGAGGTGCTGCGCGGCAGCGAGGACAAGGTGCGCGCCTTCTACCTCGCGGTCGGGCCCGACCTGATCGACGGGATCTGCGCCGCCATCGGCCGGCACGACCTGGTCACCCCCCTGACGCGGGTCGTCATCGAGAAGCCGGTGGGCAAGGACCTCGCCTCCGCCGTGCGCGTCAACGAGGCGGTCGGCGCGGTCTTTGCGGAGGAGCAGGTTTTCCGCATCGACCACTACCTCGGCAAGGAGACCGTCCAGAACCTCATGGTCCTGCGTTTCGGCAACGTGCTTTACGAGCCGCTGTGGAATTCGGCGCTCATCGACCATGTGCAGATTACCGTGGCGGAGACGCTCGGGGCCGAGTCGCGCGGCGGTTATTACGACACCGCCGGCGCGCTGCGCGACATGCTCCAGAACCACATGCTGCAGCTCCTCTGCCTGGTGGCGATGGAGCCGCCGGACAGCCTCGACGCCAACGCGGTGCGCGACGAGAAGCTCAAGATCCTGAAGGCGCTGAAGCCCATCAGCCCGCACAATATCGACGCGGTCACGGTGCGCGGGCAGTACCGCGCCGGCATCGCCGACGGTGGCGCGGCGCTCGGCTACCCCGAGGAAATCGGCGTCGGCAAGAGCAGCACGGAGACCTTCGTCGCGCTGAAGGCCGAGATCTCGACCTGGCGCTGGGCCGGCGTGCCCTTCTACCTCCGCACCGGCAAGCGCCTGCCGGCGCGCATGTCCGAGATCGTCATCGCCTTCAAGCACGTGCCGCACTCCATCTTCCCGATGGACGCCGGCGCGCTGCACGCCAACCGGCTGGTGCTGCGCCTGCAGCCGGACGAGGGCGTCAAGCAATGGATAATGATCAAGGACCCCGGGCCGGGCGGCATGCGGATGCGGCATGTGCCGCTCGACATGTCCTTCGCCTCCGCCTTCAACGTCCGCAACCCCGACGCCTACGAGCGGCTGCTGCTCGACGTGATCCGCGGCAACCAGACGCTCTTCATGCGCCGCGACGAGGTGGAGGCGGCGTGGCGCTGGGTCGACCCGATCCGCGAGGCCTGGGAGCGCTCCGGCATGCCGCCGAAGCCCTATGTCGCGGGAAGCTGGGGCCCCTCGGCCGCCATCGCCCTCATCGAGCGTGACGGCCGCACCTGGCACGAGGACTAGGCCGGAACACGCCCCCCGATGTTCAGGACGGGAGGGTCCCGATAGCCCCGGCGACGTCCGGATTTCGCCGCGCGGGTCTTCGATTCGAACAGGGCTGAACACGCGGCTGTTCCGGATTGAGTAGGGTCGCGAGCCGATCGGAACAGCCGATGCTCGAATCGGCGGCGCCGAACATCGCGCGCTGGCTCTCCCCCTTGCGGGGAGAGGGTCTGGGTGAGGGGTTGCGCCGGCGATGCGATGCTGAGCTACCCCTCCCCCAACCCCTCACCGCAAGGGGGAGGGGCGTGGGTCGCGGCCTTCATCATTCCCCGCTCCCCTGCCCCTCCCCGCAAGGGGGGAGGGAACGTCGCGGATTTATCCCCGCTGGCTCCCGGTCGGTTAAGACAGCGGAATGCCCCACACGTCACATTATCCGCTGGCGACCATCGAGCACGCGCGGGCCCTTTATCGCGACGGGCAGCGCGTGCGCGACATCGCCGCGAAAACCGGGATGAGCGTCGGGGCGCTCTACTATCACCTCGACGGCCACGCCCTCCCCGGCCTCGCGTCGCAACGCCTGCCGCGCCGTCGCGAGCTTTCCGGGAATGCGCTGACGCCCCTCCCCTCGCGCGGACGCCAGAAACTCGCGGCGCGCCTTTTTCGCGCTGCCGAGAAGCAGGCCAGAAAGCTCGAACGCTCGCTCGCCTGGGATTTTCAGCGCAAGGAGGACCGCGCGCTCGACCTCGCCGCGCTCCGCGAACTGACCCGCATCCTCCGCGACCTCGCCATCCTGGAGGACGCTTCGACCCGCCCGCGCTGGCGCGGCGGCGTCAGCGTCGAGCACGAACAGGCGCTGGCGGTGGAGGGGCGCGCGGTGCTGGTCAGCCGGACGACGACGGGGTGAATGGGGAGAGATCAGAAAGCCTTGGGCAACCCGGCCTGACGCAGGATGGCGTTGGCAGTGTGCCGGCTCGGAATGGCGATCGGAACCGGAAAATTGCGTTGCGTGATTGGGCTCCGCCAGACTTCGTGACTGCCTTTCCCCTGCCGGACGAGCGTGCAGCCGGCTGCGCGCAGCTTCTCGCGCAGCGACCGGTCGAACTGCGGAGCCATTCAG
>JBBQVL010000026.1:0-48924 GCA_038211615.1 Hyphomicrobiales bacterium
CTTCGGCTCGTTGCCCGCGATCAGCGCGCCGTTGATCGCTCCGATCGACGTGCCGATCACCCAGTCCGGCTCGACGCCGCCTTCCATCAAGGCCTGGTAGACCCCGGCCTGATAGGCGCCGAGCGCGCCGCCGCCCTGCAGCACCAGTACGGTCTGTTGGCCGGCCGCACGATCGGCTGCCGGGGCGGTTGCCGGGGCAGCTACCGGCTTGGCGTCACTCTCTGCCTGCTTTTGTGTTATCGCGTTCATGGTCGCTCTCCTAGATCGGTCGCGCAGCGACAAGCTTCACGACGACACCTGTTTCAATCAGCATTGCGAGGTTCTTGACGGCGTTGAATGACGGCGCTTCCGCCGCTGCGACCGTGGCGGCGCGCGCCAGGCTCGCGCCCTGTGAGAGCGCGGTCAGGAACTGGTAGCCGCCGGCCGGCAGCCGGTAGACCTCGACCTCGAGCTCCGGCCGCAGCACGAGCGCCGCCTCCCCCTGCCAGACCGCGAGATGCGGCTCGCCCTCCTGCTGGTGGGCGCGCCAGATCGAGACGATCGGGAATGGCGAGGTCAGCAGCCCGACGGATGGATGCAGCCGCACGCCGGTCACGGCGAGGCTGTCGGCGTCGAGCGGCGCGAACGCTTCCGGCTGCAGCGAGCGCATGTCGGCCGCGTGATAGGCCCGGCCACGCGCCAGCTCGAGCCGCGCGACGTCGGCGAGGAAGGGAACGTCCGCCGCCGGTGGAAAGCCCTGGATGAAGTCCGGAAACGTGCTGCCGTAGCGGAAGAGGACCGGCGAGCGCGGCGGTTCCCCGGTTACGAAGACCTGCGCCATGGCGCGGAAGAATTCCTCGCCGACAAGGCGCAGCACGACCGGGAACCGGCTTTCGAGCGCGCGGACAAGCCCGACGACCACGTTGTTGCGGTAGACGGCGAAACGCTGCTCCGGGTCGGCGCCGGCACGCACGACGAGGCCGGCGGGAATCGGCCTGCCGGCCTGCAGCAGGGACGTTGCGAACTCGGTCTGCGCGATCTGCATGGTCGCCTCCCTCACGCGCTCTGCTTGAAATGGGTGAAGCAGAACTCCTCGATGACGGCGTCGGCGCGCGCCGCCTCGGAGGCGAGCGTCGCGTAGGACGGCACGTCGTTGTCCCATTCGATCAGTGTCGGCACGGGCCCCGCGCGGCCGATGGCGCGCGCGTAAAGCGCCCAGACCGGATCGGCGACCGGATCGGCGTGCGAGTCGATCAGGAGCGCGGAACCGTTGGCGTCGCGATCCTCGGAATGGCCGCCGAGGTGGATCTCGCCGACCGCCGCGACCGGAAACTGGTCGATGTATTCGAACGGATCGAAACCGTTGTTGATGGCCGAGACGTGCACATTGTTCACGTCGAGGAGCAGGCCGCAGCCGGTGCGCGCCACGACCTCGGAGAGGAACTCGATCTCGCTCATCGTCGAACTCTCGAACGCCACGTAGGTGGACGGATTCTCGAGCAGCATGCGGACGCCGAGGACCTTCTGCACCTGCTCGACATGCGAGGCGACGCGGGCGAGCGTCTTCTCGTCGTAGGAGACCGGCAGGAGGTCGTTCAGATAGGCCCCGTCGTGGCTCGACCAGGCGAGATGCTCGGAAAAGAGCCCCGGCCGGTATTGCGCCACGAGCCGCTGCAGGCGCGAAAGGTGCTCGCGGCAGAGCGGCCGCGCGCCGCCGATCGAAAGCCCGACGCCGTGGAGCGATAGGGGGAACCGGTCGCGGATGGCGGCGAGCAGGCTCAGCGGCGCACCGCCCTCGCCCATGTAGTTCTCGGCGTGGACTTCGAAGAAGGCGACGCCGCGCGGATTCCTCGCGATGTCGCCGGCGTGCTCGGGCTTCAGCCCGACCCCCGCGCGTGGCGGGATCTTGGAGGGGGCTCGATAGGTCGGCAGGGACATTGGGCGCAACATGGTCGTCTCCTCGGGTTTTCGCGCCCTGGAGTCCGGACGGGGCGAACCGGAAGGGTTCGCCGCCGCCTGCGGCTCGGCGCGTTGTTGTGGATCAGCTCGGGCGCGTCAGCGGCTCAAGCGAGCCCGGCCCGAAGGGGGTCGTCATGGTCGTGCATGTCCCCTTCGGGACGAGACGCCAGGACTTGCCGTTGTAGTCGACCTTGTTGGTGCCGGCGCAGGTCGTGCCGGGGCCGGCGGCACAATCGTTCTTGCCGGCGAGCGAGATGCCGAAGCACTTTTCCTTTTCGGCGGTCGGCGTTTCCGCCGCGTTGGACTTGACGGACACCGCGGCGAGCGCGGCGGCAAAGGCGCCCGCAAGGGCGACACTTGAGATGACGGTGGACCTGTTCATGATCGTTCCTCGATTGGTCTGACGCGCCTGATGGCGTGTCCGCACTAGACAGACACGTGTCCCTTGACGGAAATATGGATGTGCGATTGTTCCGATAGCCCGGAGCTATAGCGCGCAGATCCGGGCCCCTGACGCGCAGCCCTTCGAGGATTCAACGGCTTGGCAGGCGCGGCCGGATGGATTGTCCCGGCATCGGTGGTCGCAATGCATGGATTCGATAGTCTGTGTCGCTCTACGCTTCGGAAGGCCGCGTGTTATATGGCGGAATGGGAACGGACATTGCGGACCGAAGGATCGTGATCCCGGGTGACTGAATGCACCGCAAGGGCCTTGGGGCGTTCTAGATGACTTCGAAGCCGCTGACCGTGGCGATCGAAGACGCGATCGAGCGCGCGCGCCACATGGATGCCTCCGTCAACGAGCGATTGCAGGTGATCGCCAACGAAGTGCGGGCATTGAACCCGCATTTCGCCAGCGCAGTCGACCGGCTTGTCGCAAGGCTCACCCACAGCAATGTCGGCGCGGGCTCGCCCGGACCGGGCGAGACGATGCCGTCGTTCGTCATGCCGGATGAGAACGGGCGGCTGGTCAGCCTCGAAAGCCTGTTCGAGAAGGGACCGGTCGCGATAGCCTTCAACCGCGGGCACTGGTGCCCCTATTGCCGGCTGAACACGACCGCGCTTGCAGAGGCGCAGGAGAAAATCGCCGCGGCCGGTGCGCAGATCGTTGCGATCCTCCCCGACCGGCAGAAATTCACCTCCGTGCTGAAGAGCGATTCCGCTGCCCCGTTCCCGATCCTGACCGATATGGACAACGGCTACGCCATGTCGCTGAACCTGGTGATGTGGGTCGGCGAAGAGATGCAGGGCCTGATGCCGAAGGCCGGCGTCGATCTGCCCCTCTACCAGGGCAACGGCTCATGGATGCTGCCGATCCCGGCGACCTTCGTCGTGGGCACCGACGGGATCATCACGACGCGGCATGTCGATCCCGACTATCGCAAGCGGATGGAGATCGACGCCCTCCTCGTCGCGCTGCAGAACGCCGCTAGTGCATCGCCTGCGACCAGTCGGTCGCGCGCAGCAGATTGAGCAGCGTCGAGGCCGCGGGCGAGCGCCGGCGTCCGGCAATTCCATACAGCGTGACGTGGCGCGTAATGGCGATTCCCTCCACCGATCGGTGCACCAGCTTTTCCGATGCGGGTCCGTTCGCCGGGCTCATGGCGATCCCGAAGTTGGCCTCAAGCAGGGCTATCAGGTCCTGATCCGACTCCACCTCGTGCGCGCCCTCCGCGTGGACGTCGTGGCCGGCAAGGCTCGCCGTGACGATCTCGGTCATCTCGCAGCCGGCGCGGCGCAGAAACCGTTCCCCCTTCAGTTCGGAGACCGGCACCGGATCGTGTTCCGCCAGCCTGTGCTCGCGGCTGACGACGAGAATGAAGCGCTCCTCGAATACCGGCCAGGTATCCAGGCGATCCCATGCCTCCGGGAGAGGTCCGGCAACGGCAAGCTCCGCCTCGCCATCCCTCAGCAGGCGGTCGAGCTCCTCCGCATCGCCACGTCTGATCTTGAGCTGGATGCCGGGAAAGGCTCGCGACAGCTCGTTCAACTGCGGCATGAATAACGCTATGTTGATCGTCTGTGAGATGGCGATCGAGAGCGGCGCGATCTCGTTCTTCTTCATCGCGGTCGCGAGACTCTTGGCGGAAAGCGCTGCGTCGTAGCATTGCTGCATCAGCGGCAGCATCCGCTGCCCGAGCTCGGTCAGGTGCGACTGACGCCGCTCGCGCCGCAGAAGCTCACCCCCGAACTCCTCCTCCAGCAGCCGTATCGCGCGGGTCAGCGAGGGTTGGCTGACGTTACATTCCTCGGCGGCGCGCGTGAAATTCAAGGTTTTCGCAAGCGCGACGAAATAGCGGACCTGCTGCATCTCCATCAGGTACTCACAGGCTCGCGCAGGCGAGTCGTGCTCCCACTTGTCGGGACCAAGCCAGGATAGGCAAACCGATCGGCGCGCCGGGACCCCCTCGAAGAAATCCCGCTGCATGGAATTAGTGCTTTGCCGGCGAACCGGCAAGCAGCTTGCACCGCTTCTACCGCGTCACATGGGCCGCTTTCCAGCCTCGCCGACGTTCGGGCATTGCATCGCACGGCCAAGGCAGCCCCTGCCCGCCATCCCGGGCGCCGGCGCTGTTGCGACCCGAATCGGTGCTTGCTACTCCCCCGCCGAAAGGATTTCCGCCATGAACGATGAACTGGTGCCGCCGCGAGAAACGGTTGCCGACAGGCTGGCGGCGGAGAGCCTGCAGGGGAGGAAGACGGAGCCGGAGACGGCGCGCGCCTATGACAATCTCGTCGCAAGGCTGATCAGGAGCGGCGCCGGTAGCAACGCCCCCAGGACAGGCGATCAGCTACCACCCTTCGTGCTTCCCGATGATGACGGACGGCTGGTTACGCTTGCGGAACTTGTTCGCAACGGACCGCTGGTCGTCAGCCTGAACCGTGGCCACTGGTGCAGCTATTGCCGGATCGAGCTCAGGGGCCTGCAGGATATTCACGCCGCGGTGCGGGCGCGCGGCGGCGCGATCGTCGCAATCACCCCGGACAAGCAGGAATACGCCCGCATGCTGAAGGCGCGTTGCGGCCTGACCTTTCCGGTCCTATCCGATCTCGACAACGCCTTTGCCATGTCGCTTGGCCTCGTTGTGTGGTGCGGCGACGAGATCCGGACGCTCTACGAGAGAGGCAAACTCGACCTGGCTGAGTCGCAGGGCAACAATGGCTGGCTGATACCGATACCCGCGACGTACGTCGTTGCGCCGGATGGACGGATCAAAGCGAGTTTCATCGACGCCGACTTTCGCAAGCGGATGCCGCCGGAAGAGATCTTGCGGGTGATCTAGGGATCGGCCTCTGGGTTGCCTGGGCCGCGCGAATTGCGAGCGGCATGGACGACGCAGTGCTTCCGTCTCGAGCGCCGCCACCGCATGCAAAATGCGCCTGTCCGTGATCCGGCGGGCCGTTCGAAACGTAAGTGTCGGGTGAACAGGGCTTCGACCCGCATCCCGCACAGGACGTTCGATGATGAGCGACAGAACCGTCGACATGCCGCGCGCGTGGGTCACGGGAGCCGGCAAGGGCATCGGACGGGCCCTGGCCCTCGCGCTTGCGGAAAAAGGCTGGACGGTCGCCGTCAGCGCCCGCACCGAGAGCGACCTTGCAACGTTGGTCTCCGCGGCAGGCCCGGGACGCCTGGCGGCCTACCCGCTGGACATCACCGACGAAGCCGCGGTGCAGGATGCGGCGTCGAGGATCGAGGCCGATCTCGGTGCCCTTGATGTCGTCGTGCTCTGCGCCGGCACGCACAAGCCTGTCACGGCGAAGAATTTCGACACGCAGGCTTTCCGCACGCTCGTCGAAACAAACCTGATGGGCACGGTGCATTGCCTCGGTGCGATCATGCCGCGCTTCATCGCCCGTGGCAGAGGCAGGATCGCGGTCGTCGCTTCGATGGTGGGCTATTGCGGCCTGCCGACAGCAGCCGCCTATGGCGCGACCAAGGCGGGCCTCATCAACATGTGCGAGGCGCTGAAGCCCGAGCTCGAACGGCAAGGCGTGACGCTGCAACTCGTCGCACCGGGGTTTGTCGATACGCCGCTCACCCGGCTGAACGATTTCCCGATGCCCTTCATGGTCTCGGCCGAGACAGCGGCAAGGGCGATCGCGAAGGGACTTGAGTCCCGGCGGTTCGAGATCGCCTTCCCGCGCCGGATGGAGGTTGCGATGAAGATCCTGCGGATGCTCCCCTATCGCGCGTTCTTTGCCGTCACGCGACGCATGGTCAGCTAGCCGCGTACCTTCTCCCCGAGCACCTTTTAGGGCTTCGCAATCAGGAAGTGGCCGACATCGATGGCGCCGGACCTGAAGCAGGCTTCGCAGGACTGCAGGTAATAGGTCCACATGCGACGGAAGCGATCGTCGAAGCCGAGCGCGCGGATGGTCTCCCATCGAGACTGGAAGCACTCGTTCCACCGGTGCAGCGTCTCCGCATAGTCCGCGCCGAAGAACCTTGCCTCCGCCAGCTCCAGTCCGGAAGCGGCCACGGCTGTCGACACAACGCTCGGAGACAGGAGCATGCCGCCCGGAAAGATGTGGCGCTGGATGAAGTCGACCCTCCTCCGGTAGGCCCCGTAGCGCGCATCGGGAACGGTGATCACCTGCAGCAGGGCGCGGCCGCCTGGCTTCAGCCGGTCGCGCAGCACGTCGAAATAGACCGGCCAGTTCTCCGCCCCGACGGCTTCGAGCATTTCGATCGACACGATGCTGTCGAAGCTCCCCGTCGCGTCGCGGTAATCCTCGACGCGGATCTCGACGCTTTCCGCGAGCCCGTTTCCGGCGATGCGGCGGCGGGCGAAATTCGCCTGTTCGTTCGAGATCGTCAGCGCCACCACGCGCGCGCCTGCTTCCTTCGCCGCGAATTCCGCGAAGCCGCCCCAGCCGCAGCCGATCTCCAGCACCCTGTCCCCGGGCCGGATCCCGAGCGCCTCGACGATGCGTGCGTACTTGGCGCGCTGCGCCTCCGCCAGCGTGAGTTCAGGGGAGGCGAAGAGCGCGGACGAGTAGGTCATCGTCTCGTCCAGCCACGCCGCGTAGAAATCGTTGCCGAGATCGTAGTGGTAGGCGATGTTGCGGCGCGAACCGGCGCGCGAGTTCACCTGCAGCCGAAAGCGAAGACCCTCCAGAAGCCGCGGCAGCCAGGCGCCGAGCATCTGTCCCGAGAGGCGCTCTTCGTTGCGCAAGGCAAATTCGATGAGTGCGGGGAGGTCCGGGGTGGACCAGCTGCCGGCGACGTAGGATTCGCCGAACCCGAGCTCGCCACCGGTCAGCGAGCGCCACACCGCGCTGGCGTTGTGGAAGTTTATGGTGGCGCTGGGGCCGGGCTCCCTGCCGCGAAACATTGTCGAATTGCCCTCGGGGGAAACGAGGGTGATCTGACCGGCGCTACAGCCGGCGGCCCAGGATTCCGCAATCCTCAGCCAGAACGGCGTGCGCGCTTGCCGCAGGCCGCCGCTCGCAACGAACTCGGCGTCCGACATCAGGCGGCCTTCCGCGCAGCAATGGGTTGGCTGGCCGTGACCACCGAGGAGGAGAAGCGTTCCGCCGCCGGGGTCCACGCAACGACGGGGACGCCCTTCACCCAGAGCTTCAGCGCTTCGAGATGGATCCCGGCGATGACCTTCAGCGTCATCAGCGGATAGGCGAGAAGCGCCCAGGCCAGCGTGCGGTCCGAGAGCGGCCGGCGGCGGCCCGAAAACACGGCGGAGAGCAATGTCCCTTCCCTGTCCTGCTCGGTAATCGACACCACGACCTTGTCGCCGGGCGCGACGATGCGGAACTGGTAGGTGCAGTCCATCTCGATGAACGGAGAGACGAAGAACGCCTTGCGGCACGCCTGGCGAACAACCTGGCCTTCGCCGGGCGCGACCGGAATGATGTAGGTGTGCCGCTCCGAATTGGTGTTGCTCACCTCGTAGAGGATCGCGGCGAGAGCGCCGTCCGCGGCGCGGCAGAAGTAGACCGAGATCGGATTGAACACGAAGCCGAAGATGCGCGGGTAGCAGAGGACGCGGATGTCGCCCCCGGAGAGGTCGATCCCGGCCCGCCGCAAGTTGGCTTCGACCCAGGTCCTGAGGCCGGTCGCGCCGCCGTCCCCGTGGTCGCTGTCGAGGAAGCTGATCGCCCTGCGCCTGTTGTAGCCGAACAGGCGGAGCTTCCGGTCGAGCGTCGTCAATTCGTCGAGGTCGAACAGCAGGGAGAACACGCTGTAGCGCAGCCGGTGGTTCCGCGGGCGCATGCGCTCGTGGATCACGCTGCCGGCGTAGAGGGCGGAGGCGAAGCTCATTCCGCTGCATCCACCAGCGGCGGCGTGAGAGTGATACGGCCGGACTCGTCCGCAACGTTCCACGGACGCCGGACGCCGCCGAGCGCTTCGGCGACCGCCAGCCCCGATTGCAGACCGTCCTCATGGAACCCGTAACCGAAATAACTGCCGCAGAACCATGTCCGCCGCCGTCCCTGCAGGCTCCACAGATCCTCCTGCGCTGCGATGGCATCCGCATCGAGGAGCGGATGGCTGTAGTCGAAGGTCTGCTCCACCGATTCCGGCCGTGGATCGCGCACCGGATTGAGGGTGACGAACGTCGGGCGGCGCGGGTCGAGTCCCTGCAGGCGGTTCATCCAATAGGTTACGCAGAGCGCGCGGTCCTTGTCGCCCCCGTCCTCGCCGATGAAATTCCAGCTTGACCAGACGCGCGGGCGCCGGGGCATCAGCCGCGCGTCGGAATGCAGGACCGCCACGTTGTTCGTATAGCGAAACGCGCCGAGAAGCCGGGTCTCCTCCGGGCTCGGATCGTCGAGCATCCACAGCGCCTCATCGGCATGCGCCGCGATGATCACGTCGTCGAACGCTTCGCGCTTGCCGCTTTCGTCCTCCACTATGACCGAAGTTTCCCCCCTCGCGATCGCGCGCGCCGCGACGGATGTGCGGGGACGCCTGCCGAGCGGCGCCATGAGCCGCTCGACATAGGCGCGGCTTCCGCCCTCGACCGTTCGCCAAGTCACGGGATGCCCGAGGTTGAGCAGCCCGTGGGTCGAGAAGAAGCGCACGAAGGAGCTGAGCGGAAACGCCTGGATCTGCGCGGGCGACGTGGACCAGATTGCCGCGCACATCGGCAGCACATGGTCCGCCACCAGTGCCGACGAATAGCCCCGCGCATCGAGGAACGCGCCGAGGGTCATGGTTCCCCAGCTTTCTTCTTCCGCGAGGGACCGCGCCTCCGCGTAGAAGCGCAGGATGTCGCGCATCATGCGCCAGAAGCGCAGGCTGACGAGGTTGCTCCTCTGGCCGACCAGCGTGTTCAGGTCGGCGCTCGAATACTCGAAGCGGCCGCCGCCGATCGATGCGGCGAACGACATGTTCGACGCCTTCGTCGCCACGCCGAGATGCGCGAACAGGGCGGAAAGATTGGGATAGTTGGCCTCGTTAAAGACGATGAAGCCGGTATCGACCGCAATCGGCCCGTCCGGACCGTCGACGTCCACCGTGTGGGAATGACCGCCGACCCAGTCGCTCTTCTCGTAGACCGTCACGTCGTGATGGGCAGTGGAAAGAAGCCAGGCCGCCGAAAGCCCCGAGATGCCGGAGCCGACCACCGCGATGCGGCGCGGCGCAGATCCGGACCGCCGGCTGGATATGCTACCAACACTCATGACGCCGTCGCAGGTTCTTCCTTTCCAGATACGGCGGCGCGCCGCATTCGGATCAACGCGGGTCGAAAATAATTCGCGCACGATGATCCGGCCGCCGCCGCGCCTCGTATCGGTCGCATGCTGCAGGCTGTTTCGCCCCTCCTTGAACCGTGGCAATTTGGCAGGCAGGGAACCCTGCGCGGGAGCCCGCGCGGCTGGGTGGTCGCCACGGGGAACCGAGTCTTGAAGAGCAGCCCGGACGCGGCAAGGATCGCCCAGCTGATGAGCGACTGCATCCGGGCGGTCGCCGTCTCGGCCGACCGGGCGGCGTTCGAAGAGCTCTTCCGGCATTTTGCGCCACGCGTGAAATCCTACCTGCAAAGAGGCGGTGGCGCCGCGGCGGCCGCCGAGGAGTTGATGCAGGAGACGATGGTGACGATCTGGCGCAAGGCCGGCCAGTTCGACCCGGCGAGATCGTCCGCGTCGACCTGGGTCTTCACGATCGCGCGCAACCTTCGCATCGATGCGTACCGGCACGAGCGCCACCCGGAGATCGATCCAAACGACCCGGTGCTGGTCGCTGACGATGAACCGGCTGCGGATGCCTTGATCGAGGCGCGACAGGCGGCGGAACGCGTCAGCGCCGCGCTGGCGGAACTCTCGGAGGGCGAGCAGGCGATCCTGCGGCTCGCCTTCTTCGAGGACCAGACGCAGAGCGCGATCTCGGAACGCCTGCGGCTGCCGCTCGGGACGGTCAAATCGCGGATGCGCCTGGCGTTCGGAAAGCTCCGCAAAGCGCTTGCGGACAGCACCGGAGAATTCCCGTGACGGTCCGGCATCATGTCAGCGACGATCTGCTGCTCAGCTATGAGGCCGGCAGCCTGGCGGAAGGCTGGAGCCTGGCGGTCGCGACCCACCTCGCCTTCTGCCCGCAATGCCGCAGCCGCGCGCGTGCCGCCTCCGATGTGGGCGGCGCCCTGCTCGAGGAGATCGAGGCCGCGCGCGTGGACGAGGGATCGCTCGATCGCGTGATGAAGCGGATCGCCGGGACCCGGCCGGATGAGGAAGCGGGGGAGCCGCGGCAGGCGTCCGGCGCGACCATCCCCGAGCCGCTCCGCAGCTACGTCGGCGGCGATGCCGGAAGCATCAAGTGGCGCCGCCTCGGACTGAGCGCGCGGCAGGCGCTGATCAGGACAGCGGACAAGAAGACGAGCGTCAGGCTGCTCCGCATTCCGGCCGGCGAGCCGGTTCCGCAGCACGGCCATCGCGGTCCGGAACTCACGGTCGTGCTTGGCGGAGCGCTGATCGATGCCGATCAGGTTTTTCGGCGCGGCGATATCGAGCAGGCCGACGAGACGGTCGAGCACCAGCCCACCGCCGGCCCCGAAGAGGACTGCATCTGCCTCGCCGTCACCGACGCGCCGCTTCGCTTCAAGAGCCTGATGGTGCGGCTCGCCCAGCCTTTCCTTCGCATCTGAACCGCGACCGCGGACAACAGGAGCCGAACGATGTTCAGATATGCAATTGCCTACGGGGCCTCGGCCGTCGTCTTCCTGGCGCTGGACTTCGTCTGGCTCACCCTCGCCTCGCGCGCGTTCTACCGCCCGCAGCTTGGTGACCTTCTCTCGCCCAATCCGAACCTGCCGGTCGCCGCGGTCTTCTATCTGATCTACGTCGTCGGCGTGGTGGTGTTCGCGGTGATGCCCGGATACGCGGCGCGATCCTGGCTCGTCGCGCTCGGCTCCGGCGCGCTGCTCGGACTCGTGGCGTACGGAACCTACGACTTCACCAACCTCGCGACCCTCAAGGGGTGGACGGTAGCGGTAAGCCTCGTTGACCTGACGTGGGGAATAATCCTGACCGCCATCGCCGCTTCGGCGGGATACGCTGCCCTGAGCATGGTGTCGGACGGCTGAGCCTGCGCCCTTCGATCAGCCCTGACGCCCCCGGACGCGGGCGATCAGGCGCGTGACGTTTTCGGCTGGCGTGTCGGGCGTGATCCCATGTCCGAGGTTGAAGATGTGCGCTCGGCCGCGCATCGCCGAGAGCACGGCATCGATCCCCTCGTCCAGTGCGCGCCCGCCGACGACGAGACGCAGCGGATCGAGGTTTCCCTGCAGGGCGACGGATTCCGGCACCAGCGCACGGGCGTCGCCGAGCGGCGTCATCCAGTCCACCGCCACCGCGTCCACGCCGGTCTTCTCGGCATAGCTGGCAAGCCGGGCGCCCGCGCCGCGCGGAAAGGCGATGACCTTCAGGCCGGGCCGGGCCGCTCGCAGACGCTCGACGATGGCCCGCACCGGCGCGACGGCCCAGCGTTCGAATTCCGCGTCGTCGAGCACGCCGGCCCATGTGTCGAAGATCTTGACGACGTCCGCGCCGGCCGCGACCTGCCCGATCAGATAGCGCGCCGATGCCTCGACCAGTACGTCGATCAGACGCTGGAATCTTTCCGGATCGTGCAGCGCCATGCGCCGGGCGGGGAGCTGCTCCGGCGTGCCGTGGCCGGCGATCATGTAGGTCGCGACCGTCCACGGCGCACCGCAGAAGCCGATCAGGGCTTTCTCCCGCGCCAGCGCGCGCCGGACCATGGCAACGGTCTCGAGGACCGGCGCCACCGCAGCATCGAACGCCGATGGATGAAATTCGGGCACCTCCTCAAGTGGCCGGAGGGTGGGCCCTACGCCTTCCTCGAAGCGCACGTCCTGCCCAAGCGCCTTTGGAACGATCAGGATATCCGAGAAGAGGATGGCGGCATCAAAATCGAAGCGGCGTATCGGCTGAAGCGTCACCTCGGCGGCGAACGCGGGCGTCAGGCAGAGATCGAGGAACGACCCGGCCCTGGCCCGCAGCTCGCGGTATTCGGGCAGGTAGCGGCCCGCCTGCCGCATGATCCAGACAGGCGGCGGCTCGGCGACTTCTCCGGCAAGCACCGCGAGCAGCCCGGAATCCGCGCTCACCCGGTCGCCCCGATCGCCGGCGGGACCCCGAGCGTCGTATATTGCAGGAACGCGAGCGGCGCCCGGCGCAGGATGTCCTCGCCCGCCGAGCGTCCGAGCGCCTCCGCCTCCGCCGGGCTGCCGCGGACAGTGGCCTCATAGGCCTCGCCGCCGTCCGGCGTCAGAACGATCCCCGAGAAGTGCAGCGCACCGGACTCGATGCGGGCATGACCGGCGACCGGCGTGCGGCAGGAGCCGCCGAGCGCCGCGCGGACGGCGCGCTCGCAGGCGAGCGCCGTGGAGGCGGCGGGGTCATCGATCGCCGCAAGGAGATCGCGCGTGGCGGAATCGTCGTTCCGGCATTCGATCGCGACGACGCCCTGCCCGCAGGATGGCGGAAAGCTTTCGAGCGGCAAGAGCTCGGCAATGTGGCTTTCAAGGCCGAGCCGCCGCAACCCCGCGGCGGCGAGGAGCGTGGCGTCGAGATCGCCGGACTCCACCCGCTGCACGCGCGTCGGCACGTTGCCGCGCAGGAGCTCGGTCACAAGGTCCGGCCGCGCGCGCTTCAGCAGCGCCTCGCGGCGGAGCGACGCGGTGCCGAGCCGCGCGCCCTGCGGCAGCGACGCCAGGGTCGCACCGTCCCGCGCGATCAGGGCGTCGCGCGCGTCCTCGCGCTCCAGGCACGCGGCGATCATCAGTCCGGCCGGGAGAAACGTCTCCATGTCTTTCGCCGAATGGACGGCGAGATCAATGCTCCCGTTGAGCAGCGCCGCCTCGATCTCCTTGGAAAAGAGCCCTTTCCCGCCGGCCTCGGCGAGCGGCCGGTCCTGGATCCGGTCGCCGGACGTGCGGATCGGCACGATCTCGATCCGCCCGCCTGCAAGCGCATGCGCGGCGATGAGCGCGTCCCTCACGGCATTGGCCTGCCAGAGCGCAAGCCGGCTGCCGCGCGTTCCGATGCGGATTGCCTGGTCTGCCGACATTTTCTCCCGCGGCTTTTTCTGGCGCGCCGGGACCGAACCGGCGCGTGCTCAATCTGTCCACCATGACGAATGCCGCGAGCGTAAACAAGACTTGACACTTGTCCGCGAAGCCGGACGGTATGGCGCATGGCAGCGCATTTCCCATTTTCGGCGATCGTCGGCCAGGAGGAGATGAAGCTCGCGCTCCTCGTCGCGGCGATCGACCCGACGGTCGGCGGCGTTCTCATCTTCGGCGACCGCGGAACCGGCAAATCGACCGGCGTGCGGGGCCTCGCGGCCCTGCTTCCGAAAATGCGCGCCGTGATCGGCTGCCGATATAATTGCGACCCCGGCGCCAACGGATCGCTCTGCGAGGAATGCCGCGTGCGCTCGGCGCAGGGCGCGCTCGACAGCCGGCTCGTCCCGGTTCCTGTGGTTGACCTGCCGCTCGGGGCGACCGAGGACCGCGTCGTCGGCGCGCTCGATCTGGAGCGCGCGCTGACGCGCGGCGAGAAGGCGTTCGAGCCCGGCCTCCTCGCCCGCGCGCATCGCGGCTTCCTCTATATCGACGAGGCGAACCTCCTCGAGGACCATCTCGTCGACCTGCTGCTCGACGTGGCGGCGTCCGGAGAGAACGTCGTCGAGCGCGAGGGCCTGAGCGTGCGCCATCCGGCGCGGTTCGTGCTCATCGGCAGCGGCAATCCCGAGGAAGGCGAGCTTCGTCCACAGCTCCTCGACCGCTTCGGGCTTTCCGTGGAGATCCGCACGCCGACCGATCTTCCGACGCGCATCGAGGTGGTACGGCGGCGCGATGCGTTCGAGCGCGATCCGCACGCCTTCATCGAGCTTTGGCAGAAGAAGGATGCAACGCTGCGGCGTCGCGTGGCGGCAGCGCGCGCGCGGCTCTCGACCGTCAATGTCACGGATGCGGCGCTCAAGCGCGCCTCCGAGCTCTGCATGCGCCTCGGCACGGACGGGCTGCGCGGCGAGCTGACGCTGATCCGCGCGGCGCGCGCCTTCGCAAGCCTCGAAGGCGACGACAGCGTGACCGACGAACACCTGAAGAAGATGGCGGCGCCGGCGCTCAGGCATCGCCTGCGGCGCGACCCGCTCGATGAATCCGGTTCGAGCGTCAGGGTGGAGCGCGCCGTCGCAGAGCATTTCGCCTGATGCGCACGCCGTCCGGGGTCGGGTTGTCGCGATGGTTGGAGGCGGAGCTTGCTGCCGCGCTCTTCGCCGTCGACCCGATCGGCCTTGGCGGGATCGTCGTGCGGGCCCAGGCCGGGCCGGTGCGCGATGCCTGGGCCGGGATCCTGAGGTCGCTTCTTCCGGACATGCCCCTGCGGCGCCTTCCGCTGAATGTGGGAGACGACCGACTCCTCGGCGGCGTCGACCTTGCTGCAAGCCTCGCCGCCGGACGCCCGATCGCCGACACCGGATTTCTGGCGGAAGCGGATGGTGGAATTGTCCTCCTGCCGATGGCGGAGCGACTGCCTGCCGCCCTCGCCGCGCGGCTCGGCTCGGTCCTCGACAGTGGCGGGGTGCTGCTTGAGCGCGACGGGCTGGCGCTTCGCACGCCGTCGCGATTTGGCATCGTCGCCTTCGACGAGGGGCTCGCAGAGGAGGAGCGCCCTCCCCCTGCACTCCGTGACCGTCTGGCTTTCGGGATAGATCTCGACGCTATCCCGCTCCGCGACACGGAGGAGCGGGGCGCCTCTCCCGAGCAGATCGCCGAAGCGCGCGACAGGCTGCACGATATTGTGGTCGGCGACGCATTGCTCGATGCGCTTTCCGCGGCCTCGCTGGCGCTTGGCATCGGATCGTTCCGCGCCCCGCTGTTTGCGCTCCGCGCCTGCCGCGCCGCGGCGGCGCTTTTCGGGCGGAGCGTGGCGACAGGCGAGGACGCGGCACTCGCCGCCCGCCTGGTGTTTTCGCATCGCGCGACAATCCTGCCGCAAGCGGAGACGCCGGATGCCGAACCGGAATCCACTGCGGAGGACCCCGAGAAGGCCGAGGATTCCAGCCAACCCGACAGGGCGACGGGGATGCTTGAGGACGTCGTGCTTGCGGCGGCGCAGGCCGCGATCCCGCCCGGGCTGCTCGCAACCCTCAGCGCCGGCCGCGTTCGCACACGCACCGATGCCTTCGGGCGGAGCGGTGCGCGCGTCCACACGCTGAAGCGCGGGCGACCGGCCGGTGTGCGACGCGGCAAACCAGGCGGCGGCGCAAAGCTCAATCTGATCGAGACGCTGCGCGCAGCGGCACCCTGGCAGCCGCTCCGCCGAAGCGAGCGTGAAGTCGCCGGAGCGGTGACCGGGCGGCGCATCGAAGTGCGGCGCGACGATTTCCGCATCACGCGATTCAGGCAGCAGACCGAGACGACGACGATCTTCGTCGTCGATGCCTCAGGATCGTCGGCGTTCCATCGGCTCGCCGAGGTGAAGGGCGCGGTGGAACTGCTCCTCGCCGATTGCTACGTGCGGCGCGATCGCGTGGCGCTCATCGCGTTCCGGGGCAGCAGCGCCGAGCTTGTCCTGCCGCCGACCCGCGCGCTGGCGCGCGCCAAGCGCAATCTCGCCGGCCTGCCCGGTGGCGGACAGACGCCGCTTGCCTCCGGGATCGACGCGGCGCTTGCGCTTTCCGACGCGGTGCAGCGCAGCGGGCGTATGCCGGCGATCGTGCTGATGACCGACGCGCGGGCCAACACGACGCGCGCGGGGACAACCGATCGCGTGGTCGCCGCTGCCGAGTCGCTCTCCGCCGCGCGGCTGATGCGGGCGCGCGGAACGATGGCGATCCTGGTCGATACATCGCCGCGCTCGCGCCCGGAAGCGGCGGCGCTGGCGGAAGCCATGGGCGCCCGCTACGTCCCCCTCCCCCACGCCGGCTCCGCTACGCTGTCGGCGGCGGTGAAGGGGAGCGTGGAGGAGGCGCGGCAGGGCTCGGCGCGTTGAGTATCATGCTGCGCCGCCTGCAGTTCGAGACCGACGGCCGCGACTGGCCAAATCGCGACGCAAGCCGCTTCGTCGAGGCTGGCGGGCTTCGCTTCCATGTGCAGGTAATGGGCGCCGGCCCCGTGCTGCTGCTCGCGCACGGCACCGGCGCCTCGACGCATTCCTGGCGCGACCTCGCTCCGCTCCTCGCGGCGCATTTCACGGTCGTCGCCCCGGACCTCCCCGGTCATGGCTTCACCGGAATGCCGGCGATCGAAGACCTGTCGCTTGCCGGCATGGCCGCCTCGCTCTCCGCCATGCTCGCGACGCTCGGCATGAAGCCGGCGCTTGCCGTCGGCCATTCGGCCGGCGCGGCGATCCTGGCGCAGATGTGCCTCGATGGAAGCATCGAACCGCAATCCCTCGTCAGCCTGAACGGCGCGCTGACGCCGATGCGCGGGATTTCGGGCCGCGTCTTCTCGCCGATCGCCAAGGCTCTCGCGACCACTTCGACCGCGTCTCGCCTCTTCGCCTGGAGAGCGCGTGGCCGCGGAATCGTCGAGAAACTTATCCGTGACACCGGCTCCGAGATCGATCCGCTCGGCGCGGGGCTCTATCGGCGTCTCGCCGGAAACCCCGCGCACGTCGCGGCGGCACTTGGCATGATGGCGAACTGGGATCTCGAACGGCTCGAACGCGCGCTGCCGTCCTTGAAGCCCGCGCTGCTGCTGGTGGTGGGCAGCATGGACCGGGCCATTCCGCCCGAGGAGGCGTTTCGCCTGCGCCAACAGATCCCCGGAGCAAGGATAGAGCTGCTCCGGGGCGTCGGGCACCTCGCGCATGAGGAGCAGCCCGGAAAGATCGCCGACCTGATCAGCGCCGAGGCGCGAAGAGTCGGGGCCGCTGGCTGACCGGAAGCATACCTTGACCGGGGCCTGACCGGGGCTTGCACGCGCGAAGCGGACACTGTTAGATGTCAACTTATGTTGACACACCCCTTCGCGGTCCCGACAGACGTCGCTGACAGGCCTCGCCCGCATGCAGTCGTCGTCGGAAGCGGTTTTGGCGGGCTGGCGGCCGCCATTCGGCTTGGGGCACGCGGCTATCGGGTGACGGTGCTGGAAAAGAACGATCGGCCGGGCGGGCGCGCCTCGGTGTTCCGGCAGGACGGCTTTACGTTCGACGCCGGCCCAACCATCGTCACCGCGCCGTGGCTGTTCGAAGAGCTGTGGGCGCTCTGCGGGCGCCGCCTTGCGGACGACGTCGACCTCCGATCGCTCACGCCATTCTACCGCATCCGATTCGACGACGGCGATCACCTCGACTGCAGCGGCGATCCGGAAGCGATGCGCGCGGAGATCGCCCGCATCGCCCCGGCGGACGTCGAGGGCTACGAGCGCTTCATGCGCAAGAGCGAGGCGATCTTCCGCATCGGATTCCAGAAGCTCGGCGACGTGCCCTTCGGCTCGCTGGCCGACATGGCGCGCATCCTGCCGGACCTGTTGCGGCTCGAAGGCTACCGCACGGTGCACGATCTCGTCGCGCGCCATGTGAAGCATCCGAAGCTCCGGGTCGCGCTGAGCTTCCATCCCCTCCTGATCGGCGGCAACCCGTTCGCGGCGACCTCCGTCTATTGCCTCATCGCCTATCTCGAGCGGCGCTGGGGTGTGCATTTCGCAATGGGTGGAACCGGCCGGCTTGTCGAGGGCCTGGTCAGCCTCATCGAAGGACAGGGCGGCAGCGTGCGTTGCGGCGCGGAGGTGCGCGAGATCGTCGTGGAGGATGGCGCGGCGAGCGGCGTGTTGCTCGCTTCCGGACGCGCGATCCATGCCGACGTGGTGGTCTCGAATGCCGACTCGGCCTGGACCTACCGCTACCTTGTCCCGGCGCGGCACCGGCGAAGATGGACCGACCGGCGCATCGAACGGGCGCGCTATTCCATGGGCCTCTTCGTCTGGTACTTCGGGACGAAGCGGCGCTACGGCGATGTCGCGCACCACACGATCCTGCTCGGTCCGCGCTACCAGGAACTCCTCAACGACATCTTCGAGCGAAAGGTGCTCGCCGCCGATTTCAGCCTCTATCTGCACCGGCCGACCGCGACGGATCCGTCGCTCGCGCCGGAAAACTGCGACGCGTTCTACGTGCTCTCTCCCGTTCCGCACCTGCAAAGCGGCACCGACTGGTCGCGTGAGGCCGAGCGCTATCGCAGGGCGATCGAAGCACAGCTTGGCGCGACGATCCTGCCGGGACTGAAGGACGAGATCGTCACCTCGCGCGTGATGACGCCGCAGGATTTCCACGACCAGCTGCTTTCGTTCCGCGGCGCCGGCTTCGGGATGGAACCGGTGCTGACGCAAAGCGCCTGGTTCCGGCCGCACAACGAGAGCGAGGAGTTGAAGCGTCTCTATCTCGTCGGCGCCGGCACGCATCCGGGCGCCGGCCTCCCCGGCGTCCTCTCCTCAGCAAAGATTCTTGACCGCGTGGTGCCGCATGCCAGCGCATTGGCCTGATTCCGCCGCGACGCGCGAAGACCTCGCCGCATGCCGCGGCATGCTGAAGGCGGGCTCGCGGAGTTTTCACGCAGCCTCGCTGCTGCTGCCGAAGAGCGTGCGCGATCCGGCGACCGTGCTCTATGCCTTCTGCCGGCAGGCGGACGACGCTGTCGACCTGCACGGCGGAAGGCGGGAAGCGCTTGCCGAGCTGCGCGCGCGGCTCGACTGTGCCTATCGCGCTACGCCCCGGCCCTCGCCGGTCGACCGGACCTTTGCCGAGGTAGTCCACCGCTTCGCCATCCCCCGCGTGCTCCCCGAAGCATTGATCGAGGGGCTGGAATGGGATGCCGAGGGGCGGCGCTACGCGACCCTCTCCGATCTTCTGTCTTACGCGGCGCGGGTCGCCGGCACGGTTGGCGCGATGATGGCGGCGCTCATGGATCAGCGCGACCCAGGGGTGATCGCGCGCGCCACCGATCTCGGCCTCGCGATGCAGCTCACCAACATCGCGCGCGACGTGGGCGAGGATGCGCGCGCCGGCCGCCTCTATTTGCCGCTTGCCTGGCTCGAGAAGGCGGGGATCGACGCGGATGCATGGCTCGCCCGTCCGGTTTTCGACGCGCGGCTCGGCGCCGTGATCGAGGCGTTGCTCCTGGAAGCGGACTACCTCTACCAGCGCGCCGCAAGCGGAATCGAGGCGCTGCCGCGAAACTGCCGGCCCGGCATCCGCGCCGCGCGCGCGATCTACCGCGAGATCGGAAGAAGCGTGGCGCGCGCGGGATACGATTCGGTCGGACATCGAGCCTTCGTGTCCGACCGCCGGAAGCTGTCGCTGCTGGCGCGCGCGTTTCTCCCGGGCGGGAAAATCCGCGCCAAAGGCGGTGCGCAACCCGAGACGCTCTACCTTGTGGATGCTGTCGCCGCCGCACCTCGCCCGCTCGTCGGGCAGCGCCGGTCACAGTCTCCGCCGGGATTCGACGGCGCCGTGACCTGGGTGATCGATCTCTTCGCCCGGCTGGAGCAGCGCGACCGGCTGGAGCGGCAAAACCTCTAGCCTCGCTCGCGCGTATCCCGCTTCAGGGCAGATCCCGGAGGACGCCATGAAGTTCAGCTGGCTCGCCTTCACCGAAATGTTCGTGGTCCTCGGCTTCGGCCTTGGCTGGGCGGTGCTTGAGCTCGTCGGCCTCAGGCTCGACCGGAAGCGTCGCGAGCGCGAGGCGCTCGATGCGAAAGTCGGCGTACCCACGGACCCGTAGGCTCAGCGCAGGGCGCGCGGCATCCTGAACGGCAGCAGCGCCTGCACCCAGCGCTGTCGGAAGCGCGCGAGCGAAAGGCTCTCGTGCATCGCCGTCGTGTCTTCCCCGAGGAGCCGTCCGCGCAGAACCGAGCGCGCGTAGAACGGCCCGTCCTCCAGCGTCTGCTCCACGGACGGACGCGAGCCCTCGCTCCTTGTCCGCCGGCGGATGCCCCAGCCGGTCGCCGGCAGCGCCACGCATTGCGGGGGCGTGAACGGCTGTGCGGCGCCTGACCCGTCGAAGCGGAGCGCCAGCGAGCGCGTCGCCCCGTCGCGGTAGGTGACATCGTAGAGGATCGCCGATCCTTCCTTCAGGCGCGCGCAGGACCAGTCCCACCGCTCAAAACAATCCTCCAGCGGCTCACTACCGGAATTGATGTCGAAATAGCCGGTCCCCGACCAGCTCAGCGCGGGCTGCTGCATCGTCACCTCGATGCGCGCGCCGGGACCGATCGGCTGCCATTGATGCCGCCCGTCGCGATCGAGCGCGAAGGCCTCGTCGACGATACCCCTTGGATAGACCCGCACCGTCCCCCGCAGCCGCGCCGGGATCGGGACCGCGATCTCGTCGATCGCAATCGTGAGCGACTCGCCGTCCCAGGTGAGCGTGCTCGGCCCGATCGCAAGCGCATCGGCGGTGCGCGTCACGGACCCGCGCCGTCGCTCGGTGAGCGCCCAGCGTTTCCCGCCCGCTCCATAGAGCGCAACGTTGAGGGCGGAATAGTTGAGGGGATCGCCGGCGCCGCGACGCCGGCTCATCGCGTAGTAGGGCGAGAAGACGCTGCCGATGAAGGCAATCAGCGTGATGCCGTGACGGCCGTCGTCGCTCAGCGCGTCGACGTACCACCACGCATAACCGTTCCGCGGGACCGCGCGGTCGAAGCGAGGTCCTCGACGAGGCTCGCTGCCGCCATCCGCCCCGACAGCGCCGCCATCGGCACGCCCGCTCCCGGGTGCGTGCTGCCGCCCGCCAGATAGAGGCCCGGGATTCGCGTTCGCGCTCCCGGCCGGCTGAACGACGCCTTCCAGCCGTGCGACGCCCGGCCGTAGAGCGAGCCTCCCGTCCCCGGGTAGAGGCGCTCGAAATCGCTGGGGGTCGTTACCCGCACCGCCTCCGGCCTCGCCGCGATGCGAAGCCCGCACCGTTGCAGGAGGCGAAACATGTTCTCCTCGCATTCTCGAACCTCCGCTGCCTCGAACGTACGGGAATCGCCGTTCGCCGGCGCATTGACCAGGCACAGGAGCCGCTCGACGCCGGCTGCCGGAGCCGCCTCGTCGCCGCGATCCTGGGCGCAGACGTAGACGGTCGGCTCGGCCGGGAGCCGGCCCCGCCCGAAGATCGTTGCGAATTCCTCGGCGTAGTCGGACGAGAAGAAGACGTTGTGGCGGGTGAGCGGAAAGCCCTCTGCTTCCGCCCGCATCGCAAACTTGATTGCGGAGAGCGACCGGTCGGACCGGCCCGTGCCGGCCACCGCGGACGAGACGGCGTTGCCGAGGAGGCCCGCGGCGACGGCATTGGCGTCGCCGTTCACCAGCACGGCGTCAGCCTCGAGCCGAAGGCCGTCCTTCGTCGTGACGCCGGAAGCGCGTCCGGCCGCGACCTCGACCGTATCGACATCGGCGCCGTAGACGAGCTTCGCGCCGCGCGCGACGGCCAGTTCGGCCAGGGCAGTTGCAACCGTATGCATGCCACCCTGGACGCTCCACACGCCCTGCTGCTCGACATGCGCGATGAGCATCAGCGTTGCCGGCGCCGAGAATGGCGAGGAGCCGCAATAGGTGGCGTAGCGGGCGAAGAGCTGGCGAAGGCGCGGATCCCTGAAATCGTCGCCGAGGGCTCGCCAGAGCGTGGTGAAGGGACTGATCCGCCAGAGGGCGGGAAGGCCGAACACCCCTGCCCTCGCTATCAACTTTTCCAGGCTCGGGCGATGCGAGAGGATGAAAGGGGTCTCGAGCGTGTCGTAGATGCGTTGGGCCCGCCGGCAAAAGGCCCTGAAGCCCTCAGCCTCCTCCCGGCCGGCAAATGCGCCGATCGCATCCGCCGATCGTTCGGAATCCGCGAAGAGATCGAGCCGCTCGTGCTCGCTCCAGGCGTGACGCGCGAGGATCTGCAGCGGCTTCAGGCGGACCGCGCGCTCGAACGATGCGCCCGCATCCTCGAAGATCGCGTCGAAGACCCAGCGCATCGTGAAGACGGTTGGACCGGCGTCGAGGAGCTCGCCGTCAACGTGCACCGGGCGCATCTTGCCGCCCGGGCCTCCCGCCCGTTCCAGCAGGGTGACGTCGAAGTCGCGCGCCGCAAGCTCAATGGCCGCGACCAGCCCTCCGATTCCGGCCCCGACAATGGCGATTCGCTTGCGCACCGCTCCGCCTCCAAAAGCAAATTGACTTTTCGGCAATGCAAGTGTCAATTCAATTTGACACGTCGATGTGACAATGCACATTGACACAAGTTCTGCGGGAGGCTTCGCATGGACGCGGTCACACGCATCGAGAGAGCTCTGTCGAGCACCCTCGCCGTGGCGGGCGGACCAGGATGTCCTCCCGGACTCTCCGCGGCCATGCACCACGCCGTCTTCCCACGCGGCGCTCGCATCCGGCCGCGCCTTTGTCTGGCGGTTGCATCGGCCTGCGGCGACGACCAGCCGGGGCTGAGCGAGGCGGCGGCCGCCGCGATCGAGATTCTCCACTGCGCCTCGCTGGTCCACGACGATCTCCCCTGCTTCGACGACGCCGCCACCCGCCGCGGCAAGCCTTCCGTCCACGCGGCGTTCGGCGAGCCGCTCGCGGTGCTCGCGGGCGATGCACTGATCGTGCTCGCCTTCGAGACGATTGCGCGCGCCGCCGCCGCGCCGCTTCGCCTTCCGGCCGTGCTTCTGACGGTGGCGAAATCCGTTGGCGCGCCGGGCGGCATCGTCGCGGGCCAGGCCTGGGAGTGCGAGCCGCTGCTCGAACTCAGCCGCTACCACCGGCAGAAGACGGGTTCGCTGTTCGCGGCCGCCACTGTCGCCGGAGCAGCGGCCGCTGGCAGCGATCCCGAGCCGTGGCGCGAGATGGGCGAGGCGATCGGCGAGGCCTACCAGGTCGCGGACGACATCCGCGATGCGGTCGCCGGCGAAGACGAGCTCGGCAAGCCGGTCGGCCGCGACGCCGCTCTCGGACGGCCAAGCGCGGTGCTCGAATTCGGATTGGCCGACGCGGTGGGCCGGCTCGAAGGCCTTGTCGCTCGCGCCATCGGCTCGATCCCGCACTGCCCCGGCGAGGGAGACCTGCGCGCGCTCATCATGTCCGAGGCGGACCGGCTGCGGCCGAAGAGCCTCGCGCGGCACGCGGCCTAGCGAGCGCGAAGACGGTCGCGCATCTGCACGAGCGGATCGACGGCGGAGGGTTCCGCTCGCTCGCGGACCGCTGGTTCGATACGCGCAACCGTCTTCTCTCAAGTCGCGCTTTTCAGCGGATTTCCGCGGCTTTTCCGATTACACGCCCGATAGCGCGGCGGCGCGGACGCGCGCTCTTCGATCTCTGCGCCGGCTTCGTCTACTCGCAGATATTGCTCGCCTGCGTACGGCTGCGGCTGTTCGAGATGCTCGCCGGCGGGGCTCTGCCGCTGTCCGACATCGCGAGGCACACCGGTCTCACGCAAGACGCCGCCAGGAGGCTGCTGAAGGGAGCGGCGGCGCTGAAACTCATCGAGGCGCGCGCCGGCGATCGCTTCGGGCTCGGCGCGCAAGGCGCAGCGCTCCTCGGCAATCCGGGCCTCGCGATGATGATCGAGCATCACGCCATGCTCTACGAGGATCTCCGTGATCCGGTCGCGCTGCTTCGCGGGGAGCAGCAGGCGACTTCCATCGGCGCGCTTTGGCCCTATGCCGAATCGCCCCGGCCCGGAGAGCTGCCGCGGGAAGCGACCGCTTCCTACACCGCGCTGATGGCGGCCACACAGCAGATGGTCGCCGACGAGATCCTTGCCGCCTATCTGTTCCGCCGCCACAGGCGGGTGATGGATGTCGGTGGGGGAAACGGCGCCTTCCTCGCGGCCGTCGCGAGCGCGGCCCCGAAGCTCGACCTGATGCTCTTCGACCTTCCCTCTGTTGCGGAAAGCGCGCAGTCGCGATTCGAGACAGCCGGGATCGCCGGCCGCGCCACGATCGTCGGGGGAAATTTCCTGCACGATCCGCTGCCCACCGGCGCGGACCTGATCACGCTGGTGCGCGTCATCCACGACCATGACGACGACGCGGTGCTGGCGATCCTCGCCGCGGCCCATAGGGCGCTTCCTCCGGGCGGTGCGCTCCTCATCGGCGAGCCGATGGCGGAAACGCCGGGAGCCGAGCCGGTCGGAGACGCGTATTTCGGGTTCTACCTGCTCGCTATGGGAAGCGGCCGGCCGCGCTCGGCCGCAAGCCTGGAAGGGCTGCTACGGCGTGCCGGGTTCGCCCGCGTGCGGCTGCATCGGACCAGGAATCCCTTCATCGCCAGCGTGATCGTCGCAAATCGGTGACATTCGCGTTTCTTGTGTTAACTTGTATTGACACTCAGTTATGTCAGGATAAAGTTACACATAGCGGATGTGGCGGCCGGCAAGCCGCCGGCCGCTCAAGAAGGCGGGCAAAAGATGCAGACCATCGCCGTCGTCCTGGAGGAGCCCGAGAAGATCGCGCTGAGCCGGCTCGAGCTCACGCCGGCGGGCGACGAGGACGTGGTGGTCGACATCGAGCTGAGCGGCATCAGCAGCGGAACCGAGCGGCTCCTCTGGTCTGGTGAGATGCCCCCCTTCCCCGGCATGGGCTATCCACTGGTCCCCGGCTACGAATCGGTCGGCCGCATCAGCGCAGCCGGATCGCGCTCGGGCCGTGCGGAGGGCGACCGGGTGTTCGTGCCTGGCGCACGCTGCTTCGGCGAAGTGCGCGGACTTTTTGGCGGCGCCGCTTCGCGGGTCGTCATTCCCGGCAAGCGCGCGCTTCCGATCTCCAGCACGCTCGGCGACGAAGGCGTGCTCCTGGCGCTGGCCGCGACCGCGCGGCATGCGCTCGCCGACCGCGTCGATGCGCCTGACCTGATCGTCGGGCATGGGGTGCTCGGGCGGCTCCTCGCCCGGCTCGCGATGCTCTGCGGCGACGAGCCCCCGACGGTCTGGGAAACCAACCCGGCGCGGCGCGACGGCGCCGAGGGCTACCTCGTCTTCGATCCGAAGGAGGATCCGCGGCGCGACTACCGCGCGATCTACGACGCGAGCGGCGACGCCTCGATCCTCGACGAGCTGGTAACCCGGCTTGCGCCCGGAGGCGAAATCGTTCTCGCCGGCTTCTATCGCGAACGGGTCTCCTTTTCCTTTCCTCCGGCCTTCATGCGCGAGGCGCGGTTCAGGATCGCCGCCGAATGGAAACGCGCCGACCTCGACTGGGTCAGCGGCTCCATCGCCGCCGGCGAACTTTCCCTCGCCGGCCTCATCACGCACCGCCTGGCGGCGGAGAAGGCGGTCGACGCCTACCGCACCGCCTTCAACGATCCGTCCTGCCTGAAGATGATTCTCGATTGGAGTGCATGCGCATGAACGCCGTCCCGCAGATGAAGGACCTTCTCCGCGCCGAGGCGGCGATCGAGCCCGACCCGATCCCGGTCACGCCCGCCACCAAGGAAACGCAGATCGTCGCGATCTACGGCAAGGGCGGCATCGGCAAGAGCTTCACGCTCGCCAACCTCTCCTACATGATGGCGCAGCAGGGCAAGAAGGTGCTCCTCATCGGCTGCGATCCGAAGAGCGACACGACCTCGCTTCTTTTCGGCGGACGCGCCTGCCCCACCATCATCGAGACCTCCTCGAAGAAGAAGCTCGCCGGCGAGGAGGTGAAGATCGGCGACGTCTGCTTCAAGCGCGACGGTGTGTTCGCGATGGAGCTCGGCGGCCCGGAAGTCGGCCGCGGCTGCGGCGGTCGCGGCATCATTCATGGCTTCGAGCTTCTGGAAAAGCTCGGCTTCCATGAATGGGGATTCGATTACGTGCTGCTCGATTTCCTGGGCGACGTGGTGTGCGGCGGCTTCGGCCTGCCGATCGCCCGCGACATGTGCCAGAAGGTCATCGTCGTCGCCTCCAACGATCTGCAATCGCTTTACGTCGCCAACAATGTCTGCTCGGCGGTGGAATATTTCCGCAAGCTCGGCGGCAATGTCGGCGTCGCCGGCATGGTCATCAACAAGGATGACGGCACCGGCGAGGCGGCGGCCTTCTGCGATGCCGTGGGCATCCCGGTGCTGGCGGCTATCCCGGCCGACGAGGAGATCCGCCGCAAGAGCGCCAACTACCAGATCATCGGCAAGCCGGGCGACCGCTGGGCCCCGGTGTTCGAGGAGCTCGCGGCGAACGCCGCATCCGCGCCGCCGGTGCGCCCGACGCCGCTCACGCATGACAGCCTGCTCGGCCTTTTCTCCGGTGACCAGGTCGGCCGCGACGTGGTGCTCGAACCCGCGACCTTCGAGGACATGTGCGGCAAGGCCGCGGTCGAGAAGGTCTCGCTCGAAGTCGTCTACGACGCGGTCTGAACCGGCACCACAAGCGATCCATGACCGAGCTCCACCCCGAAGCCCTCCCAAGCCATCCCTCGGCAGAGATCGTCTATGACGAGCCCGCCGGCGCGGCGCCGTCGGAGGTGGAGCCGGTCACGGCCAGCGGTGCGCCGGCGGCGCATGACGTTACCGCGATCAACCTCGACGCGACGAAGGGCGACGGCATCGGCTGCCACGCCGGCAAGGACGAGATGCGCCGCGCGGCGGAATCGGCCGGCAAGAGCGAGACGCTCGCGCGCTACGCCGCCGACTATCCAGTCGGTCCGCACGACCAGCCGCAGTCGATGTGCCCGGCCTTCGGTTCGCTGCGCGTCGGCCTTCGCATGCGGCGCACGGCGATGCTGCTTTCCGGCTCCGCCTGCTGCGTCTACGGGCTGACATTCACATCGCATTTCTATGGCGCGAAGCGCTCGGTCGGCTACGTGCCGTTCAACTCCGAGACGCTCGTCACCGGAAAGCTCTTCGAGGATATCCGCGACGCGGTCTTCGACCTCGCCGACCCGGACAAATACGACGCGATCGTCATCACCAATCTCTGCGTGCCGACTGCCTCCGGCGTGCCATTGCAGCTTCTCCCGAAGGAGATCAACGGCGTGCGCATCATCGGGATCGACGTGCCGGGCTTCGGCATCCCGACCCACGCCGAGGCAAAGGACGTGCTGGCCGGCGCGATGTTGAACTACGCGCGGCTCGAAGCTGAGCAGGGTCCGGTCCAGGCGCCACGCGCCGGCCGCGCCGCGCGCCCCACGATCTCGCTCGTGGGCGAAATGTTTCCCGCCGATCCGGTCGGCATCGGCATGATGCTCGAACCGCTGGGCCTCGCCGCAGGCCCGGTCGTGCCGACGCGTGAATGGCGGGAACTCTATGCCGCGCTCGACTGCGCGGCAGTTGCGGCGATCCATCCGTTCTACACGGCAGCCTTCCGCGAGTTCGAAGCCGCGGGTCGGACCATCGTCAGCTCGGCCCCCGTCGGGCGCGATGGCACCGCCCAATGGCTGAAGTCGATCGGCAACGCCTGCGGCGTCGCGCTCGAGAAGGTCGACGCCGTGTCGAACCGTCTGCTCCCAGCGATCCGGACGGCGCTGGAGCAGACGCCCATAAAGGGGCGGATCACGCTGTCGGGCTACGAAGGCTCCGAGCTTCTCGTAGCCCGACTCCTTATCGAGAGCGGCGCCGAGGTGCCCTATGTCGGCACCGCCTGCCCGCGCACGGTCTGGTCCGACCCGGACCGCGAATGGCTCGAGGCGCACGGCGCGCGCGTCCAGTACCGCGCCTCGCTCGAGCAGGATCTCGCGGCGCTGGAGGAGTTCGGCCCAGACCTCGCCATCGGCACCACGCCGGTCGTGCAGAAAGCCAAGGCGAAGGCCACGCCCGCGCTCTACTTCACCAACCTCATCTCGGCGCGTCCGCTGATGGGAGTCGCGGGCGCGGGTTCGCTGGCGCAGGTGGTCAACGCCGCCATTGCCGGCAAGGAGCGCTTCGAGACGATGCGGAGCTTCTTTGAGGGCGTCGGCGAAGGCCATGCCGCCGGCATCTGGGAGGAGACGCCGACCGATCGGCCGCAGTTCCGCGAACGCTACAAGCGGCAGGTCGCGAAGCAGGCGAAGGCCCGCGAGAGCGTGGCGGAGGAGCACGTCTGATGCTCGTCCTCGATCACGACCGCGCGGGAGGCTACTGGGGCGCCGTCTACGTCTTCACGGCGATCAAGGGCCTGCAGGTCATCATCGACGGACCGGTCGGCTGCGAGAACCTGCCGGTGACGGCGGTGCTGCACTACACCGATGGCCTTCCGCCGCATGAGCTGCCGATCGTCGTCACCGGGCTCGGCGAGGAGGAACTCGGCCAGCACGGCACCGAAGGCGCGATGAAGCGTGCCTGGAAGACGCTCGACCCCGAATTGCCGGCCGTCGTGGTGACCGGCTCGATCGCCGAGATGATCGGCGGCGGCGTGACGCCGGAAGGCACCAACATCAAGCGCTTCCTGCCGCGCACCATCGACGAGGACCAGTGGCAGAGCGCCAACCGCGCGCTTGCCTGGCTGTGGACCGAGTTCGGCCCGAAGCGCGTGCCGGAGGCGAAGCGCAAGGAAGGCGAGAAGCCGCGCGTCAACATCATCGGCCCGATCTACGGCACCTTCAATTTGCCCTCCGACCTCGCAGAGATTCGCCGGCTCGTCGAAGGCATCGGCGCCGAGGTGAACATGGTGTTCCCCCTCGGCAGCCATCTCGCCGATGTCGCGCAGCTCACGCGCGGCGAGGTGAACATCTGCATGTATCGCGAGTTCGGCCGGCTGCTCTGCGAGGCGCTCGGGCGCCCTTATCTGCAGGCGCCGATCGGACTGCGTTCCACGACGAAATTCCTGCGCACGCTCGGCGAGCTCCTCGGCCTCGACCCGGAGCCGTTCATCGAGCGGGAGAAGCATACGACGATCAAGCCGCTCTGGGACCTCTGGCGCTCGGTCACGCAGGATTTCTTCGGGACGGCGAGCTTCGCCATCGTCGCCAACGAGACCTACGTGCGCGGGGTGCGGAATTTCCTCGAGACCGAGATGGGGCTGCCGTGCACCTTCTCCGTCGCGCGGCTGCCGGGCGCCAAGACCGACAACCAGGCCGTCCGGAAGGCGGTGCGCGAGAAGACGCCGCTCATTCTCTTCGGCAGCTACAACGAGCGGATGTACCTCGCGGAAGCCGGCGGCCGTGCGATGTACATTCCCGCCTCCTTCCCCGGCGCCATCATTCGCCGCCACACCGGCACGCCGTTCATGGGCTATGCCGGCGCAACCTACCTCGTGCAGGAGGTCTGCAACGCGCTCTTCGATGCGCTCTTCAACATCCTGCCGCTCGGCACCGACCTCGACCGCGTCGACGCCACGCCGGCGCGGCTGCACGAGGACCTGATGTGGGACGAGGATGCGAAGACCGCGCTCGACGATCTCGTCGAGGCGAGCCCCGTCCTCATCCGGATCTCCGCCGCCAAGCGCCTTCGCGACAAGGCGGAGAGCGACGCCCGCCGCTTCGGCGACGAGCGGGTAACCGCCTCGCGCGTCGTCGGTGCGCACAATTCGATCCAGGAAGGGAGAGCCGCATGAGCGTCAGCCAATCCGCGGAACGGTCGCTGCTGCAGACCGAGGAGCGGAACTACCGCCGCGTCTACCTGGCAAGCTTCGTGCTCTTCCTTCTGGTCGCGATGGTGATGCGCCTGGTGCCCGGGCACGCGCGTCTTATCCGCGCAGCGGACGGAGCGCGGAAGTCGATACTGGCAGAGGCGAGGGAGACGGCGCACGCGACGATCGGCTTCGCCTTCATGCCCTGAGGACAACGGATTTCGCCCGGCTCCGGCCGTGCGGAACGCCGACATGGCGCGAGCCATGAAGGCAATCCTCGCCGCGAGGAACGTGCGCGGTAACGGGCGAAAGCCCAAACAACGGAGGTCATTGGTCAAATGGCTGACGCTCAACGGCCAGTCTCCCTATCCGGGCTGACTGAGTCCGAGGCTCGAGAGTTCCACAGCATCTTCATGACGAGCTTCATCATCTTCGTGGTGATCGCCATCGTCGCCCACATCCTTGCCTGGATGTGGCGGCCGTGGCTGCCCGGACCGGAGGGCTACACGACGTCGATGATCGACGCCGTGAAGATCCTCACCGGCATCGCATAAGGAGGGGAAGCAATGTGGAGAATGTGGCTTCTATTCGATCCGCGCAGAACGCTGGTCGCTCTGTTCACCTTCCTGTTCGTTCTGGCCCTGCTCATTCACTTCATCCTGCTGAGCACGGACCGGTTCAACTGGCTGGAAGGGCCGCACCACGGAGTCATGACTCCGGCTGCGACAACGACAGCGCCGGCGGGCTGACAACCCGGATCATCGACAACGGCGGCGGGCGGACAGGATACCGATCGCCCGCTGCCAACCAAGTCGCAGAACAGTGCGTGGCGCGCCACGCCCCGGGGGAGGAATCCGCCATGGCAATGCTGAGTTTTGAACGGAAGTACCGGGTCCGTGGGGGCACGCTTATCGGCGGTGACCTCTTCGACTTCTGGGTGGGGCCCTTCTACGTCGGCTTCTTCGGGGTCACGACGATCTTCTTCACCGCGATCGGCGTCGGCCTCATCATGTGGGGCGCGGCGCTGGGGCCGACCTGGAATCTCTGGCAGATCAGCATCGCGCCGCCCGACCTGAAATACGGCCTGGCGCTGGCGCCGCTGCGGGAAGGCGGGCTCTGGCAGTTCATCACGATCTGCGCGCTCGGCGCGTTCGGGTCGTGGGCGCTTCGGCAGGCCGAGATCGCGCGCAAGCTTGGCATGGGGCTGCACATCCCCTTCGCCTTCGGCGTCGCGATATTCGCCTATTTCAGCCTGGTGGTGGTCCGGCCGGTGCTGCTCGGCGCGTGGGGGTTCGGCTTCCCCTACGGCATCATGAGCCACCTCGATTGGGTATCCAACACCGGCTACCAGTACCTGCATTTTCACTACAACCCCGCGCACATGCTCGCGGTGAGCTTCTTCTTCACCACCGTCTTCGCGCTGGCTCTCCACGGCTCGCTGGTGCTCTCGGCCGCCAACCCGGGCCGCGGCGAAGTGGTGAAGGGCGCGGAGCACGAGAACACCTTCTTCCGCGACACGCTCGGCTATTCGGTCGGCACGCTCGGCATCCACAGGCTGGGACTTTTCCTGGCGCTCAGCGCCGCCTTCTGGAGCGCCATCTGCATCATCATCAGCGGTCCGTTCTGGACGCGCGGCTGGCCGGAATGGTGGAGCTGGTGGCTCGACCTTCCGATCTGGAGCTAGGGGCTTAGGGGGCGAAAATGGCTGAATACCAGAACATCTTCACCCAGGTTCAGATCCGCGCGCCGCTCTATGCCGGCGTCCCGGCGGATCGCCAGTCCTGGGTGCGCGGCGAGCGCGGCGGCTTCTCCTACTGGCTCGGCAAGCTTGGCGACGCGCAGGTCGGACCGCTCTACCTCGGAACCCTTGGCGTGGCGTCGCTCATCTGCGGCTTCATCGCCTTCGAGATCATCGGCCTCAACATGTGGGCATCGGTGAACTGGGACCCGATCCAGTTCGTCCGCCAGCTTCCGTGGCTCGCGCTCGAGCCGCCTCCGGCCGGCGCCGGGCTCTGCGTCTTCTGTCCGCTGAACGAAGGCGGCTGGTGGCAGATGGCGGGCTTCTTCCTGACCAGCTCGGTCATTCTCTGGTGGTTCCGCACCTATCGGCTGGCGCGCCTGCTCGGCCTCGGCACGCATGTCGCCTGGGCCTTCGCGGCGGCGATCTGGCTCTACCTCGTGCTTGGCTTCATCCGGCCGCTGCTGGTCGGAAGCTGGAGCGAGGCGGTGCCGTTCGGCATCTTCCCGCACCTCGACTGGACGGCGGCGTTCTCGATCCGCTACGGCAACCTCTTCTACAACCCCTTCCACATGCTCTCGATCGCGTTCCTCTACGGATCGACGCTGCTCTTCGCCATGCACGGCGCGACGGTGCTGGCCGTCAGCCGCTTCGGAGCCGAGCGCGAGGTCGAGCAGATCATCGACCGCGGCACGGCATTCGAGCGCGGGGCGCTGTTCTGGCGCTGGACGATGGGCTTCAACGCAACCGCCGAGTCGATCCATCGCTGGGCCTGGTGGTTCGCGGTCCTCTGTCCGCTGGTGGGCGGCATCGGCATCCTCCTCACCGGCACCGTCGTCGACAACTGGTACCTCTGGGGCGTGAAGCACGGGATCGCGCCGACCTACCCGCACCTCTTCCCGGCGCTCACCGACCCGGCTCTCTCGAGCGGAGGAACGCAATGACCCTCGGCATGAAGATTGCGGCGGCGCTCATCGTCGTGGTGGGCGTGCTGCTGGCCAGCCGATTCGAGCACCCGCCGATCGTGGCGCAGCAGCAGGGCTATCGCGGCACCGGAATGGAAGAGCTTGATCCGGTCTCCAAGCTCGCGATGGTCTCGGCGACGATCCCGGAAGCCTATCCGCCGGCCTCTCCCGACGGACAGAAAGCGAAGGACGTCTACGAGAACGTCCAGGTGCTGGGCGATCTCAGCGACGACCAGTTCACGCGGCTGATGGGCGCCTTCACCGACTGGGTCGCACCGAACGAAGGCTGCACCTACTGCCACGACGACAACGGCAACTTCGCCCTCGACAACAAGTACACCAAGGTCGTCGCGCGCCGCATGATCCTGATGACGCGCCATATCAACACGACCTGGAAGGCGCACGTCGCGGAGACCGGCGTCACCTGCTTTACCTGCCATCGGGGCGATCACGTTCCGGCGTTCGTCTGGTTCACCGACCCTGACGCGAAGGCCGGTTATGGCCTGGTCGGAAATCGCCAGGGGCAGAACATGCCTGCCGTGCTTGCCGGCCTGACCGCCCTGCCGTCCGATCCGCTGACGCCATACATCGCCGGCGACACCAACATCCGCGTCGTCTCGCAGACGGCGCTGCCGCCTTCGGGCACATCGGGCGCCAGCATCAAGACGACCGAGGAAACCTACGCGCTGATGATGCATATCTCGCAGTCGCTCGGCGTGAACTGCACCTTCTGCCACAACACGCGGTCCTTCACGTCCTGGGACCAGAGCAACCCGCCGCGCGCCATTGCCTTCCAGGGCCTGGGGATGGTGCGGGACCTGAACGCGAACTTCCTCGGGTCATTGAAGACCGTGTTCCCGGCGACGAGGCTCAGCCCGCATGGCGACTTCCCGAAGGTCGACTGCGCGACCTGCCACCAGGGCGAATTCAAGCCGCTCCTCGGCGTCAGCATGCTGAAGGACAATCCCGAGCTTGCGGTAGCCGAGGAGGCCGGGATCGCAACGCCCAAGGGCCCCCCGCCGGCGGCGACCGAAACGCCGGCTGCCCCTGCCGCGGCGCCGGCCACAGAAGCGCCTGCTGCGCCTGCGGAGGCTCCCGCCCCGCCTGCTCCTGCCCCCGCCCCAGCACCGGCTCCTGCCCCCGCACCGGCTCCCGCCCCTGCGCCCGCTCCTGCGCCATAGGAGAAGGCCCGAAGGCTGCACGGCGCCGCCCTCGACCCGGGGCGGCGCCGGATGTTACAGCGGTCCTGCAACAGTGCGATGGGCCGATGAATTTCTCGCCGCCGAGGCCGCCAGAGGATGATCCCTCCGAAGCTCCACCGGCGACGCTGACCGAAGCCCTGCGCGCGGCGACCCGCTACCTGCATCAGCAGGCCGAGCGGTCCGGCGCGGTCACCGACATCCTGCACGGCCGCGTGACCCGAGCCGGCTATGCGTTGCTCCTGCGCAGCCTCCTGCCAGCCTATGAGGCGCTGGAAGCGGCGCTCGTCGCACAGCGGTCAAGCCTCCCCGCGATCGCGCGTGACGAGGTTTTCCGCGCCTCCGCCCTCCGCTCGGATCTCCGCGCGCTCGTCGGGCCGGAATGGGAGTCGGATTTGCCGATGCTCACCGCCGCCGAGGACTATCGCGACAGGATCAGGCTTGTCGCGGACGATGCCCCCCGGCTCCTCGGCCACGCCTATGTCCGCTATTTCGGCGATCTGAACGGGGGCCAGATCCTGAAGAAGCTGCTCGCCCGGTCGCTCGAACTGACGCCCAAAGACTTGAGCTTCTACGACTTCCCCGCCATCGCGGAGATCAAGACCTTCAAGCGCGAGTACCGGGAGGCGTTCGACGCGGCTGTTGCGCAGCCTGCAGCAATCGCGGACGCCACCGAGGAAGCGGTCGAAGCCTTTCAGCTCAACATCAGGGTTTCCGAAGCTGTTCGCGCGGCGAGCGCGGGCCCTTCGGCGGACGCGGATTTCGCACGACCTTGAGCTTGGCATATCTGCTCCAGTCGCCGACCTCGACATCCTCTTCGATCATGTGGTGCATGAGGCGCTCGAGGAGCTCGGCCGTGCGCGCAAACGACGCGTGCACGCTCTCCAGCATCTCCGGCATGCGCGCCATGTCGATGCCATCGGTGATCTCGAGCGCCGCGAGCTGCGCGTTCTCCGCGAGCGATGCGAGGACGCCGCGGTAGAGAAGCTCCGATTTGGCATCGAGCCGGGTCGCATCGACGCGCGGGCGTTCGAAAATTCCCTCCTGCAGACGCCGGCGCGCGGCCTCCACTGCCTTCTGCTCGCTGATGTCGGTGAAGAGCAGCACGAACCCGAGCAGGCGGTCAGGCCCGGCAAGGATCGGATCGGCGCGCAGATGCACCGGCTTTACGCCGAGTTCGCTCTCCAGGCTGATCTCGCCGCGCCAGCTCTGCCGTTCCGCCACGAGCGTCTTGAAACGCTCGCGGACTCTCTGGGAGCCTCCGAAGAGCGGCGGAAGATCGTCGAGCCATTCGAGGTGACGATGCGGATTGCGCAGCAACTGCTCGAAGGCTTCGTTGCTGAGCAGGATGCGGCCGCGCGCGTCGGCGATGACGACCGGCTGCTCGGAGCTGCGGACGTCGCGGCTGACGCTATCGAGCTGGTCCTGCACGATCAGCATGCGGACGGAGCGGAACTGCATGATGACGTCGGTGACGCTCTCGCCGATCATGCGCGCCGCCGCCAGATCCGCCGGCGTCCATTGCTCCGCGGTGCCCTCCACCAGCTGATGCCACTGCGCGAAGGAGCGGCGCGGCGAAAGCTCGGACGGATCGTTTCCGATCACGAAGGGCTTGAACGGGTTGCCGCCCCAGGTGACGGTCTGCACCTGCTCGGGACGGAACCAGACGAGATATTCCCCCTTCGAACTCGATATCGCCGTGGCGATCAGTCCGCTCGCCACTGCCCGCAGCGGAGCGAACATCGGCTCGTCGGCGGGGAGCGCGTTGGTGGAAATGATCGCCGCCGCGGGCCGCGCGTCGAGCCAGCGGCCGATCTCGCGCAGCTGCTGCGTCGCGGGAACGTCGCCGACCGTCATCACCTGTCCGTCGAAGAGGAGTGCGGCGCCTGTCGCGCCGACCGGCTGCAGCAGCGAGTGCGTGCTGTCGAACAGCGCCGCGCGCCAGTCGCCGTCCCGCCCGATCGTCTCGACCATGCGCTGCTCGAGGCGGCGAACGGAGAGCTCGGCCTGCGCCTGCGCGAAACTCTCCAGCGCCGCGATCCGCGTCGCGACGGTCTCGGCAAGCAGCTCGCACACCGATCGCACCTCGAAATGCACGAAACGTGGCTCGTAGTGATGGCAGGCGACCAGCCCCCACAGCTTGCCGCCAACGACGATCGACGCGACAAGCGTCGCCCCGACGCCCATGTTCTTCAGGTACTGCACGTGGATCGGCGACATGCTGCGCAGGAAGCAGAGCGACATGTCGAGATCCCGCCCGGTGACCGGCGAGAGACGCGGGGTGATCGGGACCGGATCGTATTCGACGTTGACGAGTACGCGGACGCGGTTCCGCTCGTAGAGACGGCGGGCGATCTGCGGAATGTCGGAAGCCGGATAGTGATTGCCGAGATAAGGCTCGAGGCTCGGCTCGCGCTGCTCGGAGAAGACCTCGCCGTGGCCCTCGTCATCGAAGCGATAGACCATGACGCGGTCATAGCCGGTCAGCGATTTGAAGATCGTGGCGGTTTCGTCGCAGAGCGTCTTCAGCGATGGCGTGGCGACGATCGTCTGCAGCGCGTCACCGACGTGGCGCGTGAGATCGACCGGGGGTCCGGCACGTTCCAGCTCGATGACCAGCCCGCCTTCCGGCGGGCGGTGCAGCAGGCAATCGAAAAGCTCCGGCGGATCTCCGAGTTCGCAGCGCACCGGAACCGGGATAGCATGCAGCGCATCGCGGAAGTGGGGGGCGATGCGCTCGGCGAGATTGCCCTCCAGCTCGAGCAGCGGCCGGCCGATGAGCCCGCCCGTGCAGTTGAGGAACGCGGCGGCGTTGGCGCTCGCCTGGATGATTACGTGATTGCTCTCGCTGACGACCAGCAGCGCGCCGTGCGGCTGGATCGAGCCGGCAAGTTGAATCTGCTCTCGCTCGCAATTGGAAAGGTCGGCTTCCCCGAATGCCGGCTTCGGCCCGCCCGACGACCCCAAAATACCCTCCCCGAGCGAACTACTCCCCGTCTTGTACGGTCGCGGGGCGATTGTCGCTCTTGTAACGATTCAACTTCACATAAAGGCTCTGGCGGCTCAACCCCAGAAGCTCCGCGGCCGCGGTTCGATTGTTGCCGGTCATCGCGAGCGCCGCATCGATGTAGTGGCGCTCGACGTGGTCGGTCGTCTCGCGAACCAGATCGTGCAGCGGCGTCTCGCCGATCTTGCTGGTGAGCGCGCCAAGCGTCAGCGACGAGCCGCTGACCGCGCCCGGCGTCTCGAGCCGATGGGTCACATCGCGAATAAGGATGCCGAAGGTGTCCGGATTGGCGTCCGAATCCCCCACGGCCGAGATCTCGACGCTCGCTTCCCGGCCGAGCTCGCTGCCGATCGTGGTGGCGAACAGCCTGACCATGCCGTTTCGCTGCACGCTTGAGAGAAGGACCGGCAGGTCCGCGCCCGGGCGCGACAGCCAGCGCCGAAGGCGCTCGCCCACCACCGCATTCGCCGAGCCCATCTCCACGAGATCGACGAAAGCGGCGTTGCTGCGGAGGATGATGCCCTGCCGATCGACCACCACGAAGGCGTCGGGAGCGCGTTCGATGAAATTCTCCAGCGGGACAGGCTCGTTGCGGCCGGGCATCGGCTGCGCCGGCCCGGCGCGCGAAAGCTGCAACAACACCTGTGCCGGCTCCGTGGTCATCAGCGAAGCACGCAGCGTCCACGCCGCACGGTCGGGGCCGAGATGCGCAACGACCGCCGGCGCGCGTCCATGCTCACGGACGGCGGCGACCATTGACTGAAACGCCTGGCGCTCCTCGGCAGGCAATTCGGAAAGGAAATCGCGATCGACGGGAGCGACGCCGAGGGCGCGTATTGCGGCAGGGTTGGCCTCAACGACATGCATGTCGGAGGGACGAATCAGCAGCACCGCATCCGTCGACGCGTCGAACAGGACGCGATAGCGGGTCTCGACCTCACGGAGCTTCCAGTAGTCGCGCTCCATCGCGAGCTGCGCGCCGACCAGCCGCGACTGCAGCTCGGTGACGGCCTGAAGATTCTTCCCGACAGCGACGAGGCCGGCTTTCCCGCCGAGCCTGACGGTCGTGTATTCCATCGGCACTTCGAGGCCGCTCGGGAAGCACTGCGTCACCTGGCGGAAAGCCGACACGCCGTTGGCGCGGGCGTCCTCGATCATCCGCTGGACCTTGTCGCCGCTGAGATCGCTGCCGACCGTTTCCGTCCAGCGTCTCCCCACCCAGCCCTGCGTTTTCTCCGCGGAATAGGCTCTTGAGAGGCTGGCGCTCCGAATCACGCCGTCGCTGTCAAGCGAAAGCGTCACATCCGGTTGCACCATGTTGACGTCGGTAACGGCCATCGCGGCTCCAAACTGTCAGGCAAATCACTTTGCCAGCACGTATAGCACCGATTCCGGGGCCAACGACACCTTAGGGTGTGTCAAGTTAACGCGACGGTATGGAGCAATTATGTCTGTTTTCCTGCTGGGCGGGCTCCTGCTGGCGATACCTGCCTCTCCGCCTATGCCGCGGCGAGCTTCACAAACTTGCCGTCCGCCACCGGGCAGGCGTTCCAGAGCTCGGTCAACGCCCCAACGAGATGGTCCATCTCCGCCGTTCCATGCAGCGGCGATGGCGTGAGCCGCATCCGCTCGGAACCGCGCGGTACGGTGGGATAGTTGATCGGCTGGACGTAGATTCCGTAACGCAGCAGCAGCACGTCGGTCACCGCCTTGCAGTGCACCGGGTCGCCGACAATCACGGGAACGATGTGGCTCGGATTGGGGACTACCGGCAGGCCGACCCCGGCGAGCCGCGTCTTCAGCGTCCGCGCCCGCTCCTGGTGGCCCTCGCGCTCGACGCTGCTCGTCTTCAGATGCCGGACGCTGGCGAGCGCTCCGGCCGCGACGGCCGGGGCGAGCGATGTCGTGAAGATAAAGCCGGAGGCATAGGAGCGGATCGCATCGCAGCAGCTGCGGCTCGCGGCGATGTAGCCGCCCATCACGCCATAACCCTTGGCGAGCGTGCCGTTGATGATGTCGATACGGTCGGCGACGCCCTCGCGCTCCGAGATACCGCCGCCGCGCGCGCCGTAGAGGCCGACGGCGTGAACCTCGTCAAGGTAGGTGAGCGCGTCGTACTTTTCCGCGAGGTCGCAGATGGCGGCGATCGGCGCGATGTCGCCGTCCATCGAATAGACGCTCTCGAAGGCGATGATCTTCGGCGTTCCCTTCGGATAGCGACGCAGCTTCGCCTCGAGATCGGCGAGATCGTTGTGGCGCCAGATCTCCTTCGGCCCGCCGCCGCGCCGGATGCCGGCGATCATCGATGCGTGGTTCTTCTCGTCGGAGAAGATCACGGCGCCCGGGATGAGTTGCACGAGCGTCGAGAGCGTCGAGTCGTTGGCGACATAGGCGGAAGTGAAGAGCAGCGCCGCTTCCTTGCCATGCAGGTCGGCGAGCTCCGCTTCCAGCAGCACATGGTAATGGTTGGTGCCGGCGATGTTGCGCGTGCCTCCGGCGCCCGCGCCGCAGCGGTCGAGCGCCTCGTGCATCGCCGACAACACGACCGGATGCTGCCCCATGCCGAGATAATCGTTGGAGCACCAGACCGTCACCTCGCCCGCGCCGCGATCGCGATGGTGGGTGGCGCGCGGAAACTGGCCGGCCTGCCGCTCGATGTCGGCGAACACGCGATAGCGCCCCTCCTTCCGCAGCCCTTCGACCTGCGAAGCAAAGCAGGCTTCGTATTTCATCGTCCCCTCCCCAACACGGTCGTGGTCAGCAGGTTTGTTGTTTCGTCCGGAACAGCCTTCGTCTCGCGCGACAGCAGGCTCCAGTTCCACAGCGCCGCCGCCGGCAGCGGCAGCACAAGGAACCAGTGCTCAAGCACGGCAAGCGCCATGAGCGTCGCCAGGAACACGTAGCCGGCGCGATCGAACAGCGCGATTTCCGGCAGCATGGCGTTCTGCACCAGCATCGCGGTCACCACCGTCGACACCGTAACGGAAACCGGGAACAGAAGGTTCATCGGTCGCCGCGAGAAGAAGCTCGTCAGATACTGGAGATGATCCGGCAGGAACTCGGCGTTCAGATTGCGCACGCCGAGGAAGACGTTGAGCTTGGCGCTCTGGTGCATCCACCACAGCGCCATGAAGGTCCACGTGCCGATCTGGTTTTCGCCGCCCCAGGTCAGGGCGACCACCGCGGCCGCGGCTGCAACGATCGCAAGCTCATGATGGATCACCGCCTGGATGCCGTGGCCGAAATGTTGCCAACCCGAGCACCCGTGCGCGCAGCGGTCCCGCCGCGAGCCGGTGATGAAACCGGTGTAGAAGCTCACCTCCAGCCAGCCGAAGACCAGAAGTCCGCTGGTGAAGGAGACGTAGGCGCCCGGAAGGGTCGTGTCCGAGCTGCTCGCCGACAGTCCGTAGAGCGCTACCGCAAGGATTGCCGTCGCGCCGAGCATCGTCCAGCGGAAGGTGTGACGCGGCAGGCCGTCGACATACATGATCACGCCGGTGGAGAACCACCAGACGAAGAGCGCGTAGAGGATCGGCAGGGCGTATGCGAGCACTTCGCTGATTCCTCTACCAGGCGGGCGCCAGACGGCTTTGGGCGGGAAGCGCGTTCGATTTCGGCGGCAGCAGATAGAGCCCGAGGAAGGCGACGGCCGCCTGTGCGGCAAGCGCCAGCTTGCGCGCCCGCGCGCCGATCCCGTCGCCCTTCACCGCCGACATCTTCTCGTTGATGATGCGGAGCTTCTCGAGTCCCGCGTGGAAGCGCGGATGGTCGATGTCGACCGTGATCGGGAACACCTGCCGCGAGATTTCCGAGGTGATGCGGAAGACGGTGTAGTCGTACTCCTTCGGATCGATGTCGAGCGCCTTGTGGAATTCCGGGCGGACATGGTCGCGCACATACATTGTCGCGAACACGGCAAGCACGAAGAAGCGCACCCAGAGCTTGTTCATGCCCTCCAGCACATGCGGGTTTGCCCGCATCAGCAGTGCGAAGGCCTCGCCGTGACGGAACTCGTCGTTGCACCACTTCTCGAACCACTTGAAGATCGGATGGAAGCGCCGCTCCGGATGCCTTTCGAGGTGCCGGTAGATGGTGATGTAGCGCGCGTAGCCGATCTTCTCGGAGAGATAGGTCGCGTAGTAGATGAACTTCGGCTTGAAGAACGTGTACTTCTTCGTCCGCGTCAGGAAGCCGAGGTCGATGCCGATCTTGAACTCCTTCAGCGTGTCGTTGATGAAGCCGGCGTGGCGCGCCTCGTCACGGCTCATGTATTTGAAGAGCTCGCAGATATCCGGATTGGTGCCGCGCTTCTTCATCTCCGCGTAGAGCACGCAGCCGGAGAATTCCGCCGTCAGTGAGCTGACGAGAAAGTCCACGAATTCCTTGCGCAGGCCGGGCGGCAGGTCGGCGAGATCGACCTTGTCCCAGGCCTCGGTGCGGCGGAAATGCGTCCTGTTCGGATCGCTCCGCATTTCGGCGATCAGCGCATCCCACTCGTCGCGCACGGACGAAACGTCGAGCCGGTCGAGTTCCGCAAAGTCCGTGGTGTAGAAGCGCGGGCTGAGAACGGTGTCTTTCGCCGCCTCACGCGTCGTGTCTTCCGACAGGGAGAGCCGCTCGATGGTCATAGCTTCCTCCCCGATGTGAAGCTGAACTCCAGCAATTCCATGAATTCCAGATCGCCTGTCATCCGCGTCCAGATTCGCTCGATCGCATTGGCGCGGGTGAGGCTGGCGCGGCGATGGATTACCGTCTTTTCGCCATAGGGAACGACGATCGGATCGCCGTGCACGCGGACCTCGTCGCCGGGCTGGACCTCGATCCCATCCTCCAGTTCGACATGCGCGTGCAGGCTGTCGAACGTGTTCTCGATCTCGATCGTGCACCGCACGTCGAGCGTCTCGCGCGGCCCTAGAAGGTTTCCAATCATTGCGTAGTTTCCCCCGTAAGAAGCCGGGCGAAGACCATGGCGTTCGTCGGTCCGAACGCTTCAAGCTCCACCCGGTGTCCGTTCGCCGTGTCTTCCAGCATCAGCCCGCCATCGGCCCGCAGCGTCAGGCGGAACGGTGCCTGCTGACCCTCGTCCTCGCGCTTCCTTTCGCGCGCCAGCCCGCGCAGCAGCGCGCGCGCGAACCCATTGGTGCCGGGCGGGAGCCGCGCCACCACCTTGCCGCTCGGCGCCTCGAAGGCGATGACGCTGCCGTCGGCCTGATCCTCGAACCGGAGGTCGCGGGTCTCGACCGCGGCCACTTCCGTCGGGATGCGCGCTTCCCTGGTGTCCGTGAAACGGGCAGTCGCTGCGGAGACGAGGGCGAACGCGACCAGCGCGCCAGCGCCGAAGAGCGCGCCTCGCGGGAATGCATTGGCCTTGCGCTCGCTCATGGCTGCCTCCCTATCCTGCCGCCGCGACGCTTGGTCCAGGCGCGATCGCCGGGCGCGTCCGACGGCCCGTCGCCGCGATCGCCTGCGGCGCCGCCTGCCCTGCCGCGGCGGCAAGCGCGCGCGCCAGGACCTCGGCGACGCGCGACGCGTCGGGAACCGCGCGGAGCGAAGGCTCCGGCTGCGAGAAGTGCCAGGCGCGGGCGTGCGGCCAGAGCACCAGATAGGCGATACGGTCGCCCTTGCGGATCGTGAGCGGAATATCGCCGGCACCGTCCGGATGCGTTTTCAACGCCGCCGATTCGATGATGGCGAACGGCAGGTTGATGCTCATCGGCAGCGCCATGCCGATCTGCAGCACAACACGCCGGTCGGTGATGGTGTAGATCGTCGTGCGGCTCGACAGCCACGCGACGACGATGAGGACGGCCAGCGCACACGCCGCAGCCGCCGCGGCGAGCGCGAACGAATGCGCGGTCTCGGCAAGAGGGTTGCCGTTCCACTGCGAGGACACGACCAGCCACGCGAGCAGGACACCGAAATAGATCGCCGCCTTGCGGACGTGGAACACGTGCAGCGCCGCGCTCCGCCAGGTCGGCGAGCCCTGCCAGACGAGCTTCTCCCCGTCCGGCAGCCGCTCCGGCAATCCACGGATCAGCAGGCCGCTCATATCGCCGGCTCCGCGCGGATCGGATCGGCGTAGAGATAGCCGCCGCCGTAATAGCCGAAGATCCGGTCCTCCTCGAGCAGGGTGATCTGGTCGCCGCTCTGCAGACCCGGCACGTCGGCAAACTGTGCCGCGGTGATCGCCTTGACCTTCACGACGCCGCGACGCCGGCTGATGCGCGCGAGGTTCGCAGGAAGCAGAACGGCGCCCTCCGCACCGGGCCCCGTCAGCGCCACTTCGAGGAAGCGCATGATGATCTCGGAACGGTCGACCCAGACGTCCTGCACGATACCGGCCACACGCCCGTCAGCGCCGACGACCTGCATGCCGCGCGGGTCGGGATCCTGCCAGGCGACCGAGAAGTCCGTCGCGACGCGAAGCGGCACGATCTTCGGGTCTCCCTCGGCCGTGAGGTCGGGCTCGTCATGGCGTTCGGCCCAGGCGGCGGGACCGACGCCGTCGAGCATCGGATTGCCGGTCGGCATCAGCGGCGCGCCAGGGAACGATGCGATCGGCACGGCCTGCAGCTCGCGCGCCTCGCGCTTGTAGGAGGGCGCGGTGACCGACCTGCCATCGCGCAGGTGGAAAGTCTTCTGCTTCGGAACCGGCGGAAAGCCCTGAACGAGCTCGCCGCGATCCGATTCCATCGGATAGCCTTCGCGCTTGTCCTCGCTGCGGAGGTAATAGATGAGCCCCGCGAAGAATATCCAGAAGGCGTAAAGGACCATCTGTGCGACGTCCATGTAGCCCGTGATGGCGCCCCTCATTTGCGCTTCTCCATCTTCCTGCGGGCCTAGCCGGGCATTTCGGCGAGGCCGAGTTTCGTTGACGGCCGGTGGATCGTTCCGCTTGCCGGACGGACGAGCGGTCCGATCGCGGCCAGCGATGCGAACAGAAGGATTATTTCGATGTGGTAGACCGCGCCGTAGCCGGCGACCGGGCCGGTGAGCGCGGGGCCGAGCAGCCCCTCCGAGGCGAAGCGGCCGATAAGATCACGCAACAGGCCGCCGATCGCGATTGCGGAGCCCGCCGCCGTCGCCTGCACGGCGCCCCAGGCGCCGAGCGCCATGCCGCTATGCCCGTTCTCGGCGAGCGCCATGGCGGAGGTGAGCGTGCCGACCGAGAAAAGCCCTCCGCCGAAGCCGATCGCAATCGCGCCGATGCGGAAGAGCATGGCGGAGTCGAGTGGCGCCGCAACGATGACGCAGGCGAAGGCCGCGACACCGACCAGCGCACCAAGCGCCGAGAGGCGGTGAGGATCGCCGCCGCGGCCGAGCATCCGCGCCGCGAGCGCGAAGCCGAGGAGCGTGCCACCGGCGAGCAGCGCGGTGAGCGTGGTGGTGGCTCCGACGCCGAGATGCAGGATCTGTCCGCCGTAGGGCTCGAGCAGAATGTCCTGCATGCTGAACCCGGCAGTGCCGAGGCCGACAGCGACCAGCAGGCGACCGGAGCGATGACCCTCGCTGAAGCCGTGCCACGCCTCCTTGAAGGTCGGGCGCGGTCTGTCGGTGGCGGTCGCGGCGGGGTTGCGGGGCTCCTGCTTCCAGAGCGCTACGATGTTGAGCGCCATCGTCGCCAGCGCCGCGCCCTGGATGACCTTGATAAGCTTGATCTCGTTGAAATCCGCGAGCAGTACGCCGAACGCCAGCGCGCTCGCCACCATGCCGATGAGCAGCATCACATAGAGGAGCGCGACCACGCGCGGCCGGGCTTCCGGCGGCGCGAGATCGGACGCGAGGGCGAGGCCGGCGGTCTGCGTCGTGTGCAGGCCGGCGCCGACAAGCAGGAATGCAAGCGCCGCCCCGACCTGGCCGGTCCAGATCGGCCCGTTGCCGGTGCCCGACAGCACGAGAAGCGCGAAGGGCATGATGGCGAAGCCGCCGAACTGCAACATGCTGCCGATCCAGATGAACGGCACGCGCCGCCAACCGAGGACGGAGCGGTAGGTATCGGAGCGGAAGCCGATCAGCGCGCGGAACGGCGCGAACACGAGCGGCAACGTCACCATCAGCGCCACCAGCCAGGTCGGGACGCCGAGCTCTACGATCATCACCCGGTTCAGCGTGCCGGTAAGCAGCACGACCGCCATGCCGACCGAGACCTGGAACAGCGCGAGGCGGAGCAGCCGGCCCAGTGGCAGCTCCTTCGTCGCGGCGTCGGCGAACGGCAGATAGCGGGCGCCGATGGTCATCCAGCCGCGGGTGAAGTGCGCGCCGACGCGGCTCATCTGCGGACAAGCTCCATCGCTTGCGACATGTAGAATCCCGTGGTGGTCCGGTGGTCTCGTGCGATCCGCCAGCCCGCCAGCGCCGGTTCCGCGCCGATCAGGCGGCGCATCTTCCGCTCCGCGACCGGAACGATCGCCGGTGCGCGGTCGCCGCGCGGGAAGAGCCGCCCGACCGCGTGCATCGCGGCGAGCACCGGAGTGCGCGGAGCCACGGTGAAGAGAATCGACCGCTCGGTGCGGCCGGTGAGGGAGACGAGCGTGCGCAGGATGTCCGTCGCGCCGTAATGGATGAGCGAATCCATCGCGACGACGTGGTCGAAATTCCCAAGTTCCTCGGCGAGCATGTCTCCCACGCGCAAGTCAACGGAGCCATGCAGGAAGTGCGAAGGCATCCGTTCGCGCCCGAGCCCGACGAGGTTTGCCGAGAGGTCGACCGCCACAACGTTCGCACCGCGTCCGGCGGCCTCGATCGCGAAGGCGCACGTTCCGCACCCCGCATCGAGAATGCGACGGCCGCGGAGATCGGCGGGGAGCCACGACAGGAGCGTGCGCCGCATCTCGTCGCGGCCCGCGCGGACGGTGGCGCGGATGCGGCCGACCGGCGCGTCCGAGGTGAGCCGCGACCAGGCCTCGACGGCGGTCCTGTCGAAGTAGGTCTGCAGCTCGCCGCGGCGGGCCTGGTAGGAGAGCGTCTGCATCAGTCGAATCCCAGGAAATCGAAGATCTCGCGATCCTTCATGGGCGTGGGCCTCATCTCCTCGCTCCCGGCCCAGAGCGACGCCGCGAGGCGGAGATATTCGTTCTGCACGGCCTCCAGCTCCGGCGTGGCCTCCATCTCGAAGAGCGTCGATTTCTTCAGACGGCTGCGGCGGATCACGTCGAGGTCGGGGAAGTGGGCGACGCGACGGAGCCCGACCTTCTCGTTGAAGCGGTCGATCTCGTCGGTCCCGGCGCTGCGGTTGGCGATGACGCCGCCGACGCGCACCTGGTAGTTCTTCGATTTTGCCTGGATTGCCGCGACGATGCGGTTCATCGCGAAGATCGAGTCGAAGTCGTTGGCGGTGACAACGAGCGCGCGCTCGGCATGCTGCAGCGGCGAGGCGAAGCCGCCGCACACCACATCGCCAAGCACGTCGAAAATCACGACGTCGGTGTCTTCGAGCAGGTGGTGCTCCTTCAGGAGCTTCACCGTCTGGCCGACCACGTAGCCGCCGCAGCCCGTGCCTGCCGGCGGCCCGCCCGCCTCGACGCACATGACGCCGTTGTAGCCTTCGTAGACGAAGTCCTCGACGCGCAGTTCCTCGGAGTGAAAGTCCACCTGCTCCAGCACGTCGATGACGGTCGGCACCAGGGTCTTGGTGAGCGTGAAGGTCGAGTCATGCTTCGGGTCGCAGCCGATCTGCAGCACGCGCTTGCCAAGCTTGGAGAAGGCGACCGAGAGGTTTGATGACGTAGTCGACTTGCCGATGCCGCCCTTGCCGTAGACGGCGAACACCTTGGCCGCGCCGATGCTGATCTGCGGGTCGAGCCCGACCTGAACGCTTCCCTCCCCGTCGAGGCGCGCGGCATTCTTGATCGCGGGACCGCGGATGGCGATATTCATGCTGCTTCCTCCTGAAGGATGCCTTCCAGCCGGTCTTCCAGCTCGTCGCCGGCCCGCTCCAGCGCCGCGAGCGTCGCCGCGTCGGGCGTCCAGTAGCTCCGGCGCTGCGCCTCGATGAGGCGGTTCGTCATCTTGGCGGAGGCCTTCGGATTGAGGGCCGCGAGCCGGTTGCGCATCGCGTCGTCGAGAACGAAGGTCTCGGTGAGCTGCTGGTAGACCCAGGGCGCCACCTGCCCGGTGGTCGCCGACCAGCCGAGCGTGTTCGTCACCTGCGCCTCGATCTGGCGCACGCCTTCGTATCCGTGGCTCAGGAGCGGCTCGTACCAGTTCGGATTGAGCGCCCGGGTGCGCGTCTCCAGCGCGACCTGCTCCGAAAGGCTTCGCACGGTGCCCTCGCCGCGCGTCTGGTCGCCGATGTAGACGGTGGCCGAGACGCCCCGCGCGCGCTTCACCGCACGGCTGATGCCGCCGAGCGTGTCGAAATACTGGTCGACCGTGGTGACGCCGAGCTCCACCGAATCGAGGTTCTGATAAGTCGCCTCGACGGAAGCGAGGACGTGGCCGAGCACGGCATCGTGACGCTCCGGCCGGCCGTTCACGCCGTAGGCGAAGCCTTTCCGCTTCAGGTAGACTTCAGCGAGCTCGTCCTCGTCGTTCCACGCGCCGTGATCGACGAGCTGGTTGACGTTCGCGCCGTAGGCTCCGTCAGCGTTGCCGAAGACACGCAGCGCCGCTTCCTCGATCCCGCCGCCGTGCTCCGCCTGATAGGCGAGCGCGTGCTTCCTGACGAAATTCTCCTCGACCGGCTCGTCGGCGCCCGCGGCGAGCAGAGCGGCTTCGGCAAGAAGCTTCGTCTGCATCGGGAGGAGGTCGCGAAAGATCCCCGACAGCGTGGCCACGACATCGACGCGGGGCCGGCCGAGCCGGTCGAGAGGTATCAGCGTTGCGCCGGCGAGCCGGCCGTAGCTGTCATGGCGGGGCTCGGCGCCTAGAAGCCAGAGCGCCTGCGCGATCGGCCCGCCTTCGGTCTTCAGGTTGTCGGTGCCCCAGAGAACGATCGCGACCGTTTCCGGCAGCGCGCCTTCGCTCTCGACGTGGCGTGCGAGCAGCCGGTCCGCCTGGCGCTGCCCGTCGGCCACCGCAAAGACGCTCGGAATGCGGAAGGGATCGAAGCCGTGCAGGTTGCGGCCCGTCGGCAGGATCTCCGTCGTGCGCAGCAGATCGCCGCCCGGGGCCGGCCGGATGTAGCCGGCATCGAGCGCGTGGATGATCGACGGGATCTCCGGGTCGGACGCGAGCAGCGCATCGAGCCGCGCCCGCTCCTGCGGTTCCGTGATGCCCGCCGCGTCAAGCATGTCGGCGCGCGCCGCCGCGCCCGGAGGCGCGCCGACGATGTGCAGGCCGTGCGGGATCAGCGTGTGCTCGAGTTCGATGATCTCGCCACGCAGGCGTTCGATCGTTGCAATTGCTTCTCCTCCCCACGCGGGCTCCGGCGCCGCAAGCTCGACGGCCGCCGCCTGCGACTGGATGAGCTCGGCAAGCGGCCCGCGCTCTCCCGCTTCCGCTTCCGGCGCCAGCGCGCGCCAGCGCTCGATCGAGACCTTGAGGTCGGCCAGGCCTCGATAGAGGCCCGCCTTGGCGATCGGCGGGGTAAGGTAGCTGATCAGCGCCGCGCCGGTACGGCGCTTGGCGAGAATGCCCTCGGAGGGATTGTTGGCGGCGTAGAGATAGAAGTTCGGCAGGTCGCCGATCAGCCGGTCCGGCCAGCATTCGGCGGAAAGGCCGGCCTGCTTGCCGGGCATGAATTCGAGCGCGCCGTGCGTGCCGAAATGCAGCACCGCATGGGCGCGAAAATCATCGCGCAGATAGCGATAGAAGGCGGCGAAGGCGTGGGTCGGGGCGAAGCCGCGCTCGAACAGCAGCCGCATCGGATCGCCCTCGTATCCGAAGGCCGGCTGGATGCCGACAAGCACATTGCCGAAACGCTCGCCGAGCACGAAAATTCCGCGACCGTTGGTCTGGTGGCGGCCGGGGGCCGAGCCCCACTGCCGCTCGATCTCGGCCAGATGGCGTTCGCGCCGCACATGATCGTCGACGGAAATTTGCGCGACGACGTTGGCGTCCGTCCCGTGCCGGTCGGCATTGCCCTGCAGCACCCGGGCGCGGAGCGCATCGACGCTCCCGGGCACGTCAACCGTGTAACCGGCGTGGCGCAGGCCGAGCAGCGTGCGATGCAGGGACTCGAAGACGGAGAGATAGGCGGCGGTGCCGGTGCTGCCGGA
>JBBQVL010000027.1:0-48009 GCA_038211615.1 Hyphomicrobiales bacterium
GATGGCTCAGGCTGGTCGGCTTCGTTTTCCTGCTTGTCGCCCTCACCGCCCTCACCCAGGTCGGCGGCGTCGTTCTTTTGATCGTGTGGCTCGGGTGCCGTGTGGTCGTCCGCCGGAAACCTTGCCTGCGAGCGGCATCTGTGGGAGCGGGGTTCGTCCTGCTCTACGCGGCGGCCACATTCGCTCTTATCCCGCCGATCGCGGCCATGACCGGCCGTGTGCCACTTCCGTGCGCGAACTCGGCTCCGCTCGGCAGCGCCGGTCGATTATTCTGTTTCCTCAACCGGAATTACGTCACGCCCCGCGCAAAGGCGGCCGCTGAGGCGCTCGCGACCGATGTCGCTCGTGAATATCCCGGAACGCTGACTCGCACCCTCGACGGAAGTTTTCCGTTCTTCAACGGATTCCCGCTGCCGCCCCACCTCTCGCACAACGATGGTCGCGAGCTCGACCTCGCATATTTCTACCGCTCGCCAGATGATGATTACGACCCCGGCGTGACGCGGTCTCCTGTCGGCTACTTCGCATTCGAGCAGCCCGGCCCGGGGGCTCCGTTGCTATGCGCAGGACGGGCCGATCTCGTGACGCTCCGATGGAATCTTGATTGGCTGCAGAGCTGGTTTCCGCCCCTCGCCCTGGACGAGGACAGGACCGCCTACGTCCTTCGCTGGCTTGTCGAAACCGGACCAAGCCGCGGTGTCTCAAGAATCTTCGTCGAACCGCAGATAGCGAAGCGTCTCGGCGTCAGCGGGAGCATCCTGCGATTCCAAGGGTGCCGGGCCGCACGCCACGACGACCACATTCACATCGAGGTGTCGCCCTAGAGAGGCTCGGCTGAGCCCTCTCAGCTCTCCGTCAAATGCTGCAGCGGGTCGACCGGGGTCGCGTCCTTGCGCAGTTCGAAGTGGACTTGTGGGGTGGTGACGCCGCCCGACATGCCGGAGAGCGCGATCACCTGTCCGCGCTTGACGCTGTCGCCACGCTTCACCTGCAGCGCGCTGTTGTGCGCGTAGGCGGAGACCCAGCCGTTGTTGTGGCGGATGAGCACGAGGTTGCCGTAGCTCTTCAGCTCATTGCCGGCGTAGATCACGGTGCCATCCTCGGCGGCTTTCACCGAAGTGCCTTCCGGAACGGCAAGGTTGATACCGTCGTTGCGTTCGCCGTTCGGCTTCTTGCCGAAGCCGGAGATGATGCGTCCGCGCACCGGCCAGCGGAAGCCGCCGGCGTCGGCCGCGACGGAGGGCTGCGGCGCGGCCGGGGCAAGCGAACCGGCGGTGCCGGTCTGCGGTGCAAAGGCAACCTGCGTCTCCGTGGCGGTGTTCTGCGGCTCGACGGCCGCCGCGGCTGGCACCTGCGGCATCGGCGCGGGAGGCGTCGCCACCGGCACTTCACGCGGATTGAGGCTCGCGAGCTGCACACCAGACTCCGCCGGTTGCGCCGCGTTCGGGTGCGAGCCGGGGGCGCCCGGGATTGCGAGGCGCTGGCCGAGCCGGATGTTGGTCGAGCCGCCGTTCGCCGCGGCGAGCTGGTCGACGGAGATTCCGTAGCGCTGCGAAATGTTCCAGGCGGTGTCGCCGGACTGCACGAGGTGGCTGCCGCCTGCCTGGTGTCCGCCGTTGTTTGCGGGGACGCGCATGGCCTGCTCGCCAAGCGTTGCCGGCGGAGCGCCGCGCTGCACGGGAGGGGCCGACGCGGTCTGCATGTAACGCGGCTGCGCCGCGGGCGGTGCGGCGTAGGCCGAGGGCGGCGTATAGGGTTGCGGCGCGGCCGAGGCGTAGGCCGGCGGCGGAGCGTAGGCGGAGGACGCGCCGGCAGGCGGCGGCAGGTTGGTGCCCTCGACGCTTGCCGTCTGCGTGCCGACATAGGCGTTGCCGAGCGGCGAGGCGGATCCGGTGATGATCTGCTGCTGGTTGGTCGACCCGGTGAAGACCGGCGAGCGGAGCGAGTCGAAATTACTGCAGGCGCCGAGGCCGGCGAGCAGGCCAAGAAGGCTGAGCTTGCCGATCAGCAAAGTTGATCTCGACGGATTGAAAACGGGGGGCAGCATGCGCATCGCCTCTACTCGAAACATGAGAGTTCGGTAGCGGGATTAAAAAAGGAATAGAGTTGATAACGCGTTAAAGGGTGCGGGCCGGACCGGGAACAACCGGAAGGAATCGCACCATTCCGAGGTCGCGCGTGTCGACGCTTGGACCGATCCGCTGGAAAAGGGTGAGCCGCTGCGGCCCCTCGCCCGCCCCGATCGGCGCAATCAGGATGCCGCTGTCGGTGAGCTGGGTGATGAGCTTCACCGGCGGCTCGGGCAAGGCGGCGCTCACCAGGATGCGATCGAACGGCGCCTGCCGCGGCCAGCCGAGCAGGCCATCGCCGACGATGGCGCTGATGTTGCGGATGCCGAGCGCCTGGAAGCGCGCCTCCGCCGCCTTCGAGAGCGTGCGGAAGCGCTCGATCGTGGTCACGCGGCGCGCCAGGCGCGCGAGGATGACAGCCTGGTAGCCGCTGCCGGTCCCGATCTCCAGCACCGCGTGCCGGTCGCTCACGTCGAGCGCCGCAGTCATCAGCGCGACGACGGAGGGCGCGGAGATCATCTGCCCGCAATCGATCGGCAGCGCATGGTCGGAATAGGCGTGGTGCCGCAGCGCCTCCGGCACGAAGAGCGGGCGCGGCACGGTTTCGATCGCCTTGACCACGGCGCGGTCGGAGATGCCGAGCCCGCGCAGCTTCAGCACGATAGAGGCCGCCTGGACCTGCGTCCCGGGATCCTCGTCGTCGCTGCGTGCGGCTTCGGCGCTCATGCCGCCGAGCATGCGCCATGGATGGTTAAGAGACGGCTTCCCGCCGCCGCCGCCCGCGTCGTAATCGGATGACTAGAGCGGCTTCACCCAGTCGAGGGCGATGCGCCGGCTGGCGGCGCCGAGCGGATGGTTGAGGTGCAGGTAGATCGGATCGAACTCGGCGAGCTCCTTCAGCTTGTCGAGGCGATGGACGGTAAGCCGGCCGCCGAAGAGCGTGATCCAGCCGTTATGCTGGAATTCCGCGAGCACCGTCTCGATGTAGTGGGCCGAAATGCCGAGCGCGTCTTCCATTTCGCTCGATGTGATCGGCCAGTTGACCTCGTCGTTCTCGGCGAGATCCACCACGGCGAACCGCACGACGACCTCGCAGATCAGATGCGCGACCTGCGCATGGGGAAGCTTGCCGCGGATGTTGGTCATCCATTCGGCGAACACCGACGCGTCGATCAGCGTGTCCTTCCAGAGCGCGCGCGCGATGCGCGGATGGCGCTCGGTGATCTCGAGCATCGTCTCGTGCGGGATATAGGCGATCTTCGAGGGGCAGAACGTCGCGATGCTGTGATCCATGACCTCGAGGACGAAGCTGTAGGAATCGAAGATATCTCCCGGATACTGGAACGAGAGGATCTGGCGCTTGCCGCCGCTCAGCCGCTTGTAGCGATAGACCATGCCCTCGAGCAGCAGGTTCGACTGCCACGGCCTGTCGCCGATCTTGATGATGTCCTCGTGCGCGCCAAACTCCCGGGTAGTCGTGCATGCCCCCTCCAGCACGCGCTTCTCGTCCGCGGTCAGGTTGAAAATGCGCTCCATCTTCCTGATTAATGGGCTCAAAAGGCTCTCCGTATCGGGCTCGGGCATTTATGCGGCCCGGACGCCGTCGTCCAAACATATTTCTCGATATTTCCGGCAGCCCTCACGCGGAAAATGCGTCGGCTAGGCGCTTCAGCGCCCGATCGTCGGTCAGATCCAGCGATAGCGGCGTGACGGAGATTTTCTCGTTGCCGATCGCGGCGAGGTCGGTGCCCTCCTCCGGCTCGACCTTGGAGCGGTGGAAGCCGATCCAGTAATAGGGGTGGCCACGGCCGTCGTTGCGCTGCTCGACCTTCAGCCAGTCCGGCGCGCGGCGGCCCTGGCGCGTCAGCACTGTCCCCTTCACCGCATCCGGGAGACAGTTCGGGAAATTCACGTTGAAGAGCACGCCCGGATCGAAGCCCGCCTCGATCAGCGCGCGGATGATTTTCGGCGCATGCGCCTCAGCGGTCTCCCAGATCGGGTTGTCGCGCGTCTCGAAGCCATAGGCCTGCGAGAGCGCAATCGAGGGAATGCCGAGCAGCGTCCCCTCCATCGCGCCGGCGACCGTGCCCGAATAGGTGACGTCGTCAGCCATGTTCTGCCCGCGGTTGACGCCGGAGAGGATGAGGTCGGGCTTGCCGTCCAGCACCACCTTGTAGGCCATGATCACGCAATCGGTCGGCGTGCCGCGCACCGCGAAGCGCCGCTCGCCGGCCTGCCGCAGGCGGAGCGGATCGGAGAGCGACAGCGAATGCGCGACGCCGGAATTATCTATCTCCGGCGCCACGATCCACACATCGTCGGAAAGCTCCCGCGCGATTTTTTCCGCGGAATCGAGTCCGGGGGCGTGGATGCCGTCGTCGTTGGTAACGAGGATTCTCATGGGATCACTTCACTATGCCGGCACCCACCCTCACCTGCTGTCATCCCGGATGCGCGCAGCGCAGTCCGGGACCCATACGCACAGCGTGGTGAAAAGTGCGCACGGCGTATGCGCGTCGGCCTTAGAGCTTCGGTGCGTATGGGTCCCGGTCTTGGCCTGACGGCCGAACCGGGATGACAAGCGGAAGGGTTGGAGGAAACATCTTGATGCCCGGAGAGGTCGGAGGGAGCACTTTGATGCCGCCACCCACCCTCACCTGTTGTCATCCCGGATGTGCGCAGCGCAGTCCGGGACCCATACGCACGGCGTGGTGAAAGGTGCGCACGGCTCGTGTGCGTGGGAGCTTTGGAGGATATGGGTCCCGGTCTTGGCCTGGCGGCCAAACCGGGATGACAAACGGAGGGCTCGGAGGAAAGGATCATCCGCCGATCTTCTCCACGCCGCGCATGTACGGGCGCAGCACATCGGGGACGGTGATCGAGCCGTCCTCGTTCTGGTAGGTCTCCATCACCGCGATCAGCGCGCGGCCGACCGCGACGCCGGAGCCGTTCAGCGTGTGGACGAGGCGCGGCTGCTTCTCGTCTTTCGCCCGGTAGCGCGCCTGCATGCGGCGCGCCTGGAAATCGCCGCACACCGAGCAGGAAGAGATTTCACGAAAGGCCTTCTGCCCCGGCAGCCAGACTTCGAGGTCATACGTTTTCTGCGCGGAAAAACCCATGTCGCCGGTCGAGAGCACGATGGTGCGATAGGCAAGGCCAAGCTGGCGCAACACCTCCTCGGCGCAGAGCGTCATCCGCTCGTGTTCTTCGAGGCTCTTCTCCGGCGTGGTGATGGAGACAAGCTCGACCTTGTCGAACTGATGCTGGCGAAGCATGCCGCGCGTGTCGCGCCCGGCAGAGCCCGCTTCAGAGCGGAAGCAGGGTGTAAGAGCGGTGCAGCGGAGGGGAAGCTCCTCTTCGGAGACGATGGATTCGCGGACGAGGTTGGTCAACGGCACCTCGGCGGTCGGGATGAGCCAGAGCGGATATTCAACGGGTACACGACCTATCTCTTCAACAGCGATTGCGAGGCTCGGGCCGCGAATAAAGCCCCGCAGGTCGTCAAACTCTGTAGTGAGAAATCTTGCCCAAGCGGCCGCGAGCCCCTTCTTGTCCCGCTCTTCCTCAGTGTAGTCCCCTGCTGTCGGGAATAGATCACCTTTGAATTTGGGCAACTGTCCCGTCCCGAACAGCACATGATCCTTCACCAGCAACGGCGGCTGCACCTCCGTATACCCATGCTCCTCGGTGTGCAGGTCGAGCATGAACTGGCCTAGCGCGCGCTCCATTCGCGCCAGGCCCGCCTTCAGGACCACGAAGCGCGAGCCGGAGAGTTTCGCCGCCGCTTCAAAATCCATCTGGCCGAGCGCCTCGCCGAGCTCGAAATGCTCCTTCGCCCAGTTCACCCGGCGCGGGTCGCCCCATTTGCGCACTTCCTTGTTGGCGCTTTCGTCGCCGACCGGCACGTCCTCGAGCGGCACGTTCGGGATGATTGCCAGCGTATCGTCGAGCGCCTTCGTCGCGTCCTTCTCCGCCTGCTCGGCGGCCGCCATCGCATCCTTGAGCGCCGCGACCTCGGCCATCAGCGCGCTCGCCCTGGCCTCGTCCTTCTTCGCCTTCGCCTGGCCGATCTCCTTCGAGGCCGCGTTGCGCCGCGTCTGCAGATCCTGCAGCTTCGCGATCGCCGCTCGCCGCGCCTCGTCGAGGCCGACCAGCCGCTCCGCGGCCGGCTCGGCGCGGCGGTTCGCCAGCGCACGGTCGAGCGCTTCCGGGTTCTCGCGGATCCAACGGATATCGAGCATGGAGAAGTCAGCCTTTGCCTGCCCGCCGACTGCGAACGACCGGCGATGGCGAGAGGGGGTAGCGCAATGGATGCCCGGGTCAAGCCCGTGTGTGGCGCACCGGTCTGGCGCGCCACCTGATCCTGTCCGCACGAACCAGTGCGGGAGACCTCAGGTCGCCGCCGCGTCAGCCTCGCGCTGTGCTTCGGCAAGACGGCGCTGGCGTTCCACGTAGCGCACCGAGAAGATCGAGATCTCGTAGAGCAGGATCGTCGGGAGCGCGAGGCTGATCTGGCTGATCGGGTCGGGCGGCGTCAGCACCGCCGCCACGACGAAGGAGAGCACGATGGCCCAGCGCCGCCGCCCCTTCAGTCCCGCCGACGAGATGATGCCGGCGCGCGCCAGAAGCGTCAGGACCACGGGGAGCTGGAAGACGAGGCCGAACGCGAAGATCAGCGTCATGATCAGCCCGAGATACTCGTTCACCTTCGGCAGCAGCTCGATCGAGGCGCGGCCGGGACCGCCCACCTGCTGCATGGAGAGGAAGAACTTCATCGCGAGCGGCATGACGGCGAAATAGACGAGGCAGGCGCCCATCGCGAAGAGGATCGGCGTCGCGATGAGAAACGGCAGGAAGGCCCCGCGCTCGTTGCGGTAAAGGCCCGGCGCGACGAACTTGTAGATCTGGTTGGCGATCACCGGGAACGCGATGAACAGCGCACCGAACAGCGCGAGCTTCATCTGCGTGAAGAAATATTCCTGGGGCGCCGTGTAGATCAGCTTCACCTCGCGCAGCGGGCCGGCGGCGCGCTCGAACGGGATCACGAGGATGTTGAAGATGTCGCTGGCGAAATAGAAGCACACGAGAAAGGCGATGAAGATCGCGACGACGGCGCGCATCAGCCGCGCCCTGAGCTCGATCAGGTGCTCGATCAGCGGCGCCTTCGAGCTTTCGATGTCGTCCTGGCTCATGCCGCGTCGCTTCCGTGCGCAGGCGCCGCGGCGCCGGTCTTCGCCGGCTCCGATTCAGGCGGCGGGGCGCCGGGCTTGTCGGCCGCCGGCAAGGGCGACGGCATCGGGGTCGGCGCGTCGGCCGCACGCATGCTGGCGTCAATGTTTTTCCGCGCCTCGTCGAGCGGCTTCATAGCGGCCTGCATCTGCTTCTTGGTGTCCTCAAGGCCGGCCTCGCGCTCGGCTTCGCGCAATGCCTCGTCGAACTGCCGCTTGAAATCGTTGGACATGCGGCGGACCTGTCCCAGGGTCTTGCCGAAGGTGCGCAGCATGCGCGGCAATTCCTTCGGGCCAACCACGACGATGGCCACGACCGCAATGACGAGCAACTCGCTCGCTCCGATGTCGAACATGGATCAGGCCCGCAGGCGCTTCCCGACGATCACCCGACCTTGGCTTTCTTCTCCGCCTCGGAGGCCATCGGCGCGACGGTGTCATGCTCGATGGTCGGCGGAGGCGTCGCCGTGTCGTCCTCGGCCATGCCCTTCTTGAAGGTCTTGATGCCCTTCGCCACGTCGCCCATCAGGTCGGAGATCTTGCCGCGCCCGAAGAGCAGGACGATCACCCCGATCACGATGACCCAGTGGATCAGCGAAAAACTTCCCATATCGGTCTCCAAAACCCCTTTACGTGCAGCCCGGGCCGCCGGTTTCGCTGACTATCGCAAATCAGCTCCCCGCCAGCAATCAGGCGATCGAGTCAGGCTTTATTCGGCCTCAGCGAAAACCAGAACGTCGCGCTGGTCGAAGCTGACGCGCACGTCGGCGCCCGGCAGCAGGCCGTCGCCGGCACGCGCCTTCGCCAGAAGATAGGTGTCCAGGCCCTCCACCGCTACGTCGAAGAGCTCCACCTCGCCAAGGAAATGCCGCGACATGATGCGTCCCGGTTTCCCGTTTCCGGAGGTTCCGGCCGCAAGGAGCACGCCCTGCGGGCGGATCGCCACGACCACGGAGGCGCCGTCGCTCAGGCCATTTGCGGCGAAATCGGCTACTCGGGTGACGGCGCGGCCCGCGGCCATGGCGCCCGGAAGCTCGTTCAGGGCGCTGAAGAAGCGCGCCACGAAGAGGCTGCGCGGGTGGTCGTAAAGCTCCTCCGCGCCGCCGTGCTGGGCGATGCGGCCGCCGCGCATCAGCACGATGCGGTCCGCCATCCGCATCGCCTCTTCCGGGTCGTGGGTAACGACCACGGCGGTCGCGCCCGCTTCGCGGAGCACCGAGAGCGTATCGGCGCGCACGCTGTCCCTTAGCCGGCTGTCGAGGCCCGAGAACGGTTCGTCCATCAGGAGCACGCCCGGCCGCGGCACGATGGCGCGGGCAAGCGCCACGCGCTGCTGTTCGCCGCCGGAAATCTCGTGCGGATAGGATTGCGCCAGATGCGCGAGCCCGACCCGCGCCAGCGCCGCCAGAGCTTCCTCGCCGCGCTCCCGGCGGTCGAGGGCGGTCAGGCCGAACATCACGTTCCTGAGCACAGTCAGGTGTGGGAAGAGCGCATAGTCCTGGAACATCAGCCCGATCGAGCGCTTCTCCGGCGGCACGAAGACGTTCGGCGAGGCCACCTCGCGGCCGTCGAGCAGCACGCGGCCGGAGGTCGGAACGTCGACGCCGGCGGCGATCCGCAGAAGGGTCGTCTTGCCGCAGCCCGAATGCCCGAGGAGCGCCACGATCTCGCCCGGGGCGACGTCGAGGTCGATGTCCTGCAGCGCCGCCACGCGGCCGAAGCGGCGCGTCACCTTCTCCAGCGTGAGGCGCGAAGCGATTGTCGCGGCGGCGCGGCGGCGGCCTTTCTGGGCGAGTTGCGTGGGAGCCATGCGGCGCACTTACAGCCCGCGGGCTGCAAGCGGCAAGTCGTTTCGGCCCCTTCGGGTGGGGCCTCTTCGCTACTCGACGAACCGGGGAGCGTCGGTTTCGCCGGGTTCGGCCTCGTCTTCCGACGCATCGGAATCGTCGGGGTCCTCGGGCTCCTCCGGCTCGCGCTCCTGTGCGAAATCAGCGAAGTCCGGCTCCAGCGGGTCCTCGTCGTCGCGAAGCTCGGGGCTGTCGTTCGGCTCCGGCGCCTCTTCGGCCGGGACAGAGAGCGTTTCAATCAAGCCGGCGGCCCGCAGGTCGGCGAGGCCCGGCAGGTCGCCGATCGACTCGAGCCCGAAATGGTCGAGGAACGCCGGCGTCGTGCCGAATGTCACCGGCCGGCCCGGCGTGCGACGCCTTCCCCGCAGCCTGATCCAGCCCGCCTCGAGCAGCACGTCGAGCGTCCCCGGCGAGACGGCCACGCCGCGCACGTCCTCGATCTCCGCCCGCGTCGCGGGCTGGTGATAGGCAATGACCGCCAGCGTCTCGACGGCGGCGCGCGAAAGCTTTTTCTGCTCCACCACCTCGCGCTTCAGCACGAAGGCGAGATCCTCCGCCGTGCGGAACGCCCAGCGATCGTCGAAGCGGCGCAGATTCACGCCGCGCCCGGCATAGGCCGCCTGCAGCTCGATAAGCAGCGCCTCGAGGTCGATGCCGTCGGGCATGCGGAGCGCGATCTCGGCACGCGGCATCGGCTCGGCCTGCGCGAAGAGGATCGCCTCCAGCATCCGAAGGTGCCGCCGGTGATCCTCCGGCGCGAGGCTGCGGATATTCGTCTCGTCCCAGGCCGTGGCAGGTTCACCCATTGGCGGCCTCCGCCAGCGGCATCGCCTGCTCCTTCTGCCGTCGCCGGACGTAGAGGGGCGCGAAATGCTGCGCCTGCCTGAGCTCTACCTCGCCCTCCCGCACCAGCTCGAGGCTGGCGGAGAACGCGCTCGCCTTGGCCGTCGCCCGCAGCTCGGGCTGAACGATGTATTCCATGAAATAGAAGTCCAGCATTTCCCACTGGATGCTCGCGCCGATCAGCCGCATCAGCCGGTCGCGTGCGTCCTGCAGCGTGAAGACGTGGCGCTCCGCGAACTTCACGGTGGTCACCATGCCGCGCAGGCGGAGCGCGGCGTAGGCGGAGAGAAGATCGTAGAGGCTCGCGTCCCAGGTGCTGCTGGTGTGGACGGAGAGCGGCTCCGCCAGGCCGCGGGGAAATACGTCGATCCCGCGCCGGGCGAAGCTCATCAGCCGTCGTCCCGCCTCGCGGATGGCCTCCAGATGCTTCAGCCGCCGCGCCAGAACCAGGGCAAGCTCTTCGCCGCTGGGCCCCTCGTCGGCCGCTTCCGCCGGCAGCAGCAACCGCGATTTCAGGTAGGCGAGCCAGGCCGCCATGACGAGGTAATCGGCGGCAAGCTCCAGACGCAGGCGGCGCGCTGCCTCGATGAAGGTCAGATACTGGTCGGCGAGCGCCAGGATCGAAATCTTCGTCAGATCGACCTTCTGGTCGCGCGCCAGCTGCAGGAGCAGATCGAGCGGACCCTCGAAGCCGGCCACGTCGACCACCAGGCACTCGTCACCGCGGACAACCGGCTCACCGAAATCGTCAACCGGGGCCGCAGGGGCCACCGTGTCCTCGATCATGATCGGGCCACTTGCCCGATGAGGAAGTCGAAGCGGGACTCGATCGACTTGCGGTCGACCTCCGCCGGCTGACGGTGAAAAGCGAGCGCGGCATCGGTACGGCGCAGCGCATCGCCCGCCAGTTCCGGTACGCCGGCGGCTACCTCGATCATTTCCATCAGGTCGCCATTGCAGTGGAGCACCAGATCGCACCCGGCACTGATCGCCCGCACGGCGCGCGTGACCACATCGCCGGAAAGCGCGCCCATCGAGATATCGTCCGTCATCAGGGCTCCATCAAAGCCGATTCGTTGACGGATTATGTTACCAATCACCGACTTGGAAAGCGTGGCCGGCGCGCGATCATCAACGTCTAAATAGATCACGTGGCCGGTCATCCCGAGCGGCGCGCGCTTAGCGATGAGCCGGAAGGGCGTGAAATCCTGCGCCTCCAGCTCCGCCATCGTGGCGTCCACCTTGGGAAGATCGGCGTGGCTGTCTACCATCGCCCGGCCGTGGCCAGGCATATGCTTGATCACCGGCAGCAGGCCGCCGGAGAGGGTGCCGTCGAGCTGCGCGCCGCCGAGCGTCGCGACCATGTCGACAGTGTTGCCGAGCGCCCGATCGCCGATCGCCTTGGTGCCGCCCTCGACCGGTATGTCGAGCGTTGGAAGGCAATTGACGCTCACCCCCATCGCATGCAGGTCGAGCGCGATGAGCTTGGCGCCGAGATAGGCCGCCTCGACGCCGGCGAGCGAGTTCCGCCGGTAGACCTCGCCATAGACGGCGCCGGCCGGATAGGCACGAACGTGCGGCGGGCCGATACGCTGCACGCGGCCTCCCTCCTGATCGATGAGGATCGGCGCGTCCTCGCGCGCCAGCGCCTCGCGCACGCCACGGCAGAGCCGCGCGATCTGCGCCGGGTTGTCGGCGTTGCGCTTGAAGAGGATTACCCCCCAGGGCTTCGCGTCGCGCAGGAACGCGACCTCTTCATTCGAGAGTTCGGTTCCCGCAAGACCGCAAATAAAGGCGTTCGCCGCCACGCTGCGCGTTCCGGAAAAGCTATTGCGTGACGAAACAGCTGCCGCCGGCAGTCTTCAACGCTTCACAGACCACGAGCGCCTGATCGCGCGTATCCCACGGGCCGACGCGTACGCGGAAGTAGATGCCCTTAGCGCCGAGATCGGCCTGCTGGATATTCGGCTCGAGATTGCCGAGCAGAGCCGGAAAATTCTGCCTCGCCTTCGCGTAGGCGGCTTGCGCCATGTCCATGCTCTTCTGTGCGCTGAGCTGGACCAGGTAGCCTCCGGAGGCCGAGACGGCCGGCGGGGCTGGCTCCGCCGACGCTGTGGTCGGAGGAGCGTTGGCCGGAGCCTCGGTCGTCGATCCGGCTTGCGTCGCGGTCGCGACTTCGGCCGGCGGCTCGTCGATCGTCGGACGCGTCTCCATGTCTGCCGCGGGAGCCCTGACCGCGGGCGCCGCAGGGACCGGCGGCGCGATGCTTGCACTGTTGGCGGACGCGGCGGCCGGGGCAATGGAAACCGTCGGCACCGGCACCGGCTGGATCGGCTGCGTCTCGGTCGCCAATTGCTGGTCCTGCGCCGCGGTCGCACTCGGCGGCGGAGCGCCGGCCTCGCCGGTCGAGACGATGCTGCCGTCGGCCTTCACGACGAAGGTCGGGACGCGGCGCGGGCCGATCTCAGTGTCGGAATTCGCCGCCGGAGTGCCCGCGGCGGTCGAAGCCGGCGGCTGCGTCGGATCGGTCGTCGCGGCGCTGTCGTCGCCGCCGACCGGACGCACCACGGTCTGGGCGGAATCGGTCTGCGACTGCGGCAGCACGATGCGGGCGATCTCGCGCGGCTCCTCGGTGTTCTCGACCACCTGCTCGTTGGTCGAGGGTGCCGCGCCGGCGACCCGGTTGTACACCGCCTCCCCGACCGTCTCGCTTCCGGCGGACGCATTCTGGTCCGGCGTGGCATCGACGCGCACAGCGCCGGGCTCGGCTGCGATCACCGGCGGCGGACCGGATGGCGTGCTCTCGGAGGAGCGGAGATAGAACGCGCCGACGCCACCGATGACGACGACGATGATGATGAGGGCCGCGAACAGGCCGATGCGCGAGCGGCCGCGCTGCTGGGCGGCGGCGCGCGCCGCCGCAGCCCGTCGGCTGGCTCCCGGAGCGACCGCGGCTGCGACCCGCGGCTCTTCTTCCTCCAGCCCATCCCCGTCCTGCCATTTGTCGGCGGTGGCGGTGGAGCGATAGTCAGGCTCAAGCGCCCGCGAGAGACTTGCTTCGATGCCCGTCAGATCGGGCGCCGAACGCTCGGGCGGGGCAGAACGCTCGGCAGGGGCGGAACGCTCGGCCTGCCCCGAACGCTCGGTCGGAGGGGCCTCCTCGAATTCCGGGAAGGTCGCGAGCAGCCGCTCGCGACGCGCGTCGGCGGATTTCGGCGCCTTGACCCGCGCCGCGCTCTCCTCGCCACGGCTGCGCTGGCCCTTGGCGGCAGGGGGCACCGGCTCGACCTGTGCCTGCGGTTCGGGCTGCCGCCGCTCCTCCGCGAACCGGGGAGGCTCCTCGCGGAAGCGACGGTCGTCGTCGTCCTGCCGCGCCTGCTGCTCTTCGCGGGCGGCATTGGCGCGATCCCATTCCGCGTTGGCCGGGCCACGAAAGCGGTATTCCGAGCGCGCCGCCAACGGCTCTTCGGCGTCGGGCTCTGGGGCTGACCCGAGTTCCTCCTCGAGTGCGTCTGCGCTTTCGGCAAAAGGTCGGATGCGCGACGTGCGCCGGTCCTGCCAATCCTCGCGCGGCTCGGGGGCGCGCTCGGGCGCGCCGAACGGGACCGCCTCCGGCTCCTCGGCGGAAGCCGCATCGTAGGCCGGCTCAAGGTCATCCGGAAGCTCCGGGCTAAAGGTCGCCGGAGCCGTGAAACGGCCGGACTGCCGTCGCTCGAACTGGCTGAGCTGTTCCTCGATCGAACGGAGAAGATCGTCCGGATCCGGCTCGGCCTCCATGACCGGCTCCGGGGCGGGCTGTTGCCGCACCGGCGGCGCGGCCGCGCGCTGTTGCTGCTGCGGATTTGCTGGGGGAGCGCGGGGGCTTGCCGACGGCGGCGCAGGCGCCTCGCGCACGGAAAAGGACGTCTCGAGCTCCTGCAGCAGCTCGGCCTCAAGGCCGTCTGAAAGCGCGTCGCGTCCGTTCGGCTCGTTGCGGGTCATCTTCGGCTTCTCGTTCCTCGATCCGGAAAAGCCGCCGTCCTCGCTCACGATGCGCGCAAGCTCGATCAGCGGATCCTCGTCCGCGTCGACATCTCCACGGGCAGAGGCCTGCCCCAGAGCTCGGTTCATCTTCGGATCGCTACCAGCCATATCGGTCAGGCCCTCGATCTAGCTTACCGTGGGTTTCGCGCAGTTCCACCAGATTAATACATTTCCTCTGGCGCCTCGACACCAAGAACTTGCAGCCCGCACCTCAATACGCATCCAACCGCGGTGACAAGGGCGAGGCGAGCACGACTCTGCGCAATGTTCTCAGGCCGGATAAACCGCAATTGCGGCAGTTCCTTGCCTTTGTTCCAGTGCGCATGGAAGGCGCTGGCGAGGTCGTGCAGGTAGAAAGCGACCTTGTGTGGCTCCCGCGCCCGCGCCGCAGCCTCCAGTATCCGCGGCCAGTCGGCCATCGCGCGGACGAGCCCGCGCTCGCCGGAATCCTCCAGGAGCAGGAAATCCGCCCCGGCGAGCGACCCGGCGTCGAGCCCGATATGCGGCACTTCCTCAACCGCCTGCCGCCGCACGGAGGCGGTTCGGGCATGCGCGTACTGCACGTAGAAGACCGGATTGTCCTTGGATTGCTCCTGCACCGTCTGGAAGTCGAAATCCAGCGGCGCGTCGGCCTTGCGGAAAAGCATCATGAAGCGGACGGAGCCCGCGCCGACCTCCTCGACAACCTCGCGCAGCGTCACGAGGTCTCCGGAGCGCTTCGACATGACGAACGGCTCACCGGCGCGGAAGAGCTTCACGAGCTGGCAGAACAGGATGTCGAGCGTCGCCTCCTCGCCGCTCATCGCCCTGACCGCGGCCTTCATCCGCTTCGCGTAGCCGCCGTGGTCGGCGCCGAGCACGTCGATCATCTGGCGGAAGCCGCGCAGGTACTTGTCGTAGTGATAGGCGATGTCGGAGGCGAAATAGGTGTAGCTGCCGTCCGACTTCAGCAGCGGGCGGTCGATGTCGTCGCCGTAGGCGGTGGAGCGGAAGAGCGTCTGCTCGCGGTCCTCCCAGTCGTCCGGCAACTGCCCCTTCGGCGGCGGCAGCTTGCCCACGTAGACCAGATCGCGCGCCTTGAGCGCAGCGATGGCTTCCGCGACGCGGTCATGGCCCGCCTGCAGCGAGCGCTCCGAGAAGAAAATATCGTGGTGCACGCCGAGAAGTTCGAGGTCGGCACGGATCAGGCTCATCATCTCGCCGGTGGCGAGATCGCGCATCACCGGAAGCCACGCGCTCTCGTCCTGTTTCAGGAGACGGTCGCCGTACGTCCTGGCAGCAATGGCGCCAACCGGCTTCAGGTAGTCACCGGGATAGAACCCGCTCGGTATCGCGCCGATCTCCTCGCCCAGCGCCTCGCGGTAGCGGAGGAATGCGGAGCGGGCCAGCGTATCGACCTGCGCACCGGCGTCGTTGATGTAGTATTCGCGCGTGACCCGGTGGCCGGTCGCCTTCAGCATGTTCGCGACGGCGTCGCCGACGACCGCCCCGCGGACATGGCCGACGTGCATCGGTCCGGTCGGGTTGGCGGACACGTATTCGACGTTGACCGGCGCGCCGCCGCCGATTTCCGAATGGCCATAGGCGAGGCCGGCGCGCAGGATTGTGGCCGGCTGCGCCGCCCAGAACGCATCGGACAGGCGGAGGTTCACGAAGCCCGGCCCGGCCACCTCGACGCTCGCGACATCCGGATCGGCTTCGAGCAGAACGGCGATCTGCAGGGCAAGCTCGCGCGGCTTCCGGCCGAGCGGCTTCGCGAGCAGCATGGCGGCGTTCGTCGCAACATCGCCGTGCGTGGCATCGCGCGGCGGCTCCGCGGCGATACGGTCGAGCACGCCGGCAGCCGCTTCGAGCCCCGCCGCGCCGACAACCTTCTCCACCGCGGCGCGGATCCGCTGCTCGAACAGGGTGAAGAGGTTCATCAAGAATCCTGCGGGCGACCGGCGCTGCCGCCGCGTCTGCCCAGTTCCGCCGCCAGCCGCGCGCCCTAGCCCAGATCGGGGGTGTCGTCAAACAGCCGCTGATGCTCGGAGATGGCGTAGCGGTCGGTCATCCCGGCGATATAGTCGGCGACCCGCCGGGCCTTCTGGAACGCATCGCTGCGGTCAAGGCCTTCGCCCCAACCGTCGGGCATGCGCGAGGGATCCTCGAAGAACGCCTCGAAGAGGTCGGCGACCAGCGCCTCGGCGAGCCTTACCGGACGCATGACGGTGTCGTTGCGATAGACCTTCTCCGTCAGGAACCGCTTCAGCGACGCTTCGGCGCGCGCGAGCCCCGGCGAGAAGCGCACCAGCATCTCCCCTGCCCGCCGCACGTCCTCGGCGGAGCGGATGCTCTTCCCGGCGAGGAGCCGCTCAGTCTCGGCAAGCACATCGCGGATCATCACGGTGATCGTGCGCCGCACCAGCTCGTGCACCACGCGGCTCTCTTCCAGGCCGGGGAATTCCGCGTGGATCGCCGCAAGTATCGGCTCGACCAGCGGCTGCTCGTCGAGGTCGGCGAGATGAATCAGGCCGGCGCGGAGTCCGTCCTCCAGGTCGTGGCAGTCGTAGGCGATGTCGTCGGCGATCGCCGCTGCCTGTGCTTCGAGGCCGGCATGCAGATCGAGTTCAAGATCCTGCCGCTCCTGGAAGGCGCGGATGGCAAAGGGAAGCTGGCCGCCCTTATGCGCTCCGACAGTGCGGCCCGCCGCGTCGAGGAGCGGACCGTTGTGCTTCACCAGGCCCTCATGCGTCTCGAAGGTGAGGTTCAGCCCGTCGAAGAGCGCGTAGCGGCGCTCCAGTTCGGTCACCGCGCGAAGGCTCTGCGCGTTGTGGTCAAACCCCTCATAGGCCACGAGCGCCTCGTCGAGCGCCCGCTCGCCGGCGTGGCCGAAGGGCGGATGACCGAGGTCGTGGGCGAGCGCCAGCGCTTCCGCCAGATCCTCGTCGAGGCCGAGCGGCCGGGCGATCGAGCGGGCGATCTGCGCCACTTCCAGCGTATGGATCAGGCGCGTGCGGAAATGGTCGCCTTCGTGCTGGATGAAGACCTGCGTCTTGTGCTTCAGCCGGCGGAAGGCGTTGGAGTGGATGATGCGGTCGCGGTCGCGCTGGAAGGGCGAGCGGAGCGGATCGTCAGGCTCAGCGTGGATTCTCCCCCGCGACGCGGCGGGATCCGTGGCGTAAGGAGCCCGCCACCGCTCGCCGCGGCGCAAGAGTTCGTGCGGCACGTCCGCCATCCGGCTCCCCGCGATCGACGACCGGGAATTGACTAAACCCCTAGCCGTTCTTAGCTACAATGCGGAGTTGGGCAAGAGCGGAAGAGTCGGGACATGGATCAGCAGACCGGCGACCACCACGCCAGCAGCCAACCGACCGGCGACCGCGGGGTCACCCCCCAGCAGACCGGCCCCGGCGAGGGCGGCCAGCAGGTGACGCTCTCCGACCGCGCCGTGCGCCGGATCGCCAGGATCCTCTCCGTCGAGCCGGTGGGGACCGCGCTCCGCGTCAGCGTCGAAGGCGGCGGGTGCTCCGGCTTCCAGTACAAATACGACCTCGTGCGCGATGCGCCGGCCACCGATGATGTGGTTCTGGCCCGCGACGGCGCGACCGTACTCATCGACACCATGTCGCTCGATTACATGGGCGGCTCGGAGATCGACTTCGTTGACGATCTGATGGGGCAGTCCTTCCAGATCCGTAACCCGCACGCCGTCGCCGCCTGCGGCTGCGGAACCAGCTTCTCGGTAGCGTAGGGGCAGTTCGGCGTACGCGTCGACGGGTGCTCCAATGCGCATCGCCACCTGGAACATCAACGGCGTCAAGGCGCGCATCGACAATCTCGTGCACTGGCTGAAGGAGGCGGCGCCGGACGTCGTCTGCCTGCAGGAGGTGAAGAGCGTCGACGAGGCGTTCCCCTCCGAGCCAATCGAAGAGCTCGGCTACAACATCGCCGTCCACGGCCAGAAGGGCTTCAACGGCGTCGCCCTCCTCTCGAAGAACCCGCTCGAGGACGTCCGCCGCGGCCTGCCGGGCGACGATGCCGACGAGCAGGCGCGCTTTATCACCGGGCTCGTCGCGACCGAGGGCGGCGTGGTACGGATCGCCTCGGCCTACATGCCGAACGGCAATCCGATCGGCACGGACAAGTTCACCTACAAGCTCGCCTGGCTGAAGCGCCTCGAGGACTGGGCGCGGGCCGAGCTCGCGCAGGAGGAGCCGCTTCTCATCGCCGGCGACTTCAACATCATCCCGGAGCCGATCGACGCCAAGAACCCCGAGGTCTGGGTGAGCGATGCGCTTTACCAGCCGGAAACGCGCGCTGTCTTCCGCCGGCTCGCGGCGCTCGGCCTCACCGATGCAATACGCGCGGTGGACGATCGCGGCGGCATCTACACCTTCTGGGACTACCAGGCGGGCGCCTGGCAGAAGAACAACGGCATCCGCATCGATTTCCTGATGCTGTCGCCCGAAGCCGCAGATCGGCTGGTGGAGGCCGGCATCGACCGCCACGTGCGCGCCTGGGAGAAGCCGTCAGACCATGTGCCGGTCTGGGTAGAGCTGCGGTAACAGCTTCGCGACCGCCGCTGACAGGCAGCGCGGGCGTGCTAAGCTCCCGCCATGAGACTCATCGGCATCGTGGCGGCGCTGATTGCCTCGGCGGCTGTCTCTCCGGCGAACGCCGACTGCACCTGCCGCGGTCCCGGCGTCATCGCCCATCACGGCGAGACCATCTGTCTCCACACGCCGACAGGCCTGCGTTTGGCGCGCTGCGAGATGGTGCTGAACAATTCTTCCTGGACGTTCCTGAACGAGCCCTGCCCCGAGGCTTCAAGGGAAACCGGCAGCGCGCTCGCGGCTGCGATGTCCCTTCCGCCGCCACGCGCGGTGCCGGTCCGCCAGGCGTGCTGACCGAAGACCGGTTTCGCTAGGGCGCGGGAGGCGCCGCTGGCGCCGATACCGCGGAAGCCGTCGCGGCGGCGCTCGCCTGCACCTGGACATTCACCTGCTGGCCACCGCCATTGTGGGCCATCCACGCTTCCGCCGCCGCCATCGCATCACGGCGCTGATCCTCGCTGGCGGTGGAGAACGCCTGCTCGTGGCGGGCCTGGATGATCGGATCGCCGGGGCTGGCGAGCCGCGCGATCGAAAGCCACATCAATCCCTCGACGGGCCGGCGGTCCATGCCGATCCCCTCGAAGAGCATGTGTCCGAATTCGGCCTGCGCGCCAGCGTGCCCCTTGCGCGCGGCAAGCTTGAACCAGCGCGCCGCCTGGCGCGTGTTCTGATCGCCGCCGAGGCCCTGCAGGAACATCGTCGCAAGCGAGTACTGCGCGTCGGAATCGCCGAAATAGGAAGCCGCGTAGGCAAAGAACCGCCGCGCCCGGCCCGGATCGGCCGCGACGTGGCCCGGTATGCCGCTCTGGTAATAAGTGCCGAGCGTCACGAAGGCGTCGGCCACGAAAGGCGCGTCCGGCCCACGCGGATTCTCGTCGCCATACTCGTCGGCGACACGGGCGAAGAGCTCCATCGCCTTGCCGTCGTCCTCGGTGACGAGATCGCCGGTCTGATACATGCGGCCAAGCTTCCACAGCGCGCCCGGATGACCGTTCGCCGCGGCATAGTTCAGCGCCTCGAGCGCGGTCGCGGCGTCGCCCGCCTTGTAGGCCTCGTAGCCGGAGCGGAAGGCTTCGGCCGGAGAAAGATTTGGATCGAGCGCATGGGCCGCCCCCGCGCCCAGCCCGGTCAGAACGACGACAAAGCAGAATCTAGAGATCAGCATACGTCACCGTTTCGGCGGCCCCACCTGGGTGGGTCACCGCCCCGTCTCGCGCCGTTCCGACGAGCTGCGCGTACTTCCACAGCGCACCGGAGCGGTAATCGGTCTCGCGCGGGCGCCACGCCTTGCGGCGCGCCTCCCATTCCGTCTCGGAGAGCTTCGCGTCGAGCGTGCCCGCCACCGCGTCGATCTCGATGATGTCGCCGTCGCGCAGCAGTCCGATCGGGCCGCCGAGCGCTGCTTCCGGAGCGACATGGCCGATGCAGAACCCGCGCGTCGCCCCCGAGAAGCGTCCGTCTGTGATCAGCGCGACCTTGTCGCCCATCCCCTGCCCGTAGAGCGCCGCGGTGGTGGAGAGCATCTCCCGCATGCCCGGCCCGCCGCGCGGTCCCTCGTAGCGGATGACCAGAACCTCACCCTCGGCGTACTTGCGCTCGCTCACTGCCGCGAAGCACTCTTCCTCGCTGTCGAAACAGCGTGCTGGACCCGAGAACTGTAGTTTCTTCATTCCCGCCACCTTCACGATGGCGCCTTCCGGTGCGAGGTTGCCTCTGAGCCCGGCCACGCCACCGGTCGGCGTGATCGGGTTGTTGGCGGGGCGCACGACGTCCTGGTCGGGGTTCCAGTGAACAAGCGCCATGTTTTCGGCAATTGTGCGGCCGGTTACGGTTAAGCAATCGCCGTGCAGGAATCCGTGGTCGAGCAGCGTCTTCATGAGAAGCGGGATGCCGCCCGCTTCGAACATGTCCTTGGCGAGATATTTCCCGCCCGGCTTCAGGTCGGCGATGTAGGGCGTGCGCTTGAAGATCTCCGCCACGTCGAAAAGGTCGAACTTGATGCCCACCTCGTGCGCCATCGCCGGCAGGTGCAGGCCGGCATTGGTGGAACCGCCCGAAGCGGCGACCACCGTGGCGGCATTCTCCAGCGCCTCGCGCGTGACGATGTCGCGCGGCCGGATGTTGCGGGAGATCAGCTCCATGATCTTCTCGCCCGCCGCCATGCAGAAGCGGTCGCGAATCTCGTAGGGAGCCGGCGCGCCGGCCGAATACGGCAGCGCCAGGCCGATCGCCTCGGAAACCGTCGCCATGGTGTTGGCGGTGAACTGCGCGCCGCCGGCGCCGGCCGAAGGACAGGCCACCTGCTCGAGTTCGTCGAGATCGTCGGTGGACATCTTGCCGACGGACACCATCCCGACCGCCTCGAAGAGATCCTGCACCGAAACCTGCCGGCCGCGGAAATTCCCCGGAAGGATCGAGCCGCCGTAGATGAAGACGGAAGGCACGTTCAGCCGGAGCATCGCCATCATCATGCCGGGCAGCGACTTGTCGCAGCCGGCGAGGCCGATCAGGGCGTCGTAGCTGTGGCCGCGCATGGTGAGCTCGACGGAATCGGCGATCACCTCACGCGAGGCGAGCGACGACTTCATCCCCTGATGGCCCATCGCGAGGCCGTCGGTCACGGTGATGGTGGTGAATTCGCGCGGCGTTCCGCCGGCGGAAGCGACGCCCTTCTTGGCCGCCTGCGCCTGGCGCGACAGCGAGATGTTGCAGGGCGCCGCCTCGTTCCAGCAGGTGGCGACGCCGACGAATGGCTGGTGGATCTGCTCCTTGGTCAGGCCCATCGCATAATAATAGGAGCGGTGCGGGGCCCGGTTCGGCCCCTCCGTCACATGACGGCTCGGCAGCTTCTTCTTGTCGAAAGTTCTCGCGTCCATCTACGCTCGCTCTTGCCGCGCTTGGGGTCACGCGTGCGGCTGACCTGGGTGTCGGTTGCGGTCGCCAACCCTTTGGCAAACCGCTCCGAACGACGCTCAAAGGTTTGGCGTCGAGTCCTTGAAAAACAATAAGTCGGATCGTGGCGCAAAGGGGGCGTGGAGCCGCGCGACGCGGATTCGCAACACCTGTGGCAGAACAGTTACAGAGACTTAGCGCCTTGCTGCACTGCATCAATTCAAGGGTAAAGCGCGCAGCACCAGAACCCGAAAGACATCGCGTTCGGGACAACAGCAGAAGCGGCTGGCCGCTCCTTTCGACGGATGGGCTGGCGGACAGGCGCGACGCTTACGCCGCCTCCTTGACCCTCTTCAGCGCCGCCGCGAGGCGTTCGCCGTCGGCGGCGTAGGTGGCGCGCTTTTCCCGTTCCGCCTCGACCACCTCCTCCGGCGCGCGGGCGACGAAGCTCTCGTTGGCGAGCTTCCTGTCGATCCGGTTGATCTCGTCGGCGGTCTTGGCGATCTCCTTCTCCAGCCGCGCTTCCTCGGCGCTGAAGTCGACGATGCCGGCGAGCGGCAGGGCGAAGCTCGCGCCGCCAACCACGATCTGGGCCGAGCCATGCGGCGCTTGCGCCGCGTGCCCGATCGCCCCGACCCGGGCGAGCCGCTCGATCGCCTGGGCGTAGCGGGCGGCGCGGCCGGAAAGGTCTTCCCCGCCGCCGACGATGACGAGGTCGGTCTTCGTCGCGTTCGGAACGCTCATCTCCGACCGCACGGAGCGGACGGCGCCGATCAGTTCGACGAGCCAGTTGATCTCGGAGGCGGCCGCCCGGTCGGCGAAGCCCGGCGTCGGCCAGCGGCTCAGCGCCAGCAGCCGCTTGCCGTCGCCGAAGCCCGCCCACAGCGCCTCGCTGATATAGGGCATGAAGGGGTGCATCAGCCTGAGGATCAGCTCAAGCACATGCGCCGCCGTGGCGCGGGTCTCGGCCTTGTCGAGATGGTCGCCTTCGCCGAGCACCGGCTTGATCAGCTCCAAATACCAGTCGCAGAACGTCGCCCAGACGAAATGGTAGAGCGCGTCGGCGGCATCGTTGAAGCGGAACGTCTCGATCGCCTCGGTGATCGCCTTCGTCGCCGCGGTCGCTTCGGTCAGGATCCAGCGGTTGGCGGTTGCCCCTACCCCGGCCGGCTTGAAGGCCGGGTCCACGCGGCACCCGTTGATCTCGCAGAAGCGGGCGGCGTTCCAGATCTTCGTGCCGAAATTCCGGTAGCCCTCGATACGCGCCCGCGATGGCTTCACGTCGCGGCCGGGCGTCGCGAGCGAGGCCATGGTGAAGCGGAGGGCATCGGCGCCGAACTCGTCGATCAGCTCGAGGGGATCGACGACGTTCCCCTTCGACTTCGACATCTTGGCGCCCTTCTCGTCGCGCACGATGCCGTGGATGTAGGTGGTGTGAAACGGCTCCTCGCGCATGAAGTGGAGCCCCATCATCATCATCCGCGCCACCCAGAAGAAGATGATGTCGAAGCCGGTGACGAGGACGCTGGTCGGATAGTAGCGCTTCAGTTCGGGAGTCTCTTCCGGCCAGCCGAGGGTCGAGAACGGCCAGAGCGCCGAGGAGAACCAGGTGTCGAGCACGTCCTCGTCGCGCTTCAGCTCGACCACCTCGCCAAACTTGCGCGCTGCCGCGAGCCGCGCGGCCTCCTCGGTCTCCTCGACGAAGATCGCGCCATCCGGCGCGTACCAGGCGGGGATGCGATGCCCCCACCAGAGCTGGCGCGAGATGCACCAGGGCTGGATGTTCTCCATCCAGTCGAAATAGGTCTTCTCCCAGGCCTTGGGGACGATCACCGTCCGCCCCTCGCGGACGCTGGCAATGGCCGGCTCAGCCAGCACCTTTGCGTTGACGTACCATTGATCCGTGAGGAACGGCTCGATCGGAACGCCGCTCCGGTCGCCGTGCGGAACGGTGTGCGTGTGGTCCTCGGTCTTTTCGACCAGCTCGCGCTCCGTCATCATGGCCACGACGCTCTCGCGCGCGGTGAAGCGGTCGAGCCCGTCGAGCGCGTCGATCGTCTCGCTGAGCGCGGAGGACGGCGGCACGTCCTTCAGGAAGCTCTCGTTGTCGCGCAGCCGGATGTTCGCCTCGGCGTCCATGATGTTGACGACCGGAAGAGCGTGCCGGCGGCCGACCTCGAAGTCGTTGAAGTCGTGCGCCGGCGTGATCTTCACCGCGCCCGACCCGGCTTCCGGATCGGCATAGTCGTCGGCGACGATCGGGATCAGCCGGCCGACGAGCGGCAGCACGGCATTTTGCCCGACGAGATCGCGGTAGCGTTCGTCCTTCGGGTTCACGGCGATGGCCGTGTCGCCGAGCATCGTCTCCGGGCGCGTGGTGGCGACGGTGATGAACCGGTCGCTGCCTTCGATCGGGTAGCGGAAGTGCCAGAGATAGCCCTTCACCTCGACTTGCTGAACCTCCAGGTCGGAGATCGCGGTCATCAGCTTCGGATCCCAGTTGACCAGCCGCTTGTCGCGATAGATCAGCCCTTCCCTGTGCAGCTGCACGAACACCTTGACGACGGCGCGCGACAGCCCCTCGTCCATGGTGAAGCGCTCGCGCGACCAGTCGCAGGAGCAGCCGAGCCGTTTCAGCTGGTTGATGATGATGCCGCCGGACTCGGCCTTCCAGGCCCAGACCTTCTCCACGAAGGCCTCGCGGCCGATGGCGCGGCGGTTCGGCTCCTGCCGCTCCATCATCCGCCGCTCCACCACCATCTGCGTGGCGATGCCGGCGTGATCCATGCCCGGCTGCCAGAGCACGTCCTTGCCGCGCATCCGCTCGAAGCGGACAAGGATGTCCTGCAGCGTGTCGTTCAGCGCATGCCCCATGTGGAGCGAGCCGGTGACGTTCGGCGGGGGGATGACGACGGAGAATGTCTCGGCACCCGGCTCCGCCCCGGCGCCCGCGCGGAAGGCCTCGGCCTTCTCCCACAATTCGCGAATCTTCGGCTCGACGCTTTCGGCGTCGTAGGTCTTTTCCAGCATGGCGGTCCCGGCGGGTGGCGGCGGTGTTAAACTGAGGCCGCCCCGCCCTGTCAACCGCAGTGCAACATGAGGGGTAACGCCGCTGCCGGCCGCGCGCCGGTCAGGGGCCTCCGAAGATTCAGCGCCGGCCGCGCGAAACGCGCTCGATCTCTTCCTGCACCATGCGCTCGACGAGCGAGGGAAGATTGTCCTCGAGCCACGACTTCAGCATCGGCTGGAGCATCTCGGCGACGACATCCTCGAGCGTGCGTGAGTTCTGCTCGAGGAGCGTGTGGGCGAGCGCCCCGAATGCGCCGGAGACGGCCGCGCCCTTCTCTTCCGAAAGCAGCGGGCTTTCGTTCACCTGTGCTGCGGGACGCCGTGCCGGCGGGGCGGGACGTGGAGGCTCCGGCGGTGCGTAGACCCGGGGCGCGGGTTCAGCCGCCACGTAGCGCGGCCTCTCGGCTTGCTGCGGGACGGGCGGCGGCTCGGGTGCCAGCTCGGGCTTGAATTCGAGCCTCCCGAACTCCGTCTCAAGCGCTTCCGGCCCGGCTTCCGGTTCTGCGGCGGATGGAGGAGCGGCCGCGCCATTCACGGCGGCTTCCGCCGTTGGCGTGCTCGACGCCGTTTCGCCATCCTCGGAAATGATCTGACGGATAGACGCCAGTATCTCTTCCATGGACGGCTCATGCGCCGCATTCGGATTTGCCATTCCCGTCCCCCGCACAAGGCCGCTGCCGAATCGCCTGTTCGCGAATCGGCTCGATTAGACCTGCACCCGCCGCTTAAGCAAAGCGTGGCGCGTAGATCGCAACAGAATTGCGTCCGCCCGGTTCAGCGCCCGTCCGGCGTCGTGACGCCGATGAACCTGCTCCTGACGCTGCGGTAGTGGGTGGTCGGGTCGTAGGCGGCGGTCGGCAATGCGAGCGCCTCCGCGGTCAACCGGCCCATCGCCGAGAGCAGCGAGAACGACGCTACCACCCGGTCGCGGCGCGCCACGACGAGCGTCTCGCGCGAGCTGAGCAGGACCTGCTGGGCGTCGAGCACATCGAGTGTCGTGCGCTGCCCGACCTTCTGCTCTTCCTGCACACCCGACAGGGCGATGTCCGCGGCCTCCACCCCCTCCTGCGCAGCGGTGATCGCGCCCTCGGCGGCCTGCACCTGAGCCCAGGCGGAGACCACGGCTGCGCGGACCTGGTCGCGAGCGACGTCGATCTGGATCTTCTGCTGCCCGTATAGCTCCTTCGCCTGACGGATGCGCGGATAGACCGCGCCGGTCGGGAAGAGCGGGATGGAGACGCGCGCCACCACCGACGCGCTGTTCGGATCCGGGCCGGTGTCGTAGAAGGCCGAATCGGAGCGGCCGACCGAGCCCTCGATGCTCGCCGAAGGCAGCAGCTCTCCTTCGATCTGCTTCACCGCGAACGCCTGCGCATCCGCCTGATGGATCGCGGCGAGAATGACCGGGTGATCGTCCTCGCCGACGGCCACCGCCTTCTCGATCCCTTTCGGCACCAATTTGCCGTAGGGAAAGCCGTCGGTCAGACTGTTCGGCTCGTGCCCGATGACCTGACGGTAGGTGGCACGGCTGATGGCGAGGTTCGCGATCGCAAGGCTTACCGCCGCGCGCGCCTGGGCCGACGCAGCGCGCGCCTGGGACACATCCGTCCGCGTATTTTCCCCAACGTTGAAGCGCTCGTTCGATGCGCGCACCTGCTCGTCGAGGAACAGCACGTTCCTGCGACGGATGTCGAGAATGGCCGTATCGCGGATCACATCCATGTAGGCCTGCGCCGCGTCGAAGAGGACATTCTGTCCGGTGTTGCGCAGCAGCTCGCGGCTCGCGAGCACGCCGGATTCCGACTGGCGGATGGCGTTGGTGACGCGGAAGCCGGTGAAGATGTTCTGCGTGACGGTCAGCGCCACATTGTTGTCGAACGTCGTCGCGCTGCGCGTGGCCGGCGTGACATCCGTCGTCGCCCAGGTCGACTGGTTGGTGATGTAGGCCGACGGCAACCGGCCGGAGCGCGCGATCGGCACGTTCTCGTCGTCCGACCGCGTCTGGGCCCGTGCGGCGTTGATCGTGGGATTGTCGGCATAGGCGGACGCCAGCGCCTGCGCCATCGTCTCCGCCGAAGCCTGGGGGGCGACGGCGAAAAATAAAAGGCCGCTAGCGGCCGCCAGGAAAGCGGGCTTGAGACGGAGCACCTGATCCTCGATTACGCTGACTGGGGCCGATTTGGGAGATCGGCGTACGAATCATACCACCCTCGCAGGCCTATGGGCCGACTAAGGATCATTCATCAACAGAAATGGCGAGCGACCGAGGCTCCCGTGCAACAGGAGCCGGCAAGCGTCGTTTCTCAGAAGACGAATTCGCGCCGGCGCTCAAACCCCGGCAAAAGCGTCGCCCAGGCGTCGAAAAGCGGCCACTTCGTGGCCTCGTCGCCCACCTTCTCGTAGAGCATCGCGCGACTTACGCGATCGTCGCGCTCAATCGTCGCAAGCGTGCCCTCCTGCTTCAACTGCGCAGCGAGGGGAGCGGGCAACACCTCGACCGCGCCGTCGACGAGGATTGCGTCGTAGGGCGCGCCTCCCGGATAGCCGGCGACAAGCCTTCCCTCGACGACCGAGACATTTTCGGCGCCGACAGCCGCGAGGTTGCCGCGCGCCAGCGCCGCGAGCGCCGCATCCTCCTCGAGCGCCACGACGGAGCCCGAGAGCCGTCCGAGGATCGCGGCGGAATAGCCGCTGCCGCAGCCGACGACGAGCGCCCGGGTATCCACGCCGCGCGGCAGCGCGTGGATCAGGCGCGCGAGCCTTACCGGGTCCATCATGCGGCGGTTCGGAGCCGTGGCCGCCATCCTGAGCTCCCGGTCGGCGTAGGCGAAGGGCTGCTCCGCCGGCTCTGCGAAGAGTTCGCGCGGCACAGTCAGAAAGGCGCTGAGCACATCGTGATCGGTGACCTCGCTCGGCCGGATCTGGTTGTCCACCATGCGCTGCCGAAGCGCCGCGAAATCCGCCATCTCGATCGATCCCCAAAGGCTATCCGGCTTCTAGAGTCGGAGCAGCTTGAGGACAAGAGCCAAGGCGGAACTCAGGGGGTGCCGCGCAAATCGGACGCAGGTGGCCGCCCGCGTGGGGCGTGCGGTTGGCGTCGGTCTCAATTGGAGCGCTCTTGCCGGCCCTTAAACCGCCGAGGCCTGTGGCGCGTCCGCTATTCATAGGAAAGCGGCCGGCTCGTCGATAACCGTGCGATCGCCGAATTGATGTTTGTGCGTCTGTTATTCCGCGACCATCCCGTCCGGGTCGAGGGTTGCGAGATAGGCGAGTATTTCCTCTATCTCTTCGTCGCTCTTGATCCCGCTGAAGGCCATCTTTGTCCCAGGCACCACGTCGGGCGGGCCGTGCAAGAACCGTGTGAGGGTGGTCTTGTCCCAGACCTTGTCCTGACCGAACGTGACCATAGCCTCGGAATATTCATAGCCGGCAAGGCTGCCGGGCTTTCGACCGAAGAGATCGTGGAGATGAGGGCCCCTCTTCACGACGGCTGCCGGATCGATAACGGCGTGACAGCCTTGGCACCTCACAAAGAGAAGCTTGCCGAGGGCCGCTGGTTCGTCTTGCGCGAACGCCGCACCGGTGACTGCCAAAACGGCCAGCACGATAGGATACTTGCGAAAAACCATGGTTGCCCCCCATAGCGCTTTGCAATGGCGTGATCCGTAGCATCGGCCGACCCGGCATCGCTGCCTTCGCGGATTACAGTTCGATCGGGTGTGGGTGGCCGCTCCGATATACCATTACAATCCCGGCGCGAGCGCAAGCGACGGCGAATTCCGAAGAACTCGCGGCCTTGCGCGAAGGACGAACCGAAACGCTTTGCCCCTGGGCCCGAAACCCGGACCCGAACAGGGCGCATGCTCAGCTCGGCGGCAGAGCCGCGCTGCCGACCAACTGAAAATCTTTCGCAAGATGTTGGAGGCCTCGCCCGGAATCGAACCGGGGTGCGCGGATTTGCAGTCCGCTACGTAACCACTCCGCCACGAGGCCAACGCCGCTCCGTTACCAGAGCGCGGAATCGTTCACAAGGCGATGGCATCGTGCGCAAGCGACGGCCTCATGACGGTTGATGCTTCGCGCGGCCGGATCGGCTATGGCCCGCGGGATGAGACGCAGGATGCGGTTCGGCGGTATCCCTGCCCGGCGGATGCCGGTTCCGAAGGGCGTGCGCCTGCCGTGACCGACCTCGCCTCCGCCCCGCTGGTGCTGGCCCTGGCGCTGGCGCTCGACCGACTGGTCGGCGATCCGCCCTGGCTCTGGCGGCGCCTGCCGCACCCGGTCGCCCTCATGGGCCGCGCGATCGCGACGCTCGACCGGCGTCTGAACAATGACCGGCAAAGCTTTGCGGAACGACGAAACCGTGGCGTGCTCGCCCTCGCTCTCCTCGTCGCCGCCGCGGTCGTCGCAGGGCTCGCGCTCGGCTTCGTGTTCCGCGCCCTGCCCCTCGGCTGGGCGCTGGAAGCGGTCGTGGTCGCGGTGTTCCTGGCGGCGAAGAGCCTGCTCGACCACGTGGCGGCGGTCGAAAGGGCGCTCGTCTCGGGCGGCCTCGATGCCGGCCGCGGCGCGGTGGCGCAGATCGTCGGGCGCGACGTGACGGTGCTCGACGAGGCGGGCGTTGGACGCGCGGCGATTGAATCGGCGGCGGAGAATTTTTCCGACGGCGTCGTCGCGCCGGCCTTCTGGTTTCTCCTGCTCGGGCTTCCGGGGCTGCTGGCCTACAAGATCGTGAACACCGCCGATTCCATGATCGGCAACCGCTCGCCCAGGCACGCGGCCTTCGGGTGGGCGGCGGCGCGCTTCGACGATCTCCTGAACCTCGCGCCGGCGCGGCTCTCCGCGCTCCTTATCGTGGCGACGGCCGCCCTGGCGCGCTTCGACGCGCGGAGCGCCGCCGGCATCGCGCGGCGCGATGCCCCGAAACACAAATCGCCGAACGCCGGCTGGCCCGAGGCGGCGCTTGCCGGGGCGCTCGGCCTGGCGCTTGGCGGCCCGCGCCGCTACGGCGCCGAGGCGGTGGATGGCGCCTGGCTCAATCCCGGCGCGCGGACGACGGCGACACCGCACGATATCGGCGCCGCGATCCGCCTGATCGACGCGGCCTGGGCGCTGATCGTCGTGCTGACCGCGCTCGCCGCCACCATCACGCTCTCGATCGCGCGATAGCGAGGATCGCCTCGAGATCGAGATGCTGCGCAAGATGCGACGCGAGGCCGTCGAGCGTCGCCTCGATTCCGGCCTCGTAGCCCGCCTCCGACCGCCCGCCCAGCCCAGTGAGGAACGCACGCCGGAATTCGTCGCTGGCGAAGAGGCCGTGCGCGTAGGTGCCGGCGACCAGCCCGTCGGGCGAGATCGCGCCGTCCGGGCGGGAGCCGATCGTCAGCAACGGCCGCGCGCAATCCTCGCCCGTGCTTTGCCCCAGATGGATCTCGTAGCCGGCGACAGCGGCGCCGCTTTCCACGTGGCGGGCAGCGACCGGGCGTGTCGCCTTGTCGCCGCCGAGCACCGTGTCGACGGCGAGCAGGGCGAGGCCTGCCACGCTTCCCGGCTCACCTTCCACGCCGCCCGGATCGGCAATCGTCCGCCCGAGCATCTGGAACCCCCCGCAAAGCCCGAGCACCCGCCCGCCGCGACGGCGGTGCGCAGCGATGTCGATGTCCCAGCCGAAGCGGCGCAGTGCGTCGAGGTCGGCGATTGTGGCCTTCGACCCCGGTATCAGGATCAGGTCGCAATTCCCTGGAATTGCTTGGCCCTCCTCGACGATCGTCACCTCAACGCCCGGCTCGCCGCGGAGCGGATCGAGATCGTCGAAATTGGCGATGCGCGGCAGCCGGGGAACGGCGATCCTGGTCTGCGCGCCGGGTTTGGAGATCGTCGCGGCAAGGCCGAGCGCGTCCTCGGCGGGGAGCCGGCCGGAGTCGGCGAAATACGGCACGACGCCGAGCGGGGCCCAGCCGGTGCGGGCGGCAATCTCGCGGACACCCTCATCGAAAAGCGAAGCATCGCCCCGGAAGCGGTTGATGACGAAGCCTTTTATTTGCGTGCGCTCATCCGGCTGAAGGAGCGCATGCGTCCCGACCAGCGCAGCAATCACGCCGCCCCGGTCGATGTCGCCCACGATCGCCACGGGCACGCCGGCGGCGGTCGCGAAGCCCATATTGGCAATGTCGCCGCGGCGGAGATTGATTTCTGCGGGCGACCCCGCCCCTTCCACCAGCAGGAGATCGAAATCGCGCTCGAGGCGCCCGAAGCTTTCGAGCACGGCCGGCAGCAGTTCGCTCTTCCGGACACCAAACTCGCGCGCCTTGAGCGTTGCCCATCGCCTGCCCTGCACCACGACCTGCGCGCCGGTTTCCGTCTCGGGCTTCAGCAGCACCGGGTTCATGTTGACCGACGGCGCGACGCGGGCGGCGCGCGCCTGCAGCATCTGCGCGCGGCCGATCTCGCCGCCGTCGGCGGTGACGCCGGCGTTGTTCGACATGTTCTGCGGCTTGAACGGCGCGACCTTCAGGCCGCGATCGGCGAAGGCGCGGCAAAGGCCGGCCACAATCAGCGACTTGCCGACATTGGAGCCGGTGCCCTGGATCATGATGGCGGGGGTGCGCGTCATCGCGCCGCTATAGCTGATCGCGCTCGCTGCGCCAGCCGTTCATGGCGCCCGGGCGCGACTCGCTTCGTGCGCGATTGACAGACGCGCGCCATCGGCCTTCGCTTTGCCGTCGACCTTTTCGTCCTCTCGAGGAGCTCCTCCATGAATGCGCTTTTCCGCCTCGTCGCGTCGCTCGCTCTTCTCGCACCGCTCGCCGTCCCGCTGACAGCGAGGGCAGCCGAGCCGCTCTGGATGACGCTCCCCGACGAGCCCCCAATGCCGAAAGCCACGGAGACCGGCATGGCGGACGTGAACGGGATCAAGCTCTACTACGCGATCTACGGCTCCGGCCCGCCGCTGCTCATGCTGCATGGCGGCCTCGGGCATTCCGACGTGTGGGGCAACCAGATCCCGGCCTTCGCCGAGAAATACAAGGTGATCGCGGTCGACAGCCGCGGGCACGGCCGCAGCACGCGCGACGCCCAGCCGTTCGGCTACGACCTGATGACCGACGACGTGGTCGCGCTGATGGACAAGCTCGGCATCGACAAGGCATCGATCGTCGGCTGGAGCGACGGCGGCATCATCGGACTCGACATGGCGATCCGCCACCCGGAGCGGCTCGACAAGCTCTTCGCCTTCGGCGCCAATTACAATCTCTCCGGCCTGAAGGACGGCATCGACAAGGACCCGACGTTCAACGCCTACATCGAGCGGGCCGGCAAGGATTATGAGCGCCTTTCGCCGACGCCGACCGAATACGCCGCCTTCGTCGATGCGATCGCCAAGATGTGGTACTCGCAGCCGGACTTCTCGAAGGATCAGATGAAGGCGATCAAGTCGCCGGTCGCCATTGCCGATGGCGAGCACGACGAGGCGATCAGGCGCGAGCACACCGAGGAGATGGCAAGCCTCATTCCGGGCGCCAAGCTCGTCATCCTGCCGGATGTGAGCCACTTCGCGTTCTGGCAGAACCCGGAACTCTTCAACAAGGCCGTGCTCGACTTCCTCGCCGGAAGCTGATCGCGGGACCGCGGCGGTGGGGCGGGCGTTGCCGCCCTGCCCGGATCAGTAGCCTCTGGCAGCCCTGCCCGCCGCCCGGCCCGCGATCTCGGCGCGCGAGGGAAGCGCGTTCATCGCCGCGCGGGCGAGAAGATCCGCCCAGCGCGGATCGGGGCGCTGCAGGTAGGTGTCCATGAGGAACAGGAGATCGAGCTGGTCGTCGCTCGGCGTGCCGCTCCCAAACACCATCTTTTCGAGATGCCCGATCTGGTCGGGAGAAATGCTTCGGGAAGCCCGCACATCCATGATGAGATCCGACGCCAGCATGACAAATCCTCGAAATGCGTTTTAGGGCTCGCTAACCTCAATAATTCTTATCCGCATAGATTGCGGCCGGCGCGCGCAATCTTCCGGCAAGGTTAGCAAGGAGTTAGCGGCGGGTCCGCGAGCCTCGCCTGCCGCTTCCCGCGAAGCCGCGTTGCCCGAAAACCTCACCAAATCCCGCGATTCTCTGCTACAAGGCAGGCACCGGGACCGGGAATGCTTGGGCAGGCGGATGCAAAAATTCCACGTCGAGATCGTCAAGCCGTCGCACTACGACCGGCAGGGCTATGTCATCCAGTGGGCGAAGGCGTGGATCCCGTCCAACTCGATGGCGTGCCTCTACGCCATCGCCACGGACTGCGCGAACCGCAAGGTGCTCGGCGACGAAGTGGAAATCGAAGTCGACGCCTACGATGAGATGAACACCGTCGTTCCTGTCGACAAGATCGCGGCGCGGATCAAGCAGCCCGGCCATTCCGGCATCGTCTGCCTCGTCGGCGTCCAGTCCAACCAGTTCCCGCGCGCCATGGCGATTGCGAAACGCTTCCGCGCGAAGGGCGTCGCGGTCGCGATCGGCGGCTTCCATGTTTCCGGCTGCATCTCCATGCTGAAGGAGCCGACGCCGGAATTGAAGGAAGCGATGGCGCTCGGGGTGATCCTCTATGCCGGCGAGGCAGAGGAGCAGTTCGGCTCGTTCCTGCAGGACGTGCACGCGGGCAAGGCAAAGCTTCTCTACAACTACATGCACGATCTGCCGAACCTGCAGGGCCAGACGATCCCCTATCTGCCGCAGCGGCTGGTGAAGCGCTACGACGGCGTGCTGTCCTCTTTCGACGCCGGACGCGGCTGCCCGTTCCAGTGCTCGTTCTGCACCATCATCAACGTGCAGGGCCGCAAGTCGCGCTGGCGCGACGCCGACGACATCGAGCGCATCGTCCGAGAGAACGCCGAGCAGGGGATCACGCGGTTCTTCGTCACCGACGACAATTTCGCCCGCAACAAGAACTGGGAGCCGATCTTCGACCGGATGATCGAGCTGCGCGAAGAGCAGGGCTTCGACATCACGTTCCTGATCCAGGTCGACACGCTCGCGCACCAGATCCCGAACTTCATCAGCAAGGCGCGCCGCGCCGGCTGCGCCTACGCCTTCATCGGGCTGGAGAGCATCAATCCCGACAATCTGGTTCACATGAAGAAGAACCAGAACCGCATCACCGAATACCGGAAGATGTTCCAGGCGTGGAAGGAGGCCGGCATCGTCACCTATGCCGGCTTCATCATGGGCCTGCCGGGCGATACGCCGGCGACAATCAAGCGCGACGTCGAGATCGTCCAGCGCGAGCTCGCCGTCGATGTGCTCGAGTTCACCGTGCTCACGCCCCTGCCCGGCTCCGAAGATCACCAGACGCTCTACAACAAGGGCATCTGGATGGACCCGGACCTCAACAAATACGATATCGAGAACGTCACCACCGCGCATCCGAAGATGACGCGCGAAGAGTGGCAGCAGGCTTATTTCGATGTCTGGGACTGGTATTACAGCGACGAGCACGTCGAGCGGCTGATGCGCCGCAACATCGCCTACGGCATCAAGCCGGTCAAAATCTGGCGCACGGTGATGCAGATTTACGGGGCGATGAAATTCGAGAACGTGCATCCGCAGCAATGCGGATATTTCCGCTTGAAGGACCGCACACAGCGCCGGCCGGAGCTGCCGCGCGTTCCCGCGCTTCTGTTCTATCCGCGCTACGCCTGGGAGACTCTGGTCAAATACGCCGGCTTCACCGCCTACGCCTTGAAGATCCACCGCATGCGCAAGCGGCTGGAGAAGGACGCGGCCAACAAGCGCTACAGCGATTTCGCCATCACACCGGTCGTGGACGCGGAAACCGAGCACACCGAGATGTTCGACCTGAACGACTCGGCGCGCGCGGCGGTGGGCAAGGCCCGCAAGCAGGCGGAGCAGCGCAAGCTCCGCGACCGGAAGGCGCCGGCGCACGAGCACGAGGCCGTGCACATCGAAGCCGCGGAATAGGTTTGGGGGCGCCTGCCGCCGGCATTCTCAGCCGGACGGCAGGTCCGTGACCGTCGGGCGCTAGGCGCGCGCTTCAGGCATTCAGCCCTTGTCGCGTGCCGTCTTCAGCGTGTTCGTCCACCAGATGAGGTGGTCGAGCAGGTCCTTGGCGCTTGATACGATCTCGGGGAACTCGTCGAACTTCTTCCCCTCCTTCAGGATCGCCAGATAGACCGGGAAGAGGATGTGGACGCCGAAGCGGGTCGGCGCCATCTGCAGCTCCACGCAGTTCAGCCGGAGCTGCTCTATCGCGCGGGCGGCGCCGACGCCGCCATAGCCGACAAACGCGACCGGCTTCCGCACCCACTCATTGTAGGCGTAGTCGAGGGCATTCTTCAGCGAGGCTGTCGGGCCGCGGTTGTACTCGGCGGCGACCATGATGAAGCCGTCCATCTCGGCGATCTTCTTCTGCCAGCGCTGCGCCGCCTCGTTCTTGGAAGGCCCCCACGCCGGCGAGGTTGCCTCGTCGAAGAGCGGCATCGGATAGTCGCGGATGTCGATCAGCTCCACCTCGATCTCCGGCCGCTGGCTCGCGACCTCCTTGATCCAGTTCGCCGGATGATCCGCAAAGCGGCCCTGCCTCGTGCTGCCGACGATCACCCCAATCTTTGGCTTTGCCATGTAAACCCGCCCTTTCGCAGTGGTGGTATAAAATCGTGCGTTGCTCTATATGAGTGACTGGCGGAGGCCCGCAAGGAGGCACTATTTTGAAACCTAAGCACCCCACCCTCACCGCCGAGTGCCGGCCGGTAAGCGAGCTTCTGGCGCGCATCGGCGACAAATGGAGCGTGCTCGTCGTGTCGCTCCTGGGAGGCGGTTCGCTGCGCTTCAGCGCGCTGCGGCGGATGATCGACGGCATCTCGCAGAAGATGCTGACGACGACGCTGCGGAGCCTCGAGCGCGACGGCTTCGTGATCCGCACCGTCTTCCCGACGACGCCGCCGAGCGTCGCCTACGAACTCACCGATCTTGGCCGCGACCTTCTCGTCCCCGTCGGCGCATTGGCGGCCTGGGCACGCGAAAACCAGGCGCGTGTCGATATGGCCCGCGACAAATTCGACAAGCACAACGGCGTTATTGTGCCGGCCGGCGCGCAGACGCCGCTGCAGATCCAGTAACGGCGAATTGACCGATGACGGGCGGCACAGTTCATCTTGCGACCGATCGCGTCGCCCGCGCAGGCGCCGGCATCGCATTCCTGCTCTGCCTGCTCGGCGGCATTGCGTTCGCCGACCAGTTTCGGCCGCTCGGCGACGGCTGGCAGACCTACGTGAACGACCGCTACGGCATGCGCTTCGACATCCCCGCCGATTTCCAGCCCGCCGCACCGCCGGAGAACGGCGACGGGCGCAGTTTCGAGAAGGGAGACGCGTCGATCTACATCTTCGGCTCGTACAACACCGAGAACGACACGCCGCGCACGTTCAAGAAGCAGCTCATCGGCAGCAAGGGCTACGAGAAAGTCACCTACAGTCCCTCCGGCGAGACGTGGCTCGTCATCTCCGGCTTTCGCGGAGCACGGATCTTCTACGAAAAATACTTCTTCCACGATGACGTGATCTCGGCCTTCGGCATGGATTTTCCGAAGGCGGAGAAGCCGCGCTACGCGCCGGTCATCGAGCGGATCGAGAACAGTTTCAAGGCCGGCAGGTCGGACTGACGAGCGCGACCTCACGCCGTTAGCCGCCGATTAAGCGCCTCGCTTCAAGGGTGTCTCGCGACGCGCGGGAGCGTTGGGGACCAATTAGCAGGCCCGACATCAGCAAGGCGATCTATCTCGTGATCATCGGCGGATTTACCGCCGGATAGGCTTCTTCTCGCTGAGGAGCCTTATCGGTCTCGTGAAGCTGAGTGGAGCGACGCCAGATGCGGGCCGGATCGTTCGCAAGCGCATCGATTCCGACGACGGCACTTTCTGCTACGTGACCTACGCGTTCGAGGACCGCGAAGGCCGTTCCCATCAACGTGAGGTGCAGCTCCGCAAGGCGAACTTCGACCGGCTACAGGAAGGGCGGCGCACCAGTGTCGTGCACGAACCCGGCAACCCGGCGAACTCCTGCCTCGCCGAACTGGGCTTCCGAAGCTCGCACTTGCTCGCGACCTGCCTGTGGCTGCTTCTCGCGGCAGTGCTGTCCTATGTCGCCTATGAGTTCATAGATCAGTGCGTCATGCAGGGTGTTTGTCCCGCAGAAAACTGAAGAGCGGCGGTAGCTTCGGCCGCGCAGCCGTGCGTTTTCCGAAGCTATCCGCCAATAGCCCAAGCGGCCCGGAACAGCTTGTCGGCTGGACCCGAATACTCAACCGGCGGCACGAGGAGTGCGCTTACTCATAGATACTCGCTGCAGCCAGAGCTCGAGCGGTGAATTTCCAAGTAACATCGTGCGGAAAAGGCAACTTAAAATTCCGATAGTAGCCATCGCAGCCCGCAATCCACGCCGCCAGAGCTTCGAGAAATCGCTCTAACTCTGGATTCTCCCAATCTCCCGGATTTCGAAGCAGGTCTTCGCGAAGCGATTTAACAAACCTGACGAGATCGTCTTTCGTCACTACCGCATCCGGATCGGTTACCATGTGAGACCTCCTTACGTCCTGAGCCGTGCATTCTCCGGATCGTATGGGCTCTCCGGCACGATCGTCGCGCGCTTTCGCTCGCCGAGAATCTGGATTTCGAGCTCCGTGCCGATCTCGCCGTGCTCCGGCTTCACCATGCCGAGCGCGAGCGATTTTCCGACACGCCAGCCGTAGCCGCCATTGGTGGCGCGGCCGATGAGGTCGCCGCCCCTGTAGAGCGGCTCCGAGCCGCGCGCATCGCAATCGGTCACGCCATGCACCTCCATCGTCACGAACTTCCACTTGTCGCCGTCGGCATGCGCTTTCACCAGCGCGTCGCGGCCAAGGAAATCGCCCTTGTTCGGGTGCACGAAGCGGTCGAGCGCGGATTCGTAGGCGGAATATTCGATCGAGAGCTCGCGCCCGACGAGCCGGTAGGACTTTTCGATCGACATCGAGATCATGGCGCGGATGCCAAACGGCTTGATGCCGAACTCCGCGCCCGCCCCCATCACCGCGTCGAAGATAACATTCTGCATCTCGATCGGGTGGTGCAGCTCCCAGCCGAGCTCGCCGACGAAATTGACGCGGAGCGCATGCGCCATCGCCGCGCCGACATTGATCTCCTTGCCGGAGAGCCAGGGGAACGCGGCATTGGAGAGATCAGCGTCGGTGAGCTTCTGCAGCACGTCGCGCGAGCGCGGACCGGCGAGCACCAGCACGCCCCATTCCTTCGTCACATGATACATGCTGACGCTGCTGTCGCCGGGCAGGAGCTTTCGCAGCACGTCGTGGTCGTGCCGCTCCAGCGCGCCGGCGGACACGAGGTAATAGCCGCCCTCCCGCACCTTGTAGACGGTGAACTCCGAGCGCACGCCGCCGAGCTTGGTCAGCAGGTGGCACAGCGTGAGCCGGCCGACCTTCTTCGGGATGCGGTTCGCGAGGATCGAGTCGAGCCACGCTTCCGCTCCAGGCCCGGTGATGAAGCACTTGGCGAAGGGCGACATGTCCTGCAGACCGACGCCGTCCATCACGTTGCGGCACTCGTTGCCGACGTGATCGAAGTAGTTTGAGCGGCGGAAGGACCAGCGCTCGCGCACCTTGCCGGTATGATCGGCCGGCGCGTGGTTGTGGTTCAGGAGCACGTCGTCGGTCTGAAGCTCGCCTTCCGGCACCGAGTACCCGGCCGGTGCGAACCAGTTCGGGCGCTCCCATCCGTAGACGGATCCGAAGATCGCTCCGAGCGCCTTCATGCGGTCGTAGCAGGGCGCGGTCTTCAGCGGGCGCGCACCCGCGCGCTCCTCGTCGGGATAATGCGGGGTAAAGACGTTGGCGTAGGTCTCCTCGTTCTTCTCCTTCAGATAGCCGCGCGTCGCGTAGGGTCCGAACCGGCGCGGATCGACGCCCATCATGTCGATGGAGGGCTCGCCCTCCACGATCCACTCGGCGAGCTGCCACCCCGCCCCGCCCGCCGCCGTCACGCCGAACGAATGGCCTTCGTTCAGCCAGAAGTTCTTCACGCCCCAGGCAGGTCCGACGATCGGCGAGCCGTCGGGGGTGTAGGCGATCGCACCGTTGTAAACCTTCTTGATGCCCACCTCGCCGAACGCCGGCACGCGCGCGATCGCCGTCTCGATATGCGGCATCAGCCGTTCGAGGTCTTCCTGGAAGAGCTCGTATTCGGCCTCCTCCGACGGACCGTCGACGTAGCAGGCCGGCGCGCCCTTCTCGTAGGGGCCGAGCAGCAGGCCGCCGGCCTCCTCGCGCATGTACCAGGAGGAGTCCGCCTCGCGCAGCACGCCCATCTCCGGCAGGCCCTGCCGCTTCCGCTCCTGGATTGCGGGATGCGCTTCGGTCACGATGTACTGGTGCTCGACCGGAATGACCGGCACGTCGAGGCCGACCATCGCGCCGGTCTTCCGCGCGAAGTTGCCGCTGGCGGAGACGACGTGCTCGCAGACGATGTCGCCCTTGTCGGTCTTCACCAGCCACTCGCCGGAAGGCATTTGCTCGATTGCCACGACCTTCGTATTGCGGTTGATCTCGGCGCCGCGCGCCCGCGCGCCCTTGGCGAGCGCCTGCGTCAGGTCGGCGGGCTGGATGTAGCCGTCGTCGGGATGCTGGATGGCGCCGAGCAGCCCGTCTGTCACGCAGAGCGGCCAGATCGCCTTCACCTCCTCCGGCGTGAGCACGTTGACGTTGACGCCGATCGTCTTCGCGACGCCGACGTAGTACATGAACTCGTCCCAGCGGTCTTTGGTGCGTGCAAGACGGATGTTGGAGCAGACGGAGAAGCCGACATTCTGCCCGGTCTCCGCTTCCAGCGTCTTGTAGAGCGCGACGGAATATTTGTGGATCTGGCCGACCGAGTAGCTGACGTTGAAGAGCGGCAGCAGGCCGGCCGCGTGCCAGGTGGAGCCGGAGGTCAGTTCCTTCCGCTCGATCAGAACGACGTCGGACCAGCCCTTCTTAGCAAGATGATAGAGTGTCGAGACCCCGACCACGCCTCCGCCAATCACCACCACACGCGCATGCGATCGCATCGACGTCTCCCCGGCGTCCGCTTTGGAGCCCGCTTGGTTCTATCGGCCCGCCCGGCAATCGTCGCCCACCAAAGGCGACACGCGATTGCTCAGGTGAGGCATGGGGAGCGGAGCTTTCCCGGCCGCTCCGCGTTCATCCGGTCCCCATGACCGGTCCAATCGTTACAGAGAAACGCGATCTGCGCAGCGGCCGGCCGGTCTGGCTCGACCTGCCGGGCAGCCGCGTTCCTTCCCGCGGCAGGCCTGGAGCAGGACCGTTCGATACCGTCATCGTCGGCGCTGGAATCTCCGGGGCGATGCTGGCTCACCGGCTTCGCCGCAAGGGCGAGAAGCTGCTGGTGGTCGACCGCCGGCCGCCGCTCCACGGCAGCACGGCGGCGAGCACGGCGCTCCTGCAGTTCGAGATAGACACGCCGCTCTTCGAGCTTGCGAAGACAATCGGTCGCGACAAGGCGGAGCGCGCCTGGCGACGATCGGTCAGGGCGGTCGCCGATCTCCGTCGCCTGGTCGAGCGCGAGCGCATCACCTGCGGCTGGCGCGACGCGAAGACGCTCTACCTCGCGGGCGATGCTTACGGCTACCGCGCGCTGAAGAAGGAGACGGAAGCCCGTGCGGCCTCCGGCATACCCGGCGCGTATCTCGGGGGCGCGGAGCTTCGGGCGCGCTTCGGCATCGAGCGCAGCGGCGCGATCCTGAGCGCCGGTTCGGCGCAGGCCAATCCCATGCAGCTTGCCGGCGGCCTGTTTCGCCGCACGGCGGAGCACGGCATCCGCATCTCCTCGCCGGTCGCCATCAAGGCGGTCGCCGCCGATGCGAGCGGCGTGATCCTCACCGCCGACGATGACGTGGAGATCGCGACACGACGCGCGATCTTCTGCACGGGCTACGAGATCCTGAAGGCTATCCCGGGCCAGGGGCACACGATCAAGTCCACCTGGGCGTTCGCCTCCGCGCCCGGCGCGACCGCTCCGGACTGGATGCAGGATCACCTGATCTGGGAAGGCTCCGACCCCTACCTCTACCTTCGCCGCACGCGCGATGGCCGCATCGTTGCCGGCGGCGAGGACGAGCCGTTTTCGAAGGCGCACGCCGACGTGCGGCTGCTTCGCTCAAAGACGAGGACGATCTCCGAAAAAGTCCGCGCACTCGTACCGGGGCTGCATTTCCGCATCGCGCATCGCTGGGCCGGCGCGTTCGGCGAGAGCGAAACCGGCCTGCCGTTCATCGACGCCGTTCCGGGCCACCCGAACTGCTATGCGGTGATGGGCTTCGGCGGCAACGGGATTACATATTCCATGATCGCGGCGGAGATCGTCGCGCGCCTGATCGCGGGGCAGGACGATCCCGACGCCGATCTTTACCGGTTCAGACCTTGAGGTACTAGATGACCCAGCTAAATTAGCCGGTCATATTAACCGGCCCATTCCCATGCGCAGTGTGAAATCCTCAGATGCGAAAGCTCGGCTTTCGGAACTCTTGGAAGATGTGGAGCGCGGAGACACTATCCAAATTGCACGGCACGGCCGGGCGATTGCACGGATCGTACCGGAAGGTGCAGACCGGCACGCCGAAACGGTCAGGGCGATGGAGCGCATCGACGCGTTCCGAAAAAGCATGCCGCGCATGACAGTCGACGAGTTGATTTCGCTTCGGCACGAAGGACACAAATACTGATGCCGTTTGTCGTCGATGACGGCGAGTTGGCTGCTGCCCGATCAGCGGCCAACTGATGCGCTGCGCGCATACCGCCTTCTCCTCGAGGACTACGCGATCGCTCCGAGCCTCTGGTGCTATGAGATACGAGATCTCTTCGTCATGAACGAGCGCCGCGGCCGGACAACCAGCAGCCAATCGAATGAGGCGCTTTCGCTCTTGGAATCGCTTCCGATCGAGCTTGATGGAACCCCCGCGGCAGCCATGGTGCTCGACCTTGCGCGACAGCACAATCTGACGGTTTACGACGCGGCGTACCTTGAACTCGCTCTACGGCGTGCGCTGCCTCTTGCGAGTTTCGACCGTCAGCTCGTGGTAGCGGCGCGCGCGGAAAGCGTTGCCGTAGTTGGAGGCTGATTTGTCCGAGCGGCGAGGGTCAGCCCTGCAATCAGACTGATGATTCGAGGGGGGCCGCAATATCCCCCCTGCCCGACCTCCGCGCCGCGGCGGTCACCGTGTTTGCCATCAGCATGGCGATGGTCATCGGGCCGACGCCACCCGGCACCGGCGTGATCCACCCGGCGACCTGCGCGGCGGCGGCGAAATCCACGTCGCCGACGAGCTTCGTTTTGCCCTCGCCCTTCTCCGGCGCGGGCACCCGGTTGATGCCGACGTCGATCACCGTCGCGCCGGGTTTCACCCAGTCGCCCTTCACCATCTCCGGCCGGCCGACGGCGGCCACCAGGATATCGCCGCGCCGGCAGACGCTGGCGAGGTCGCGCGTGCGGCTGTGGCAGATCGTGACCGTGCAGTTCTCCGCGAGCAGCAACTGCGCCACCGGCTTGCCGACGATGTTGGAGCGTCCGACCACCACCGCCTCGAGCCCCGACAGGTCGTTGCCCAAGGCGTGCTTGGCGAGGATGACGCTGCCGGCCGGCGTGCAGGGGATCAGCGCTGTGCTGCGCGCGCCTGATGCAAGCCGCCCGACATTCACCGGATGGAAGCCGTCGACATCCTTGTCGGGGTCGATGGCAAGCAGCACCTTTCCTTCGTCGATGTGCTTCGGCAGCGGCAGCTGCACCAGAATTCCGTGGATGGCCGGATCGGCGTTCAGCTTCGCCACGACTTCGAGAAGAGCGGCCTCGGGTGTCTCCGCCGGCAGTGTGTGCTGCTCGGAATGGAAGCCGCACTCTTCGGCGGTGCGGCTCTTGTTCCGGACATAGACGGCGCTCGCCGGGTCTTCGCCGACCAGCACCACCGCCAGTCCGGGCTTGACGGCGAGTTCGGACATCAGGCGGTCGCGCGCTTCCTTCACCTTCTCGATGATTGTCGCGGCGACGCTCTTCCCGTCGATCGTCCGGGCGATATGGGCCGGCCTGTCCATCTGCTCATTTCCTGTAGCGGAAGTCCTGCGCCTTCTAGCAGCCGGGAGGCTGCAGGCCAGTCCGTTTGCGACGCGCGCAAGCCGTCGCTTCGCCCTTTCTTAAGCAGCATTGATTAATCCGAATCGCGTGACCAACCTCGCCGCTTCCGCTCCGCTGAAGTCGGACCAGACCGACCGGCTTGGTGCGTTTCCGGTTCTCGCCGCGGCCTGGCTGCTGGCGCTCGGGTTGATCGCCCTGCAGATCGCGCCGCTTGCGATGGCGACCTTTCAACGCGGAATCCTCTTCGACAACGACGACGCGATGCGGCTGGTGCAGTTGCGCGAATGGCTGGGGGGCCAGGGATGGACCGACCTCACCCAGCATCGGGTCGATCCCCCCGACAGCCCGGTCGCGCACTGGTCGCGGATCGTCGAGCTGCCGCTCGCCGGCATCATCCTGCCGCTCCGCGCCGTCGCCACGCCGCTGGAGGCGGAGCGCATCGCCATAACGGTGTGGCCCTGCATTCTCATGGCGGGGTTCGTTCTTGGACTGCTTGCCATGGCGCGGCGGCTGGTCGCGCCGCCCGCGCTCATCGCCGGCGCGCTCATTGTCGCCCTCAATCCCGTCCTGCTCTTTCAGTTTCTCCCCGGACGCATCGATCATCATGGTGCGCAGATGGCTCTGGCCCTGGCGCTAGTCGCGCTGGCCGGTCGCGGGCTCTTCCGCCGATCGGCTGCGGCTGGAATAGCGGCAGGTGCGGTCAGCGCGGTGATGCTCGCGATCGGCCTTGAAACGCTGCCACTCGTCGGCGCTGTCGCCGCGGCCTTCGGGACGGCCTGGATCGTCGAGGGCGCATCGGCGCGAAGGAGCGTCGCTGCCTTCGGAACGTCCCTTGTGGTGGCGACGCTCTGCGCCTTCATGCTGACGGTGCCACCCGGGCGATGGTCGCTGCCGACGGTCGACTCGCTCTCGCTTCCGTGGCTGTGGCTGGCGGTGGGCGGCGGCGTTGTGCTTGTCGGGCTTTCCTGTCTGCCGACCGCGCCTGGAAGATGGCGGCAGCGCGCCGCTTTGGCATTTTCCGCCGCGGCGCTTGTCTGCGGGGTGTTCGTGATCGCCTGGCCGGAATGCCTCCGGGGACCGTACGGGAATCTCGATCCGCTCGCCCGCTCGCTCTGGCTCGTGGGCGTTGGAGAAGCGCAGCCGCTTCCTGCGCTCGTGCTCCGCAACCCCTCGCAGTTCCTCTTTTTCCTGGCGTTTCCGCTCATCGGCTGGCTCGCGCTCGGCGTGGCGGCCATCCGCGAAGGGCGGCGCGAGCCCCGCCTGTTCCTCGTCTTTGCCCTGTCGACGGTCGCGCTCGGGGTCACGCTGCAGCAGATGCGCGGCGCGCCATTCGCCTCGATGCTTGGGCTATTCGGCTGGCTCTACATGATCGATCGCGCCCTGCAGGCGGTGGGAACTCGCCCGGCCGGCAGCGCGATCCTGCCGGCAGTCCTGACAGTGGGAGCATGCGCGCTTGCGCTGCCCTATGGCTGGAATGAAGCGGGCGCGGCGATCATCGCTCCGAGCTCGCATGCGCAGGCGAGCTGCGGCGACCCGGCCGACATGGCGGCGCTTGCGGCCGAACCTCGGGGCCTCGTGCTGGCGCCGCTTCGTCTCGGGCCGCGTATCCTCGTCGCGACACCGCACGACATTCTCGCGGCGCCCTACCACCGCAACAATCGTGGCAATCACGTTGCGCTTGCGGCGTTGAGCGGCAGCCCGGCGGAAGCCTTGGCGGCGGTGCGGGAGAACAAGGTCCGCTATGTCGCCATATGCCTGGGGGACGCTGACCTCGATCGCCTGGGTTCGGCGACAAGCGACCCGCTCGTACGGCGTCTCGCGGCGAACGATCCGCCGGACTGGCTGCAGCCGATCCGGCAGGTCGGGGCAATCCGCGCGTGGCGCGTCGTCACCCCATAAGCGCGAAAGCCGCCGGCCCCTCGGCCGACGGCCTCCGCCGCTTTTCCTGAGGGTTTAAGCTGAACGACCGCGCATCGCTCCCGCGACGGCGGAGATCAGGAACAGAATGATCGCCACGAAGAAGATGATCTTCGCGATGCCGACAGCCGTGCCTGCGATGCCGCCGAAACCGAGCAGCGCAGCGATCAGCGCGACGACGAGGAACGTAACGGCCCAACCGAGCATGACAACCTCCAAGATCCGACGCGCGGAAGCGCGAGCTTGCCCCAATAACGGCGCAATCGGGTTTTGGTTTCACGCAGCCGCACGCTGGCAGAGATCTATCGCGACCGCGGCCGTTCGCGCTCCAGCATCATCCGCTGGACGATGACGAGGGTCTTGGCGTCCTCGATCGCGCCACGCCGCACCATGTCGTAAAGGTCCGGAAGCGTCACCTCGACCACCTCGATGTTCTCGCCCTCATGCGCGTTTCCGCCGCCGTGCTTCCGAAGGTCGCCGGCGGAGATTTCGGCGAGAAAGAGGTGCATGCGCTCGGTCAGCGTGCCGGCGGAGGATAGGATGCTGCCAAGGCTTTCGAGCGCGCCGACTGTAACGCCGATCTCCTCCTCGGCCTCGCGCCGCGCGGCCTCTTCAGGGGTCTCCCCCGGATCGATGAGACCGGCGCAGGCTTCCAGGAGATAGGGGTCGCCGCCTTCACCGAGAAGGCCGGCGCGCCACTGCCGGACCAGGACCGCGACGTCGCGCCCTCGGTCGACCACCAGCACCACGGACGCAGCGCCGTGATCGACGACCTCGCGCTTGTGCCTGCGCAGAGTGCCATCGGCGTCGGCCGCCTCCACCGTCAGGATGTCGAGAGTGTTCCAGCCGGAATAGAGGCGTGTCGTCCCCACGACACGCGGCTTGCCGTACTTCATGCGCGCGAAAGCTTCCTCTGTGGCCGCCTCAGGCGGCGACCGCGTCCCGGTCGCGGAAATTGTCGACGATGTGGCTTTCCAGCGCATCGAACAGCGGTCCAACGGCTCCGGCAGCGCGCTTCAGCTCGATCTCGACGTAGCCGAGTTGCGGAAGGCCCGCATCCTCGCCGAATATTCTGAGATCGCCCAGCACGGCGGAGCGCGGGAATGGCGCAATGGCGAGGCCGCCCATCACGGCGACGAGCTGGCCGACATAGTGCTGGCTCGAATAGGCGACGCGATACGGAATCCCCTCGCGGTCGAGCGCGCTCAGCGACTGCTTCCGCCAGCAGCAGCCGAGATGCGAGAGCGCAAGCGGAAGCGGGGTCTTCTCGTGCGCGCATCCATGCCGAAGGCCGGCCCACACCAGCGGCTCGCGATGCACCGTCATGCCGGCCGGCTGGCCATGTCCGGCGCTGACGAGGGCCACGTCGATCGTGTTCTCGTCGAGACGACGCAACAGCTCGCGGGTCGACTGGCACGAAATGTCCACTTCGACGTCTGGATGACTTGCGGCGAAGCGCGAGAGGATCTTTGGAAGGTACTGGGACGCGTAGTCATCCGGCATGCCGAAGCGGATCGTCCCCTGGATCTCGGGCGCCCGGAAGCGCTGCATCGCTTCATCGGCAAGCTTCAGGATGCGCCGGCCGTACCCGACCAGCGCATCGCCATCCGGCGTCAGGATGACCGAGCGTCCGTCCTTGGCGAAGAGCGGCCGGGAAACCTGCTCCTCAAGCTTCTTCATCTGCATTGAAACGGCTGAGGGCGTGCGAAACACCGCGCGCGCCGCGCGGTTGAAGCTGCCCGTATCGGCGATCGCGACCAGCGTCCGCAGAAGGTCCAGCTCCAAGCCTGCCGCACCGCGGAAATCCAGCGGAGTTTCGGCCTGTTGAGGCTGCGAATTCAGGACCACCACGCTCATTTCGACCTCCGTCGATCGTTCAAGTCGATTGATCATAGAGATAAGATCAATTCGCTTGATTGAGCAATAGCGCGGTGTAAATAAAGCAGCACGAGCCAAGGCACTCGCGCCCTGACCCAGCAAACATCGAAGAGCCGACGCCGGAGCATTTTCGGCGAACGAAGGAGATTTGCCATGCGCAACGCGGCATCATTTATCGCCAGCCAGAGCGGATCGGCCGAGGCTGGAATCCTGCAGACGGCGACCCGCTTCGCCGCGGCGACGTTTTCGGCGTGGAAGCGCCGCAGGGAAGTCGCCCGGCTGGTCGACTTCGACGATCAAATGCTTGCCGATATCGGCTTGAACCGGAGCGATGTCCGGGAAGCCCTGGAGCTTCCGTTCTCGCACGACCCGGGCCGCGAATTGCAGTTGCGCGTGTCGCGCAACCACCCGCACGGCTGGAACGCTTGATCGAAGACTCGCCCCGCCTTCGGCGGGCGAGGTTTCAACGCCCGGCGAACATGCTATCGGGGCTCCTGAAAAGGAGCCCTGATGCGCACTGAGACCCCTCCCCTCATCCGTCTCGAAGACTACCGGCCGACCGACTATCTCATCGACGCCGTCGATCTCGACATTCGCCTCTCGCCCAACGCCGCGCGGATTGTCTCGAAGCTTTCGGTCCGCCCGCGCGCCGGCACCGCGCCCCACGCGCCGCTGGTGCTGGATGGCGACGGCCTCGTTCTGAAGACCCTGTCGCAGAGTTCCACCCCGCTTGCGGAGGGAGCCTACGAGGCAACGCCCGACAGGCTGACATTGCACGCGCCGCCGGCCAGCCCGTTCGAACTGGAAATCGTGACCGAGGTGAACCCGGCCGCGAACAGCGCGCTGATGGGCCTCTACCTCTCCAACGGCATCTATACGACGCAGTGCGAGGCCGAAGGCTTCCGCCGCATCACCTACTTCCTCGACCGGCCTGACGTCCTCTCCGTCTACACGACGCGGATCGAAGCCGACCGGCGCGAGGCGCCGATCCTTCTCTCCAACGGCAATCCTGTGGAGGCGGGCCTCCTCGATGGCGGACGCCACTTCGCCGTCTGGCACGACCCGTTTCCGAAGCCGAGCTACCTCTTCGCGGTGGTCGGCGGTGCGCTCGCCTCGATCCACGACACCTTCACGACCAGCTCGGGCCGACAAGTCCGGCTCGGCATCTATTGCGAGCCCGGCAAGGAGGAGCGCTGCCGCTACGCGCTCGACGCGCTGAAGCGCTCCATGCGGTGGGACGAGGAGCGCTTCGGCCTGGAATACGATCTCGACGTCTTCAATATCGTCGCCGTCTCCGATTTCAACATGGGCGCGATGGAGAACAAGGGCCTTAATATCTTCAACGACAAATACGTGCTGGTCGACCCGGAGACCGGCACCGACCAGGACTACGCGCACGTCGAGAGTGTCATCGCGCACGAGTACTTCCACAACTGGACCGGCAATAGGATCACCTGCCGAAACTGGTTCCAGCTCTGCCTGAAGGAAG
>JBBQVL010000028.1:0-47292 GCA_038211615.1 Hyphomicrobiales bacterium
TTCGTCGCGGGCGAACGCCCTTCGCTCTTCTTCTGGGCGATGTCGCTGCTCGGCGCTGGCTTCGTGGTCGCCTTTTCGATGCGCGACGGCGCCATGCTGCCGGTCGCCGGCGACATCCTGCTTTTCGTGTCGGTCGCCATCAGCGGCACCGGCTACGCATTTTCGGGCACGCTCTCGCGGCGGATGCCGGGCTGGGAGGTGATCTCCTGGGCGGTGGCGCTCAGCGTGCCGGTGCTGCTGCCGCTGGCGATCCTCCTCCGGCCCGCCAACGTCGCGAGCGTCGCGTGGCCTTCCTGGGCTGGGCTGCTCTATGTCGCGCTGATCAGCCAGTATTTCGGGTTCTGGCTTTGGAACAACGCGCTCGCGCTGGGGGGCGTCGCGCGCATGGGGCAGATCCAGCTCATGCAGCCCTTCGCCACGCTCGCGGTCGCGGCGCTCCTGCTCGGCGAGACGATCGACCTTCGCATGATCCTCTTTGCGACCGCAGTCGTCGTCGTGGTGGCGCTCGGGCTGCGCGCCCGCGTCGCCTCGCACGCGGAGCCGCCTGCGGCTGCTGTATCGCCGGCGCCGGCAACGAGGGGAGCGGGACGGTGACGACCGATACGATAGGCCGCTGGGATTTCTGGATCGACCGGGGCGGCACGTTCACCGACGTCGTGGCGCGCGCGCCAGATGGCGAGCTGCACGCGACAAAGCTTCTCTCGGAAAACCCGGGCGCCTATCGCGACGCAGCGGTCGAGGCGATCCGGCGGCTCCTCGACGTCCCCTCCGGTGCACCGATCCCGGCGGAAAGAATCGGCGCGGTGAAGATGGGGACGACAGTCGCCACCAACGCGTTGCTCGAGCGGAAGGGCGAGCGCACCGCGCTCCTGATCACGCGCGGATTCCGCGACGCCCTCCGCATCGGCTACCAGGCGCGGCCGGACATCTTCGCCAAGAAGATCGTGCTGCCCGAGCTGCTCTACGCGCGGGTCGACGAAATTTCGGAGCGCGTGCGCGCCGACGGAACTATCGAGGCGGCGCTGGATGAGGCGGCCGTGCGGACAATGCTCGAGGCGCTGCTCGCCGACGGCTACCGCTCGCTCGCCATCGTCTTCATGCATGCGTGGAAGTATCCGGCGCACGAAGCGCAGGTCGCGGCGATGGCGCGCGGCATGGGCTTCACGCAGGTCTCCGTCAGCCACGAGGTCTCGCCGCTGGTGAAGCTCGTCGGGCGCGGCGATACCACCGTGGTGGACGCCTACCTGACGCCGATCCTGCGGCGCTACGTGGAGCAGGTGGCTGGGGACCTCGGGGTGGCTGCGGTCCCCTCTCCCCCCTTGCGGGGGAGAGACGGAGAGGGGGGACACACCGAGGCCTCGACCCTTTATCTTTCCCCTCTCCCTGACCCTCCCCCGCAAGGGGGGAGGGAAAAGACCGGCCCCCGCCTGATGTTCATGATGTCGTCCGGCGGACTGACGGCGGCGCGGCTGTTCCAGGGGAAGGACGCGATCCTCTCCGGGCCGGCGGGCGGCGTGGTCGGCGCGACGGAGACGGCGAAGATGGCCGGCTTCGATCGTGTCATCGGCTTCGACATGGGCGGCACTTCAACCGACGTCGCGCACTTCGATGGCGAGCTCGAGCGGGCTTTCGAGACGGAGGTGGCGGGGGTCCGGATGCGCGCGCCGATGATGCGCATCCACACGGTCGCGGCCGGCGGCGGCTCGATCCTCTTCTACGAGGCCGGGCGCTTCCGCGTCGGGCCGCAATCGGCCGGCGCCAACCCCGGACCCGCCTCCTACCGGCGCGGCGGGCCGCTCACAGTGACGGACGCCAATGTCATGGTGGGCAAGCTGCCGCCGAAGCACTTTCCGGCGATCTTCGGGGAGCACCGGAACGAGATGCTCGACGCCGGGGCAGTGCGTGAAAACTTCGTCGCGATGGCCGAGGCCATCGGCGGCGGACGAACGGTCGAGGAGGTCGCCGACGGGTTTCTCGCGGTCGCGGTCGAGAACATGGCGAACGCCATCAAGAAGATCTCTGTCGCGCGCGGCTACGACGTGACGCGCTACGCGCTCTCCTGCTTCGGCGGGGCGGGCGGCCAGCACGCCTGCATGATCGCCGACCGGCTCGGCATGGAGACGATCCATATCCACCCGCATTCCGGGGTGCTCTCGGCGTATGGGATGGGGCTCGCCGACATCCGCGCTAACCGCAGCCGGGCGGTCGTCGTGCCGCTCCTCCCCGCCTCGGAGGCCCAGATCGAGAGCGTGCGCGCCGGTCTCGCAACCGATGTTCTGCGTGACCTCAACGATCAGGGACTAAGTGCGTCGGATATCGAAATGTCCGCCCGGGTGCATGTGCGCTACGACGGGACGGACATGGCGCTCCCTGTCGTCTTCGGGCCGAGCGAGGCGATGCGCGCAGCCTTCGAGAACGAGCATCGTGCCCGCTTCGGCTTCATCTATCCGGGTAAGCCGCTGGTAGCCGAGGCGGTGGAAGTGGAAGGGCGCGGCGGCGGGGCTGCGATCGTCGAGCCCGACCTGCCGCTGACAAAGGCCGAGCCGGAGGCAGCGGAGAAGACGCGGTTCTTCTCCGCCGGCAGCTGGCAAAACGCAGCGATATACTTCCGCGCAGCACTTTCGCCGGGGCAGAAATTCGAGGGGCCAGCCCTCGTCATCGAGCCGCACCAGACGATCGTCGTGGAACCCGGATGGTCGGCGGAGGTGACGGCGAAGAACCACATCGTGCTCCGCCGCGTGACGCCCCGCGCGATGACGCACGCGATCGGCACGGATGCCGACCCGGTGATGCTGGAGGTCTTCAACAACCTCTTCATGTCGATCGCCGAGCAGATGGGCGTGACGCTGCAGAACACTGCGTATTCGGTGAACATCAAGGAGCGGCTGGATTTCTCCTGCGCGCTGTTCGATTCCACCGGCGCGCTGGTGGCGAACGCGCCGCACATGCCGGTGCATCTCGGCTCGATGGACCGCAGCGTCGACATCGTGCGGCGGATGAATCCGGAGATTGCGCCGGGCGACGTCTACGCGCTGAACGCGCCCTACAACGGCGGCACCCACCTGCCGGATATCACGGTGGTGACGCCGGTGTTCGAGGAGGGAGATGTGTCCGATCCTTCGAGGCTCGCTTCGCTCGCACCTCAGGATGAGGGCCGTGGAAGCGGCTCCGAGGGAAGCCCTCATGGTGAGGTGCGAGTGCGCAGCGCGAGCCTCGAACCACGAGGGCGGGGCCGAAAGATTCTCTTCTGGGTCGCCTCGCGCGGGCATCACGCCGATGTCGGCGGGACCGCGCCCGGCTCGATGACACCGCGCGCCACCACCGTCGACGAGGAGGGCGTCCTCATCGACAATTTCCTGCTGGTGGACCGCGGCGAATTCCGCGAGGCGGCGCTGCATACGCTGCTCACCGACCACCCCTACCCCTGCCGCAACCCGGCGCAGAATATCGCCGACCTGAAGGCGCAGATCGCCGCGAACGAGAAGGGCGCGGCGGAAATCCGCAAGACGGTGAAGCAGTTCGGGCTGGCGACCGTGCAGGCCTACATGAAGCACGTGCGCGACAACGCGGCGGAGAGCGTGCGGCGTGTCATCGAGACGCTGAAGGATTCCGCCTTCGAGTATCCGACTGACCAGGGTTCCGTCATCAAGGTGCGGATCACCGTCGACAAGGCGAAGCGCTCGGCGAAGGTGGACTTCACCGGCACGAGCGAGGCGCAGCCCAACAATTTCAATGCCCCCGCCCCCGTCACCCGCGCGGCAGTGCTCTATTCCTTCCGCGTGATGGTGGAGGGCAACATCCCGATGAACGCCGGGTGCCTGGAGCCGATCGAGATCGTCATCCCGGAGGGCTCGATGCTGGCGCCGCAATATCCGCGCGCGGTCGTCGCCGGCAACGTCGAGACCAGCCAGCACGTGACGAATGCGCTCTTCGGCGCGCTCGGGAGCCTGTCCTCGGCGCAGGGCTCGATGAACAACCTCACCTTCGGCAACGACCAGTACCAGTACTACGAGACGATCTGCTCCGGCTCGCCGGCGGGCGTGTTCAATTCCGGCGAGGGCTTTGACGGCACCGACGGCGTGCACACCCACATGACGAACTCGCGGCTTACCGACCCGGAAGTGCTGGAGATGCGTTTTCCGGTCTTGTTGGAGGATTTCCACATCAGGCGGAAGCCGGACGAGTGGCCGGCCGGAGTGGAGCGCGGCCTTCTCCCCTTGAGGGAGAAGGTATCCGCGGAGCGGACGGATGAGGGGGAGGCCTCCGATCGTTCCGTAGCCGCCAATCGCAGAACTCCCCCTCTCCCGGCCGGCTCCGCCGACCACCCTCTCCCTCAAGGGGAGAGGGCGTCGTCTGCTGCGGGCTCCGGCGGGCGCGGAAAATGGTCGGCCGGCTCGGGGACGATGCGGACGCTGCGGTTCCTCGAAAAAATGGACTGCGCCATCCTCTCCTCCCACCGCACAATCCGCCCGCACGGCCTCCTCGGCGGCGAGCCGGGCGAGCTCGGCGCAACCTTCGTGCGGCGGAAGGACGGCCGCGTGGAGGAGTTGCGTGGCGCGGATCAGACGGTGCTGGAGGCAGGGGACGCGGTGATTGTCAGCACGCCGACGGGGGGTGGATATGGCCCTCCCAAGTAATTCCCTACACGCTCATGGCAAGGTGCGTGGGGATTGACGGCAGCCTCGGCGGGGCGCCGGCAAACTCTGGGCGACCGCTCCGCCTATTTATCTCCCGTAGTCTTCGCAAGCGCGATGCTCGCGCAGACGGATGCGATCTTCTGCTTCCACTTCGCGCGGTCCTCCAGCACGACCTCGCCGAAGCGATGCTGCTGCTCCGCGATACCGGCGCCGCCGGTGACATATTGCTTCCTGCCGTTGGGCATCCCGGCGAGCGCGCCGATCACGCAGTCGGTCATCTGCGCGCGCTGATCGGGGTCCATCTGGGCGAGCCGTCCGGTCGTCTGGGCGTTGAGGACGGCGCGGACGACTGTTGGGAAGCTTGCGGCAAAGGCCACTGGCGCGGCTCCGATGGCGAGCGAAGCCAGAACGGCGGCGCGGATTGAAAGACGGGTGCGCGGCATGGGTGACCTCCCCTCGGACTCATCCAGGACGATAGCCCTCCATCCGGTGCTACTGCGAGCCGGGGGCGATCGTCCAATCCCATTTCCGTTTGCCGCCCCCACCCCACGTCATTTCAAACGGATTGATCAATCCCTCAAGAATTTCTCGCCAGTCGCGGGATTGACGGCAGCAGCGGAGCCGTGACGGGTGGTCCCATCATCGACGTGATGGAAGGATTGGCGGTTCAGGCCGGGCGGAGACAACAGCGAAGGGCAATGCCATGGCCTCCCTCACCCTCTATTCCGGCCCGCTCTCCATGTTCGGGGCGAAGGCCGAGATCGCCCTTCTCGAGAAGGGCCGGAAATTCGATCTGGTGATGGTGCCGTTCGACAAGGGCGACCGCTACCAGCCAAAGCACCCGGAAGTCCTGCGCATCAATCCGAAGGGGCAGGTGCCGGTGCTGGTGCACGGCGACGTCGCGCTCTTCGATTCCACGCAGATCTTCGAATATCTGGAGGATGCGGTCCCGGAGCCGGCGCTCTGGCCGCGCGACATCGTCGCGCGGGCGGCGGCGCGGCAGCTCGAGATGCGGGCGGACGAGATCGTGTTCGCCAACATCGCAAAGCTGTTCGGGCTGGAGGAGACTCCTGACGATCCGGTTGCGGTCGCGGCTCGGGCGAAAGCGCACGAGCACTATGCGGAGATGGAGGTGCGGCTCGCCCTGCACGACTATCTCGCCGGACCTTACTCCTACGCCGACATCGGCTTCTTCATGGCGCAGTTCTATGGCGAGCGGAAAGGCGCATTGATGGGAGAGGCGACGCCCCGGCTCCTCGACTGGCGGAAGCGCGTGCTGGCGCGGCCGGCGGTCGCGACCGTGATCGGGCGGATGGGGGCGTGGCTCAAGTCGGAGGGCCGGCCGGTGCCGGATTATCTTGCTGGCGTGGTCCCCCAGTCCCCGATGTGAAGCGCGGTCGCGTGATAAGCGCCGCCAACACCGTCACGCGCTATCGCTATTCCGCAGCCTGCCGCGCTGTCTCCGCGCGCGTGGCGCGCTCCTCCGCGGCGATCGCCCGCGCCTCGGCGCGCTCGGCGTTCTCGATCAGGCGGGCGGCGATGAGGTCGAGGAAGTAGAAGCCGAACTGCGGGTTCTGGTAATAGAGCTCCTTCGCCTCGCGGTAGCTGATCGACAGGAATTCCGCGTCCTCCAGGCATTCGAGCGTCTGCGTGCGGAGGTTCCCGCGCGCGACGAGTCCCAGTTCACCGAGCACCTGCCCCGGCCCGATCTCAAGGCCGCTCTCCACCAGCCTGAAGCGGCCGGAGAGCGTGAAGAACATCTCCGTCGCCTCGTCGCCTCCGCGGAAGACGATCTCTCCGGCGCGGGCCTTGCGGCGGTGGGTGTAGGGCCTCAGCCAGTCGAGCGAGAGATTGCCGGAGGCAACGCTCTCCACGCTCTTCACGAGCTGCAGCATCTGGTAAAGGCGGAGCGCGTTCAGCGGCAGCAGGATCGCCTCCGTGACGACCACGGGATAGCTGCCGTTCAGGAGGCCGTAGCTGATGAAGAAGATGCTGCTCAGGATCCCTGCAATGCGGAGCGGGATCATCGTCTTCATCGCGTAGGTGGCGATCGTGAAGGCGGTGCCCAGATAGCCGACGCACTCGACCCAGTTTGCGGCAATCCAGCCGGTTATCCAGTCCATCATGCCCCCGCTTGCGCTCAGGGCGAGACGCCGCAGCCTCCTATCCTACAACGGAAGGGCGGCTTGAGACAGCTAGGGAAGATCGAGCGCGAGGTTGAGTCTGCCAAGCCCGAAGGCCGGTCGCTCCGATTGCAGCGGCTCGGCCTCAATGTCACCCCTCCGCGCGGCGTGACAGACACGGGTCAGAAGCTCGCGGCGAAAACTCTGCGTAGTGAGCGGCCCGTCCTTCAGGACGCCGCGTCGCCGGAGCTCGCGCTCGATCATCACGACATTGGCGTATTCGCCGGAGCGGGCAAGCGCGCAGGCCAAGTTCCACGTATCCTGATTGCTCAACATCCCACCGTCTCCCTCAGCCGGCTGCCGCGGCATTTTCGTGTTCGGAAAACGTCGAGGGCGGGGTGGGGTTCCCGCTGGCGAAAGGATCGATGCGGGTTTCGATCCGCGCTATTTCGCGGGCGCCTCGATGGTGACGTTGACGTCGTGATCGCTGCCGCCGCGGAAGACATGCGTGCCGAAGAAGAGGAGAACTCCGACGGCCACGACAAGGCCACCGACTATCATCGCCAGACCATTGTTGTTCATCGTCGCAGCCTCCCGGTTTCAGCGGACAGAATGCCTGGGCCGAGCGCTGGTTCCGCGGCTAAGGATTATGGCCGGCGCGATGGAACGCTTCGAGGGCTGGGAAGATTGGCATGGGGAGCATCGCAGGGAGCGAAAGATGTCCAGGGACAAAGTGCAGCCTCCGACGCCCGCAAACGACGATCTCGCGCACAATGCCCAGCGCGCGCTGGCGATGAAGAAAAGTGCTCCGCAGCCGGCGCGGCCTGTGAGCCAGACGCCCGGCCTCGGCATGGTTCCCCACCCGAACGAGGCCACACAGCACCAGCTCTCGCTCGATTCCGAAGGGGTGAAGCCGGTGATGCAGCCGCACAAGGGCAAATAGGTTTTCTCGCGCGGACGGTCCGCCGCGCGTGGCCATCCGGGGTGGCAGCACCTATATTACGGCTGTCCTTGCCTCCGGAGTGCAAAAATGTCCGAAACACTCGGCGCCACCGCCATCCGTAAATCCACGACGGGCTACGACATCGCCCCGCTTCCCGCCGCAGAGGTTGCGCGGCTCGCCGAGAAGCTGACGCCCGAGGAGCGGCACATCCTCCTCGACCACGGCACCGAGCGACCGTTCTGCGGCACGCTGCTCGATAACAAGGAGAAGGGCGTCTACGCCTGCCGCCTCTGCGGCCTGCCACTCTTCAGGGCGGGCGCGAAGTTTGAGTCCGGCACCGGCTGGCCGAGCTTCTACCAGCCGTTCGACAAGAACCATATCCACGAGCTGACCGACCGCGCCTACGGCATGGTGCGCACGGAAATCCGCTGCGCCCGCTGCGACAGCCATCTCGGGCACGTGTTCCCCGACGGCCCGCCGCCGACGGGCAAGCGCTACTGCATGAACTCCGCGGCGATGGAGTTTGTGAAGGAGGCTTGACGGCGACCGCTTCACGCCACCTTGCGCCGCATTTCCGCCACCGCGTCGATCATCGCGTAGATCCGTTCCTTCGAGCCCTCGTCGCTCCAGCGGTCGAAGTTCTCCGCGAGCGGAGCCATGTCGCGCCAGAGGAATTCCAGGCGGCGGAAGGCACGGCGTGCGTCCGGGTCGCTCGCGGCAGCGGCCTGCCGGGCGTAGTTGGCCGCGATCGCGCGGCAGCGTGAGGCGTTCGACATCCTGGCCTCCACGGCCTTTTCCCGCCCCCGCATCCTTCAAGCAGAGGAGCGAGTCGAAACGACAACAGCGAGATGACCGCCGCATGAGAAGGTTGCGGCGCGAATGGGGCGGCGACAATTTTCCCCTCGCTCCTCTCCTCTCTTCCCTGGCGGTAGACCCCCTTCTGGCGCGGTTCTTGCTGCGATAGGATGGGAAGCCGTCGCGACACGGGGGTGGCAGCCGGGAATGCATCAGGAATGCCTGTTTTCAGCGTCCGCCATGTGACCACCTACCGCTACCGGCATCCGGTCGCCTTCGGCGAGCATCGCATGATGTTCACGCCGCGCGCCGGGCACGACCAGCGCCTGGTCGATTCAACCCTAGACATCATGCCGGAGCCGGCTAGCCTTCGCTTCAGCGACGACGCGCTCGGCAATCGGGTTGGCGTGGCGCGGTTCGGGGTGCGCGCGGATACGCTGGTCTTCGACAGCCGTATCCGGGTGGAGCTGGCGCGCTCGCATCCTTCCGGTTTCAACATCGAGGACCGCGCGCTGTCGCTCCCGGTCGCCTTCGACGCGGAGGAGCTCGACGATCTCGGGCCTTTCATGATGCGGCGCTATCCCGATTCCGACGGCGCGCTCGAAAGCTGGGCGCAGTCGTTCCTCCGCCCCGACAAGCCGACGCCAACGCTCGAGCTCCTCACCGCCATGATCCACGGCATCCGCCGCGGGCTCACCTACGAGCGGCGGGTCGAGAGCGGCATCCAGAATCCCTCGGAGACTTTGCGCCGCGGCATCGGCACCTGCCGCGACTTCACGGAGCTGATGATCGAGGGATTGCGTTCTCTCGGCCTGCCCGCCCGCTTCGTCTCCGGTTACCTCTACGTGCCGGCGCGCGACCGCAACGAAGTGCATGGCGGCGGCTCGACGCACGCCTGGGTGCAGGTCTACCTTCCGGGCGCAGGATGGGTCGACATCGATCCTACCAACGCCATCCTCGGCAACGAGGGGCTGATCCGCGTCGCGGTAGCGCGCGAGCCGAGCGAAGCGCTGCCGCTCTCGGGGTCGTTCAGCGGCTTCCCCGCCGACAATCTCGGCATGGAGGTGACGGTGAAAGTCGTGCGCGAAGATTCCGCCGAAGTGGAACCTTCTACAGTGCTCCGAGCTTGAAGGGCGCCATGCAGATCAGAGCCGGCTACCAAATCGAGTACGAGTGCCCGCAGCCAACGCCTATGCTGCTGGTGCTTTCCATCCGGCCGGAGCGGTTCGCCGACCTCTCGACTCCGCACCTGATCCAGTTCGACCCGCCCATCCCCTCCAAGAACTACGAGGACGGGTTCGGCAACATCTGCACGCGCATCGTGGCGCCGGCCGGACGGCTGAAGATCTTCGCGGATTTCCAGATCGGGGATACGGGGCTTCCCGACTACATCCCCTATGGAGCAGCTCAGACCCCCGTCGAGGAGCTTCCGGAAGAGGCGATCGTCTATCTGCTCGGCAGCCGCTATTGCGAGACCGATCGGCTGGCGGATTTCGCCTGGGCGGAATTCGGCAAGGTACCACCCGGCTGGACGCGCGTGCAGGCGATCTGCGACTACGTGCACAACCGCATCGTCTTCAACTACAAGAACGCCGACCCGATGCGAAGCGCCTTCGGGGGGAACAACGACCGGACCGGCGTCTGCCGCGACTTCGCGCATCTCGCGATCACGCTTTGCCGATGCATGAACATCCCGGCGCGTTACTGCACCGGCTATCTCGGCGACATCGGCGTGCCGGTCGATCCCAACCCGATGGATTTTTCCGCCTGGTTCGAGGCCTTCCTCGATGGCCGCTGGTACACCTTCGACGCGCGGCACAATCATCCCCGCATCGGCCGCATCCTCATGGGCCGCGGACGCGACGCCACCGATGTCGCGATCTCCACCAACTTCGGAAAATCCACGCTGGTCGGCTTCAAGGTCATCACCGACGAATTGCCGGCGCAACCCCCGAAGCCCTGAAGAACGTCACGCGACCGCGGCAGCCCTCGTCTGCTCGCTCCGCCTGTGATGCGTGAGCGCCGCGTAGATCTGGATCGGGCTCGGGCGACCGATCAGGTAGCCCTGCATCTCGTGGCAACCCTCCAAACGCAGAAACTGCCGTTCCGACTCCGTCTCTACACCCTCCGCGATCACCGGCATCCCAAGCGCATTCCCGAGTCCCAGGATGGCGCGCACGATCGCGGCCGATTGCGGGTCGGATTCTATGCCGGCGACAAAGCTCCGATCGATCTTGATCTTGTCGAACGGGAACGACTGCAGCGACGACATCGAAGCGAAGCCGGTGCCGAAATCATCCATGGCGATCTTCACGCCGAGCGACTTGAGCCGCTTCAGGATCGCCAAGGCACGCGGCGGGTCGCTGATGAGGACACCTTCCGTGATCTCCAGTTCCAGGCGCCCGGGATGCAAGCCGGTCTCGATGAGGATCAGATGCACCAGCCGGGCGAGGTCCCCATAGCGGAACTGCACCGGCGACAGGTTGACGCTGATCTGCAGGGGCGCGGCCCAGGAGGCGGCTTCGCGACAGGCCGTGCGCAGTGTCCACTCGCCGATGTCTACGATCGTGCCGTTCTGTTCGGCCAGCGGAATGAAAGTGCCGGGTGAAACGAGCCCGTATTTGGCGTTCTCCCAGCGGGCCAGCGCCTCAAATCCGAAGACCTCTCCATCGATCGTCGCCTGCGGCTGATAGTGGAGCAGGAGCTCGTCGTGGAGGATGGCGGAGCGCAGATCGTTCTGCATCGCGTAGCGCTCGCGCAGACGGCGGTCCATCTCCGGGTCGAAATACCGCACCGTATTGCGGCCCTCGGTCTTGGCGCGATAGAGCGCGGCATCGGCGTTGGCCAGCAGCGCCATTGCATCGCTGCCGTCGCGTGGGTGAATGGCGACCCCGATGCTGAGCCCGATGGAGATCTGCTGGCCCCGGATTTCGAACGGATCCGACATCGCGTGGAGCAGGCGCCCGGCGAGCGCGTCGGCGCCCGTAAGGATATCGGCCGCTTCCAGCACCAGCGTGAACTCATCGCCGCCAACACGCGCAACGAAGGCGTCCCCGGCCACTACCAAGAGCCGCAGTGCGACCGCGGCCAGCAAATCGTCGCCCACGGCGTGACCAAAGACGTCGTTGGCCTCCTTGAAGGAGTCGAGGTCGGCGCTCAGCACGGCGAATCCGGAGCCGGCTGCACTGGCGCGATCGACAGCTTGCGCAAGCCGCTCGGCGAGCGCCTGCCGGTTGGGCAGCTTCGTCAGTGCATCGTGGTGCGCGAGGTACGCGATGTATTCGTGCCGGGCGATGAGCTCGGCCCGCGCCGTGCGGAGATTTTCGCGCGCCTCGCCGAGGCTGACGGCGGCGCCCCGCACTTCCTCCTGCAGGACGTTGAAACTTTCCGCCATTTCGCCGAGCTCGTCGCGGGAGTTGGGCTTCACCGGCACGATGTTCACGGAGGCGTGCGCCGCGTCGAGATCGCCCCGGCCCAAGGCTGCCATCGCCAGCGAGAACTCCCGTAGCGTTCCCGTCGTCAGCCGTTTCGCGGCCTTGCTCACCTCGGTCGCCGAGAAGGTAATCATTCCCGGAAGGATCAGACCCACGCTGATGGTGAGCAGCGCGACCGCGACGAAGATGTCTTCCAGCACGGCGACCAGCACCTTGTGGTCGCCCGGGACGCTGCCGACGGCCATGAAGTAGCCCGCACCATCGAGGACCAGCACGAAGAGCATCGCGCCCGTCAGCTTGACATGCAGCGTCGGTGCGATTGCGGGCAGGCCGGCACGGAGCCGATCCTCGACGATGCGCCAGGCGTAAAGAGCGGCTCCGGAATAGGCCAGGCAGAGCGCGAACAGGACCGTCGGAAGCCCGAACTGCTGGAAGCCGAGGATCGAGGTAAGCAGCCAGACCGATGCAGCCATCACGCCGAGAGCGATCGTGCCACGCGGCGCTCGATACGGGCGGGGCGCGTCAGGCAGATCGCGGCGCAGCAGCCATGCCGCGACGTTCGGCATGCAGATCCCGATGAGATAGGTGAAGTTCGCGGCCGCGATCATCCAGACGGGATCGCCCGCGAGAAGGAAGACGATGGCGCAGCCCGCGGTGAGCAGCGTCGCCGCATACGGGCAGTCCGTCGACATGCGCAAGCCGAGGAAGCGCGGCAGCAAACCGTCGTCGCTGAGTTGCGACAGGGTGCGGGCGGCGCCGGCGAGCGGCTGCATCGTGCCGTGGAACATGTTGAGCATGATGAACCAGACGGCCGCAGCCTTGCCGAAGCTGCCGACGAGCGGCGCAAAGGTCGGACCAAGCACGGTCGCGAGGTCCTGGCCGAGCGGCTCGGGCCCGAGCACTCCGAGCCAGACGACGGGAAGGACGATGAAGTAGATTCCCGCCATGACCGCAGCGGCCAGCATGGCGCGCGGCACGTTGCGGTTCGGATCGATCGTCTCGCCGACATGGCAGGCGGCGGCCTCGAAGGCCGGGGCAGCGAAGCCGATTAGGTAGAGGCCGGCCATCACCGACGTCACGCCGCCGAACCAACCGTCGAAAGGCGTCGTCAGCGTGAAGTCTGTCGCCTGCCGCCAGTCGACGGAGCCGCTCAGGATCGGAATGAGGGAGGAGAGGAAAGCGAGCGTCGCGGAGGCAGTCGCGATCGGGATCGCCAGCCCCGCGATCCACCGTACCCCGCACATGTTCACGCCGGCGAAGAACAGCACCAGCCCACAGGCGACCAGTTCCACCGGCAGGCCTGGCAGGTACCATTGCTGGATGGCGGAAGCCGAGAGCAGCGCGGTCAGCCCGCAGGTCGGCACCCAGCCCCACCAGTAGCAAGTGCCGGTCAGTGCCGCGAGCACGGGATTGTAGGGGCGGAACGCCTCCGCGCAGGCGCCCGCGATGCCGCCCACGCGGTTCGGCCACATGAGCACGAGCTCGGTCCAGGCCGGCGCAGCCGCCCAGCCGAGGAGCACGCCGATGATCAGCAGCGGCACCGCCGCGCTGCCCTGGCCAAGGATCTGTCCCTGGCCGACGAACAGTGCCGTGATCAGGAAGATCATCTGGTTGCTGCCGCCCATGGCAAGGGCGGCGGTACCGAACCATCCGAGGGTTCGCGGATGCGCGCCCCCCGGCAGGCTGTCAGGAATGACTGCGGCCAATTGGCCCCTCTCGCTGGACACGCAAAGACGATAACGGCCGGAAATTCCGAAACGTTTAGCCGCAATCCGCGTCCTTATTTCGCGGTTAGCCAAGCCTCGCGAACATTGTTCGCGTTTGTTTTATCGGTGAAGGAATGCGCCGGGCGCCCGGGCTGCGCCGCGAAATCTCGGCGCAAGCGATCACCGAGGCGTTGTGAATTGCCGCGTTCCGTGCGAACCCGCGTGCCTTACCGAAGAGCGCCTTGGCCGAGTCCCCGCCGCATCCCATGCCAGATACTCAGGAACGCCGCGCGATCCTGCGCGGGATCCTCTTCCTCGTCGTGTCGGCCTCGATGTTCGGCGCGGTGGACGGATTGAGCAAGATCCTTGCCGATACCCAGTCGGTCGCCCAGATCGTCTGGGCGCGCTACGCGCTCGCGCTCCCCGTCGTCCTGGCGTCGGTTCGCCCTTCCGACTGGAAGAGCCTCTTCAGCACCAGGCGTCCGGGGCTGCAGATCATGCGCGGTCTGACCCCGCTCGTCATCAGCGTCGGTATGGTGCTCGGCGTGCATTATCTGCCGCTGGCCGACGCCACCGTGCTGCTCTTCGCCGGCCCGTTCATCGTGGTGGTGCTGTCGGTTCCATTCCTTGGGGAACACGTGCCGGTGGCGAGCTGGATCGGAGTTGGAATCGGCTTCCTCGCCGTACTGCTCGTCGCGCGGCCGGGCTTCAGCGCACTCTCGCACTACGCAATCCTGCCGCTCGCCAGTGCGATCTTCTACGCGCTGCTGCAGCTCATTACTCGCAGCCTCGGCGCCGCAGGGGAGAAGGCGACCACCACCCTCGCCTGGACGCTGCTGGTCGGCGGGCTCATCTCCACCCCCTTCGCGGCGGGAAGCTGGGTGCATGTCACCGAGCGCGAATGGCTGCTGATGATCGGCCTCGGGCTCGTCTTCGGCGTCTCGCAGCTCCTGATGATCCGCGCCTTCACCTATGCCCCGGCCGGCCTGCTGCAACCCTTCAACTACGTGCAGCTCATCTCGGCCGCGATTTTCGGCGTCGCCGTCTTCGGCGACGTTCCCGACATCTGGACGCTGGTCGGCATCGCAATGATCATCTGCGCCGGCATCTATGTGGCGCGGAGCCGGGCGGCCTGAGAGGGTTGCAGGCGGCTCTTTCAAGCCACCTGCAAATCCCGCATCAACTCTCCCGCCTGCTTCTCGAAGAGGCCGCGGTAGATGCCGCGCTCGTGGCGGACAAGCTCCGGGTGCCTCCCCTCCTCCACGATCCGGCCGCGCTCGAAGACGAGAATGCGATCCATGGCGCGTACGGTCGACAGGCGATGCGCGATGACGATAGCGGTGCGGCCGCGGATCAGCCGCGCCATCGCCTCCTGGATCAGGAGCTCCGATTCCGAATCGAGGCTCGACGTCGCCTCGTCGAGGATCAGGATCGGCGCGTCGGCGAGGAAGGCGCGCGCCAGCGCCACCCGCTGGCGCTCGCCGCCGGAGAGCTTCACGCCGCGCTCGCCGACCAGCGTCTTGTAGCCGTTCGGCAGGCGCTCGATGAAGTCGTGCGCATTGGCAAGCCGCGCCGCTCGCTCCACCTCCGCAGGCTTCGCGCCCGGCCGTGCGTAGGCGATATTCTCGGCAAGCGAACGGTGGAAGAGGATCGGCTCCTGCTGGACGATGGCGATCTGCGCGCGCAGCGACGCCTGCGTTGCCGAGGCGACGTCCTGGCCGTCGATCACGATTCTCCCGTCGGTCACGTCGTAGAGCCTCTGGATGAGCTTGACGAAAGTCGTCTTGCCCGAGCCTGAGCGGCCGACCAGCCCGACCTTTTCGCCTGCGGCGATGGCAACCGAGAAATCCTCGTAGAGCGGCGTCGCGTGGCCGGCATAGTGGAATTTCACGCGGTCGAAGGTCACCGCCCCACCGCCGATTGCGATGGGATGCGCGGCGGCGCAGTCATCAACCCCGATCGGCTCGGCATGGAAGTCGACCAGCTCCTCCATGTCGTTCACCGAGCGCTGCAGGTTGCGGATGTGCATTCCGACGTCGCGCAGATACCCCTGGATCACGAAGAAGGTGGTGAGCACATAGGTCACGTCGCCCGGCGTGGCGCGGCCATTCCACCAGAGCCACAGGCCGGTGCCGATGACCGCCGCGCGGAGTCCAAGCAGCATCAGCATCTGCGTGGTGCCGTTAAGCGTGCCGCGCACCCAGACGCGATGCGTCCGCCGCCGCCACTTGTCGACGACGCGGTGCAAACGCTCATCCTCGCGCGCCTCCGCCCCGAACGCCTTCACGACGGCATTGCAGCTCATTGCATCGGCAAGCGATCCGCCGAGCTTCGTGTCCCATTGGTTCGCGAGGCGCGCGGCGGGCGCAACCCAGACGAGAGAGAGCGCGGTCGTCACTGCGATGTAGCCGGCCGCGCCGACAATCACCACGAGCCCCATCACGGGCCAGTAGAGCGCCAGCACGAGCGCCGAACCGACCAGTACCACCGCGGACGGCAGGAGCGCGACGAGCAGCGTGTCGTCCAGAAGGTCGAGCGCCCACATACCGCGCGAGATCTTCCGGACGGTGGACCCGGCGAAGCTGTTCGCATGCCATTCCGTCGAAAAGCGCTGTACGCGATGAAATGCATCAGCGGCGACGTCCGCCATGATCCGCAGGGTCAGGCGGATGACACCCAGGAAGGCGGCGTGGCGGAACACCACCATCCCCGCGCCAAGGAGCAGGATCATGGCGAATGCCGCGATCGCGGCATCGCGGGCGGCCGCGCGCGCGCCGGCGCCAAGTGCCACCGCATCGACAAGCCGGCCTGCATAGACGGGCATCAGCACGTCCGCGAATGTCGACAGGATGACGAGCGCACCGATGCCGGCGACGAGCCAGCGCTGCCGGCGCCAATGCGCGAAGGTGAAGCCGAGGACGACGCGGAACGCTTCCGCGCGCCCACCCGGGCGAAAGGGATTCATGATGATCGACCGGCGCGCTTCCGCAGCGCGGCCGGCTCCTGATTCGAGAAAGGGAAGCGGCCGAAGCCGCGATTCAGAAGGTCAGTGGGGAAGGCTCGAGCCTATGAGGCCGAAGCGATTCCTGCGCCGGGGACCGACATGAGCGATCGGATTCCGGGGGCGCGGAGGAAGAACATCACTGTCATGCAAGCCTCCCGGAGCTGCGGTTGAGCGTGCCTGATACGCCTGGATGCGCCGACGCGCAACCCCAGGCCGTCAGCTCCCCCAGCGGAGATGGCCGCGATACCAAAGCGCGAAGATGCTGGTAGCGATCAACAGTCCGCCCCAGATCGCGATGGTCAGGAACTGGCTGAAGCCGAGGAGATTGAAGGCCGAGGAGATGACCTGGAGGATGATCAGCGCCAGCACCAGGCCGCCGACCTTGCCGAAGCCGCCGAACGGATCTGTCCCGCCGAGCACCGCGGCGAGGATCGTCACCAGCAGATAGCTCTCCCCGTAGGAGGCGTTCGCCGAATTGAAGCGCGACAGCATGACGAGCGCGGCCACGGCGGCGAGCAGGCTGGAGAGGATGTAGAGCTTCATCGTAACGCGCCGCGTGCGCACGCCGGAGAAGCGCGTCGCCTCGGGGTTCGAGCCCATCAGATAGACGGCATTTCCGAAAGGCGTGCGCCGGAGCGCGACCGCGACTGGAATGGCGACCGCCGCGAAGACGAAAAGCCCGAAGGGAATGCCGAACACCGTGCCATTGGCGATGAACTCGATCGGCTCGGGAAAGCCGGAGATGACGTTGCCGTGCGTCAGCCCGACGGAGAGCCCCTTCACCATCGTCATGGTGCCGAGCGTGGCGAGGATCGGCGAGACGCCGAGATAGGCAATGACGTAGCCGTTGACGATTCCGATCAGGGAGGCGACCACGAACCCGGCGAGCACCGCCACGACCTGCCATGCGCCCCAGGCGAAGCCGGTGGCGTCCGGGATGGTGACGCTCAGCACATAGGCCATGGTGAGCGCGCAGAGGTTGGCGGTGGAGACGATGGAGAGGTTGAGCCCGCCCGAAAGCAGCGTGATCATCATGGCAAGCGACAGGATGCCGAGCTCGGGCATCTGGAAGGCCATCGAGCGCAGCACGCCCGGGGCGAAGAATTTTTCGCCGATCATCAAGCCGAAGAGAATGACGAGCGCGACGAGGAGCGCGCTCAGGCCGGCATTGGTGCCGCCGACCGGAAGCTTCCGGCGAGGTTTTGCCGCCGCCTGCTCGCTCATGCCCGCGCCTTCCGGCTGCGATTGGAGCGCGCCATCGAAACGGCAGTGACCGAGACGGAGAGCAGGATCACCAGACCGACGAAGAACTGCGACCAATAGGAGGAGACGCCGAGCAGCACCAGACCGTTCTGCATGATGGCGAGAAGCGTCAGCCCGAGGATCGTGCCGAAGACCGTGCCGACGCCGCCGAGCAGGCTGGCGCCGCCGAGCACCACGGCCGCGAGCACGTCGAGCTCCTTGCCGACCAGCACCGTCGGCGCGACCGACTGCGCAAGCTGCGCCTGCACCAGCGAGGCGATGCCCGCCACGAAACCCATGTAGCCATAGACGATGAGATGCAGGCGGAAGAGATTGAAGCCGAGCCGCTGCGCTGCGTCGGGATTGCCGCCCATGGCGTATATCTGCCGGCCGATATTGGTGCGGTTCAGCAGGAACCAGGTCAGCGCGAAGACCGCGACGAGCATCAGCATCTGGAAATTCAGCGAATAGGGAATCTCGTCGCGCTCGAAGGCGAACCAGTTGATGCCGGTCGCGAACCAGTCGGGCAGCGAATAGATGTAGTTGCCGCGCGTCACGAAGATCAGCACACCGTAGAAGATGTTGAGCGTGGCGATGGTGACGATGATGCTCTTGATCTTGAACGTGTAGATCACGAAGGCGTTGACGAAGCCGCAGAGCACGCCGACGCCGCAGGCGATGGCGAAGACGCTGAGCCAGTTGCCGCCATAGGCGACCGCCACCGACATCGCCACGTATTGCGCCACCGTCGCGGTGGCGGTGAACGAGATGTCGATCCCGCCCGCCACGATCACTACCAGCAGCCCGGCGCAGAGCACGCCGACGAAGGCGTTCGAGGTGAGGAGGTCGAAGAGGTTCTGCAGCGTGAGGAAGCTGTCGGTCGTGACCGAAAGGAGAACGCAGAGCACGACCACGACAATGAGCAGCCAGAACTCGTGGCTGCGGCGGAACCTCGCCCATCCCTCCCGGATAGAGGGGCCTTCGCGCATGGAGGAGCCTTCACGCATTGACGGCCGCCATCAGGTCCTGCTCGGAGGAGCGGAAGGGGATGTGCTCGCCAGACAGCCGCCCGGCCCGCATCACCAGGATGCGGTGGCTGTGGTAGAGCACCTCGGGAATCTCGTCGGAGATCATGATGACCGCGATGCCGTCGGCGGCAAGGCGCTTCACGATCTCGTAGATGCCGTCCTTGGCGCTGATGTCGACGCCGACGGTCGGGCTGTCGAGGATCAGGACGCGCGGCTGCCGGGCCATCCATTTGGCGAGCACGACGCGCTGCTGGTTGCCGCCCGAGAGGGTCTTCACCGGGTTTTCCGGGTCGGAAACCTTGATTGAAAGATCGCTCACCCATTTGTCGACGGTGGCGCGGCGTTCGCGCGGGTCGATCAGGTGGAAGCGCGCGGCGAGCTTGTCGAGCACGGTGACGACGATGTTGGCGCTGATCGGCTGGTCGAGCACCAGGCCCTGCGTCAGCCGGTCCTCCGGCACGTAGGCGATGCCCTGATCGACAGCGTCGCGCGGCGAGCGGAAGGAGACCTCCCTCCCCTCGATAAGAATCTTTCCGGAGTCGGGCTGCGTCATGCCGAAGAGCGACAGCGCAAGCTCCGTGCGCCCCGACCCGAGCAGGCCGGTGATGCCGAGGATCTCGCCGGCATGCACCTCGAACGAGACATCCTCGTATTCGCCCGTGCGCGTCAGGTTCTCCACCGACAGCGCGACCGGCAGCTTGCCCGGCTGGATCTCCGAAAGCGTGTAGCTGAAGCTCTTGCCGGTCATCAGCGCGGCGAGCTTCTTGTCGTCGATCTCGCGGGCGGAGAAAGTGCCGACCTTCGAGCCGTCCCGCAGCACCGTGACCCGTTCCGCCACCTCCCGCACCTCGTTCAGCCGGTGCGAGACGAACATGATGGAGATGCCCTTGGCGCGGAGATCCTCCACCAGCGAAAGCAGCGACTCCACCTCGTGGCGGGTGAGCGACGAGGTGGGCTCGTCCATGATGACGAAGCGCGCGTCGGCGGCCATGGCGCGACAGATCGCGACGAGCTGCCGGGTGGCGACGGAAAGGCCGGCGACCTTCGCTTCCAGGTCGAGCGACACGCCGATCCGCGCCATCGCGGCGCGCGCCTTCGCGCGGATGCGGCCCCAGTCGACGAGGCGGACGCCATCGAGATGCGCGCCGACGGCGATGTTCTCGGCGACGGTCAGGTTCGGAAAGAGCGAAAGGTCCTGGTAGATCACCTGGATGCCGAGGCGCGTGCTTTCGCCGGGCGTCAGGCGCTCGAAGGACTGACCGTCGATGACGATCTCGCCGCCGCGCTCGGGCGCCGCGACGCCTGAGACGATCTTGATGAGCGTCGACTTGCCGGAGCCGTTCTCGCCCACCAGGCAATGCACCTCGCCCGCCTCCACGGCGAGATCGACCTGACGGAGCGCGTGCACGCCGCCAAAGATCTTGGAGATATTCCTGAGTTCGAGAAAGGCGGCCATCGCGGGGGTGTTGGTTCTCGAAACGGCGCGTCAGGTGGACAAGGAAAGCGCACCCGGCGAGGTGCCGGATGCGCCTGGGTTCGGGGATTGCGAGGATCAGAGGCCCTGAGCGATCAGGCCATCCACGGTTTCCTTGTTGATGACCATGATCTTCTCGACCTTGATCCGCTTGTTCTCGACATCCACCGACGCCTTGCCGAGGCCCGGGATGTCGACGCCGTCGACGATCGCGGTCCCGTCGAGCACCAGCTTGCCCACCGCCACCATCGCGTAGCCGGCGTCTGTCGGGTTCCAGAGGTAGCCCTCGCGGATCGTGCCGTCCTCGATCAGCGGCTTCGCCTGCGAGGGAAGCACCGTGCCGACGATCGCGATCTTCTTGCCGAGGTGCTTCTCGCGCACCGCGTTGCCGGCGCCGATCGGGCCATTCGAGCCGAAGCCCAGGATGCCCTTCAGGTCGGGGTAGGCTTTGATCACGTCGAGCGTGGTCTTGTAGGAGGTGTCGATCTCGTCGGCGCCGGGGAAACGATCGGCGGCGAGCGTCATCTTCGGATAGTGCGCCTTCTGATAGGCGATCGCCGAATCCGCCCAGATGTTGTGCAGCGGGGTGGTCAGCGTGCCGACGTAAACGACGTACTGGCCTTCCTCGCCCATCTCGGCGGCGAGCTTCTGCATCTGTATTTCGCCGAATTTCACCGAGTCGATGAGCTCGACGTTCCAGGTGCGGCCTTCCTGCTCCGGGCCCTCATGCGTGATGACCGGGATGCCGGCCTCCTGCGCGCGCTTCAGCACCGGCTCGGTGACCTTCACGTCGAGCGGCACGAGGCCGATCACGTCGACCTTCTGCGCGATCAGGTCTTCCAGCAGCTTCACCTGCTGCGCCGGGTCGACGTTCGCCGGGCCGACCATGGAGGCGTCGATGCCGAAGTCCGTCCCGCCCTTCTTCACGCCGTTCTCGAGCGCGTTGAACCACGGGATGCCGGCGATCTTCACCACCACGACCATCTTCTTCTGCGCCTGCGCGAGAACCAGCCCGGGCATTCCGACCACGCCGGCGAGAGCCGAGGCGCCAAGAAGCTTCAGTGTCGTACGTCTATCCATCGTATTCCTCCCTTGCACATGTTCTGGTGTTCGCGCCAACGAGCCGGGCGCCGGCGCTTTCGCGGCGGCGGGCCGAATGCGACGCTTGTGTCAGCTGACCTCTTTGGCGAGGCTCCGTTTCCCCCCTCACGCGCGAACGTTGAACCTGTCGCCGTTGAGAAAGTCCACGCTAGCCGGTTCGCCGCCGCGCGGCAATCGCACGCGTGCAGTGGCGCGCGCGTGGGCAGTGGCGCGCGCGTGGGCAGTGGCGCGCGCGGCGGGGAGAACGGCGCGCACGGGAGCGGCCTCGCGGCCTTTCGGCCCGAGCTTCTGCCTGATTGCCTCCGATCCTTCGCGGCCCCGGCGCATGACAGCGCGGCCCGCGGGACCGGTTCTATCCTCCCCGTTTCGAGGAGGGAGCGGGGCGCTGACGCAGCACCTCGATCGTGTTTGTCGTGGCGCTCCGACAGCGCCCCGCGCGGCGTTTTTCAGAACCCAACTCGTCCACTCTTCCTTCCCCCCTTCCGCGCCCTGGTGAGAGGCCGGAACCGGAGGACATGCAGCGAAGCGACATCTCGCAAAGGACTCGCGCCCTTGGGGGACCCTTCTGGATTCCGCCGAGTTTTGGGTCTCCGGGACCTTCCACACAGCGCCGCCCACCCCTCCCGAAAAAGCGCCGGTCGCGAATCCGGTCCCTCGTGAGGAATGGTGTGGGGAGAATAGTGGGAGGGGATGGGGGCGGGGATAAGATCGGAGTTGCGCCACGTCCGAGAGCGCAAGCCCAATGAGGCGAGAGCGTCGCGATAGTCCCAGTTTCCTCGCTTTGCACAGACCCGTATGCGGCGATCCCACCGATTGTTAAGGGTTTCATTGACTGGGCAGAATGATTCGCGTTTTCAGAATTGCCAAACCTCGAAAATGAATATGATGCTGGCCACTGATCTGCACACTCCGCAGCGGTCTCGGCCGCCGCGTCCGTTATCGAGGAAGCTGGCAAATCAGCTGGCTGTTTGTGCGACGCATCCCGAGCTTGTCCTCTTTCTCGATGTCGAGACGACAGGCCTTAGCCACTATTACGATGACCTTACGCTGGTCGGTTGGTCGATCGCAGGTCAGTCACATACGCTTGTCCGGGGCGAAGATCACGGCAGACTCCTGGAGGATGCTTCCCGCGCCAAAGCCCTTGTGACCTTCAACGGCATCCGCTTTGACAAGCGTTTCTTGCTTCGGGAGTTTCCCGACCTGTCGCTGCCTGAGGTTCACGTCGATCTGATGTACCTCTGCCGTCGGGTCGGTCTCACAGGAGGCCAGAAGTCGATAGAGAAGGAGCTCGGCTTAGAGCTCCGAAAAGAAATCGCTGACGTGGACGGATTCGCTGCGGTGCTCTTATGGCACCGCTTCCTGCGGGGAGAAGCTAGTGCCCTTGCGACGCTCGTGCGATACAACCGAACAGATATAGCTGCCATGGGCGCGCTTTTTGATGCGGCGATCACGCGCCTGGACATTCATCCCGACCTTTTCATTTCGCAGGTGAAATTTCTGCCGTGGTCGGCGCCCAAGGGATGGCGTCGCCTGCCGAAGACTTTGCCACCAATGCCATCTGGGATGTACCACGCGCCTCACTTCGGAGATCTATTTGGCGAAACTCAAGCGGCCCGTTCGAAGATAGTTGGGATTGACCTTACCGGATCGGAAAAACGCGGGACCGGGTGGTGCTTGCTGCAAGGATCGCATGCGACCACGTCCACAGTATTCACCGATGAAGATCTATTGAGTCGCACAATCGACGCTGCGCCTGACCTCGTCTCTATCGATTCCCCCCTTTGTCTTCCAGCCGGCCGGATCGTGGTGGAGGATTCCGATCCAGGCAGAGATCAGTTTGGCATCATGCGCCAATGCGAACGCGAACTTAAGCGACGGGGCGTGAACGTGTATCCGAGCCTACTGCCGAGCATGCAGAAGCTGACGGCGCGCGGAATTCGGCTAGCTGGCATTTTGCGTAAGCGGGGCATCCCCGTGATTGAGAGCTACCCGGGCGCGGCACAAGACATCATGCGGATACCTCGGAAGGGTGCAGGGGTTGAGTGGCTAAAAATGGGATTGTCTGAGTTCGGGATTTCCGGCGATTATCAGACCGAGAAGGTCACGCACGACGAACTCGACGCGATCACCGCAGCCCTCGTTGGCACTTTCCACCTGGCGGGACTGTCGGAAGCACTCGGTACGAGGGAAGAGCCTCCGTTGATAATTCCCAAGCTGACATCAGAACCCGGCCCGTTGGTTATTGGGCTGAGCGGGCCGATCGCCGCCGGGAAGACTACTCTCGCGAGAGCGCTTGAACGACGCGGATTCGCTTATACCCGCTTTAGCCTTGTAATCGATGAACTGTTGAAGGAACGCGGCATATCTCCCACTCGCGCAAGCCGCCAAGAGCTCGGCGCAGAAATTCAGGCCAGTGGCCGGCAACGATGGCTTGCTGAACAGACGATTGATCGCGTCGCAGGCGCTGATAAGATCGTGGTCGACGGAATGCGTTTTCCAGAGGACTTTGCCTTTCTGAAGGAGCGTTTTGGATTGCGTTTCCATCACGTCTATCTCGACGGAGATGAAGAACTGCGGCGCAAGCGGTTCAGTCAGCGCGATGCAGATTCTGATTTCGACAAAGCTACGCAATCATCCACCGAGAATGGCTTGGAACAGTTGCATCCTCTGGCTGACATAGTACTCAAGGCGGGCGAGCTTAACTCGGAAGAGTCTGCGGATGAGCTAGTTGCCTGCTTCGATCGAGAAACCCCTTGCCCGTCTCAATCGTAGTTGGGGGCCAGTTTGGCTCCGAGGGGAAGGGCAAAGTCGCTCTTGAGATCGTTCGTCGCTGGGGACCGACTGCAGTCGTCGTGAGGGTTGGCGGGCCGAATTCTGGTCACACCGGATATAGCCACTCAGGTCAGCGCTATGCTTTGAGGCAATTGCCCGCCGCCTCGATCGATAAGAAGGTCGATGTCGTTTTTCCGGCAGGTTCGTACATAGACATCGCCGTCCTTCTCGCAGAAATCGCGTTGTTAGACTATCCTGCGAAGCGCATTAGAATTAGCCCATACGCGCACATAATTACGCAGGAACACAAAGAGTGGGAGCAGGAAGCCGGTCTTTCCAGCGCAATAGGGTCTACTGGGTCTGGCGTCGGTGGCGCGGTTATGGCTTCCGTCGCGAGGGAGGCCTCAAATTATCCACTACAATCCCATTTCGCGAACCACTACTCACAGCTTGAAGACTTCATTTCCGACACGTCCGAGTTCCTTCGGGAGAAGATCAAAGCAGGAGCACGTATAGTTATTGAAGGAACTCAGGGGTTTGGCCTTTCTTTATTAGAGGGGGGCTACTGGCCTAAGGCGACATCCCGCTCGACAACCGCTGCCGGTGCACTGGCAGAATCCGGTCTGAGCCCCATAGACGTCGACGATGTTTCGCTAGTGCTCAGATCGTTTCCTATTAGAGTAGCAGGCACCTCGGGACCGCTGCCGCACGAGACCACCTGGCAAGAAGTATCTTGCATATCGAATAGAGGAAAAGATATTCGTGAATACACTACGGTCACTAAGCGTCTCAGGCGGGTGGGTTACTTTGACCCGGATGTCGTAAAACGAGCCCTCGCTGTTAACGCGCCCACGCGCGTGGTTATGAATCACCTCGACTATATCGGAAAGGTCGAGGACCTCTCCAATCGCGAAAGTCGGCTGTCCAGATTTGTCTCCCAAGTTGAGCTGTCCATTGAACGGCAAATAGATTGGCTAGGTTTCTCTCCGATGGACATCATCGAAGCTAATAGGCGACCGCATGCCGTCCTCAGATGAAGAGGTAGAGGTCCTAAGCCGTGAAGATGCCCGCAGGATCGCAGAAAGCATCATCGGCCAGGGCGACCCTCTGGCGCATTTAGACATCGCTCCATCACTGCTGTCCACGCAACATATCGAAGCCTACGTGCAGGCGACAGGGCTTATTGGCCCCTTCTTCAAAGGTGGGCACCCGCCTCGGTTAAAGAAGGCGAGTTACGAATGCCGTATGGGCACAAAGGCCTATATATTCCGTGAGGGTGATCCGGAACTAATGCCGTTCCGGGACGGTCGTCTGCTGGTCCCTCCGAATTCTATCGTCTTTGTAGAATCCGACCTGGACTTTCGACTGCCAGATTTTATCGCGCTGCGGTTCAATCTGCACATTCGACACGTTCATAGAGGACTTCTTTTGGGAACTGGCCCGCTGGTCGACCCTGGCTTTTGGGGTAAGCTTTGCATCCCTTTGCATAACCTTACTTCAGAACCCTACCAGATTCCCGTCGAAGATGGCCTTATATGGGTTGAATTCACCAAAACAACTTCAAGCGGCAGCGAGCCTGAGGGTGCCGACCCGTCCAACAAGGGCTTCTGGAATATAGAGGAATTCATTCTGAAAGCGTCTTACAATCGTTTTGATAAGACCTACACGCCAATAAGAAGTTCTATCCCGCTTGTGGTCTTGGAGGCGAATAATCGGTCTTCATCGGCTTTGGCGATAGCAAAACACTCGGAAACGACGGCAAATTCCGCCAGAACGACAGTCAATCGACTGAGGAATTTTGGAGCTTTAGCTTTAGTCGCTCTTATCGTCGGCTGCTGGTCTCTCGTCACCTCTCAAAACCAGTTAGTCCGGGGTTACATTGACGGTGCCTTGGGTTGGGTTAAAAGCACCGGTGATGAGGTGAAATCTTTGCGGTCCGATACTGAACAGTTTAGGGACCGATTTAACGATCTGAATGTCAAGGTAGATGACTTAGGTCGGCTGACTGGAAGAATAGACGCTTTAGAGAGACAAATCATAGAGATGAATTCGAAGATTGACGAGCTTGATACCCTGCTCCGTCAGAAAGACTCTTCCTCCGCACCGCCTCCCTGACGCTCTGTGGCGGTTAACCCATCAGCCGCTCCACCAGCCGCGCCCAGTAGCTCGCGCCGTACTGGATCGCCGCGTCGTTGAAGTCGTAGGCCGGGTGGTGGAGGCCCGCTGTGTCGCCATTGCCCATGAAGATGAAGGCGCCGGGCCTTGCTTCCAGCATGTAGGAGAAATCCTCGCCGCCCATGACCGGCGGGGTGTTCACCTCGACCGCCTTCTCACCCGCCACGTCGCGGGCGATGGCGATGGCTTTTTCGGTCTGCTCGGGGTGGTTCACGGTGACGGGATAATTCCGCTCGTAGGTGAACTTGACCGTCGCGCCGTGCGCGGCCGCGACATTCTGCACGATCTCGCCCATGCGGCGCTCGATCAGGTCGCGGATGTGGCCTTCGAGCGAGCGGCCGGTGCCGGTGATCCTGGCGCGCTGCGGGATGACGCCGAAGGCGTGGCCGGCGTTGAACGTGGTCACGGAGACGACGGCGCTCGCGAGCGGGTCGACGTTGCGCGCCACGATCGACTGCAGCGCCTGCACGATCGCCGCGCCGGTGACGATCGGATCGACGCTCGCGTGCGGGCGCGCGGCGTGCGCCCCGTGTCCCTCGATCTCGATCGTGAACATGTCGGTCGCCGCCATCAGCGGCCCGGGGCGGATGGCGAAATGGCCGAGGGGGAGGCCCGGCATGTTGTGCAGGCCGTAGACCTCCTCGATGCCGAAGCGGTCCATCATGCCGTCCTTCACCATGGCGCGGCCGCCGGCCCCGCCCTCCTCCGCCGGCTGGAAGATCACCACCGCCGTGCCGGAGAAGCGGCGCGTCTCGGCGAGGTATTTCGCCGCGCCGAGCAGCATCGCGGTGTGGCCGTCATGGCCGCAGGCGTGCATCTTGCCCGGCGTCTCGGAGGCCCAGGGTTTGCCGGTCTCCTCGGTGATCGGCAGCGCGTCCATGTCGGCGCGCAGCCCGATGACGCGGCCGGGTTTTCCCGGCGCGCTCCCCTCGCCGCGCACCACACCCACGACGCCGGTGCGGCCGATCCCCTCCACCACCTCGTCGCAGCCGAAGGCGCGGAGCTTTGCGGCGACGTCGGCGGCGGTGCGGTGCACCTCGTAGAGGATTTCGGGGTGGCGATGATAGTCGCGCCGCCAGCCGGCGATCTCGTCCTGCAGGTCGGCGAATCGGTTGATGGTGGGCATCGTGCTCGGGGCCTTGCAATGTGCTCGCCCGACACTAGGCTCGCGGCCCGCGCTTCCGCAACTCGGGGCACGCCGGCAGGGGTGCAGGCGGGCGCGAAATGCGGTATACTCCAGCGTCATCACACTCCACCGGCATCGTACTCCACCGGCATCGCGAGGAAACCGATTTGACAGCGGCTGGTATCATCGGGCGGCTCGGCGCCTTGGCGCTCGCCTTTTTGCTCTGCCTGCCGGCGGCGGACCTCGCGGCGGCGCGGCAGAAGCGCAAGCCGGCGCCCCCGCCTCTGCCGCCGCTCGAGGCGATCCAGGGCCCCTACATCGTCGTCGATGTCGGAAGCGGTCGCGTCGTGAAGGAATACGACGCGCTGCGCCCGTGGTATCCGGCCTCCACCTCGAAGCTGATGACGATCTACGTGACCTTCCGCGCCATCCAGGCGGGAGAGATCCGCTTCGATTCGGAAATCACCTACAGCGCCCGCGCCGGCGGCGAGCCGCCGAGCAAGATGGGCTTTCCGGTCGGCACGCAGATACGGCTCGACGACGCGCTAAAGATGATGATGGTGAAGTCGGCGAACGACATCGCGGTCACCGTCGCGGAGGGTGTCGGCGGCAGCATCGACGGCTTCGCGGCCCGAATGAACGCGGAGTCGCAGCGGCTCGGCATGACCCGCTCGCACTGGGTCAATCCGAACGGCCTGCCCGATCCCGGCCAGCGGACGACGGCGCGCGACATGGCGCTGCTTGCCCGCGCGCTGCTGACGGAATTCCCGCAATACCGCGACTATTTCAAGCTGCCGGCGATCGAGTTCGGCGACAGGGTCATCAAGAACTACAATGAGCTGCTGGTCCACTATCCCGGCGCGACCGGCATGAAGACGGGGTTCATCTGCGCCTCCGGCTACAACCTCGTCGCCTCGGCGAAGCGCGGGGACCGCGAACTGATCGCGGTGGTGTTCGGCGAGTACGGGGGGAATGCGCGGACCGAGCGGGCGGCCGAGCTGCTCGACGAGGGCTTCGCCGCGCCCCTGCCGCCCACGGAACAGCCGGTCATGCTCGCGGATGCCAGGACCGGGGCATCCTACGACACGCCGCTCGACCTCCGCCCCTATGTCTGCGGCCCGCGCCGCGTCGTGCCGACGTCGGTGGCGAGCGAGGAGGACACAGCCTCGACCGATCTCGTCGAGGCGTCGCACCTGACGCTCCTGCCGATCTATCTCGGGCCGCCGGTCAGCGTGTCGGCGATCGTGCCGCCGCCTCCCCCGGTGGTGGCGCAGTTCGGCGAGCCGGGGTTCGTGGCGCCGCTGCCGAGGCCGCGGCCCGACCTGCCCAGCGAGGCGGAAGTCCTGAACGCCTTCGCGCCGACCGATGCCGGCGACGATTCGCCGCCCGCCGATGCCATCGGCGCCGCGGCCGGCAAGCCCGCGCCGCTCCGCAAGGTCGTTCCGTAGCCGCCTCCACGGTTCCCTGGGGTTGGTTCTCCCGGCACGCGGCTCCGTCCTGAGCCGGCGTAATCACTAAGCTGTCAGACCCGCAACAATGCGCGCATCGTCGCGTTCTCATCGCGACGAAGACGATGGTGTTTTCGTGAGTCAACGAACCTCCTGGAGGAACTGATGAAGAAGTTGATGCTTGCCGCGACCGCGATGGGCGCAATCGCTTTCGCGACCGGCGCGCTTGCGGCCGACGAGAAGATGTACCTCGGCATGATGGGCGACAAGCACATGGTGATGGGCGGCATGAACGCCGAGGGCTCCGAGGTGATGATGGGCGAGAACGGCGCGAAGCCCGGCAACTGCCCGGCGGGCAGCTACTACATGACGGACTCGGCGCAGCAGATGGTCATGGCCTGCGACAACGATGCCAAGTACAGCCTCTCGGCGCCCGAGAGCGGCATGATGATGTCGGACGGCAAGCCCTACCCCGAAGGCTCGATGATGATGACGCCCGCGCAGTAGCGGCCGTCTTTGGCGGGCCCGGCAACCGGGCCTGCCTTTTATATTGGGTCAGCACTTTTCGATCTCGAACCGCAGCGCATCACCGTCGCGCACGGTGGCGATAAGACGGTGGCCATGTTCGCCGCAGAAATGCGGCACGTCGATCGCCGCCATCGGATCGGTTGAAAGAACCACGAAGCGGGTGCCCTTCGCGAAGACGCGCATGCGGCGCTCGGTCTTCAGCACCGGCAACGGGCACTTCAGTCCGCGCACGTCGATGACGACCGCTTCATCCATTTCGCTTCCCGCGGCTTTCGTCGGCTCGCAATGCCCCGACCCCGATGCTACGTTCCGCGCCGAAGGGCAACCGATGAATCGGCGCGGCCGCAACGCCTCGCGGCAGGGGTGTGAATGGGACTCATCGAGCGGATCGGGAGCGACTACGCGTATCTGACGGGAATCGTGCGCGCCGTGTCGAAGGCCACCAAGGTCGCCAGGAACCCGGGGCGCACCTATCCGCAGGTCGTGCGCGGGCTCGCCGAGACCTACGGCGACAAGGTCGCGCTCATCTCCGAGCGCGAACGCATGAGCTATCGGCAGTATGACCGGCGCGCGGACCAGTATGCGCGCTGGGCGATGGCTCACGGCGTCGCCAAGGGCGACGTGGTCGCGCTGATGATGCCGAACCGGCCGGAATATCTCGCCGTGTGGCTCGGCATCGCACGCGCCGGCGGCGTCACCGCGCTGCTCAACACCAATCTCAGCGGCGCGGCGCTCGCGCATTGCGTGAACATCGTGAAGGCGAAACACGTCATCGTCGACGCCGTGCTGGTCGAGAGCTTTCGCACCGCCGAACCGCACCTCGCGGCGGGACCACACTTCTGGTGCCACGGAGGAGCGCCCGACGGCTTCGAGCAGCTCGACACGAAGATCGACGCGCTGTCGGACGCGCCCATTCCCGACGTGGAGCTGCCGCGCCTGTCGATCGAGGACAAGTGCCTCTTCGTCTACACGAGCGGCACGACGGGGCTGCCGAAGGCCGCCAACATCAATCATTACCGCGTCCAGAGCATCATGTTCGGCTTCAACGGTGCGATGCGGATGCGGCCCGAGGATCGCGTCTACGTCTGCCTGCCGATGTATCATACCTCCGGGGGCGTGCTCGGGCCGTGCTCGGCGCTCACGGCCGGCGCGAGCGTCGTGTTGCGCGAGCGTTTTTCGGCATCGCTGTTCTGGGACGACATCGTCAGGAACGAGTGCACCGTCTTCATCTATATCGGCGAGCTCTGCCGCTACCTGCTGAACGGCCCGCCGCATCCGCAGGAGACGAGGCACAAGGTCCGCCTTGCCTGCGGCAACGGGCTCAGGCCCGACATCTGGGCCGAGTTCCAGTCGCGCTTCCGGATTCCGAAAATCCTCGAATGGTACGCCGCGACGGAAGGCAACTGCGTCTTCTTCAACTTCGACGGAAAGATCGGCTCGATCGGCCGCATCCCGAAATGGATCGAGAGCAAGTTCTTCGTCGAGATCGTGCGCTTCGACATCGACACCGAGCAGCCTGTGCGCGGGCGGGACGGCTTCTGCGTCAAGTGCGGGCCGGGCGAGGTCGGCGAGGCGATCTCCAAGATCATGAACGACCCGAAGCGGCCGAGCCAGCGCTTCGACGGCTACGCCGATCCCGGCGCCACCGACAAGAAAGTCCTCTCCGACGCCTTCGAGAAGGGCGACCGCTGGTTTCGCACCGGCGACCTCATGCGCAAAGACCCGACCGGCTACTACTATTTCGTCGACCGGATCGGCGACACGTTCCGCTGGAAGGGCGAGAACGTCGCCACCTCGGAAGTGTCGGAGGCGATCACCGGATTTCCGGGGATCGCCGAGGCCAATGTCTACGGGGTACGGGTTCCGGGCGCGGAGGGGCGCGTTGGAATGGCGGCGCTGGTGGCGGACAGCGAGCTCGACCTCGACGGATTCAGCCGGCACGTCACCGTCCGGCTCGCGGCCTACGCCCGCCCGGTCTTCCTCCGCATCACACGCAATATCGAGGCGACCTCGACGTTCAAGCAGCGAAAGATCGAACTGGTGAAACAGGGCTTCGATCCGCAGGCGACCGACGACCCGATTTACTTCCTGCACCCCGAACTGCAGACATATGTCCGCCTTACTCCGACGCTCTATAGCGACATCTGCGAGGGCAGGATGCGACTGTGAGTGGCGCGAGTGGCGTGGGGCCGGAGCACATCGTTGCGTTCTGGCGCGAGGCCGGTCCGAAGAAGTGGTTCAGCAAGAACGCGGATTTTGACCGGGCCATCGTCGAGCGCTTCGGACAACTGCATGCGGAGGCGGCAGTAGGCCGGCTGGAGGCCTGGGCAGGGACGCCGGAGGGCGCGCTCGCGCTCGTTCTGCTGCTCGACCAGTTCTCGCGCAACCTCTACCGCGGCGATCCGCGAGCCTTCGCGCAGGACGCAATGGGCCTTGCCATCGCGCGCCGGTCGATCGAATCCGACTTGGACCGTATGGCGCCTGCCGACTTGCGCTCTTTCTTCTTCACACCGTTCATGCATTCGGAGACGATCGCCGATCAGGAACAGAGTGTGCTCCTCCACCACGCCCATGCGCCGAACAATCTCTCCTATGCACGCGACCACGAACGGATCATCCGGCGCTTCGGCCGCTTCCCGCACCGCAACGCCGTTCTCGGCCGCCACACGAGCCCGGCCGAGCAGGCTTTCCTCGATGGCGGTGGATTTGCCGGCTGATCGGCCCTTAAGCTTAATCCACCATTCATCGCGGCTCGGGAAAGCCGCGGAATATAGCTTCAAGAAATGCAGATGATGTCCCAGCGCGGTCTCACCAATCTTTCCGCGACGCGTACCCAGCCGCGGCGCGGAACCTTTGCGCTCGAGCCGATCGATGCGCTGCCGCGCCTTTCGGAGCGGATCAGCGCGCTGGCCGAGCGTGCGCTGGAGCCCAACCCGTTCTTCCTGCCGGCCTTCCTGGAGCCGGCGATCGCGGCGCTTGGAAAAAAGTCGCTGCGGCTGGCGATCTTCTCCGATCGCGACGACCTGCACTTCTTCGCGCCGGTGGTCGTGAACGGCGGGCAGGTTCTCGGCGGGCGGAAGTCCACCGTGTGGGCGCATCCCTATGCGCCGCTCGGCACGCCGCTGATCGACCGGCAACTGGCGCCGCTCGTGACCGACGCGCTCATTCAGCACATGCGGACGAGCGGGCGCACGATCTTCTCCATCCCCCACCTTCCGTTGAAAGGGCCGGCGGCCGAGGCGCTCCGGGCAGCGGCCGGGCGCGACGGCTTCTGGACCGTCGCCGAGCGCCAGATGCGGCCGATCCTCTCTCCCGACCAGGTCGGCGGCGTCGGCGAGTTCGAAAAGATGGTCAGCCAGAAGCGGCGGCACGATCTCGACCGGCAGCTCCGCCGGCTCTGCGAGGCGGGCGCCGTGAGCTTCATGTGGGCGCGCACCGCCTCGGAGATCGAGAGCGCCTTCAACATGTTTTTGGCGCTGGAAGCAGCGGGCTGGAAGGGGCGGCGCGGCACTGCGCTGGCGCGGCGCAAGGGCGTGCAGGATTTCGCCCGCGCAGCCGTGACGCGCATGGCGCAGAGCGGCAATGCGACGGTCGACGTGCTGCGCCTCGGCGAGAATCCGGTCGCCGCCCTGATCCGGCTCGAGCAGGGCGGCATGTCGATACCGTGGAAGGTCGCCTTCAACGAGGAGTTCGCCGCCTTCTCGCCCGGCAAGCAGCTCATGTGCGACGAGACGCGGCGCTGGCTCGCCGATCCGAAGATCGAGCGCGTCGACCCGGTGTGCGAGGAAGACAACCCGCTGATGGCGCCGCTCTGGCCAGAACGGGAGCCTTACGGGACGCTGCTTCTCAGCTCGCGGCGCTGGGGGCTTGGCGCGCGCATGCGCGCCGGCATGGTGGACCTGAAGCGCGCCGGCAAGGCGAAGGCCAAGGCGCTGCTCCGCCGCCGCAAGCGGCCCGCGAAGGCTGCACCCAAGGCGGCGAAGACTTCGCAGCGCTGACCGCGGCTGCGCTGGATCCCTCCGGAGGAACGCGATGAGGAAGCCCCGGCAGCCGACGCCCGCACACAAGGAGGAGCTGCTCGACGAGGCCCTCGACGAGAGTTTTCCGGCGAGCGATCCGCCTTCGCTGACCGAGCCTGGCGGCGGCATCAGCGGAACAGAGGTTGCGCCCCGGCCCCAACCTCGAAGGCAGGACGCGAAACGCGCACCGCCGAAACCGGATTCTTCGAGCACGTAGCCGGGTCGACGGTGCGGGGAAGTCCGCGCTCCCGGAAAGCACGCTTCAGGCCCGCTCCGCCCCTTGCGACAGTCTCGCCTTCAGGAGCGGCGCGCCGAAATCCAGGAAGGCCCGCAGCTTGAGCGGCAGGATGCCCTGCCCTCCGTGCACGAGGCTTACAGGCCAGGGCGCGAGCTCGAATTCCTCCAGCACAAGCGCGAGCGCGCCCCGCTGCAGCGCGGCGGCCACCTGGTAGGAGAGCACGCGCGTCAGGCCCGTGCCGGCGACCGCCGCGTCGACCGCCGCCTCGGCGGTGTTGACCGAAAGCCGCGGGACGACCGGAACGGTCACCTCCGATTTTCCCTTGGCGTAGGTCCAGCTCGTTCCGAGCATCGAACCCGTGATGCAATCGTGCGCGCCAAGATCCTCGGGCTTTGTGGGCCGGCCGCGCGCGGCGAGATAGGCCGGGCTCCCGCAGGTGACGCGGCGGATCATGCCGACGCGGATGGCGACGAGGCTGCTGTCGGGGAGCGCCCCGATGCGGACCGCGAGGTCGATGTGCTCCTCGGCAAGGTTGACCAGGCTGTCCGCGAGAACCAGGCGCACGTTCACCTCGGGATACGCCTTCAGGAAGCCGGTGACGACGGGGAGGACATGCAGCCGGCCAAAGACGATCGGTGCGGAGATCGTCAGGTCGCCCTTCGGCGCCGTGTATTCCCCCGCCGCCTCGCGCTCCGCGGCCCGGACGTCCTCAAGGATGCGCCGGCACGCCGCGACATAGGACTGGCCGGCTTCGGTCAGCGTCAGCCGGCGGCTGGATCGGATGAGGAGCCGCGTCCCGAGATGCGCCTCAAGATCGGAGACTTTTCGGCTGACCGTCGCGAGCGGCGTCCCAAGGCGGCGGGCGGCGGCGGAAAGGCTGCCGGCTTCGGTCGCCGCCACCAGCAGGGACATCGACTCGAGGCGGTCCATGCATCTCTCATTTTCTGGAAGGCACTATCTCATTTAAGCTGTCTACTCTTATTTTTCGGAAGGGCCTAGATCCTATGCACGCCATCCCGGCCCGACCCGAAAAGGAAAATTCCAATGTCCCGCATCCCGACCCCCGCCACGATCGAAGACGCGCCCCTCGCCTCCCGCCCGATGCTCGAAGCAGTGAAAAAGCAGCTCGGGGTTGCGCCGAACCTCTTCCTTATGGTGGCGAACAGCCCCGCTGCGCTGCAGGGTTATGTCGGCCTGATGGGCGCTCTCGCGAAAGGCGCCCTCCCCGCCGCGACGCGCGAGCGGATCGCGCTCGCGGTCGCCGAGATCAACGGGTGCAGCTATTGCCTGTCGGCGCACAGCTACCTCGGCAAGAACCTCGCCAAGCTCGACGACGCCGAGATCGCAGCGAACCGCGCCGGCGCCTCCAACGATCCGAAGGCCGATGCCGCCGTCCGCTTCGCGGCGAAGGTCACGCGGCAGCGCGGACATATCGCCGACGACGACCTCCGCGCCGTGCGGCTCGCCGGCTACGATGACGCGCAGATCATCGAGATCGTGCAGCACGTCGCGCTCAACACCTGGACCAACTATGTGAACGAGGTGGCGAAGACCGACATCGACTTTCCCGTCGTCGAGGCTGCGCAGCGCGCCGCGTGAGCGGCAGCATCAAAGTCCGCCGGCGCGAAGCATCGCTTCGCCGGCGGACATCGCCCCGAACATTCCTGCGAGGACAAGCACCATGAGCCGCCCGCCACTTCCCCCTTTCACCGCCGAGACCGCGGCACAGAAGGCGCGCATGGCGGAGGATGCGTGGAACTCGCGCGATCCGGCGCGCGTCGCGCTCGCCTACGCGATCGACAGCCGCTGGCGGAACCGCGCCGAATTCCTGCAGGGGCGCGAGGCGATCGAAGCCTTCCTGACGCGCAAGTGGAACCGCGAGCTCGACTACCGCCTGATCAAGGAGCTCTGGGCGTTCCGCGAGAACCGCATCGCGGTCCGCTTCGCCTATGAATGGCGCGACGACAGCGGACACTGGTTCCGGAGCTATGGCAACGAAAACTGGGAGTTCGACGCCGAGGGGCTGATGCGGCTTCGCATCGCCAGCATCAACGACGCTCCGATCGCGGAGTCAGAGCGCATGTTCCATTGGCCGCTCGGCCGCCGTCCGGACGACCACCCGTCGCTGAGCGATCTCGGTCTGTAAGGAGACGACGATGTCTGAAGCAGCGTTGGCAGATCCCGCGTTCGCAGAAACCCGCGCTTTCTCGAGCGACGTCGCATTCACGCCGTCGGTGAAGGCGGTGCAGGCTCGCAAGGGCTCGCGGAAGGGCTATGCCAGCATGGAGCAGCGCGGCTCCTGGGAGACGCGCATCACGCCGGAGCTCGCGGCATTCATCGGCGCGCAGACGAGCGTCTTCCTGGCCACCGCGAACGCCGAGGGCCAGCCCTACATCCAGCATCGGGGCGGGCCACCGGGGTTCCTGCGCGTGCTCGACGACAGGACCATCGGCTTCGCCGATTTCGCCGGCAACCGCCAGTACATCACGCAGGGCAACCTCGGCGACAATCCGAAGGCGCAGCTCTTCCTGATCGACTACGCCCGGCGCCAGCGCATCAAGATCTGGGGCGAGGCACGGGTAGTGGAGGACGATCCGGAGCTGACGGCGAGCCTGAAGCCGGAAGGCTACAAGGCGCGCTCCGAGCAGACGCTTCTCTTTACAGTGTCGGCCTGGGATACGAATTGCTCACAGCACATCCCGCAACGGTTCGAGGCGGCGGATGTTGCGGCGGCGCTCGCCGAACGCGACGGGCGGATCGCGACACTCGAGGCCGAGGTCGCGCGGCTGCGCGATCAGGCGGCTCTCGCCGTCAGGAACACCATGCCGGAATAGCCGCTCCGAACCTCTTCTTCCACGACACCGATCTGCTCCGTATGCAGCTCGGTCGTGAGCGGGGCGAAGACGGCGCGGATGTCGGCTTCGGACAGGTTGAGAGCGGGAAACCGTCTTTCGCCCGCAGGGTAGCCCGACGAGCCCGCGAGAAACGCCGCGGCAAGCGACCCGCCGGGGCGGACGCATCCGGCAAAGCGGACGCACGCCGCTTCGAACTCGCTGACCTTCTCCGTGATGGATTCGGCGCAGAAGAACATGGTCGCCGCGTCCCACTGGCGCGCGGGAAGGTCGTAGACGGAGCCTTGCCGGATGTGGACCTTGCCGCGCAGCAGCGGCAGCGGATTGGCCGGGAGGTCGAACGCGGGCGGGTAGGATTCACGGACAACTTCCCAAAAATGCGCCCATTGCGGCCGGAGTGTATCGCTCGCGATCTCCGCCTTCAGCCAGTCGACATTGCTCGCGGAAAATTCCCAGGCCGTGAGGCTTGCCGCGCGCGGCGCGGCGCAGAAGAGCGGAAAGAGGTTCGGCCCCGTTCCGATGTCGATCGTCTCCAGCCGGTTGCCTTCCGGCCGCGCCGCGAGGAGCGCCGCGCAGGCATGCCTGACGACCAGATCGTCATCGACGTGCGGCTCGCCGTAATAGTGCTGGAAATAGGCCTCGGGATCGAACTGCGACCAGGAGAAACTGTCGTTGCCGGCGGGTTTCCTGTCCTCGGCCAATTCGCATCCCCCTTCGGCCGTCACGGGCCGGCCGTCTCAGACGGCCTTCTTCTGCGCGCCGCGATCGTCTCTCCAGGCCGTCGGCTCACCTTCGCGCGTTCCATTGAAGGCGGTCAGCAATCCTTCGATCGCCGCCTTCGGCACCGGCTTCGAGAAGAAGTAGCCCTGCATCGAGTGGCAGCCGAGGGCACGCATCATCAGGGCCTCCGCCTCGTTCTCCACTCCTTCGGCGATCACGTTCATGCCGAGCGCCCGGCCGAGGTCGATCACCGTCTGCACGATGGTCTTGGCAGGACCGACGCGCGACATCCCGCTGACGAAGGAGCGGTCGATCTTCAGCTTGTCGAAGCGGAAATCGATCAGGTAGCGCAGGCTGGAGAACCCGGTGCCGAAATCGTCGAGCGCCACCTGGAAGCCCAGGTTGCGGATGGCCTGCAGCGTCGCGTGCGTCTTGTTCGAGCGGTCGAGCAGCAACCCCTCGGTGATCTCCAGCGTGATCCGGCTCGGATCGACCGCCGACGTCTCGAGCAGGCTCTTCAGCAACCCCTCCAGATCGACGTGGTGGAACTGCGCCGGGGACAGGTTGATCGCGATGTCGAGCTCGGGCCAGCGGGCGGCGTTGTCGATTGCCGTCCGCAGCACCCACTCGCCGAGTTCCGGCATCAGCCCGGCTTCCTCGGCGATCGGGATGAAGATCGCCGGCGGGATGGATCCCTTGCTCGGATGGAACCAGCGCAACAGCGCCTCGACGCCGACGATGCGGTTCGTCGCGCAGGAGACGATCGGCTGATAGTGCAGTTCCAGCTCGCCGGCATGCAGCGACTCGCGCAGCTCCAGCTCCACCTGGCGGCGCTGCTGCAGCTGTCCCGCCATCTCGTCGGAGAAGGAGACCGACTGGTCGCGCCCGCGCTTCTTGGCTTCGTAGAGCGCGATATCGGCGTTCTGCATCAGAATATCGGTCGTCATGCCGTGCTCAGGCGACTGGGCGAGGCCGAGCGAGGCAGTGACGCGGATGTCCTGACCGTCGACGGAGAACGGCCGCTTGAAGGCAGCCTCGATGCTCTTTTCGAGCGGCTTCGCCGCCTCGTCGTCGGAGATGCTTCTGAGCACGGCGAACTCGTCGCCGCCGAAGCGGGCGAGGAAGTCGCTCGGCGCCAGATAGTCCTTGAGCCGCTTCGCGACGCGCTTGATCAGCTCGTCGCCGGTGTGGTGGCCCAGCGTGTCGTTGATGTCCTTGAAGCGATCGACATCGAGGTAGCCGACGATGACGGAGGCCGGTCCCGAGCGTCCGCCTCCCTGTCGCAGGGCCTTCTCGGTGCGGAGCGCGAAGAAGTGCCGGTTCGGGAGGCCCGACAGCGGATCGTGCTTGGCTTCATAGGTCGCCGCCGCCTCGCGCCGCGCCAGCTCCGCCGACGCCCTTCCGAGCCGCCGCAGCATCGTCGCCGAGAGAATTCCTGTGCCGATCACGCCGATGATCACCAGCGGCAGGATGATCGTAAGGAGGCTCTGTCCGGGCTTGCTCGTCGTCCAGGTCATGTAACCGGCGAACTGCCCGTCATCGACGGCGAAGGGCTTTGAAACGACGCCCTCCAGCCGTGAGGCCGAAGTGGAAAGCTTCAGATCGGGCAGCAGCAGCGACCGGCCGAGATCGGCGACCAGCTTGTCGTCCAGGTTGATGACGCTGATCAGGATATAGGGCGTGCCCGTCTGCAGCGACTGGTCGACGTTCGGGACGATCGTGATCGCCGCGACGATGGAGGGTACGCCGTCAACCAGAAGAATGTTGCCCTTCCAGCGCGCCGATTTCAGCACCCCCTTCAGGACATTGTAGTTGTCCTGGCTGGCGGCGAATTCGTCCGGCCGCTCACGCAGCCCTCCCGACGTGCCCTTCCGCAGTCCCTCGATCACGCCGCGCAGGATCGGCTCGTGGGCGAAGAACGCTTCAGGACCGGCGCGCGCTCCGTTCAGAAACGAATAGACCGGCTGATCCTCGGCATTCAGGATGTAGATCTCGTCGTGTCCGTAGCTCTCGGTGAAGAAGTAGCCGAACTGCGCATCGACCCAGTCGACGTCGAACTTGTGCGCGATGTTGACGACGGCGTCGTCCCACCAGGCGATGCTCTTCTGCTGATCCAGCGCCGCGGCAATGCTGCGGTTCAGCGCGTTCTCGACGCGCGCATGTTCCGCCGCGACCTCGGATGCGTTCGAAATCCAGCCGGTATACGCAATAATGGCGATCAGCAGCACGCCCGCCAGAGCAATCGCCCCACCGATGACACCGGTAAGGCGACGCAGATCAGGTCCGCCACTTATAGTTGCGCTAGTCTCCATAGAGGGCCTCTTGCCGGAGGTCTCTAATTGATCACGTTTACACTAAGATTTTCTGAACTAGATTGTCCCGGCGCTGTCAAATGCAGCAGCCGATCCTGAAAATCATCCGCCGCGGCAGCCTAAAGTCCCTTTTCGACCGGCAAGGCTACTGGAGAAAGCATTCTTAGTACATTGGCAGGATGATTGCATCCGGGCAGCCATCGAACACCGGCGTCGATTAAACGGGGCGTCAGTTCAACGGGGCGTCAGTTCAACGTGGAGCGGGGACCAGCAGATGGGGTTGGACATTCATGCCGCGGCTCTGGGCGACTGGGTGCCCGACTTCGTCCGCGTCAGCAACCGGATGGCCGGCATCACCCGCGAGCCCACCGTAGCGGAGATCGGCGCGCATCGCGGCCTGCTGGCGGCGAACGCACTGCGCGTGGAGAACCTGGAGCTGTTCGTGCATCACGTCGCGCCGGGCGCCGGCCTGCGAGAGGCATCCGAAGGGCCGCAGGATGCGGGGACAGCCAGGCTGCTTCGGGAAGATCTCGAAACCATCGTCCTGGCGGCAAAGACGCAATCGGCCTCCCCGCACCGGCTGCACCGGCTCTACAGGCTGCTGCGGCCGTTCACGGACGGGAACGGGCGCTGCAGCCGCGCTTTCTGGATGTGGCAGGTGATGCGCGGGTCACGCGCGGAGCTTGCCGAAATCGCCCGCCTGGAACTCTCGGACGCCAGGCATCCGCTGAATTCCGACGCCCTCGCCCGCTCAACGATGATGTAAGGTCAGCGGGCCGACTTCCCGACGGCCTGGCCGATCGCGGCGGCGCTGCGAATGAGGCTCGCCGGATCGAGCGCGACCGCATCACGAACCGGATGGCGTCCGACGATCTCGGGCACGCCGTCGTTTTCGCCCCAGTAGACGATATCGTCGGGATCGATCGTCGCCTGCAGGATTAGCGTGGTCCCGCCGGCGCGAGCCGCATCAGCCAGCGCCGCGTCTCGCGAGGGCGACCAGCAGAGCTCGGCCTTTGCCTTCCTGACCGCGCCGGTCTCGACCGGCCGGAAGATGGCCACCGGGCCGCTGAGGTCGGGGATGCGAAACTCCGCCCGCGCCAGCATGCGCCGAACGCTCTGCGGGCGCCAGAACGCGGTGAGGAGATGCCGCGTCTCACGCGACCAGACCGCCTTCACGATCTCACGATAGGCGGGATTGCCGAGCTTGCTCTGATAAGCGAGGAAGGCGATGTGCCCGCGCAGCCTTCGCGGCGCCACCAGCATCAGGCGGCGTGCGGCGAGTGCGTCGCCCGAGAAGGCCTGGTCCAGCTGGACCCGCGCGTCTTCCGGCAGGCCGCGCCGCACCGAGTCCAGATACCGCACCCTGTTCATGGCAGCCCCGCTTCACTCACTCAACGCCGGCATGCTGCAAAGATTTCTAGGACGAGTAAGTCACCCAAACATTCGGTTCTTCGTAGCGGCCCATCTGCCGCTCGAGGTCGATCGCGATTGGCACCAGCGCGCCATCCAGCACGTAGTCTCCCGAGCTTTCGAAACGACGGCCCGCCCAGGTCTCCCAGAACGCGATGTGCTCTTCGACCACCATCGATCGCTCGCAGGGGCCGACGAGCCGGCCACCCTGCGACAGGTGAGTCCGCAGCCACGGATCGAACAGGCGCCCTGCCTCGTCCTTCCAGTGAATGTATTCGGCGATCGGCACATGCGGATAATCGCACTTCGCGGTCGGCCGCACCGGTGCGATGACCGCGTCGAAGCCCCGCCGCTCGGAAAGCTCGCGGAGCTCACGGATCATGCGGGTGGCGAAGCCCTTGCCGCGATGCTCGTTCGGCACGGAGATGGCGAGCGCCCCGAGCACGTTGGCAGACCCGCCGCGGCGGGTTCCTCCCGTCTCGACGAGCCAGTCCCAGCCCTCCGCCGGCAGCGCGTCGAAGGTTTCGGGGGATTGGACCGGCACGCAATTCGCCAGTGCAACGGGAAGGTCGGTTGCAACCTCGACTAGACAGAGCTGCAGATCGGCATAGGCCTCAAGGACACCGTCGTAATATTGCCGGTGAGGACGAGTGTAATTCAAATAACCAAGCTTACTCCAAGTTGCATTTTCGATTGCAATAGCAGCTTGCTTCAGGTCATCACTGAAGGCTCGCGAGCGAACGACTAAGCCATCCATAAGAGTTGCCGCCTCTTGTAAGCTATTCCGAGGACGAGTGGCCTCCCATCCAGCGCATAGCCCGTGATATTCATACACCATTAACCAAAGAATTGAACGCGGTTAATCAAGTTTCGCTCCATGTGGTTAATGTTCTCGTTTCCCCCCGAATCCGGAAGATACCGCGAGGCTCTGCGCCCAAATTCCTGCAACTCGAAAGTAGAATTCTCCGCATTTCCTTCGCCGGTGGCGGATATGCTGGAGGCCGGCCCGACTATGCTTCGCTTCTTTCCATCAGCGGCTCTTCGCCGCCACTTCAACTTCTGCGAGACCCTGTTGAGGCGCCAAAATCGCCGATTTCCGCACCAGGCGGGCACGGGGGCTTTGCCCTCGCCCGGGTGTCCGCAATTAACGGTAGCAACGGTCGCCGGCGGAGTTCGTTCCGCGGCCCCCGGCCTTGTTGGCGGCGGAGGCCGGGATCAACTTAGCTTCGTATGGTTTGGGAGCCTCAGGGGTGTTGGTCACATCCCTCGGCAGATTTCAGGCAAACGTCGCGGATGCGTTCGGCATGTCGCACTCTCCCGCCATCATCGTCCGCCAGCCGGCGCGGCCAGTTCGGCGTTTGCCCGGGTCCGCCCGAGATAGGCATGCAGCGCCGCGACCACCTGCGCGCCTTCGCCGACCGCGGCCGCCACGCGCTTGACGGAGCCTGAACGCACGTCGCCGATGGCGTAGACGCCGGCGCGGTTCGTCTCGAGCGGATGACGCGCCCCGTTCCCCTCCCCGCCGGTTCGGACGAAGCCTTTCGCGTCGAGCGTCACGCCGCACTGCGCCAGCCAGTCGGTGTTCGGATCGGCGCCTATGAAGAGAAAGAGATGGCCGATGGGCTTCGCGCTTTCTTCGCCAGTCGCGCGATTGCGCCAGCGCAGACTCTCCAGCGCGTCCTCGCGGCCTTCAAGAGCGATGATCTCGGCCTGCGTCACCACCTCGATGTTGGGTTGCGCATGGATACGTTCCACGAGGTAGCGCGACATGGTTGACTCAAGGCTGTCGCGGCGCGCCAGCAGCCAGACCTTCTTCGTCCGGCCCGCCAGATAGACCGCGGCTTGTCCGGCCGAATTGCCGGCGCCCACCAGCGCCACTTCCTGGCCGGCGCAAAGCCGGGCCTCGATCGGCGAAGCCCAGTAGTGAACGGACGAGCCTTCGAACTGCGCGAGATTGGCCACTTCGAGGCGACGGTAGCGCGCGCCGCTCGCGATGACGACCGCACGCGCCTGCACTCTCTCGCCGTTGCCGACGTTCAGCAGATAGGCTGCGCCGTCTTCGCCGGAAGCGCTCGCGAGCAGGCTCGCCTCGTCGGGAATCGCCATCTCGACGCCGAACTTCTGCGCCTGGTTATAGGCGCGCGCCATGAGCGCCATACCCGAAATTCCGGTCGGAAATCCGAGGTAGTTCTCGATCCGGGCGGAGGCGCCCGCCTGACCGCCGAAGGAACGGCAGTCGAGCACGATCACCGACAGGCCTTCCGACGCGGCGTAGACGGCGGCCGCGAGGCCCGCGGGTCCCGCCCCGACGATCGCCACGTCGTAGAGCATCGTCGGATCGATCGGCCGCACCAGGCCGATGCAGCGCGCAAGCTCGTTCTCGCTCGGGCTGCGAAGCACGCTGCCGTCCGGACAGACGACGATGGGCAGATGGTAAGGATCGACGTCGAAGCGCTCGATCAGGATCTTCGCGCAGGAATCGCTGTCGGCATCGAGGACGCGATGCGGCTGCCCGTTGCGCGTCAGGAACCCCTGCAGCCGCAATACAAGAGCGTCGGCCGGATGCCCGATGATGATCGGTCCGACGGCGCCGCTCTCCAGCAGCCCGACCCGGCGCAGGATCAGCGCGCGCATGATGCGTTCGCCGAGATCGGCCTCCTGCACCATCAGATCCCGCAGCCGCCGCGAGGGGACGACGAGCGCCTCGACAGGCTCCAGGGCTTCAGCCTCGACAAGCGATGGCCGGTCCGAGAGCTGGGCAAGCTCGCCGAGGAACTGGCCCGGGCCGTGCGTGACGATCGTCTCGCGGTGATCCAGCCCGCCCTGCGTGACTTCCACCCTGCCGGAGCGGACGAGCACCAGTCCCGGAGCGACGTCGCCCGGCCTTACGATCCGCGCGCCGGCGGGATAGGATTGGGGCGTGCCGAACCGCTCCAGGCGTGCGACGTCGTCGGGCGACAGCGTGGGGAACATCTGCTCCCGGCGGGCCTGCGATGTCGGCTGTTCGGACATGCCTGCTTCAATAGCAGCCCGGCCCTCGTCGCGACAGGGAGGCCGCTACGCCTGGCGCAGCCTGTCCAACCTGCTCTCCCCTAGAATTCCTCGAGCGTCAGCTCGCGCGCCATCACGATGTTGCCGGCCGAGAGCCCGCAATCGACGGGGAGCGCCACGCCGGTGATCGCCGAGGCGGCGTCCGAGGCGAGGAAGGCTACGGCGCGCATAACCTCGATCGGCTCCACTACCCGCCCGAGCGGATACCAGCGCGTGAGCTGCTGCAGCACCTCGGGATTGCGCTTGACGCGGTGGTCCCAGATCGGCGTCCGCACCGTGCCGGGGCAGACGATGTTGACGCGGATGCCGAAGCGGCCGAACTCCTGCGCGAGCGAGCGCGTCAGGCTCACCATGCCGGCCTTGCCGGCGCTGTAGGCGGCATCGCCGAGCGCCGAGAAGCCGTTGACGGAGCCGACATTGACGATGACGCCCTTGCCCCGCTGCTTCATCCCGGCGAGCACGGCGTGGGTGCAGTTGTAGGCGCCGTTCAGATTGGCGTTAACGTCGTCGGCCCAGCCCTCGGGCGTGGTGCGGCCGAGCGCCGGGTTGTGCGACACGCCGGCGTTGTTGATGAGAATGTCGATCGAAGCGAAGTCCTTCGACAGCCCGGCGAACGCCAGCTTTACCGCCTCGTTGTCGCCGATGTCGAAGACCGCGCTTTCCGCCGGCATGCCTTCGCTGCGCAGCTCTTCGGCGAACGCCGTCACCGCCGGGCTGATATCGAGCGCGACGATTCTTGCGCCCTCCTTGCCGAAGTAGCGGCAGAGCTCGCGCCCGATGCCACCGGAAGCGCCGGTGATCGCGACGACCTTGTCCCTGAATTCCACGCTCTATTCTCCGAACACGGCCAGCGCATCGGCGATCCAGCCAAGGTTCGCGCTGCGCAAATGGCCGTAATTGTAGAAGGCGATATCGGCGATGCCGGCGTCGCGCATCGCCTCGGCTGCGGCGACGACCTCGCCCCGGCTTTTGAGGTCAGGGTGCGCCGGGCGAAGAATGCCGCGGAGCGACCCGGCGCCCTGAACGCGGCGCTTCACGTCCCACGCATCGGCACGCACGCGCTCCGCCGAAGGCTCGTAGAAACAGGACTCGATGATGCCGGCGGTCCGGGCGAGCGCCGCAAGATCGCTGCCCTCATACCAGCAGCCGGCCGTCGGCCGGGCGACCGAGGGGATGATCGCAAGGGCCGCGTCCTTGCGGATCGCCGCCTTGATCTCACCCACCAGAGACGTGACGACATCGCAGCGCCAGGCCAGGAAGGCGTTGAGCCCACCGCCGGCCCGCGTGTCGGCGAGCCAGAAGGCTTCCGCCATGTCGTCGGGGATATCGAAGGGCTCCGCGAGCCACGATTCCACATCCGCGCGGACCTGTTCGCGCAGCGTCTCGGCATCGATGCCGGCGGCGCGCGCGCCCGTCATGCAATGCGGGCAGAAGCAGAGGCCGAGCAGGCTGTCGAACCACCGATTGTGCCGCATCAGCGAGAACTCGTGATGGAAGCCGTGCGCGTAGGGGGCGAAGCCGGGCGATTCCACCGAGAGGCCGAGGACGGGGTAGTTGTCGGTGACGTCCTTGCAGAGCGCCACCGCAAGCTCCCGCACGTCGGGCGAGGATGGGCAGAGGCTGTAGACGTAGCGATCGCCGAAGGCGTTCTCGGCGGTGATGTCGGGATGGAGCTGGCCGATCCGCGTGTTGTGGAGCGGCACCATCCACGCGTTCACCGCGAGGCCGGCGTCGGCAAGCTCGCGGAACATGTCGTGCCTTGCGCAGATGCTGTTCGCCAGCGGCTTGATGCGGCCGTAGCGTTTCGGATCGGCGTTGAAGTAGACCGTGCCGTCCTCGGGGAAATAGACCTTTCCGTTCCGCCCGCGCGGGCGGACGAATTTTCCGGCGTGATAGGCGCCGGCGAGCGTCGCGGTGTTCAGGCCGAGCGCACGGATTTCATCGGCGAACGCGGCGACGCCGACCTCCGCGATGTCCCATGCGTAGGAGTAGATCGCGCGGTAGCTCATGCGGCGGCCGCATACGGGCGAACGTGCGGATTGGATGGAGCGATGTGCGTCATTCAAAGACCGTGAAGTGATTCAGCAAAATGCCATTTCGACGGAGTCGACCATGGCGCATGCGCAGGAATTCCCGAAGCGATGCTACAGAGATCGGGCGAGCGCATGCAAGGAGCGAGAGGGCATCGACCGTGCCGCCTGCGCGGAGCCGGAGCAGTTCGCGGCCGGCGTCGACCGGGTGTTCGTTAACGGAGTGATGAACCCGGAGGCAGGCGCCACAACCGTGAAGCGTGCCGGAAGATCGGTGCGCAGTGCGAAAGCAAATGCCTGAGCTGCCCTGCGGCAAAGCGCAAAAAAGATGAGCCGCCGGGCAACTTGCTAAGGCACGACAATTCCGTCATCGTACGGGAACCATCTCGGGAGGGGTTACCATGACCGAACGGAAGGACTTGGAGTACATTCTGCAGCAGGTGGCGCGCGAGCAGCTGCTGCAGGGAAAGATCGACAGGCGCGAGTTCCTCAACCGAAGCCTCGTTGCCGGCCTCGGCATGGCGGGCGTTGCGGCCGGAACGAAACTCGGCATCGGATCGGCTTTCGCGGAAGACCGGCCGTTCACCCCGACGTTCTATGACTGGATCGAGCAGCTGCATCCCGGCATCCCGGCGGTGAACGCCAAGTTTCCGGGCATCAACTACCAGATCGCGCCGACGCAGGGCTTCGGCATCGAGCGCTTCGTCGCCGAGGCGAAGGCCGGAGAGAGCACCTGGGACGTCTATGTCGGCCAGACGCCGTTCGTGGAAATGTCGGCGATGATCAAGGCCGATGTCATCGAGCCATGGGACCCCTACATTCCGAAGGACGTGCTCGACGACCTGATCCCGTCGATCCGCGCCGAGAACACTGTCGACGGCAAGCTCTACGGCTGGCCCTTCCTGCTCGACGTTATCGGACAGGGCTGGCATTCGGGCCTGACGGCGAAGGCCGGCCTCGCCGACACCGCGCCCGCCACCTGGGACGACTACCTGGCGAACTCCAAGAAGATCGTCGATTCCGGCGCAGCGCCCTTCGGCGCGACGTTCGACTCGCACGGCTGGCGCTCGCTGGTGCCGTTCACCCACAGCATGAGCAGCAACGTCTACACCTCCGAGGGCCTG
>JBBQVL010000029.1:0-45467 GCA_038211615.1 Hyphomicrobiales bacterium
GCTGGTGCTGCTCTTCTACGTCGCCTTCGTCGGCGCGCCGCAGCTTGTGGTCTTGTGGAACTGGGTGTTCGCCTGGCCGATCGACGGTGGTCTCGTCCCGTCGCTCACGGTGCGCGATTTCGACTTCACCTGGCGCGCCATTTTCGCGCTGACGGTGAGCTACTCCGCCTACCTCGCCGAGATTTTCCGTGCCGGGATCGAGGCCGTGCCGAAGGGACACGTGGAGGCGGCCTCCTCGCTTGGCCTGTCGCGCTGGAAGACGTTTCGCTTCGTCGTCTTTCCGCAGGCGGTGCGCACCGTGCTGCCGCCGCTTGGCAACGATTTCGTCGCCATGATCAAGGATTCCGCGCTGGTCTCGGCGCTCGGCGTGCAGGACATCACGCAGCTCGGAAAGGTCTACTCCGCATCCACCTTCCTGTTCTTCGAGACCTACAACGTCGTGGCGTTTCTCTACCTGGTGATGACGCTGTCGCTCTCGCTGCTGGTGCGCGGGCTTGAGGCAAGGCTGAAACGCAGCGGATCGGTCGGCAACTAGCAGGGCGTTGCAATCCGGGCCCGGCTTGGCTCATATCGCGCGCCCGCCAGCCACAGGACCTGTCCCATGCCGGAAATCTACATCTACCTCGCCGAAGGGCGTCCCCCCGAGAAGAAGCACGCGCTGATGAAGGACATCACCGACGCGGTGGTGAAGAACTTCGACGTCAATCCGGAGGCGGTCGTCATCCAGCTGGTGGAATCGCCGAAGGCCGACAAGATGAAGGGCGGCCTGCTGTTCACCGAGCGGACGCCGTCCAAACCCGCCGCGAAAAGCTGAGGCCCTCCGTGATTGAAAATCCCCCGCTCCTGACCGTCCGCCGCAACTTTCCGCGTCCGAGCGCCGCCGAGCTTGCCGCCTTCGCGAATACGCCCACCGGTTTCATCGTCGATTCGATGAACGGTCGCGGCGCGCTCTCCTACAAGATCAAGCCGGTCAGCACAGCGCACAGCTTTCACGGCGTTGCGGTGACCTGCGAGGCAGGCCCGGGCGATTGCCTCGCCGCCTTCGGCACGCTCGACGTGATCAAGCCGGGCGACGTCGTGCTGGTGAAGGCCGACAGCTTCACCGAGACCGCTGTCATCGGCGACCTCCTCTTCGGCATGATGAAGAACAACGGCGCCGTGGCCTTCGTCACCGACGGCCTTGTGCGCGACGTGCCGGGCATCATCGGCGTCGGCATTCCGTGCTTCTCGGCCGGCGTGACACCGAACTCGCCGGCCAAGACCGGCCCGGGTACGGTCGGTCTGCCGGTCGTGGTCGGCGGCGTCGCGGTCGATTCCGGCGACATCGTTATCGGCGATCAGGATGGCGTGGTGATCGTCCCGCGCGCCCGCATCGCCGAGACGCTGAAGCACCTCGAGCAGGTGCGGAAGCTCGAGGCGGGGCTCGAGGCGAAGGTGAAGGGCGGACTGAAGAAGTCCGACATCGTCGACTCGATCCTGAAGCCCGGCACGATCAAGGAAGTGGATTAGCGGGGAAACGGTGAGCGCTGATTGGTTCCGCAAGCAATCGTGGTCAGCGGCCGACGAGGCCGAATTTAACGTGAGGCTCCTGCGAGCAAGGCCGAGCAGCCGATCGCAGTATTTGCGTGTCCAAGGTGCAACCCTGCTGGAAGCCGGGAATCCGCGTTCGGCAGCAAAGCTCTTCGACCGCGTCTTGGCCGAATATCCCGACGGCTTTGACTTCAAAACTGCCCTGTGGGAAAGGGGCCAGTGCTTTGAAGCTCTGGATGATTTTCGGGAGGCCCGAAGCTTCTATCGACGTGCCATCTACGAGAAGGGCTGGCCTAATGTGCACACTAATGCTTGGCTAGATTTCGCTTGGCTCGTCGCGCGGCACAGAATGATGGAAGACTACGAAGCGGCATTCGGCCTATTGGACCAGTTTGGGGACAAGGGCTTGGGTTTGCCTGTTGAGGTTTTTCGGGTAATGGGCAGTCGGGCGTTCATGCTTTCGGACCGTGGTGAAACCGAACGGGCTGCCGATTGCGCGCGAGCTGCGTTGCGGGCCGCATCAAAGCGAGTGTCAGGGTTCTCTCGACATCCTAAGATCGGACTGGTCGGAGAAATCGAACCCGGGATTTTCGATCGACTGACAGCAGTAGCTTGTAAGACTGTCGCTTAATATTTCGGATGGTGAATCAGATCTGGGCCGATCTCGCTGACCTTTGTCACGCCGCAGAAACCCATCACGCGGTCGATCTCGCTGCGGAAAATCTCCAGCACGCGCGCCACGCCTGCCTCGCCGGCGACCGCTAGTCCCCAGAGCTGCGGGCGGGCGATGAGGCAGGCGCTTGCGCCGAGCGCCAGCGCCTTCACCACATCCGCGCCGCGCCGCACGCCGCCGTCGACGAGAACCGGCATCCGCCCCGCCACCGCCTCGACCACCGCCGGCAGCGCCTCGATCCCGGAGGCCGCGCCGTCGAGCTGACGGCCGCCATGGTTCGACACGATGATTCCGTCGACGCCGTGCTCGCTCGCCCGGCGCGCTTCCTCCGGATGCAGCACGCCCTTCAGGATCAGCGGCCCCTTCCAGACCTTTCGGACCTCGTCCACGTCGCGCCAGGACAGCGACGGGTCGAGCATCGAGGCGAGGCGCACGGATGAGCGCGTAAGCTCCGCCGTCTCGCCGGGTCTGCGATAGTTCGACATGTCGACCCGCTTCAGATGTCCCCGCATGCGGTAGAGCCAGGGCAGCTTGATCGCCATCGCCGCCAGCTCGCGAGGCCCAAGCGCCGGCGGGATGGTGAAGCCGTTGCGGATGTCGCGCTCGCGGTTGCCGGTGAGCTGGTTATCGATGGTCAGCACCAGCGCGTCGTATTGCGTCGCTTGCGCGCGCTCCACGAATTCGCGCGTCAGCCCGCGGTCGCGATACACGAACACCATCATCCAGCGCGGCGCGGCGCGGGTGGCCGCGAGCTCCTCGATGGTGCACACCGAGCCGTGGCTCAGGCAATAGGCGGTGCCCGCCGCAGTCGCCGCGCGTGCGCTGCCGAGCTCCCCGTCCGGCCACACCAGTCCCGCCAGGCCCGTCGGCCCGATCATCACCGGCATCGACAGCGTCCTTCCGAAAAGCTCCACCGAAAGATCGCGCGTCGCCGAGCCGCGCAGCGGCTGCGGCAGCAGCTGGATGTCGTCGAAGGCGGATTCGTTTCGCCGCAGCGTCCACTCGTCCTCCGCCCCGCCGTCGGTGAAATCGAAGACCGGGCGGGGGAGGGCGCGCCGCGCAAGCCGCCGCATGTCCGCGATGTTGATGGCGCGTTTCTTCAGCCTGGCGGGATCCATGGTCGCTCGCTCAGCGGTCGAGGCGGTAGAAATCAATGGCCGTGTCGCGGAAGAGCTTTCGCTTCTCGGCAGCGCTTGCGCCCTCCACCACCCAGTCGACGATGCCGACCCAATCCGGATAGGCGATCGCCAGCTCCATCACATGCCAGTCGCCGCCATACATCGAGCGCTCGAAGCCGAAACACTCGATGGCATGCGCGATGTAGGGCTTCAGCTCTTCCCGCGTCCACGCCTTGTGGTCCGCCTCGTTGGCGACGCCGGAAATCTTGCAGAACACGTTCTCATGCGCCGCGAGCTCCACCATGTGCTGGCGCCACGGGTCGCGGAGGCCGGCCTTGATCGCCGGCTTGCCGATATGATCGAGGACGAAGCGCACGTCGGGGCACTTCTCCACCATGCGGATGACGTTCGGCAGGTGATGATGGAAGACGCAGATGTCGAAGGAGAGGTCGTGCGGGGCGAGAAGCTTCAGCCCGGCGATGAAATCCGGACGGATGCAGAAATCCGGATCCGGCTGATTCTGGATGAGACGGCGGACGCCGCGCATGATCCTGTGCCGGCGGAGCTGATCGAGATCCGGCGCGATCACCTCGCCCTGCTCCAGCGGCAGTGCCGCAACCATGCCCTTCAGCGCGGGCTCGCTCTCGGAGAGAGTCTGCACCCAGGCGGCCTCGCCGAGATGCTGCGGAAGATCGACGTCGACCTCGGCGAATACAAAACTCTCGATCTTCACCGGCGCCGCCGCCTTGAAGAGATCGGAGGGAAGCGCCTGGCGTTTCAGCGAGGGCGCACCCGCCGTCCAAGCATAGCCGAAGCGCGCCGGATCGAGCAGATGCACATGGCTGTCAACGATCGGAAAATCAGGCAACGCGTTCCTCCCAGGTGACATCAGCCCGGCGTCGGGCCGGCTGACCTGTTCTTGGGAGCGAGGTTAGCCTGTCGGAGGGCTACAGCGGAAGGCGGCTCCCGGCTCTCCGCAAAGGACGGCGGGTCGCGCTAAGAATGCATTCTCGGCTTCTTGAGGAATCGCTCGCGCTCGCTCGACACGATGCGCGCCTCGATCGGCTCGCCCTCGCGCTGCAGCTTGAGGGTCACCGCCGAGCCGGGGGGCCCGAGCGACCAGACCTTGCGGAAGAAGCTGGAGAGGCTCGAGACCGGCTCCCCGCCGGCCGAGACAATGAGATCGCCGGGCTTAAGTCCGGCCTGGTCCGCCGGCGCGCCGGCATAGACGCCGACGACGAACACTTTTCCCTCGAGGTCGGTCGCGAAGAGGCCGAGCCAGGCATGCGGCGGATGCTTCGGGCGGCCGGTCGACAGGAGGTCGCCGAGGATCGGCTTCAGGAGGTCGATCGGCACCACCATGTTGAGCTGGCCGCTCTCGCCGTTCGGCGTCTTCTGCTCGACCTGCAGCGATCCGACGCCGAGCAGTGCGCCCGCTGCATCGATCAGCGCCGCGCCGCCCCAGAAAGGGTGCGCCGGCGCGGTGAAAAGCGCCTCGTCCACCAGATACTCCCAATAGCCGGCGAATTCCTGCTTCGCGACGATGCGCGCGGCAATCGAGTGCTGACGCCCGCCCGCACCGGCCATGACGACGCGGCTGCCGAGCTCCGCCATTCCCGAATTTCCGAGCGGCAGCGACGGCAGGGCGAGGTCGCCGAGTGCCTGCACCAGCCCGAAGCCGGTTGTCTGGTCGTAGGCGAGCGGATGGCCCGCGACTACCCTGTCGCCGCCGAGGCTGATCCAGATCTCTTCGGCCTCGGTGATCAGGTAGCCGATGGTCAGAACGACCTTGTCGCGGATGACGACGCCGTGGCCGCTGCGTTCGGTGCCAAGCGCCTCGGCGGTGAAGGCGTCGTCCGGCACCACTGTGCGCAACCCCACGATCGAAGTGAGCGCCAGCTCCAGGTCGAAGTCGTAGTCGCCAGGCTTCGGTTGCCGCGCCGGTGTGATCTTCCAGTCGCTCAAGGGCGCCATTCCAGGTTCCGATCGGGTCTCATTCTACCTCCGCCAATGCAAAGATCGTTCCGATTGCGTCAATTTGCCCGCGGGCGTTGGGCACGCCCGACCAAGCCCCGTACGGCAACGCGGGGAGGCGCACTGCGGCTCCGAGTCGCGCTCGCTATTTCGGCCGCATGAAGGCGCGGCGCTCCGCCTCGGCGTCCTCGCGGCAGGCGCAGCCGTGCAGGTGGTCGTTGACGAGGCCCATCGCCTGCATGAAGGCGTAGACCGTCGTCGGCCCGACGAAGGACCAGCCGCGGCGGCGCAGTTCCTTCGACAGCGCGATCGAAGCCGGCGCGGTTGGAAGGATGCCGCCGCGCTCGATCCGTTTCGGCCGCGATTTGGGGTCCGGCTCGTAGCGCCAGATGAAGCCGGCGAGCGAGCCTTCCTGTTCGATGAGATCGAGCGCGCACCGGGCATTGTTGATCACCGATTCGATCTTACCACGGTGCCTCACGATTCCGGCGTCGGCGAGACAGCGCTTCACGTCGCGTGCTCCGAACTTCGCCACCTTCTCGAAGTCGAAGCCGGCGAAGGCGGCGCGGAAATTCTCGCGTTTCCTGAGAATGGTCAGCCAGGAGAGGCCGGCCTGGAAACCCTCCAGGCAGAGCTTCTCGAAAAGGCGCCTCTCGTCCTTCACCGGGCGCCCCCATTCGGTGTCGTGATAGGCAAGGTAGAGCGGATCGGCGCCCGGCCACCAGCAGCGCGCCAGCCCGTCCGGCCCTTGCACGACGCCCTCGGGCAGACTTCGCGATGCAGGCATCAGGAGGCTCCGGGCTTTGCGGCGGCGGGGCCTGCCGCTATGAAGGGATTCGGGGCGCGATATTGCACGAAGGATCGTCGGGATCACCATGCGCCTGTCGCCACTCGCTCTCGCCGTCGGGCTGCTCGCATCGCTTTCGGCAACCCCCGGCCGCGCCTTCACCGACGCCGAGCTGATCGACGGATTCGATCGCACCGTCTTCGGGTCGGAGTACCAGAGCTTCGGCTGGCAGTCCTTCCTGGTGAAGAAGTACACCGGTCCGGTCCGGTTGTTCGTCGACGACCGTTCGCAGGCGCATCGCGGTCCGGAGCTCGCGCGCTTCGTGCGCACCCTGCCCGGCCTGATCGCCGGACTCGACATCGGCGTCGTCGATAGTCCCGGCAAGGCGAACTACCATGTCTTCGTGGTCGATCGCGCCGATTACCGGCAGACGGTCACGCGCGAGATCTACGGCCGGCCGAGCTCCAGCTTCGCGCCAGGAAAGTGTCTCGTCCGCGTCGTCTCCGACAGTTCCGGCATCAGCCGCTCGGATGCCGTCGTCGTCGCCGACGAGGGCGATTTCCTCTTCCACCGCTGCATTGTGGAGGAGGTGCTGCAGGGCCTCGGGCCGATCAACGACGACCGGACGCTCGACGAGAGCGTCTTCAATGACCGCTCGACGCACGCGACCTTCACGAGCTTCGACCGCCACATCCTGAACATGCTCTACGATCCGCTGATCGAGCCCGGGATGACCAAACTTGAGGCGGCCCGCGTACTGCCGAAGGTCGCGGCGGGGGTTCAGGCGCGCTTGCGCTGAAGCCGGCGAGCGGGGCGCCCGGGCGGGCCGGCCCTACCGCTCTGGAAAGCAACGATTTTTTAGGCATAATGAAGGATTGCTGGTGGTGAACACGCGGTCGCCACCCGCGATTCACCGATGCGCAGACTTTCGGCGATAACGCTTCGGCATCGTTAACGGCGACCTGTAGCGAGTACGTCATGCAACGCACATTCCTCTCCGCTTTCCTCCTTCTTGCATCCGCCACGCTGGCGGTTGCGGGCCAGCCCGTGATGAGCGGCGATCCGTCCATCGACGCTGCCTGGACGCAGCTCGCGAGCGGCAATCCGGTCGGCGCGAACCCGATCGACCCGAATGCCATGCCGGCGACCGGCATCTTCCATGGCCTCGGCGCACGGAACACCCCGGCACAGACACGCACGGCGGCCGTGGTCGCCCCGCGTCCGCAGACGATCGACCGCGCCTTCCTGCCGGCCATGGTCGACGATCCGACCGGCGAGCAGCCGGGCACGATCGTGATCGACACGAAGAGCCGCTACCTCTACCTCGTCCTCGCCGGCGGCAAGGCGAAGCGTTATGGCGTCGGCGTTGGCCGCGAGGGCTTCGGCTGGACCGGCCGGGTGGCGATCGGAAGGAAAGCGGAGTGGCCGACCTGGACGCCGCCCGCCGAGATGCGCCTGCGGCAGCCCTACCTGCCGGTTTCGATGAAGGGCGGCCCCAACAACCCGCTCGGCGCCCGCGCCATGTATCTTTACGACGGCGGCCGCGACACGCTCTTCCGCATTCACGGTTCCAACGAGCCCTGGACGATCGGTCATGCGGTGTCGTCGGGGTGCATCCGCATGCGTAACGAAGACGTGATCGACCTCTACGGCCGCGCGTCTGTCGGCACGCACGTCGTTGTGATGTAGGCAGCCCGAGGCTCATTCCCGCCGGTTCGGCCTGCTTCGGCGGGCCGAACCCTGTTTCGGGGTCGGGGCCTTTTCCGGTGCGGGGCGCGCAGCCCGAGCAAGCCATTGATGCGACAATGCAACGCCTCGACGGAACCTTGCGCGCGCTGCTGGCGAGCGGCCCGGGAATTCAGTAAAAGCTCCCTAAGATTTCGGGGACTGGAGGTTCGGATGCATATCGCGAATGCGGCTCGCGTGGTGATTTTCGGCACTGTCACGCTGTTTGCAGCGTATTCGGCAAACGCCGTTCCGCGCACTTACTACGACGTATCGACCCACACATGGACGACTTACGATCCGGACAAGCTTAAGAACGACGCGACCGGCGCTCCGAGCGTCGGCCCCGGCGCGCCCCCGCAGACCGCGATCGTCAATCGCCACAACAAGCCCGACAAGAAGTTCGACCGGCAGGAGGTCGAATACACGACGACCGAAAAGCCGGGCACGATCATCATCGATACGAAGGACAAGTTCCTTTATCTCGTCGAGGAGGGCGGCAAGGCGCTTCGCATGGGTGTCGGCGTCGGGCGCGAGGGCTTCGGCTGGAGTGGCACCGTCCACATCGGCAACAAGCAAGAAGCGCCGAAGTGGTTTCCGCCGCCCGAGATGGTCGTGCGGCAGCCCGAGCTGGCAAAATACGTGAAGGACGGCATGCCCGGGGGCGAGGGTAATCCGCTCGGCGTGCGCGCGCTCTACCTTTACGATGACAAGAACAAGGATACGCTCTTCCGCATCCACGGTACGATCGAGCCGTGGTCGATCGGGCTGAACGTCTCTTCCGGCTGCATCCGCATGCTGAACGAGAACGTCAGTGCGCTCTATGACCTGGTCGATGTCGGCACCAAGGTCATCGTGATGTAACTGCGGCTTCGCCCGACAAGTGCAAAACGGCCCGCTTCGGCGGGCCGTTTCGTTTTGTGCGCCAGAACGAAACAATCGGGCGCGGAAACGAAATCAAACGAACGCGGCATGACATAAGCGGGAAACCCACCCGTCGCTATGAACTCCCAACACCGCTCGGCTGACGAGCAGGGTTTTGGAGGGGTCCGATGAACATTTCTCGCTTCGCTCGCGCGATCGGCTTTGGTCTTGCCGTCGCTGTCGCACTGCCCGCCGTCGCGGACGCCACGCCGTTCCGGGTCTACGATCCCTCAGTCCACACCTTCGTGACCTACACGCCCGACAGTCCGGACCGGAGCAGGCCGCTCGACCAGAAATTCCAGGCGCAGGTCGTGACCTACGCGACGACCGAGGCGCCAGGCACGGTCATCGTCGATACCCAGAACAAGTTCCTCTACTTCGTGCTGCGGGACGGCATGGCGATCCGCTACGGCGTCGGCGTCGGCCGCGAAGGTTTTGGCTGGTCAGGCACGGTGCACGTCGGCGCGAAGTCGGACGAATGGCCGACCTGGACGCCTCCGGCGGAGATGATCGAGCGCCGTCCCGAGCTGGTGAAGTACGCCCGCGGAATGCCGGGCGGCCCGGACAATCCCCTCGGCGCCCGCGCGCTCTACCTCTACGACGGCAAGCGCGACACGATGTTCCGCATCCACGGCACCAACGAGCCCTGGTCGATCGGCGGCAACGTCTCCTCCGGCTGCATCCGCATGCTGAACGCGCATGTCAGCGAGCTGGCGAAGATGGTGCAGGTCGGGGCGAAGGTCATCGTTATGTGAAATCGCGCCCTGACAGGCGGAGATGACAAAGGGCGGCCGGTGCCGCCCTTTGTGTTTCAAGGGAAGTGGCAGCCTCCGATGCGACACCGGGATCGTGTATCCGCTTGGAAAGGAAGGAACACGCCGCAAGAAATGCGGGGGTTACTATTGCCAAGGTGGCAATCGTACGATTTCTCGCAGCCGGAAGTTGGAGAGTCGATGTCTGTTTCCAGGCGCGAAGTCCTGCGGGTGGCGGGTTTCCTCATCGCGAGCCCGTATATTCTGAAATCGGGCCGCTCCGCCGCCGCGGCCCACGCGGTCAATGCAATTGGAGGGCCGCTCCGAATAGGGAAGGGACAGTCCCCAAAAATATCGGCCTACAAAAACGGGAATTTCGTCGTTGCGTGGAGAGAATACCTTCAATCCAAACATGGGTATGCTGGTAGATTTAAAGTTCTGAATTCATCCGGAGCGCCGCTCACGGCGGTGAAGTCGACTGTCGAACCCGACATTGATTGTCTGGAACCTCTGATCGTTGACGACAGCGGGCAGTTCTTTGCTTCCTACCGAACCTTGGGAGCATTTGCCCGTATTGCATCTCAATCGATCAATCCGCAGTTTACCACAGTGAAGTGGGTCACAGTGGGCACTCCCAGCCCACCTTCAGTATTTGTGCAGGCGCGCATGCGCTCGTGCCGGTTAGCCCATGGTCCTGCCCTGGTCCTCTGGGACAATGATCAAGAGCAGGCAGGCTCCATGGCTGGAGCTCTGGTTAGATTGGATGGTTCCGTCGCGTCTACTTTCAAGCTTCCGGGTCCGACCGGCACAGTGGACAGAGAACTGCTTGCGCTTGTTCCGCTCGCCAACGGCGGCGCCGCCTATGCCTATTCCTTCACCGATTATTTTTTCCAAACACTCTTCGTCCAGCGGATAAGCAACTCGCGACAACATGTCGGCTCTCCGCTGATGATTGCGAAGAAGAATTTTGGCGCGGATATAGGCAGGGTGAACCTCAGCCCGCGCCCTGATGGAGGGTTTGTTGCGGTCTGGTATCAATACAACGCGGACCGCTCGGTTAAGCACGTCTACTGGAAGACAATCTCCGCCGCGGGCGTGGCCGGTCCGGTTTCTTCGTCGCGGAACGGCGCCCAGCCGCTTGATTCCGTGGAAGCGCCTGTAATCGCACGCGATGCTGACGGCAAATTCGTAGTCGCATCGCTCTCCACTCAAGCCGATTCCCGGCGGAAGATCGCGGTGAGGCTGCTCGGGCCGAACGGCGCTGCGATGGGGGGCCCAACCTATATCGACGCTGCTTTCGAACCCAGTGAGGTCCGCGGGATCGCCCGGCTCAGGGCGGGCCTGTTTGCAATCGCATACGACACAGGGGAGCCGATGGCGTACGTTCGCCTCATAAGCGTCACTTGAGCCGGCGTTCTGCTCCCCTCGCAAACTAGATCTTGGCAGCCGTTGGAGCCCGTGCCTTCGCCTCTCTCCGCCGCGCGTGCAGGACCGGTTCCGTATAGCCGTTCGGCTGCTCGCGGCCCTTGAAGACGAGATCGCAGGCCGCCTGGAACGCGATGCCGTCGAAGCCCGGCGCCATCGGGCGGTAGAGCGGATCGCCGGAATTCTGCCCGTCGACCACCGCCGCCATGCGCTTCAGTGTCTCCGTCACCTGCTCGCGCGTGACGATGCCATGGTGCAGCCAGTTCGCGATGTGCTGGCTTGAGATGCGCAGCGTCGCGCGATCTTCCATCAGCCCGACATTGTTGATGTCCGGCACCTTGGAGCAGCCGACGCCCTGGTCGATCCAGCGGACGACGTAGCCCAGGATGCCCTGCGCATTATTGTCCAGTTCGCGCTGGATATCTTCGCGCGGCCAGTTGGCTCGCTCGGCAACCGGGATCGACAGGATGTCGTCGATCGAGGCGCGCTTGCGGCTCTTCAGCTCCGCCTGCCGCGCGCGCACGTCGACCTGGTGATAGTGCAGCGCATGCAGCGTCGCGGCGGTGGGCGAGGGGACCCACGCGGTGTTCGCGCCGGCCTTTGGATGCCCGATCTTCGCCTTCAGCATGTCGGCCATCAGGTCGGGCATCGCCCACATGCCCTTGCCGATCTGCGCGTGGCCGGGGAGCCCGCAGAGGAGCCCGATGTCGACATTGGAATCCTCGTAGGCCTGGATCCACGTCGCCGCCTTCATGTCGCCCTTGCGGATCATCGGGCCGGCTTCCATCGAGGTATGCATCTCGTCGCCGGTTCGGTCGAGGAAGCCGGTGTTGATGAAGAAGACGCGGTCCTTCACCGCGCGGATGGACTCCTTGAGATTGAGCGTCGTGCGCCGCTCCTCGTCCATGATCCCGATCTTCAGCGTGTAGCGCGGCAGCCCGAGCGCCTCTTCCACGCGGTCGAAGAGCTCGCCGGCGAAGGCGACCTCCTCCGGCCCATGCATCTTCGGCTTCACGATATAGACGGAGCCGGCGCGGCTGTTCGCGCGGCGGCCGCTCTTGCCGACATCGTGCAGCGCGATCGCCGACGTCACCATGGCGTCGAGGATGCCTTCCGGCACCGGATTGCCGTCACGGTCGGTGACGGCATCGATCGTCATCAGATGCCCGACGTTCCTGACCAGCATCAGGCTGCGGCCGTGCAGCGTGAGCATGCCGCCTCCCGGCCTCCTGAACGCGCGGTCGGCGTTCAGCGCCCGCTCCACCGTCTGGCCGCCCTTGTCGAAGTTGGCCGTGAGGTCGCCCTTCATCAGCCCGAGCCAGTTGCGGTAGGCGACGACCTTGTCGTCGGCGTCGACCGCGGCGATCGAATCCTCGAAATCCATGATCGTGGTCATCGCGGCCTCGACCACGATGTCGGCGATGCCGGCCGCATCGTTCCTGCCGATTGGATGGGTGCGGTCGACCAGGATTTCGAGATGCAGGCCATGGTGGCGGATGAGGACGGCGGTCGGCGCGGCTTCGCTTCCGTCGAACCCGGCGAAGCGTGCCGCGTCCTTCAGGCCGACACCGCCCCTGTCGCCCGCCGAGACGACCAGCCTGCCGCCGCGAATGGCGAGGCCTGTCGCATCGCCCCATGACGCGCCGTCGAGAGGCGCGGCTTCGTCGAGCACGTTGCGGGCGAAAGCGATGACCTGCTTGCCGCGCGCCGGATTGAAGCCCTTGCCGCGCGCCGTCTCGCCCGCATCGGGGATCGCGTCGGTGCCGTAAAGCGCATCGTAGAGGCTGCCCCAGCGGGCGTTCGCCGCGTTCAGCGCGTAGCGCGCATTCATCACCGGGACGACGAGCTGCGGCCCCGCGACCTCGGCGATCTCCGGGTCGACATTGGCAGTCGCCACCAAGAAATCCGGCCCCTCCGGCAGCAGGTAGCCGATCCGCTGCAGGAAGGCCTTGTAGTCGGCGAGTTCGAAATGCTTGCCGCGGCGCTGCCGGTGCCAGGCGTCGATCTCGCCCTGCAGCCTGTCGCGTTTTTCGAGCAGCGCGCGGTTCTTCGGAGCGAGATCGTGCACGATCCGGTCGAGGCCGGACCAGAATGTCTCCGGCGAGACGCCTGTGCCCGGCAGGGCCTCCTCGTTGACGAAATCATGCAGGACGCGCGCTGCAAGCAGGCCCTTCACAGCGATCGATTCCGACATTGCACCGCGTCTCCCTACCGACCTTTCGGCATGCCGTAGCGGCATTGGCGGCGAAGGTCTACCCGCACGGAAAGCGTGGCGAGCTCAGGAAAGCTTGCGGCGCAACTCGGCGATCTTCGCGGCAAGCTCGCCCTGGTCGAATGTCGCCGCCATGCCGAGGTCGCGCCGCGCCGCATCCGTCTCGCCGAGGCGGAAATGGGCAAGGGCGCGATAGAAATACGCGTCCGCCTTCGAGGCCGGCCCAAGCTCGACGCCCTTGTTGAGGGCGGCTACGGCTTCCTGCAGGTCGTCCATCTCGATCAGCGTCTGCCCGAGCGTCACCCAGCTCGTGCCATCCTTCGGATATTGCGACGTGGCCTTCTCGGCGGCGGTGCGCGCGTCCTTGATCCGGCCCATGAGGAGCAGGATATCTGCGCGGTTGTTGAGCACGCCCGCCGTGACGGACTGCAGTTCCAGCGTGTGGTCGAGGTCCTGCAGTGCCAGTGCGTAATCCTTCGTTTCGCGGCGAAGCCATGCGCGGATGAAGTACGCCTGCGGAGAGTCGGGAGCGGCATCGATCGCCTTGTCGACCAGCGCCAGCCCCTCCTTGAGGTCGCCTTGCTTCCGCAGTGCGTCGATCCGCTTGAAGAGCTTGTCGAGAAATTGTGGCTCGCGCAGTCTATCGACGAGGGCCGCCGATGCTCCCGGAGCCTGCTTTAGGCCCCGATAGGCCGCACCACGCTTTGAGAGCACCTCCTCGTCGCCGGGATAGTCGATGAGAAGCCTGTCGTATTCGTCCAGCGCCGCCCCGTAGTTTCCCAGCGCCGCATAGGAATCGGCGAGGTTGAGGCGGGAGACGTCGCCGTCCTTCGCTCCCGCGTAGAGCGTGATGGCGCGCTGCAGGGCGATCACCGCCTGTTCGTTTCGGTCGGCCAAATGGTCCGCCAGGCCGATCTCCGCGACCGTCCATGCATCGTCCGGCTCCCGGCTGAGCGCCGTCGTGAGGATGTCGATGGCTTCCTGATAGCGCCGCGACTGGATCAGCGAAGCGCCCGCGTCGCGCATCAGGTCCGTCGGCGCCGCATCGCCGTAGAGCGCCACCGCTTCCAGATAGGCATCGGGAGCGGTGTCCTGGTAGCCAAGCCGGAACAGGCATTCGCCCTTCTCCCACGAATAGACCGGGACGTCCGGGAGCTGTTCGATCAGCCGCAGCACGTTCGAGAGCGCGCCCTCGTAGTCGCCGATCTTGCGCTGGATGATGACGGCCTGCTCAAGCGCCGCGACGTTGTTCTGGTCGGTTTCAAGAACGCCGTGCAGCGCCGAAAGCGCCGGGGCGGTCATGCCGATCTTCGCCAGCGCCGCGGCGCGGTAAATCACCGCATCGCTTGCATCAGGATCCTCGATGAGAGCTTCGGAAAGCGGGACGATTGCCGCGACCGCGTTGTTCTCGGCGAGAAGCGCGCGACCTCGAAGCACCAGGAAGCGCGTGTCGTCGGGCGCCTCGGCAAGGCCTGCTTTCGCGGCCTCGAGCACGTCGTCATAGCGCTCCAGATAAAGGGAAGCGCTGGCCTTCAGCCAGTAGGCGTCCGCGTCCTTCGCGTCGATGGCGAGGGCGGCATCGGCATCCGCCAGCGCCTTCTCGTCTGCGCCGTTCCTGAAATGAGCGTAGCCGCGATTGACGAGAACCGCCGGTTCGTCCGGATAGCCTGGCAGCGCGGCGGTGAAGTCGGCGATGGCGTCGTCCCATGCGCCGATGTCGGAGCGGAGGTTACCGCGGTCGTAGATGAGCGACAGGTTCTGGGGTGCAAGTGCGATCGCCGCCGCGAGATCGTCGAGCGCCTCGCCGGTGTCGCCAAGGGCGCGCAGGATGCCGGCGCGAATTTGGCGCGCATCGACGTCGTCCGGCGTCTGGCGCAGCACCCGGTCCATCGCCGCGTCGGCGTCAAGCAGGCGACCGGCCGCCCTGTAGGCGAGGCCGAGGTTGTAGTCCGTCGCGAGATCGTCGGGCCGCAGCCGCTTGAATTTCTCGAAGTCGAGCACGGCCTGCGCGCCGTCGCCTTCGGCAAGAACGATGCGCCCGCGCTCGAAATAGGACTCCGGCAGGTCAGGATCGAGCCCGATCGCCGCCTCTACGGTGTCGCGCGCCTCCCCGTATTTCTCGCGCATGCGGAAATACATCGCCTTGGAGAGCAGGTTGTATGGATCGTCGGCGTTGAGATCGATCGCATGGTCGATATCGGCGAGCGCCGCGTCGAACCGCTTCAGCCCGGCCTCGATTTCGCCCTTGAGGCGATAACCGATCGAGCTTTGCGGGTTCATCCGCACCGCCCGGTCGAGATCCACTATTGCAGCCTCCGGCTCTTCCGCATCGGCATGCGCGGTCGCCCGGAGAACCAGAGCCCACGATCGTTCCGGAAGCTCGAGCTGCGGGTCGTTGGCGATCCTGGCGCAGCCTTCGACGCGCGCCTTCGGCTCGCCGCTCTGACAGGCCTCCCAGCTCGCATCTGTCCCGTAGGTCACGGGCGGATCGCCGAGAAGCAGGGCCGCGAGAATGATGGCGTGCGCGGGCATGCGCTTCCTCCGCGGGAAGCCGGCTCCCGCTCAAATCCGCGAAATGATATCCCTACGCAATTGCCACGAGCAACGATCGATTGCGCGGGTTGCTCATGCCATGCCTTGTCCGGGCGCGCCGGTTCGGCGGTGCAGGAAATCCGCCTGTCGGTCGCCATAGGCCCAGTCGAGCAGTTCCACCGTATGCAGCACCGGGACGATCGTGCCCGATGCGATCTGCGTGATGCAGCCGATATTGCCGGTGGCGATCACGTCGGGCGCCACGGCGTCGATGTTGCGGACTTTCCGGTCGCGCAGCCGCTGCGCGATCTCAGGCTGCAGGATGTTGTAGGTCCCCGCCGAGCCGCAGCAGATGTGGCCCTCCGCGATGTCGCGGACCTCGAAGCCGGCCTTCTTCAGCAACGCCTTCGGCAGTGTGCGGACGGCCTGTCCGTGCTGCAGCGAGCAGGCGGAATGGTACGCGACGATCAGGTCGGAGCCGCGTTCGCCGGGTGGCAGTTCAAGCTTGCCGAGATATTCGGTGATGTCGAGGGTGAGCGCCGCGACGCGCGCCGCCTTCTTCGCGTAGGCGGGATCGTCGCGGAACATGTGGCCGTAATCCTTGATCGTCGTTCCGCAGCCCGACGTGGTGGTGAGGATGGCGTCGAGCCCCTCGCCGTCGATCTCGTCGATCCAGGCGTCGATGTTGGCGCGGGCGAGGCGGCGGGCCTGCCGCTCGCGGCCCATGTGATGCACGATCGAGCCGCAGCAGGCCTCGCCGCGTGCGAACACCACCTCGACGCCGAAGCGGCTGAGCAGGCGGACCGCGGCGATGTTGATGCCCGGATCGAGCACCGACTGCGCGCAGCCATGCAACAGCGCCACGCGGCTTCGAAGTTCGCCTTCCGGCGTGAAGCTTACGCCTGGGCGCATGCTGGTCTTCGGCGGCAGCCTCTCGGGCGCAAGGCTCAGCATTGCCTCGAGGCGCGCGCCGGCCCTGCCGAAGCCGCGCAGCAGGCGGACGAACGGGCGCGCCAGCTTCGCAAGCCGCAGCGCGAGCCGGAACCGCCGGCGATAGGGGAGCACCCGGGCGAGCAGCCCACGCACCAGCCGGTCTCCGAGCGGCCGGCTGTAGGTCTTCTCGATCCGCACACGCGCCTGGTCGACAAGGTGCATGTAGTCGACGCCGGACGGGCAGGTGGTCACGCAGGAGAGGCAGGAGAGGCAGCGGTCGACATGCTTCGCGACTTCCTTCGATGCCGGCTTGTCGTTCTCCAGCATGTCCTTGATGAGATAGATTCTTCCGCGCGGCGAATCGAGCTCGTTGCCAAGCTCCAGATAGGTCGGGCAGGTCGCGAGGCAGAACCCGCAATGCACGCAGCGCCGCAGGATGGACTCCGCCTCCGCGGTCTTCGGATCGGCGAGCTGGGCGAGGGAAAAGTGGGTCTGCATCAGCCGCCCGCGACCATCCGCCCGGGGTTCAGGATTCCCCTCGGATCGAACTGTGCCTTCAGCCGGTGCGCCAGTGCGGCGAGTGCTTCCGGCTGCGGCTCGAAGGGCGGGACGGCGGCGCGGAGCGCGGGGCTGCCGCGCACCAGCGTTGCGTGCCCGCCGCCCGACGCCGCGACCGCGGTGCGGATCTCGCGCGCCAGCCCGTGCGGCCCGCCGTCGCTGGCCTCGATCCAGAGGAGCCCGCCGGACCAGTCGTAGAAATAGCGGATGGCGTGGCTCTTCCTGAGGGCCGCGATCACCATCGGACCGTCGCTCGGCGCCACGCTGACGCGCCAGACGGGATGCGACGTCGCGCCGAACACCTCCGCGTCGCGCACCGATCGCCAGGTCGCGGCCGAGGCGGCGGCCTCGATCACGGAGACCTGGCCGAGCCGGCCGATGGCGGCCGTCAGCTTCTGCGCACGAAAATCCACCGAGGGTGCGAATCCCTCCAGCCGAATGAGGGTCGCGGCGCGTCCGCCGGTTGCGAACGAAGCGTCGGGAATCTCCCCCGCCACCGCGTCGGGAAGGTGCGCCGCGCCGGCGACGTCGAGCGATGTCCCCATGGCCTTGCAGAGAGCGGTCACGGCGGTGAGGTCGTCGAGCCCGGCGACGACCAGCGTCGCCTCGGCCTCCGGCTTTGGCAGCACCTTGAAGGTCGCCTCGGTGACGACGGCGAGCGTGCCCCACGAGCCGGCTAGGCCCTTGGAGAGATCGTAGCCGGTGACGTTCTTCACCACCCTTCCGCCGGACTTGAATTCCTCGCCCCGACCGGAGACTGCCTTGATGCCGAGGATGTGGTCGCGCGCAGCGCCCGCCTTGATCCGCCGCGGCCCGCTCGAATTCGCGGCGAGCACGCCGCCGATCGTGCCGTGCCCGCGCGCCGCTCCGAAGACCGGCCCGAAGTCGACCGGCTCGAAGGCGAGCATCTGGTTGTGCTCGGCAAGCAGCCGCTCGATATCGTCGACCGGCGTCCCGGCCAGCGCGGAAAGCACCAGCTCTTCCGGCTCGTAGAGCGTGACGCCCTTCAGGGCGGAAAGGTCTAGCCCGTATTCCGTCTGCACCGGCCGGCCGATCCCGCGCTTGGTGCCGTGCCCGTAGACTTCGAGCGGCGCCTCCTCCGCCGCTGCCCAGCGAACCGCGTCGAGCACGCCCTCCGCGCTGTCGGGACGCAGCGTTGTCATGCGGCGGTCAGAATCGCGGCAGGTCCGGAAACGCCACCTGCCCCTTGTGCACATGCATGCGGCCGAGTTCGGCGCAGCGATGCAGCTCGGGAAAGACCTTTCCGGGATTGAGCAGGTGTTTTGGATCGAAGGCGCATTTCACCCGCTCCTGCTGGGCGAGATCGGCCTTGTTGAACATCGCCGGCATCAGGTCGCGCTTCTCGACGCCGACGCCGTGCTCGCCGGTCAGCACGCCGCCGACCTCGACGCAGAACCTCAGGATATCCGCCCCGAAGGCCTCCGCCTTCTCCAGCTCGTCGGGCTTGTTGGCGTCGTAAAGGATGAGGGGATGCAGGTTGCCGTCGCCGGCGTGGAAGACGTTGGCGACGCGCAGGCCGTACTGCTCCGAGAGCTCGCGCATGCGGTGCAGCACGCGCGGCAGCTCCTTCCGCGGGATGGTGCCGTCCATGCAGTAATAGTCGGGCGTGATCCGCCCGACGGCCGGGAAGGCCGCCTTGCGCCCGGCCCAGAAAGCGAGCCGCTCCGCCTCGCTGTTCGACACCCGGCAGCTCGTGGCGTTGTTGGCGCGCGCGATCGACTCGACCCGCTCGATCAGATGCGTCACCTCGCGCTGCGGCCCATCGAGCTCCACGATGAGCAGCGCCTCGACGTCGAGCGGATAGCCGGCATGCACGAAGTCCTCCGCCGCGCGGATCGCCGGTCCGTCCATCATTTCCATGCCGCCCGGGATTATCCCGGCGCCGATGATGGCGGCTACGCAGCGGCCTCCGTCCTCGCTCGATGCGAAGCCGATGAGGAGCGCGCGCGCCGTCTCCGGCGAGCGGAGGATGCGCACGGTCACTTCGGTCACGACGCCGAGCAGGCCCTCGGAGCCTGTCATCAGGCCGAGCAGGTCGTAGCCCTCGGAGTCGAGATGCTTCCCGCCGAGGCGGATCACCTCGCCGGTGATCAGCACCATCTCGATGCCGAGCACGTTGTTCGCCGTCAGTCCGTATTTCAGGCAGTGCACGCCGCCGGAGTTTTCCGCCACGTTGCCGCCGATCGAGCAGGCGATCTGCGAGGAAGGGTCGGGGGCGTAGTAGAAGCCGCGATGCGCGACGGCGTTGGTGACGCCGAGATTGGTGACGCCGGGCTGCACCCGGACGCAGCGATTGTCGAAATCGATGTCGAGGACCCTGTTGAACTTCGACATGACGAGGAGCACGCCGTCCTCGAGCGGCAGCGCTCCGCCCGAAAGCGACGTGCCGGAGCCGCGCGGCACCACGCGGATGCTGTTGTCGTGGCAGTATCGGAGCACGCGGCTGACCTGCTCGACGGTCTCCGGCAGCACCACCAGCATCGGCATCTGCCGGTAGGCGGTGAGCCCGTCGCTCTCGAAGGGCCGGAGCGCCTCCGGGGCATCGACCACGCCCTCGCCCGGCACGATGGCGCGAAGATCGCGCGCGATCGCGCCGCGGCGCGCCAGCACGTCCGCCTTCGGCTTGGGCATCGCAAGCGACATTGCCCTATCCCGCTCTCATTTCCGCATCTGGTCCATTTTTTTTACCACGCGAACAGACCATTTCGCCGCTCGCTTGTCGAGCGGCATCCGGCGCGCAGATCAGGCTCATTCGCCATGCCGGCGGCGGATGCGGCGCACGACGATGGCGATCAGCGCCACCACGAAGGGAACCGAGATCGCCGCGACGATGGTCGGATCGACCGCCGCACCGGCCTCCTCCGCCCCGTGCGCGATATAGCTGATGAGGGCCACGACATAATAGCTGACAGCGGCGACCGAGAGACCCTCGACAGTCTGCTGCAGCCTAAGCTGCAGCTTGGCGCGCCGGTTCATCGACTGCAGCACGTCGCGGTTCTGCCGCTCCAGCTCGACGTCCACCCGGGTCCGCAGCAGATCGGCCGCCCGCGCGAGCTTCACCGACAGGGTCTCCTGGCGTTCGGAAACCGTCCGGCAGGTGCGCATCGCCGGTGCCTGCCGGCGGCTCAGGAACGAACCCCAGGTCTCGTATCCGGGGAGGGGTGTCTCCTGCAGCACACCGAGCCTCTGGCTGACGATGTCATCATAGGCGCGGCTCGCCGCGAAGCGGTAAAGCGTCGCCACGGCATCGGCTTCAAGCTCGGCGGAGAGGGCGATCAGCTCGTCGAGCAGGCGCGCGCTGTCCACCGTTCCGGCGTGCAGGGCTGCGGCGATCCGCGCCAGCTCGCTCTCGATCCGGCCGAGCCGGGGTCCCTGGCGCTGGGCCACCGGGAGGCCGAGGAGCGCCAGAGTCCGGTAGGTCTCGATCTCGATCAGCCGCTGCGTCAACGCGCCGGCGCGCGCCGGCCCGAGGCCGCGGTCGATCACGACGATGCGGGTGAACCCCTCACGGTCCTGGCGGAAATCCGTCGCCGCCGCCGCCGTGCCGCCATCCATCTCCGAGTAGCTGAGGCTGGTAGGGTCGAAGAAAGCGGGCAGGGCGTCGGCCCCGTCCGCCGGCAGGAGATCCAGCCGCGTTGCCGAGATAAGCGGCCCTGGCGAACGGAACCCGCCGCCGAACGGGTGACGCCGCAATGGCTCGTCAAGCCGCGCGGTGGCCGGCGCGTCGTAGGTCCAGCTGCTGAACTCCGTATAGCGCTCCCAGCGCAGGCGTCCCTCTCCGAGCTCGATGCTGAGATGCCGCGCATCCGGCGGGAGCGGCGGCGCCCCATGCTTGTCAAGCACCTGCGACAGCGAGTGCACGTGCGGCGCGAAATCGCCGTCCTCCACGGTGAAGGCGAGCTGCAGGATGGTGCGCGGCGTATCTGTGAGCTGGAACGGCCGCGAATGAATTTCGCCGAGCACGCGTTCCCGCAGCGGATGCCCAGGCAGCCCGAAGGGCGCCGAGGCGATGTCGTCCTGATCAGCCTTCATATCCATGCCGCCGCCCGTAGTGCTCTCCGCAGCCTACCGGATTTGTCGCTTCACCCAAATTCGCTGTTTCCCCGAATGCTTCCCCGTGCGTGGACAAAAGAATTGACCGCCGCACGGATGGCTCTCTAACCTGCGTCTCCTGATCATAGCGCGGCTCCATGTTTCGCAAGATCGCACACGACCGGACGGCCGATACGGTGATCCGCCAGATCGAGGACCTCGTCCTCGACGGGGTGCTTCGCCCGGGCGACCGGCTGCCGGCGGAGCGCGAGCTTTCGGCGGAACTCGATGTGTCGCGGCCGATCCTGCGCGCTGCCCTGAAGGAGCTTGAAGAGCGCGACCTCGTCGCTTCCCGCCCGGGGGAGGGCACCTACGTGGCCGAGATTCTCGGCACGGTGTTCAAGGAGCCGATGGTCGGACTCGTGCGCCGGCATCCGCGCGCCATCGCCGATTATCTCGAATTCCGCCGCGAGGTCGAAGGCCTCGCCTCGGCGTTCGCCGCCGAGCGCGCGACAGCCGCCGACATCGCCATCCTCGACCGCATCCTCGCCGCGATGGAGACGGCGCACGCCGAAGGCGATCCGGCCGCCGAATCGCGCCTCGATGTCGAGTTCCACATGGCGATCGTAGAGGCGGCGCACAACATCGTGCTTCTCCACACCATGCGCTCCTCCTACCAGCTCATGGCCGAGGGCGTGTTCCACAACCGCGACCGGCTTTACGCGCATGCGCCCTATCGGCTCAGCCTGCTTGAGCAGCATCGTGCCGTCCATGCCGGAATCGCCGCCGGCGATCCGCAGGCCGCCCGCCGCGCGGCGGAAGATCACATCGCCTTCGTGGAACGCGCGCTGAAGGCGGTCGGCGAGGCGCTGGCGCGCGAGGCCAATGCAGAGCGCCGGCTGGCGAAATACGAGCGCGCCGCTTCGCGGAGTCTCGCCTCGTGAACGCGCCTCAGCACCCCCTGACGAGCGCCGCCGCAAGACCGCGCGTCGGCCTCTTCGTCACCTGCCTCGTCGATCTTTTTCGCCCGAGCGTCGGCTTTGCTTCGCTGAAGCTGCTGGAGGATGCGGGCTGCGTCGTGGAGGTGCCGGAGGCGCAGACCTGCTGCGGACAGCCCGCCTACAACAGCGGCGATCGCGACGACGCGAAGGCCGTGGCGAGAGGCGTCATCGCGGCCTTCGAACCCTGCGACTACATCGTCGCGCCCTCCGGCTCCTGCACCGGCATGATCAAGAAGCACTATCCCGAACTCTTCGCCGGCGACCGGGAGTGGGGACCGCGCTCCGAGGCGCTCGCCGCGAAGACCTTCGAGCTGGTAAGTTTCCTGACCGACGTGCTGGGCGTCACGTCCGTCTCGGCCCGCCACCAAGGCAGCGTCACATATCACGATTCCTGCTCGGGACTGCGCGAGCTTGGCATCCAGCACCAGCCGCGGCAGCTCCTGAAAAGCGTCGCCGGCCTCGATCTGAAGGAGCTGCCGGACGCCGATGTCTGCTGTGGCTTCGGCGGCACGTTCTGCGTCAAGTATCCCGACATCTCCAACGCGATCGTGGAGGAGAAGACCACGCAGATCGCAAGTACGGGCGCCGAGACGCTGCTCGCCGGCGATCTCGGCTGCCTTCTCAACATGGCGGGCAAGCTGAAGCGTGAGGGCCACGCCACGAAGTCCCGGCACGTCGCCGAGGTTCTGGCCGGCATGACCGACGGGCCGGCCATCGGCGAGGCGCGGCGATGAATTTCGTCCGCTCGCTCGCGCTGCTTCCTGCGATCCTCATCGGCGGGATCGCCGCGGCGGCCACGCAGCCTGCTTCCGGGGACGCCGCGGCCCTCTACGACAAGTGCTTCACCCGCAGCTACGACGTGCGCTATCTCGCCGCCCATCCGGGCCAGCGCGTCGCGTCTATCTCGGCGAACTTCCAGAGGTTCGATGGCGACCTTCTCACCAGCGTCATCTACCGGCTGCGCTTTGGCACGACATTCGGCTTCAGCGGCGCCTGCTACGTGAAGATCGAAGGCGGGTATCTCTGCGAGGCCTGCGTGAACGACAATTGCAAGACGAGCGGCGGCCAGTTCGAAATCCGCTGGTCGGGCGGCGATACGCTGAAGCTGGTCAACGACCTGACCGGCATGCTGGCGAAGAACGCCTCGGGAGGCCGCGACTATCTGGCCGCGGGCGGCGAGGACGGCGAGTTCGTGCTGCGCAGGGCTTCGCCCGAAGCCTGCAACGGCTGACGGGGGTCGGGATGGAAATCACAGCCGACAGGTTCAAGGAGAACGCCCGCCATGCGCTCGCCGACCCGCAGCTGCAGCGGGCGCTGAACCACGTCCGGCACAATTTCATCGACAAGCGCGCCAAGGCCGCCGGGGCGCTTCCCGAGTTCGAAGAACTCAGGAAGCAGGCGCGCGCCATCAAGGACCACGCGCTCGACCACCTCGACCTCTACCTCGAGGCCTACGAGGCGCGGGTGACGGAAGCCGGCGGCCATGTGCACTACGCCGAGACCGGCGAGGACGCCCGGAAAATCATCCTCGACATCTGCCGCAGCGTCGGGGCGAAGACCGCTACCAAGGGCAAGTCGATGATCTCCGAGGAGATCGGGCTGAACGATTTCCTCGCTGAGAACGGCATCGAGCCGGTGGAGACCGATCTCGGCGAATACATCATCCAGCTCCGTGGCGAGGCGCCGAGCCACATCATCGCGCCCGCCGTGCATGTGAACCAGGACCAGGTCGAAGCCGACTTCCGCCGCGTCCACACCCATCTCGATCCGAACCGCGACCTTTCCGAGCCGACGAGCCTGCTTGCCGAGGCACGCGCCATCCTGCGCGACCGCTTCCTCGCCGCCGACGTCGGCATCACCGGCGCGAACTTCCTGATCGCCGAGACGGGCTCCTCGATCATCGTCACCAACGAGGGCAACGGCGACCTGACGCAGATCCTGCCGCGCATCCACATCGTCATCGCCTCGCTCGAGAAGATCGTGCCGACGCTGATGGATGCCTCCACCATCCTGCGGCTCCTCGCGCGCTCCGCCACCGGGCAGGAGATGTCGGTCTACACGACCGTCTCCACCGGCCCGCGCCGGCCGGAGGATCCCGACGGCCCGGCCGAGTACCACGTCGTCATCCTCGACAACGGCCGCACCGCGATGCTCGGCACCGAGTATCAGGAGATGCTGCGCTGCATCCGCTGCGGCGCCTGCATGAACCATTGCCCGGTCTATCACGCGGTCGGCGGGCATGCTTACGGCGCTGTCTATCCCGGACCGATGGGCGCGGTGCTCGATCCGGCGATCTTCGGACTCGAGAAAACCTACGAGCTTCCGAACGCCTCCACCTTCTGCGGGCGCTGCGAGAGCGTCTGCCCGATGATGATCCCGCTGCCGAAGCTGATGCGGCACTGGCGCGACAAGGAATTCGAGCGCGGCCTGACGCCTTCGACGCAGCGCTACGGCATCCGCTTCTGGGCCTTCTTCGCGCGCCGGCCGTGGCTTTACCACCTCGCCACGCGCATCGCGATGCGCGTGCTCGGTCTCTATGCCCGCGGCCGCGGCCGCTTCACCAGCCTGCCGCTCGCCGAGGGCTGGACCCGGCACCGCGACATGCCGGCGCCTACCGGGCCGACCTTCATGGCGCTCTACAAGTCCGGAAAGGGAAGGTCGTGAGCGGACGCGACGCGGTTCTTGGAAAAGTCCGGCGCGCGCTCGGCGTTTCCGGCGCCGAGACGGCGAGGACGGGCGCCGTCGCCGCACGGCTCGACGAGCCGAAAGCGAACCTCATCCCGGCGCGCGGCCAGCTCGACCGGAAGGGTCGCGTTGCGCTCTTCGCCCAGATGGCGGAGCGCGTATCGGCGACGGTCGAGCGCCTTGCTTCGCCGGATGATGTGCCGGAGGCGGTGGGACGGCACCTCCGCGCGCACAATCTTCCGATGCGCGTGCGGAACGGCGCGGATCTGGTGCTCGCGAGCCTGCCGTGGGAGCGCGAGCCGCACCTTGAGCGCCTCGAGGGCGCGTCCGACGGGCGCGACGCCGTTTCTTTCAGCCGCGCCTTCGCGGGGGTCGCGGAGTCCGGCACGCTCATGCTGCTCTCCGGCGAGGACAATCCGACCACGCTGAATTTTCTTCCCGACACGCATATCGTCATGCTCGGCGCAGAGGATATAGCCGGCGATTACGAGACGGTCTGGAAGCGCATCCGCGAGACCTATGGTCCGGGAAAACTGCCGCGCACCGTGAACCTCATTACCGGCCCGTCGCGCTCCGCCGACATCGAGCAGACGCTGATCCTCGGCGCGCATGGTCCGCGCGCGCTGCACATCCTCGTCGTCGGGTAGCCGGGAATGCTCAGCGAAGCCGGCCTGCAGTCGGCGTCCGATCTGCTTTGGCGACACTGGGAGGAGGGGCGTCTCCTCCGCGAGTTGCCGGCCGATATCCGCCCGCGGACCCGCACTGACGCCTACGCCGTGCAGGCGCTGCTGGAGAGAAGGAGCGGCGCGCCGCTGTTCGGATGGAAGATCGCGGCGACAAGCGCGGCGGGACAAGCGCACATCAACGTCGACGGGCCGCTGGCGGGACGGCTGCTGCGCGAGAAGGCGTTCGCCAACGGCGCGACGCTACCGCTCGGCGCCAATCACATGCGGGTGGCCGAGCCGGAGTTCGCCTTCCGCATGGCGCGCGACCTACCGCCCCGCGCCGCGTCCTATACGATCGCGGAAGTCGCGGACGCCGTGGCGACGCTTCACCCGGCGATCGAGATTCCGGATTCCCGCTACGAGGATTTCACCGCCGTCGGAGCGGCGCAGCTCATCGCCGACGACGCCTGCGCGCACCTCTTCGTGCTGGGCGACCCCGCGCCCGCTATCTGGCGCGACCGGGACCTCGGCGCCCACGCAGTCAGCGGTTCCGTGAGCGGAAAGATCGAGCGGGAAGGGCGTGGCGCCAATGTGCTGGCCGGCCCGCTCGATGCGCTAACCTGGCTCGCGAACGAGCTTTCGGGCCTGGGACTGACGCTCCGGGCCGGCGAAGTGGTGACGACCGGCACCTGCATGACCCCGCTCGCGATCGACCGCGACGACGAGGTTTCGGCCGATTTCGGCGAACTGGGTCGCGTCAGCGTCCGGATCGAATGACCCTCCCCGCCGGCGCGACTGGATCACGCTGAAGCGTCAGTGGAGGCCAATCAATATCGGAGGCCCGGACGATCGGATAGCTGGACATCGGCAAAGTCGGCACCTATCGTCCGCGAAAATATCCGGCCAACAGCCAGCCGGGCGAGGAAGCGTCTAGTCGAAGTGGGTGCCCTAGGTGGCTGTTCTACAGCTTAGCAAGATATCCAAGCACTTCGGCGCGATCACCGCGCTGACCGAGGTTGATCTCACGCTGGAGCCGGGCGAGGTGCTCGGCCTGATGGGAGACAACGGCGCGGGCAAGTCGACGCTGGTCAAGATCATTGCCGGCAATTTCGCGCCCTCCTCCGGTGACATCATCATCGACGGCGAGCCGGTACATTTTCACAAGCCGGTCGAGGCGCGCGAGAAGGGGGTCGAGATCGTTTACCAGGACCTGGCGCTTTGCGACAACCTGACCGCCGCCGCCAACGTCTTTCTCGGCCGCGAGGCGGCCAGCAGCGTCGGGCCGTTCAAGTTCCTCGATTTCCGTACGATGTATCAGAAAGCCGGCGACCTCTTCGCGGAGCTGAAGTCGGAGACCCGCCCGCGCGATCTCGTCCGCCGCATGTCGGGCGGACAGCGCCAGGCCGTGGCGATCGCCCGCACGCGATTGTCGAAATCCAAGATCCTTCTCATGGACGAGCCGACCGCCGCCATCTCGGTGCGCCAGGTAGCCGAGGTGCTCGACCTCATCCGCCGCCTGCGCGACCAGGGGATCGCCGTGGTCCTGATCAGCCATCGCATGCCCGATGTCTTCGCCGTCGCCGACCGCATCCTCGTCATGCGGCGCGGGCGAAAGGTGGCGGAGAAGGCGATCACGGAATCGAGCCCCGAGGAAGTGACCGGGCTGATCACGGGGGCGATCGATGCAGCCTGATGGATCGCCGTCGGGCCCGGGCGAAAGGGCGCGGCCGGACATCGGCAGCGTCGCGATCGGCGACGTGGTCGGCATCAAGGAGCGCACGATCTTCGATCGGCTGATCTCCAGCCAGCCGTTCTGGGTCGCGGTGGCGCTGGTCATCATCTGCGCGATCATGTTCTTCCTGCAGCCGAAGGCCTTCGCCAGCACCGCCAATTTCTACAACATCACGCGCAACTTCGCCTTCATCGGCATCATGGCGATCGGCATGGTGGCGGTCATCATCACCGGCGGCATCGACCTCTCCGTCGGTTCGATCATGGGATTTGTCGGCGTCGTCTGCGGGGTGATCCTGCAGGCCGGATTCGCGTGGTACGTGGCGCTCGGCGCCGGGCTGCTCGCCGGCATCCTGGCCGGGGCGATCAACGGCGCGCTGATCGCCTATGTCGGATTGTCGCCCTTCGTGGTGACGCTCGGCATGCTGTCCTTCGCCCGCTCCGCGGCGGTGGTGCTGTCGCAGAACCAGATGATCTACAAGCTCGGCCCCGGCGGCCCGATTTTCAAGGAAATCGGCGGCGGCGCCATTCTCGGCATAGCCAATCCGTTCTGGGCGCTGATCATCGTCACCGTGATAGCGGCGGGAATCCTCAATACCACGCGGTGGGGACGGCACCTCTACGCGATTGGCGGCAACGAGCACGCGGCGCGCCTGACCGGTGTTCCGGTCGACCGCGTCAAGATGCAGGCATACATCATCTCCGGGCTGATGGCCGCCATCTCGTCCATCCTGATCGTCGGCTGGCAGGGCTCGGCCATCAACGCGCTCGGCACCGGCTACGAGCTGCGCGTCATCGCCTCCACCGTCATCGGCGGCACGAACCTGATGGGCGGCGAGGGCGGCGCCTTCGGCGCGTTCGTCGGCTCGGCGCTGCTCGAGGTCATCCGCAACAGCCTGCTGATGGCCGGCGTCGATTCAAATTGGCAAGGCGCCTTTGTGGGCGTCTTCATCGTGCTTGCGGTTCTTCTGGAGAAGATCCGCGGGAGAAGGCGAAACTGACGGCGGAACGCCGCAGCTTCGGCAAAAAAGGGAGGAAGACAGAAATGCTGAAATTTGGACTTTCCATTGCAGCGGGCGCGTTGCTCGTGGGCACTGCCCTGGTGGCGGTCACGCCGGCGCAGTCGGCGGACAAGTTTGTTTTCGCGCTCGTTCCGAAGAACACCAACAACCCGTTCTTCGATCAGGCCCGTGACGGCTGCAAGAAGGCGGAAGCCGAGCTGAACGGCGCCATCGAGTGCCTGTATGTCGGCCCCGGCGAGCATGGCGGCGGCGACGAGCAGGTGCAGGTGGTGGCGGATCTCGTCGCCAAGGGCGTCGACGGCATTGCGGTCTCGCCGGCCAACGCGGCGGCCATGGCCTCGGCCCTGACCGACGCCAAGGCGGCGGGCATCCCGGTTCTTACCTGGGACAGCGATCTGCTGCCCGAGAACAAGGACCTGCGTCTTGCCTACGTCGGCACGCACAATTACGAGATCGGCACCAACCTCGCGAAGATGGTGCAGAAGGTGAAGCCGAACGGCGGCACGATCTGCATCCAGTCGGGTGGCGCGGCCGCCGCCAACCACAACGAGCGCATGCAGGGCATCCGCGATACGCTGAGCGGCGCGACCGGCACCACGTCGCCGGGCGAACGCCTCACCGGCCAGAACGGCTGGACCGAGGTGGACGGCTGCCCGCTCTACACGAACGACGACTTCCCGCTGTCGGTGCAGCAGGAAGAGGACATCCTGAACAAGTATCCGGACCTTGACGCGTTCATCCCGACCGGCGGCTTTGCGCAGTTCCTGCCCGACGCCAACGCCGCGATGCTCGCGCCGTTCAAGGACCGTATCGCGTCCGGCAAGCTCGCGCTCGCCGTCGCCGATACGCTGCCGATGCAGATCGACGCGCTGAAGGGCGGCCTCGCCTCCGGCAACGTCGGACAGCGTCCGTTCGAGATGGGCTACAAGGCGATGTACTTCCTGAAGGACATCAAGGAAGGCAAGCCCGCGCCGGCCGACCCGACCTATACCGGCCTCGACGTCTGCACGCCGGAGACTGCCGCGACCTGCGTCGGCGGCGGCGGCTAGGCCTTTCGGCCCCGCGATCCTGAGCGGGCGGGGCTTCGGCCCCGCCCGTTTTCGTTTCGGGGGCGCGTCTCAGGAGAGACGGAATGCGGCCTCGAGCGCATCGACCCCGCTCGCGTCTGCTCCAAGGAGCAGGGCAAGCCGCGCCACGAATTCCGCGTAGGCGTGCCGCCCGACGCTACCCTCCTCGCTCATCCGCCCCGCCATGAACAGCGCCACCCCGGCGAGCCGCGTCACGAAGAGCACGTTGCCGCCGGCCGGCTCGCGCGCGCCTTTCACGCGGCGCTCGGCGATCTCGGCGAAGCCCCGTCGGCCTGTGTCGACCAGACCACCGAGCACCGCTGCCTTCTCCGTCGCATCAAGCTGCCCGACGAAACTACCCACGATCGCCTCGGCAATCTGCAGCGCCGATGACGACGCCGTAACGCCGGCCTCGAAGTCGCTGCGCATCCGGGATTTGAGCTCGGGAAAATCGTCGGCGAACTGGCGCTTTGGCGGATAGCAGAGAAGCAGCGCGCCGAGGTGGGCCAGCACCGCGTCGCGGTGATTGATCCGTCCGACGAAGCCGCGCACGCCGGGTTCCGCTAGGCGCGCGCCGCTGCGCGGACGCGCTTCCGCCCGACGTCGCGCAGAATCTCCCGCGCGGCATTGTGGCCGGGCGCGCCGGTGACGCCGCCGCCCGGATGCGTGCCGGAGCCGCACATGTAGAGGCCGGCGATCGGCGCGCGATAATCGGCATGGCCGAGCATCGGGCGGGCGGAAAAAATCTGGTCGAGCGAGAGCTGCCCGTGGAAAATATCGCCGCCGACGAGCCCGAAGGTGCGTTCGAGGTCGAGCGGCGAAAGCACCTGCCGGCCGAGGACAGAGGCTTTGAAGTTCGGCGCATAGGCGTTGACCGTGTCGATCATCAGGTCGGCGACCGTCTCCCTGTGAGCGTCCCACGAGCTGCCGCCGGGGAATTCGTCGGGCAGCGTGGGCGCGACATGCTGGCAGAAGAGGCTCGCGACGTGCTGGCCGGGCGGCGCGAGGGAGTCGTCCAGCGTCGAGGGGATGAGCATCTCGACGATCGGCTCCGTCGACCAGCCCTGCCGCTTCGCATCGAGGAACGCCCGCTCCATGTAGGCGAGGCTCGGAGCGAAGATGATCCCGGCCGTATGATGCTCCGCCCGCGTCTTTCCGGGCAGGCAGGAAAAGTCCGGCAGCTCGGAGAGCGCGACGTTCATGCGGAATGTGCCCGAGCCGGAGCGCCAGTTCGAGATGCGCCGGGAAAAGTCCGCGGGGAGCGCCGCGGGGTCGAGGAGCCCTGTGAAGAGCAGCTTCGGGTTCAGGTTCGACACGACGGTTCGCGCGCGGAAAACCTCGCCGGCTTCGGTGACGACGCCCACGGCGCGGCCCTTCTCGACCAGCACCTCGCGGACCGCACTGTCGGTGCGGATGTCGACCCCGCGCCCGGCGCAGCATCTCGCCATCGCCTGCGTGATCGCCCCCATGCCGCCGATCGCATGGCCCCAGACGCCGCGCTTGCCGTTCACCTCGCCAAAGGCGTGGTGCAGGAGCACGTAGGCGGTCCCGGCCGCGTAGGGGCTCTGGTAGGTGCCGACGATTCCGTCGAAGCCGTAGACGGCCTTGATCGGATCGCTCTCGAACCAGCCGTCGAGGAAGTCGCCGGCTGATTTCAGGAAAAGGTCGATGAGCTCGCGGCGCATCTCGGCGTCGAGGCCGGCGATGCGGCGGCCGAGGCCGGCGGACTTCAGGAGCTCCGGCAGTGCGCGCCAGCCTTCCGCGGCCGCGTTGGGCGGCGTCTCCAGCACCAGCGCGCGGAGCACGTCGGCGATGATCTCCAGCCGCTGTTGGTATTCGTCGAGCCTTCCGGCGTCGCGCGTCGAGAACTTCGCCACCTCCGCCTTCGTCCTCCCGGCGCCGATCTTGAGCGAGCGTCCGTCCGGCAGCGGCAGGAAATTGGCGAGCTCGCGCTCCACGATCCGAAGCCCGTGGGCGCGCAGGCCGAGATCGTCGATCACCTTCGGATTGAGGAGCGAGACGGTGTAGGAGGCGACGGAGTTCCGAAAGCCCGGAAAGAACTCCTCCGTCACCGCCGCCCCGCCCACGACATGCCGCCGCTCCAGCACTATGACCTTAAGTCCCGCCTCCGCGAGATAGGCGGCGCAAACGAGCCCGTTATGCCCGCCTCCGATGATGACGACGTCGGTTTCAATCAACAATTGTTCCCCCGAAGCGCTGCGCCGGTTATTATCCCGATTTGCCGCGACCTGGAGTATCCATTCCGGGTGGCAAGAGACATGCCTGCCGATCCTCAATGCAGGGCGTTCGTATTCCGTTTACCATGATCGACCAGTATCCCCATCGCCGTAGAGGAACACCGTTCGCCACGCTGCTGGCGTTTTGATCCGAGAAAAACACCTGCGTGTCGGCCTTCCGAACGAGCCTGCAGCGCACGACCCGAGGAAACCTATGCCGCGTCTCGCCCTCCAGCATGCCGTCTCCGACCGTTGGCTCAAAGTCCGCCCTGTTGCCGTCGCGCTGGTCGCGATACTCGGCGCGCCGCCCGCGCTCGCCGCGACCGTCGACGCAAGCGCGTTGGCGGGATTGAAGAATCTCGATCTCGGCACGCGCCTTGAGCAGCGCTGCGACATCGAGGCGATGGCGCGCATCGACCATGACAAGAAGGGCTATGCGCCCGAACGCGTGGTCGCCGCGGCGACGGCCGACACCAAGGTGGATGGGGATTCGCTGCAGGGAAGGGGCGCGGCGGTGCGCAGCAAGGGCAAGTGGTACAGCCTCACCTTCGTCTGCAAGACCTCCGCCGACCACATGCAGGTCCTCTCCTTCGACTACCAGATCGGCGACCTGATCCCGAAGGAGAAGTGGGAAGAGTACAACCTCTTCGACTGAAGCAGCCGGGCGCCGCCCGCGCCGCGCGCCACGGCTCATTGAGGTTTTCGGTTGCCCGAAGGGGCGAAAGTTGCGAATGCGTCGCCCGACCCCTCCGGCGACCCGAAAAATGCCCGATCCGAAGAGACCCAAGCTCGAGCCGAGACTACCGCGCGGCTTCGCCGACCGCGGGCCCGCGGATATCCGCGCCGTCGACGCGATGATGCAGAAGATCAAGGCGGTCTACGAGCGCTACGGCTTCGAGCCGGTGGAGACGCCGTTCATCGAATACACCGAGGCGCTCGGAAAATTCCTGCCCGACCAGGACCGTCCGAACGAGGGCGTGTTCTCGTTCCAGGACGAGGACGAGGCGTGGCTGTCGCTGCGGTATGACCTGACGGCGCCGCTCGCGCGCTACGTGGCGGCGAACTACGATGCGCTGCCGAAGCCCTATCGGAGTTATCGCGCCGGCTGGGTTTTTCGCAACGAGAAGCCCGGGCCGGGAAGATTCCGTCAGTTCATGCAGTTCGATGCGGATACGGTCGGCGCGAGTAGCCCGGCAGCGGATGCCGAGATCTGCATGATGGCGGCGGATGTCATGGAGGAGCTATTCGGTCGCGGGAACTACGTCATCAAAGTGAACTCGCGGAAGGTGCTCGATGGCGTGATGGAGGCGATTGGGCTTGGCGGTGAGGAGAATGCGGGACGCCGGCTCACCGTGCTGCGAGCGATCGATAAGCTCGATCGACTGGGCGTTAGGGGTGTGAGTCAGCTTCTCGGAGAGGGCCGCAAAGACGAGAGTGGCGATTTCGCCAAAGGTGCTGGTCTAAACGCGGCGGCCTCCGAACAGATACTCAAGTTCCTCACCATTCGATCTGGTGAAGGTAATCTTTATGCCGACATCCGAGCAATCTTTGGAGATAGCTCGGCGCTGAATGCGATTGCATCGGATGAGTACGCGGAGCTTGGCAATTTTTGTGAGATCGCCGGTTATAAGTCCGACCGCATTCTGATCGATCCGTCTGTCGTCCGCGGCCTGGAATATTACACCGGTCCTGTCTTCGAGGCGCAGCTCACCTTCTCCGTCCCGAACGAAAAGGGCGAACCCGTCGTCTTCGGCTCGGTCGGCGGGGGAGGGCGCTATGACGGCCTCGTCGGCCGCTTCCGCGGCGAGGATGTTCCGGCAACCGGCTTCTCCGTCGGCGTCTCGCGCCTCGCCTCGGCGCTGAAGGCCATCGGCAAGCTCGGCGATGAGGGCGCGCATGGTCCGGTGGTCGTGACCGTCATGGATAAGAGCCGCCTCGCCGACTACCAGAAAATCGTCGCCGACCTCCGCAATGCCGGGGTCGCGGCGGAAATGTATCTCGGCTCCTCCGGCATGAAGGCGCAGCTCAAATACGCCGATCGGCGGAATTCCCCTGCTGCCATCATCGCTGGCTCGCAGGAGTTCGATGCGGGAAAATTGCAGGTGAAGGATCTCGTCGCCGGCAAGGCCGGCGCCGCAGGAATCGCCGACAACGCCGCGTGGCGCGAGGCGCGGCCCGGCCAGTTCGAAGTGGCGAAGGATGAACTGGTCGCGAAGGTGAAAGAGCTGCTCGCGAAGCAGCGGGCGGGCTAGGAACATGCCTTTGCGAGCGCGCGCCCCCTCTCCCCCCTTGCGGGGGAGAGACGGAGAGGGGGGAAGGACGCTGCCGCGGCCTTCATCTTTCCCCCCTCCCCGCCCTCCCCCGCAAGGGGGGAGGGGGAGCGCGTGTTGATGCCCGCCACCCTCTCCACCCGTCTCCGCGCGCTCTACTCCGCTGCCGGTGCGCGGTTCGTCGAGGTGCCCGTCCTGCACCCTGCCGATCCGTTCCTGGAGACCGCGGGCGAGGACATCCGGCGAAGAATGTTCGTGACCGAGGGGCCGCAGGGCGAGCGGCTGGCGCTCCGGCCCGATTTCACGATCCCCGTCTGCCTCATGCACCTGGCGGAAGGCGCCGGGCCGGCGCGCTACGCCTATGAAGGTCTCGTCTTTCGCCGCCACGACCAGGGCTCGCCGGAACGGCTGGAGACCGGCTGCGAGGATTTCGGACGCGACGACCGGGTGACGGCGGACGCCGAGGCGCTGGCGCTCGCCATCGCCTGCGCCGCCGAGGTGACGCCCGGTCCGCTCAGCGTGCGGCTCGGCGACATCGGCCTCTTCGATGCGCTGCTGCGGACGCTCGGCCTGCCCGGCCGCTGGCGGCGGCGCCTGCGCCGCTCCTGCGGCCTGCCGTCGATCATGCAGGCCAATCTTGAGCGGATGGTCGCCCGCCGCGAGGCGGAGGACGGGCGGCTCGATGCAGGCATTCGCGCGCTCGCCGGCTCCCGCGAGGGGCTGGTGGCGCTGCTCGAGGAGCGCCGCTCCTCGCAGGGCCACGCCGAAGGGGCGGGCCGTTCGCCGGAAGAAATCGCTGAAAGATTCCTCGACCGCCGCGCCATTCCCGACGCGACCGTGGCGGAGCGCGCCGTCGAGACGCTGAACGAATATCTCGGCATCGCCTCCGATCTCCGAAGTGCCGCCACGACGCTGCGCGACTTCGCGCGCCGGCGGCGGCTCGATCTGGCGGATGCGATCGACGTGTTCGCGCAGAGGAATGCGGCGATCACCGGCCTCGCCTTCGCGACCCGGGATATCCGCTTCGAGGCGGGCTTCGGTCGGCCGCTCGACTATTACACCGGCCTCGTCTTCGAGCTGCACGTCGAGGGAGCCGGTAACCCGCTCGTTGGCGGTGGACGCTACGACCGCATGATGGAGATGCTGGGCTCCGCTCGTCCGGTGCCGGCGGTGGGTTTCACCATGCGGCTCGATCTCGTTTCGGTGGAGGCGGGGCGGTGACGCTGATCCTCGCGCTTCCCTCGAAGGGCCGGCTGAAGGAGGAGACGGAGGCGCTCTTCGCGCGCGCCGGAATCCCGGTCGAGACCGGCAAGGGGCGGCGCTATCGCGGCAGCCTCTCGGGGCTCGAAGGCGTCGAGGTGGCTTTCCTCGCCGCCTCCGAGATCGCCCGCGAGCTTGCCGCCGGAAGCGTGCATCTCGGCGTCACCGGCGAAGACCTCGTGCGCGAGACGGTCGCCGGCACCGACACCCGGATCGCACTCGTCGGCGGCCTTGGCTTTGGGCGGGCGGATGTCGTGGTCGCCGTCCCGGAGCTCTGGATCGACGTCTGGACCATGCAGGATCTCGACGACGTCGCCGCCGGTTTTCGCGCGCGGCACGGTCGCCGCATGCGCATCGCGACGAAGTACTGGAACCTGACGCAGATGTTTTTCGCGTCGCACGGGATCGCGCTCTACCGCGTCGTGGAGAGCCTCGGGGCAACCGAGGGCGCGCCGGCGGCGGGCACGGCCGACCTCATCGTGGACATCACCACCACCGGGACCACCCTCGTCGCCAATCATCTGAAGGTGCTGGAGGACGGCGTGATCCTCCGGTCGCAGGCGAACCTCGCGGCCTCGCTCGCGGCGGCGTGGAGCGAAGCGGAAAGGAAGTCCGCGACCGCGCTTCTGAACACGCTTGCAACGGCCGGGATCAGCGTCGCGCGGCCGCCCATCCTTGGCTGAGCGACGGTGTTTCGGGACAGCGGCGATACTTGCCGCGCTCGTACTTCCGGAGATAATTCTAAAGGCCGACGACGGAGATTAACCCGGCATATACCGGGTCCCGCCTGACGCAGGAACGGCTCCCGCTTCCCCGAATTCCTATCCCCGACATCGAACACAAGGCGTTCGACAAGATCGGCAAGGAGAATTCAAATGAAGCGCAGGGAGCTTATGGTTCTGACCGGTGTAATCGCGGCGCTTGCCCTGGCGCAGGTTCCAGCCCAGGCGGCGGGAGTGCATGTTGGCGTGGGCGGTGTCAGCGTCGGTGGCTCGTCGGGGACAGGCGCCCATGTCGGCGCGCATGTCGGCGGGACTTCGATCGGCGCCAGCATCGGCTCGGGCTCGAGCGGGACCAGTGCGACGGCGAGCATCGGCAGCAACGCGACGGGCACCCAGGCGAAGGCGAACGTGAACCTCGGTGGCGTCACGGTGCCTGACCAGTCGGCCAATGCGAACGTCAATGTCGCCATCGGCAAGAACGGGAAGGCGCTCCACGCCAGGGTCGACCTGAACGGCGACGGCGTCCTCGACTCGAAGGACGACGCGATGCTCGCCCTCGACCTGAACGGCGATGGCCTGCTCACGTCCCTCGATGACGCCAACGGCGACGGCGTGATCAGCAAGGCCGACCTTAACGTCAGCCTGAATACCGCGGGTCTCGACACCGGCGGCCTGGATGCCGGCAACCTCGTCGGAACGATCGGTGATACGGTCGGCAATCTTCTCGGCAATGCGCCCGGCAATTTGTCGATCGGAGACGCCACGCCGGGCGGCGCCGGCGGCGACATCCCCGGTGGCCAGCAGCAGGCGTTCTCGCGCGCCTTCGGCGACCTCGACGACAACGACGTTGCCGCGCTCAAGCTGAAATGCGCCGATGTGCTCGGCAACCCGCGCGGCTTCAACGCAGCCACCGTCAGCGTCTGCCAGGTGCTCGCAACCCGCTGAGCCCGAGCTAGTCACCAACGAAAAAGGGCCGCCCAGTGGGGCGGCCCTTCGCATTCCTGGATAGGATTGGCTGAACTTTAGAAGTCCATGCCGCCCATGCCGCCGCCACCGCCGCCCGGCATCGGGGGATGTCCGGAATCCTTCTTCGGAGCTTCGGCGATCATGGCCTCGGTCATCACCAGCAGACCGGCCACCGAAGCGGCGTCCTGCAGGGCGACGCGAACCACCTTGGTCGGGTCGATGATGCCGGCCTGGACGAGGTCCTTGTATTCCTCGGCCTGTGCATCGAAGCCGAAGGTGTTGGACTTGTTCTCCAGCACCTTGCCGACCACGATCGAGGCATCGACGCCGGAGTTGGTCGCGATCTGACGGATCGGAGCCTCGAGCGCCTTCAGCACGATCTTGATGCCGGCCTGCACGTCCGGATTGTCGCTGGTCAGCTTGTCGACCGCCTTCTTGGCGCGAAGCAGGGCGACGCCGCCGCCCGGAACCACGCCTTCCTCGACCGCCGCACGCGTGGCGTTCAGGGCGTCGTCGACGCGGTCCTTCTTCTCCTTCACCTCAACCTCGCTCGCGCCGCCGACGCGGATCACCGCGACGCCGCCGGCGAGCTTCGCCAGCCGCTCCTGCAGCTTCTCCTTGTCGTAGTCCGACGTGGTGTCGTCGATCTGCGCCTTGATCTGGTTGATGCGGGCCTCGATGTCCTTCTTCTTGCCTGAACCGTCGACGATCGTGGTCTCTTCCTTGGAGATCGAGACCTTCTTCGCCTTGCCCAGCATGTCGAGGGTGACGTTCTCGAGCTTGATGCCGAGATCCTCGGAGATGAGCTGGCCGCCGGTGAGCGTCGCGATGTCCTGCAGCATGGCCTTGCGGCGATCGCCGAAGCCAGGAGCCTTGACGGCCGCGACCTTCAGGCCGCCGCGCAGCTTGTTGACGACGAGCGTCGCGAGAGCCTCGCCTTCCACGTCCTCGGCGATGATGAGGAGCGGACGGCCCGACTGCACGACGGCTTCCAGAACCGGAAGCATGGCCTGCAGGTTGGAGAGCTTCTTCTCGAACAGGAGGATGTAGGGGTCCTCGAGGTCGGCGATCATCTTCTCGGCGTTGGTGATGAAGTACGGGGAGATGTAGCCGCGGTCGAACTGCATGCCCTCGACCACTTCGAGCTCGGTCTCGAGCGACTTCGCTTCCTCGACCGTGATCACGCCCTCGTTGCCGACCTTCTGCATGGCGGTCGCGATCATGTCGCCGACCGTCTTGTCGCCGTTGGCGGAGATCGTGCCGACCTGCGCGACTTCCGCGGAGGTGTTGATCTTCTTCGACTGCTTCTCGAGCTCGCGGATGACCGCGGTGACTGCGAGGTCGATGCCGCGCTTCAGATCCATCGGGTTCATGCCGGCGGCGACATACTTGGCGCCTTCCTTCACGATGGCCTGGGCGAGCACGGTCGCGGTCGTGGTGCCGTCGCCGGCGATGTCGTTGGTCTTCGAGGCCACTTCGCGCACCATCTGCGCGCCCATGTTCTCGAACTTGTCCTCGAGCTCGATTTCCTTCGCGACCGTCACACCGTCCTTGGTGATGCGCGGGGCGCCGAACGACTTCTCGATGACGACGTTGCGGCCTTTGGGACCGAGGGTAATCTTGACCGCGTTCGCCAGAATGTCGACGCCGCGCAACATCTTCTCGCGCGCATCGGCGGAGAATCTTACGTCTTTAGCTGCCATTTTTTCAGTTCCTTCGAATTCGGAATTTCGGGGGAAGGGGCCTTACGCCGCCTTCTTCTTGGTGGCGGGCACGCCGGAGATGACGCCCATGACGTCGGACTCCTTCATGATCAGGAGCTCCTCGCCGTCGATCTTCACCTCGGTGCCGGACCACTTGCCGAACAGGATGCGGTCGCCTGCCTTGACATCGAGGGGTTGCACCTTGCCGCTCTCGTCGCGGGCGCCCGGGCCGACGGCGACGATCTCGCCTTCCTGCGGCTTCTCTTTGGCGGTGTCCGGAATGATGATGCCGCCCTTGGTCTTCTCTTCGGACTCAAGTCGGCGAACGACTACACGGTCGTGAAGTGGCCGGAATTGCATGTTTTCCTCATGTCCCAATTGAGGGGCCCTCGCCCCGTGAAACGGTGCTGCTAGCACTCTCGATCGACGAGTGCCAGCAGGTACCGCGGAGATAGGAGATGCCCCGCCGGCTGTCAATGAGCAGGGCGCTCGCGGGAGCGAAAAATGCGGGCGCTAACACGCGCCCGCACGCTTCAGGGTTGTGACGGAGTGAAGGCGGAAGCCCCCGGCGCGTGGCGCGCCGAGGCGCTTCCGGAGGACTGGAGCGCTAGTTCGCGGTCGGCAGCGCTATCGTGAAAGGCACGTCAAACGTTCCGGTCTTGGTGGAATTCTGGTCGTGCACCGTGAACACGGCCTTGTATTCGCCCGGCCGCAGGAACGGCACGCCGAAGGAAAGCGTCATGGAGAACTCGCGCCGGCCCGGCGTGCCGGCCGTCGAAAGGGAAAACACGTCCTTCGCCTCGCCGAGCACCTGCCCGGTCGTGTTCTCGATGGAAAGATCCGCCTTGAATCCGATCGCGCCGTCGCCGCCGTGCCCGAAACAGACGGGCTCGACGTAGATCATCATTTTCTCGTCAGGCTTGAATGTCTTGTCGGCGCGCTCGGAATAGACGCCGTAGCCGGCCGAGGAATCGACCACAGCGGTCTTGCGGAAGGCGAGCGGGCTCGTCTCGCAGAGCGCGTCCATGGCGCCGGCGAGCGCATCGAGTGCCTCCGGCACCTTGCCTTCGGTCACCAGCGCCTCGGCCTTCGTCGCGGCATCGACGGCCGGACCGGCCGCCGCGCAGGACGCGCCCAGGACTACGAGAAGCGCGGCGAAGCCCGCGATCCTGACATTCATGACGCCCTCCAACCCCAAATCAATTGACGCATCGTGGGGCAGATGCCGCGCGAAGCGCAAGCCTGCCCCCGCGGAATCTCGACGGGCAGGTCGCGGCTTTTGCCCGCACGCCCGCCGCCGGCCCTCGCCCCCGCGCCTGTTGCCCCGATCTCGACGCGTCCGGGCTGCTCAGCCTTCGCCCGGACCTACGGTCACCACCGACAGCGGACCGCTCCAGAGCCGCTGCACGACGCGCCGGATGTCGGCGATGGTGACGGCGCGAACCAGCGCATTGCGCTTCTCGATATAGTCGATGCCGAGATGGTCGAGCTGGAAGCTCAGGAGGTTGCGCGCGATCTTCTGCGAGGAATCGAAGCGCAGGGCGAAATTGCCGACGAGGTAGTCCTTGGTCGCGGCGAGCTCCGCCTCGGTCGGGCCGTCGTTCGCGTAGCGCTTGATCTCGTCGAGCATGATCTTGATCGCCGTGGCGGAGTTCGCCGCATCGACCGAGGTCGACGCCACGAACGCGCCGGAATGGTCGTAGGGCACGAGTCCCGTCCCCACTGAATAGGCAAGCCCGCGATCCTCGCGAACCGCCTTGTAGAGCCGCGAGGAGAAGGTGCCGCCGCCGAGGATCTCGTTGGCGACGTAGGCGGGGATGAAGTCGGGGTCGTCGCGCTCGAGGCCGGGCCCGCCGATCCGGATGGCGGTCTGCGGAACCTTCAGCGCTTCATGCTCGGTCTTGCCGGTCGCCGGCGCGACATCGGCGACCGGGGTAAGGTCGGCGTGCGCCGGCAGGGCGCCGAACATCGTCTCGATGGCGGCGGAGGCCTTGGCCGCATCGATCGCCCCGACGATGACGATGTAGAGATTGTCGCGCGCCATGGTGCGGTCGTGGAACGCGCGGAGATCGTCGGCCGTCACCGTGGCGACGCTCTCCACCGTGCCGTCGGAGGGACGGCCGTAGGGATGGTCGCCGAACAGCGCTTCCGACCAGAGCCGCGAGGCGATTTCGTTCGGGTTGGATTCGCCCTGCCGGAGATTGGCGGTGATCTGGCCCCGGATGCGTTCCACCGGCTCGGCGTCGAAGCGCGGCTTCGTGATCGCCTGGCGGAAAAGGTCGAAGGCCGCGTCCTCGTTCGTCGAGAGTGTCCGAAGGCTGCCGTAGAAGGCGTCCGATGACGCGTCGAACGACATGTCGACGCTCAGGTCCTCGAGCTTCGCCTGGAAGGCGCGCGAATCGAGATCGCCGGCGCCTTCGTCGAGCATGCCCGACATGAGGTTGGCGAGGCCGCCCTTGCCGGCCGGGTCCTGCGCCGCGCCGCCCCGAAAGGCGATGTTCAAGGCGACGATCGGGACAGTGTAATCCTCCACCAGCCAGGCCTTCAGGCCCGATGCGCTGGTGATCTCCTGGATTGCGGCGGCGCGCGCGGGCGGGGTCAGGAAAGCGACGGTCATGAAGACTCCGAAGAGGATCGTGGGAAGGCGGAAATGGAGCGGCATGGGCTCAGCTCCGTCCCGCTTCGAGCGGCTGCAGGAAGCCCGTGGCCGAGGCCTCGATGTGCAGATATTTCTGCGCCACCGCCTGCACGTCGGCGACCGTCACCGCCTGCACGCGGGCCGGCCAGTCCTGCACGCTCTCGAGGCTCTGTCCGACGGCGAGCGCCTGCCCCACGATATTGGCGAGCGTCGCCTGACTGTCGAGCGAGTAGATCGCCTGCGCGATCGCCGACCGCTTGGCGCGCGCCAGTTCTTCCTCGGAAATCCCGTTCTTCAGGAGGTCGGCGATGACGTCGTCCATGCGGCCTTCGAGGGCACGAAGGTCGGTGCCCGGCTTCGGCAGGCCGTAGAGGACGAAGCGCGAGCTATCGAGGCCATTGGCGCGATAGTTCGCGCCGGCATAGGTTGCCGCGCCGTCGCCGCGCACAAGCTGGTCGTAGAAGCGGCTCGTGGCGCCGCCGCCCAGAACCTCCGCGAGCAGGCTCAGGGCTTCCGCCTCGCCCGGCGCGGCGGTGACCGATGAAGGAACGACATAGGCGCGCTGCAATTGCGGCTCGCGCACCTTCTCGTCGCGCACCGTCACCTCGCGCGCGCCGAGCGCCGGAGGCTCGGACGGGCGCGGGGCGCGCACCGCATCGGGCCGCGGGACGATCTTGCCGTAGGTCGCCTCGGCGAGCCGGCGCACTTCCTCGGGCGAGACATCTCCGGCCACGACGAGGATCGCGTTGGTGGGCGTGTAGTAGCGATGATAGAAGTCGAGCGCCGTCTGCCGGTGGAGATCGAGAATCTCGTGGTTCCAGCCGATGACCGGGCGGCCATAGGGATGATTGAGGTAGAGGATGCGCATCAGCGCCTCGTTCATGATGGCGTCCGGATTGCGCTCGATGCGGTCGCGCCGCTCGTTCAGGACCACATCGCGCTCCGTCGTCACCACCGCGTCGGTCAGCACCAGATTGGTCATCCGGTCGGACTCGAACTCCATCATCTCGCCGAGGTTCTCCTTGGCGACACGCTGGAAATAGGCGGTGAAGTCGGAGGACGTGAAGGCGTTCTCGTCGCCGCCGATCGCCGAGACGCGCTGGCGGAACTCTTCGCCCGGATGCTCCGTCGTCCCCTTGAACATCAGGTGCTCGAGGAAATGCGCGATGCCGGACTGGCCGGAAGTCTCGTCCGCCGCGCCGACCTTGTACCAGACCATGTGGGTGACGACCGGGGCGCGATGATCGGGGATCACCACCACCTGCATGCCGTTGCCGAGCTTGAACTCCACGGCGTTCGGCGCCATCCGCGGGATGTCCGTGGCGGGGGCCGGCGCTGCGGTTTCGGCGAAGGCGGGGATCGCGGACATCAGCACTCCAAGGGAAAAAACGAGCGGCGCGAAGCTCTTCATAGGGGCGAAGCCCTCCGATCGGGACATATAGCGGCAATACAGGTGCGCCGCGAGAAGCGCGAATGAACTTTCCTTCATCTACCTGTCCGGGCTTGCGCTTTGGTTGACGCGGCGTGCGTTACAGGGCAACCGGGGGCCCGCCGGGAAAAAATCCCGAACATTGCGTCGGCGGTCGTCTCGACTGGGCTTCGGGCGGGGCCGATGAGGCCAGGGTGAAGGAATTGCTGGACGCATGCGAAGAATCGCGGGGCTGAAGGAGCTGGCCGGTGAATACGATGCGCTTCTCTGCGATGTCTGGGGGGTGCTCCACAACGGCGTGCGGGCCTTCCCGGACGCGGTGGGCGCGCTGCTCCGTTTCCGGGAATCCGGCGGACGCGTCGTGCTGGTGACCAACGCCCCGCGTCCGCATCCCCCGATCCGCCTGCAGCTGAAAGAGATCGGCGTACCGGACGCTGCCTACGACGACATCGTGACCTCCGGCGACGTGACCCGCATGGTGATCGCCGCGCGGCCGGGGGTGAAGCTCCTGCACATCGGCCACGAGCGGGACCTGACTTTTTACGAAGGCCTCGACGCCACCTTGGTCGCCGAAAGCGAGGCGGAGCTCATCAGCTGCACCGGCCTCTTCGATGACAATGTCGAGACGCCGGAGGATTATCGCGCTTTGCTCACGCGCCTGGTCGAGCGCCGGCTGCCGATGGTGTGCGCCAATCCCGACATCGTGGTGGAGCGCGGCGACCGCCTCATCTATTGCGGCGGCGCGCTGGCGCGCCTCTATCATGAGCTCGGCGGCGAGGCGATCCTCGTCGGCAAACCGCACGCTCCGATCTACACGGCCGCAAGGGAGAAGGTCGCGGCGCTGGGAGGCACGAAAATGCTGGCGGTCGGCGACGGGCTGCCGACCGACATCCGCGGCGCCGTCGACAACGGCGTGCCGGCGCTCTTCATCACCGGCGGCATCCACGCAGCCGATTTCGGCGCGCACGACGACCCCGACGTCGGGCGCGTCGTTGCGCGGCTGAAGGCGGAAGGGCTGTCGGCGGTCGCCTACATCCCCACCCTTGCCTGGGACATTGCCACGCCATCATGACCCGGCCCGACATCCCGCATCGCGTCGCGACGCTCGAGACCCTGCCCGAGAACTGGCGCGGCAGCGTCGTCGCGATCGGCAATTTCGACGGCATGCACCGCGGCCACCAGGCGGTGCTCACCGCGGCGCGCGCCGAGGCCGAGCATCTCGGGGTCCCGTGCATCGTGCTGACCTTCGAGCCGCATCCGCGCGCCTTCTTTTCGGGCCGCCCGCTCTTTCGCCTGACGCCCCCGCCGCTGAAAGGGGCGCTCGCCGCCGCCCTTGGGCTCGACGGGACGCTGGTGCTCGGCTTCGATCGTGCGCTTGCCGAGAAGAGCGCCGAGGATTTCGTGCGCGAGGTGCTGGTCGAGCGCCTCGCCATCCGCGCCGCCGTCACCGGGCACGATTTCCACTTCGGCAAGGCGCGCCGCGGCACGCCGCGATTCCTCGCCGACCAGGGCATCCTGAACGGCTTCTCGGTCACGATCGTCAGCGCCTTCGAGGAAGGCGAAGCGCCCGTCTCCGCCACGCGCATCCGCGCCGCGCTCGGCGCGGGCGATGTCAGCAGCGCGGCGGGGCTGCTCGGCTGGCACTACGCGGTCGAGGGCGAGATCGTGCACGGCGACGCGCGCGGCCGCGACCTCGGCTATCCGACCGCCAACATGGCTCTCGATCCGGCGAGCGAACTGAAGCACGGCATCTACGCCGTGCGCCTGCTCCGCCCCGACGGCACGCTGCTCGACGGCGTCGCCAGCTACGGCCGCCGCCCGACCTTCGGCGGCGGCGAGCCGCTGCTCGAGACATTCGCGTTCGATTTTTCCGGCGATCTTTATGGCGAGAAGGTCCTCGTCGCCCTCTACGGCTTCATCCGCCCGGAGGAGAAATTCGCCAGCGTGGAAGAGCTGGTCGCACGGATGGACCAGGACTCGATCGACGCACGCGCCCTGCTGGAGCGGACGCCGCCGCGGGAGCTGGATCAGCGGATCTATGCGACGGTGGGGATGCGCCGAGCCCTTCTTGGGACGGCCTTGCCCTAGCGAGCGCGGCTGCGTCCTCACGACCTCGCCGGTCCTGGATCAATTCAGGCTCACCTGATCCGCGATCAGGCGGTGGACGACCATCGCCTCGCAGGTGTCCGCGTCGTCCGCGAGCTTCTCGCCAAACTGGACGATGACGACATCCTGTCCCGGAAAAATATGCAGGTACTGCCCCTGCGTCCCGATGCCGGCGAAGCCGTCCTGCTTGTCGTCGGAGGGGACCCACCATTGGTAGCCGAAGCGGAAGCTGCGTTCCGCCCCGGCGAAGGCACAGGTCCAGTCGGCGCTGATCGTGTCGGTCACCGAGGCGCGGATCCACTCCGCCGTCGCGTCTTCGCCTTCGTTGTATTGCCGGAGCACCCATTCGCCGAGCGCGGCGAAGTCTTCCAGCGACGTGTAGGCGCAGCAGTGCGCTGCCGGGTGGCCGCCGAAATCGGCGTTCCATTCGGCGGCCTTCTCCACCGGCAGCTTCTGCCAGAGGAATTTCTCCAGCGCCTCGTCGAGCGTGCCGCGCACAAACCCCTTGTCCGCCGTGAGCCGCTGCTCCGTCAGGATGCCGATCAGCTGGCTGTCGAAACCGGAATAGTGGAACGGGCCGGGCGCGAAGAAGTGCGCCCCTTCGAGGCGCGCGTTGACCGCATCGAGGAGTTTTCGGTACTTGCCCTTCAGCTCGCCGTTCTGGTCGACCTGGATCTTGATGGTGGAGTCGATCTCGTCTTCCGACCATTCCATGCCGCTCGCCATGTGCAGGAGCTGGCGAAGCGTCGCGGCGCCGTCGTATTTCTTC
>JBBQVL010000030.1:0-42855 GCA_038211615.1 Hyphomicrobiales bacterium
CATCCCAGATCGCGTCCTGCAGCTCGCTCTTGCGCACCATCGTCAGGAGGTAAAGCCGCATCCCGAGGCGGATCGTGGGTAAGGTCGCGACATGCTCGAGCTGCTTGAGCATCACCCGGATTTCGGATGGCGATAGTGACCGGTCTCTTGGAGTGAACGTAGCGATCGAAGATGGGCCGACATCGTCGGCCGGATTGGCGACTTTCTCGCCATGCAGGATTGCGAATCCATAGATCTGCTTGAGAATGTCCCGCACATGGATGGCCGTCGCCGGCGCACCGCGGTCGACGATAACGGCGCAATGCGCCCGCAGATCGTTCGGCGTGATCTCGGTCAGGAGCCGATTGCGCCATGTCGGAAGAAGTTCGCGTTCAAAAATCGAGCGACGCATCGCGCGGGTGCTGTCAGCCATAGGTGCTGCAGTGAGCCACTTTTCTCCGAACTCACCGAAGCTTTTGGCCTCCTTCAGGCGCCGCTTTTCGCGTTGTTTTTCAATCGCCGGAGAGATGCCTTCACCAATGGCCCGTTTGGCGTCCATGCACTTCTCCCGCGCTCGGGCGAGAGACAAGTCGGCGGGACCATATTTGCCAAGATGCACGGTTTCCCGACGCCCGTTCAGCCGATAATCCAATCGAAACGAGAGACCGCCGGTAGGCGTAACGTGAACGTACATCCCATCCCGGTCAGCCACCTTGTATGGCTTATCCCTTGATTTCAGAGCCTTGAGGGCAACATCCGTCAACATTCCTCGCCTCCTCCCAAAAATACCGTCATGGTATTTTGAAGGGCTTAATCTCTGGAAACGTATTTATTTCCAATGACTTGGACGAATAAGAATACCGTCACTAGCCCTTATGACCCTGACGGTACTTTCAAAATTCGAGTTGGGCAATAGTCTGAGCACCGTCAGCCAGCACGTCAGAGGCGAACTCTGCACCCCGATTGCTGTCGATAGGTGTCGTTCATATTTCTATTTGTTATCAGTGTGTTATGTCGCATCCTGGCGTAGCATCGGATACGCTCGGATGGGCAAAAATCATTCCAGCTGGATTGTGTCGACTTGGTCGGTGATCCATTGAACACGAGTATTACTACCGCCTGCGCGCCGAAGACAAAACGGCAAGGCAGGCGTTATTGGTGCGGACGGCGGGACTCGAACCCGCACTCTCAACGAGAAGCAGATTTTCTTACCACTTCGGCTTTCGCCGCCGCCGATCGGCGTTCGTGGTCTGGACTGTCCCTTCGCCATTGCCTTTCGGCCTTAGGCGCCGCCCGTCCAGTCTCTACACCTTCCCTCTGTCGAGGGCTTGGCTCGGGATTGGCCTAGGGCTTGAGCCCGTTAGCGTTCCCCGACTTTGAGCGGTTCTACTCCACGGATTTCCCCGTGGGCACTCCAATTGAAGTCTGCTGCGTCTACCGATTTCGCCACGTCCGCATTCTGAGGTTCGTGCCACAGCGCGCATCGTCGCACGATAGCGGAGATTCGAGTCGTTTCCGACTCTTGGCTCCTGTGTGGCTCCTAGTCTCAATCTTACCTTTTTCCACCTCCAGCCAAGGCCTCTAGTAAGCCTCTGGTATAGCTACGAAAACCAAAATCCGCGCTAACTTGTCGCTAGGCGCAAAAAAAGGGTTTTTAAGTCCCTTGCGTCTACCAGTTTCGCCACGCCCGCGCGGGTCTTGCGTACGGTGAGGCCCGGCGCGTTGCAAGGATCGCTTGCGGGCGCTGTCTCGGCCTCCCGGCTAACCGGCATTCCCTACCCTGCCGCGCCCTTCGCGATCGGCGGCTGGAACGAGTAGCCCATGTCCCAGGGGAAATAGATCCAGGTGTCCTGCGACACCTCGGTGATGAAGGTGTCGACCAGCGGCCGGCCCATCGGCTTCGCGTAGACGGTGGCGAAGTGCGCCTTCGGCAGGATGGCGCGGACGGTGGAGGCGGTGCGGCCGGTGTCGACCAGGTCGTCGATGATGAGGATGCCGGCGCCGCCCTCGCCGCCTGCCGCGATGATCTGCCCGGATATTCCCTTCAGCACGTCGGTTTCGCCCTGGTTCTTGTAGTCGTGATAGGAGGCGACGCAGACGGTTTCGATGATGCGGATCTCGAGCTCGCGCGAAACGATCGCCGCCGGCACCAGCCCGCCGCGCGTGATGCACACGATGGCCGAGAACGGCCCCGTGTCGGTAAGCCGCCAGGCAAGCGCCCGCGCGTCGCGGTGAAACTCTTCCCACGTGACCCGAAAGGCCTTCTCACCCGCCATGCTGCCCCCAAAGTGGGCGCGCCCGTTCGCGCCTTTCCCGGCCGCAAGGATGCCTGCTCCGGGACCGTTCGTCGAGACAGGAGCCTCCGCCCATGGCAGCGGAGCACAGGTTTCCACGCCGCCCGCCGAAGTGTAGACTGGCGTGCCGCACAACGAGGAATCGAACCGTGAAGGATGCCGCCCCTCCGCCAGCGGATTTGATGGCGAAGGCGATGGCGAGCGAGAACCTTCGCGTCCGGAGAGAGTATCCGGCATTCGCGAGCGCCTACGAGAAGATGGTGGCGCGCCTCGTGGCAGGAGGCGCTGCCGATGGCGCGCCGAAGACCGGGGACGTCCTGCCTCCCTTCCTGCTCCCGGATGAAAACGGCCGCCTCGTCAGCCTGGCGGATTTCAGCCAGGCGAATGCCGTCGTCATCAGCCTTAACCGGGGCCACTGGTGCACCTATTGCCGGCTCGAGTTCGACGCCCTGCAAAACATCAACGACACGATCCTGGAGCGTGGCGGCGCGGTCCTCGCGATCACGCCGGACCGCGAGGCCTATGCGCGCAGCCTGAAGCAGCAGCGTGGGCTTGCCTACCCCGTCCTCTCGGACATCGACAACGGCTACGCCTTGTCACTCGGGCTCGTTGTGTGGTGCGGCGACGAGGTCCGCGAGATTTACAGGACCATCGACTGGAACCTCGACGCCTTCCAGGGAAACGACGGGTGGATGGTTCCGATACCCGCGACCTACGTCGTCGCGCCTGACGGCCGCATCAAGGCGCACTTCGTCGACCCGGACTTCCGGCGGCGCATGGAGCCCGCGGATATTTTGAGCGCGATCTGAGTGCGGCCCGGTCAGATCGCCGCGAGCGCGCTCTCCATCGCCGCTTTGGCGGCGGCGAGCGCCGCCGCGTCGCGCGAGCGCAGCACCAGCCGCGTCGTGAACTTCTGGCCGTCGTGATAGGGATAGGAACCGATCCGGACGGTCGGGAAGGCTTTCTGCACAGTCGCCGCCGGGACGGCGATATCCCCCTCCCCTCGATGCGCCTCGATGGTCACGCTGACGAGCGGCGTGGACGCCGGCAGCATCTTCACCACCTCGTCCATCATCGCCTGCATGATCGCCGGGACCCCGGCCATGACGAAGACGTTCTTCACGACGAAGCCCGGGGCCGCCGAGACGGAATTCGGAATGAGGCGCGCGCCTTCCGGAATGCGGGCCATGCGGAGGCGGCTTTCGTTCGGCTCGATGCCGCGGCCCTTCCAGAACGGCATCAGGAGGTCCACCGCGCGCTGGTCGATGCCGATTGGAAGGCCAAAGGCCCTGGCGACCGAATCGGCGGTGATGTCGTCATGCGTCGGCCCGATTCCGCCGCTGGTGAAGACGAAATCGTAGCGTCCCGAGAGCGCCTGCAGCGCCTCGACGATCGCCTCTTCGCTGTCGGAAACGACCCGCACTTCGGTCAGGTCGATGCCGATATCGGTCAGCGTCTCGGCGATGAAGCCGATATTCCTGTCCTTGGTGCGGCCGGAGAGGATTTCGTCGCCAATGACGAGGACCGCGGCGGTCGGCGCATTCGGCATTGATCTTTCCTCGTTCGGGGCTCTTAAAAGAATCTCGTCCATGCATTAGCTTAGGGCGGGATCGAGATCGAGCCGGATACCATGCAGGAAATCATGACGGGCATCGCCCGCCAGGCAAACGCGGTGAGCCAATACGGGCCGGATGCCTTCGCGGGCATGCACCGCGCCGGCCGGCTGGCGGCGGAATGTCTCGACGCGCTCTACGACATCGTGCGGCCGGGCGTGACCACGCAGGCGATCGACGATTTCATCTTCGCGTTCGGAATGCAGCACGGCGCCATTCCCGCGACGCTGAACTATCGCGGCTACCGGAAGTCGAGCTGCACCTCGATCAACCACGTCGTCTGCCACGGGATTCCGAACGAAAAGCCGCTCCGCGACGGCGATATCATCAACATCGACGTGACCTTCGTGCTCGACGGCTGGCACGGCGATTCCAGCCGCATGTATGCGGCGGGCGAACTGAAGCGCGCCGCCGAGCGGCTGATCGAGGTCACCTACGAATGCCTGATGCGCGGGGTCAACGCCGTCCGGCCGGGCGGCCGGATGGGCGACATCGGCCACGCGATCCAGAGCTTCGCGGAAGCCGAGCGCTGCTCGGTGGTACGCGACTTCTGCGGGCACGGCGTCGGCCGCGCCTTCCACGAGCCGCCGAACGTGCTGCATTACGGCCAGCCAGGCGAGGGCCAGGAAATCAGGCCCGGCATGATCTTCACGGTCGAGCCGATGATCAATCTCGGCCGGCCGCATGTGAAGCTGTTGTCGGACGGCTGGACCGCGGTCACCCGCGACCGCTCGCTCTCGGCCCAGTTCGAGCATACGGTGGGCGTGACCGAGGCCGGCGTCGAAATCTTCACGCTGTCGCCCTCCGGGCGTTCCTGGCTTCCCTGGAAGGACGCCCGGGCGGCTTGACCGCAGGACCGGAGGAGCTCCGATGGCGGAGTTCGACGATGCCGGCGCTCCCCACTTCCACGGCCACAGGGACCGGCTGCGCGCCCGCTTTCGCGACAATGGCGCGGCGGCGCTTGCCGATTACGAGCTGCTCGAGATGGCGATCTTCCGGGCCATCCAGCGCGGCGATACGAAACCGCTCGCCAAGGCGCTGCTGAAGCGCTTCGGCACGCTGAGCGAGGTTCTGGCCGCCTCCCGCGAGCGGCTGAAGGAGGTCGAAGGGGTCGGCGACCGCGTCGTCGACGAGTTGAAGCTGATCCGCGCCTTCGCGGAGCGGACCGCCGGCGAGGTGCTCCGAAAACGCCCGATGCTCTCCTCCTGGTCGGCGCTGCTGGACTATTGCCGCACCGCCATGGCGTTCGAGGAGCGCGAGCAGTTCCGCATCCTCTTCCTCGACAAGAAGAACCAGCTTCTCGCCGACGAGGTGCAGCAGGTCGGCACGGTCGACCACACGCCGGTCTATCCGCGCGAGGTGATCCGCCGCGCGCTGGAGCTGTCGGCGACGGCAATCATCCTCGTCCACAACCACCCGTCCGGCGACCCGACACCGTCGCGCGCCGACATCTCGATGACGCAGACGATCGTGGAAGTCGGCAAGCCGCTCAACATCGCCGTTCACGACCACCTCATCATCGGTCGCGAAGGCCACACGAGTTTTCGCGCGCTGGGGCTGATCTAGGAAGATCGCTCGGTGCTGAGGCGGCGTGACGCCTTGACGCGTTCATTCCCGGCGTTGAAACAGGGTGGTGGGGAAGTGGTGAGGGACGCGCGATTCATCTGCGCGCGAGCGGGGATATCGTGGCATTGCATCGCTTTTTGAATGCGCTGGCGCGCGGCCGGCTGTTCGCTGTTGCGCCTGCGTTGGCGCTCGCATTCGCTGCAGCGCTGACGCCCGCGCAAGCCGATCCGATCGCGACCACAACGGTACTCCGCGCCAGTCCGAGTTCGAGCCTCTACGGACGGACCGTCACCCTGACCGCGACGGTCACGCCGGGTGCTGCGGGCATTCCGATCGGCTCGGTCCAATTCTTCAGGAACTCGGACGCGCTCGGCGTGCCGGTCAGTGTCAGCCCGATCACCGGGGCGACGGGCGTCGGGATCAATGAATATCACGCCTGCGCCATCGTCCCGGGCGGCGGAGTGAAGTGTTGGGGGAACAACGTTAAGGGCGAGCTTGGCGATGGGACGAATGCTCAGCGGGCGACGCCGGTTGCCGTATCGACTCTGTCGTCGGGTGTTGCGGCCATCGCGACAGGTCTCCAGTTCACCTGTGCTCTGACCAGCTCCGGTGGCGTCAAGTGCTGGGGCGACAACAGCAACAGCCAGCTCGGCGAAGGCTCAACGAACGGAAGCGAGAATCTCCCGACCGAAGTGACCGGCGCGACCAGCGGCATTGTGGCTATCGCCAGCGGCGGCTTTCACTCCTGTGCAATCAACACGAGCGGCGGGGTCGTTTGCTGGGGCAGCAACGCGTATGGCCAGCTCGGCAACACCACTCCGAACGTGACGTCGGCCGCGCTTGTCAATGTCAGCGGCATCAGCAGTGGCGCCGTCGCGATCACGGCGGGAAAGCAGCACACCTGCGCACTTATCGACGACGGAACCGTCAAATGCTGGGGCAACAGTCAATCCGGGCAGCTTGGCGACGGCACCGTCAACGGCGCCTCCCACCCCACTCCGGTCACTGTCTCGGGGATTGGCACAGCGACGGCAATTGCCGGCAACTACAACCACACCTGCGTCGTTCTTGCCGACCACACGGCCCAATGCTGGGGTGCGAACGACAGGAAGCAACTCGGTGATGGGAATGGCGGATCCGCAGGAAACAAGAGTGCCATGCCGGTCACCGTTCTCGGCGTAAGTAACGCAACGACCATCGCAGCAGGCTTCGCCCATTCCTGCGTGGTCAGGACCAATGGTGTCGCTTCATGCTGGGGCGACAATCAATCCGGCGAAATCGGAAATAACAATTCTTCGTCCACGCCAGCTGATATCGACAATGTTTTGGGGGTGACTGCCGTCTCCCTCGTTGCCGGGGGCTATAGTACCTGTACGATCACCAACGCTGCCGGGCTGAAGTGCTGGGGCAACAACAATGTCAACCAGCTCGGCGACAACACTGTCTTTCCCCGGAGCCTTCCCGTCGACGTGAACGGCCTCGGCGACGGCGCCATGGCCGTTGCCGTCCAGGCGAAGTTCCCCACATCCACGCTGAAGGCCGACACGCACATCCTGCACGCCGTGTTCACCAGCGGCGATTCCTTCTTCGCCAGCAGCAGCTCGCCTGACACCGAGCTGTTCGTCCAGGGCTTGCCTTCGACGACGACCATCAGCGCGAACACACCCAATCCGAGCACGCTGGGCAGTACCGTGACCTTCACGGTGACGGTGACGGGCAGCGACGTCACGGTGGACGGCGGCCAGGTTACGCTGCGCGCCGACGACGACAGCGACACCGATATGTTCGCCGCCGTCTCTTCGGGCTCGGCGACATTTACGACGTCGTCTCTCGCCCTCGGCACGCACGACCTTCAAGCGTCTTTCAGCGGCAACGACATCTACGGCACCTCGCAGTCGGCAACCGTCCAGCAAGTCGTGAAAGGCGGAACGACGCTCGCCGTGGAAGCTTCGCCGGCATCGGCGAAGGTGGGCCAGTCCGTGACCTTGCTGGCGAGGCTCTCGGTGACGGCGCCGGCGGTGACGGACCCGACCGGTTCGGTCACGTTCAAGGAAGGCAGCAAGACCATCGGCAGCGGCCCGGTTAATTCGGGCCAGGCGTCGGTATCGACGTCCGCGCTCACCATCGGCAGCCACACCATCACGGCAACTTATCCCGGCTCCGCATTGCTCTTCGGCAGCTCGGGTACCACCACCGTCGCGGTCAGCGCGGCCGTCGGGGCGGAAGGCGTGGTCAACACGCATACGGCCGGCGCCCAGCAGAACCCCGCCGCGGCGCGGCTCAAGGCCGGCTACCTGATTGTCTGGGCTTCCGACGGCCAGGATGGTTCCGGCTTCGGCGTCTACGCGCAACGCTACACCGCGGCGGGCGTCAAGGCCGGCGCCGAACTCTCCGTCAACACCGTGACGGTCAACAATCAGACGCAGCCGGCGGCGGCCGGGCTCGCCAATGGAACATTCGTGGCGGTCTGGCAGTCGGCGGCGCAGGACGGATCCGGCCTTGGCGTCTACGGACAGCGGTTCACGGCCGCCGGGACAAAACTCGGCTCGGAATTCCGCGTCAATACGGCAATTGCCAAGGACCAGTCGCTGCCGTCCATCGCAGCATTGAGCGATGGCGGCTTCCTTGTCGCATGGACCTCGGACGGCCAGGACGGCTCCGGCCTCGGGATCTACGCCCAGCGCTACAGCGCGACCGGCGTAAAGGTCGGCGCTGAGTTCAAGGTCAACAAGACGACGTCTGGCGCGCAGACCAACTCCGCCGTTTCGGGCTTGACCGGCGGCGGTTTCGTCGTCGCGTGGCAAGGGCCGGACGCGTCGGGAATCGGGGTCTACGCACAGCGCTATGACTCGACCGCCAAGGCGGTCGGCAATGAGTTGCGGGTCAACTCCGCGACCGTGAATGACCAGTCGATGCCGGTGGTTGCGCCGCTCGACAACGGCGGCTTCGTCATTGCCTGGCAATCGGCGCTGCAGGATGGGTCCGGACTCGGCGTCTATATGCAGCGCTACACGTCGCTCGGTGCGAAGTCCGGGGGTGAGGCGCGCGTCAACAGCGCGACCGCGAACGATCAGGCTGCCCCGGCGATCGCCGGTTTCACGGACGGCGGATACCTGGTCGTCTGGCAGTCGAAACTGCAGGATGGCTCGGGGCAAGGCGTCTATGCCCAGGCGTTCACGGACGGCGGCGCCAAGGCGAACGTCGAGTTCCGGGTCAATACCAGGGTGGCCGGCGACCAGTTCCAGCCAACCGTCGCTGCCTTCGCTCTCGGCAATCTGGTCGTGGCGTGGACCTCGGTCGGGCAGGACGGCAACCTCGGCGGCATCTACGCCCAGCGAGCCCTGGTGCCGGGAACCCACTGACCGGCCTGTTTCCCGTTGGCCTCGATCTGAGCCTCGGCGCTTGTTTCAGGCGCGAGCCAGGTCTTCCAGGATCGGGCAGTCGGGGCGGTGATCGCCGTGGCAGGCGTGCACAAGCGTCGAGAGCGTCTTCCGCATCGCCTTCAGCTCGGCGATCTTCGCGTCGATCTCGCCGATGTGCTCCTCCGCCACCCGCCGCACGTCGCCGCTCGCGCGGCGCTTGTCGGCGTAGAGCGAGAGAAGCTGGCGGCAGTCGTCGATCGAGAAGCCGAGCGCACGGGCGCGCTGCAGGAAGCGGAGGTTGTGGAGCGCCGTCTCGGAATAGTCGCGGTAATTGTTGTCGCGCCGGTCGGAGCGGACGAGGCCGATCTCCTCATAGTAGCGGATGGTCTTCGCCGGCAGGCCACTCGCCTTTGCAGCTTCGCCTATGTTCATCGTGCGCGCCTCCTCGACCCGATCTAAATGGTTCCAGCGTTAGGAAGGTCAAGGTGGTGGCGCCCGGTATGCGCCTGCCGCGCCGTCCGGTCGTGACACAGACTTGCGGCAGCGGAAAAATGGCACGACATTGGCGCGGCTTCCGGAGAATTTCCGATGTGCCGCAACATCCGTACGCTGTTTAATTTCGAGCCTCCCGCCACCCAGGACGAAATCCGCGCCTCCGCCATTCAGTTTGTGCGGAAGCTCAGCGGTTTCACGCATCCCGCGAAATCGAACGAAGCCGCCTTCGATGCCGCTGTCGAGGAGGTTACCGCGGCGGCGCGCAAGCTGATCTTCTCGCTCGAGACGACACGCCCGCCGAAGAACCGGGAAATCGAAGCGCAGAAGGCGCGGGCGCGCTCTGCCGAGCGCTATGCCTGAGACCTTGGCCCCCGGCCTGGGACCGGCGCGCCGTCCGGGGGGCCTTCGCGCGATGGCGGGCTACTTCCGCACGCTCTACCGGGGGGAGTTGCCGCTCGCGCGGGTCTTCTGGACCGACATGATCCTCATCGGCTCGATGGTGAACATCGTCGGGACGGCGGTGGCGATGCTGCTCTTCGCCGCCGGCGCGCCGATCGCCCTCGGTGTCTTCGCGCACTTCTCGCCGATCCCCTACAATATCCTTCTCTTCCTGGCCGTCTGGCAAAGCGCTGCGCGCGAGGCCTCGGGCTGGTCCTTCGCCGCCCAGGCGGCGGGACTCGTCTGGCTCATCGTGGCGATCGTGTTCTAGCTGTCGGTGCCAGCATAACAGGGGCCAACTCCCCTCACCGGTTGTCATCCCGGATGCGCGCAGCGCAGTCTGGGACCCATACGCGCCGAAGGGTGAAAGGTGGCTCCGCGCATGAGTCTGCATTACCCGCGTCGGCGTTTGTGGGTCCCGGTCTTGGCCTCTCGGCCAAACCGGGATGCCAAAGGGGCGGTTGCCGGCAGGCACTGCCGACGTTAACCGCCCTGTATCAGTGAAGCTGGCCGTGGAAGCGGGCGTGGCGGATCTCGGCTTCCTTCACGAGCTGCCGATGCGCGACCTCGACGGAGTGGATGATGCCGTCGATCTCGCGGGCCCAGAAATCCAGGAACTTCAGCAGGCGGGGATAGTCCGGCGCGACGTCGTAGAATTGCCAGACGAAGCTCTGGAGAAGTTTTGGCCGTTCCGGGAGATGGTAGAGGATGTTCGCCGTGGAGAGGCCGTAGCCGGCTTTGTCGCCTAAAAACACGGTGCGAAAGTCGACGTCGCGCATTCTGGGTTCCCCTGTCGTTCGAGAAAAACCAAGGTTCAACGCTCAACGTCAGGATAGGGTCCGCCCAACACGATTAACAAGTGGTTACAGTATTTTAGCAGCTTCAGCTCGCGACTGCTGCCAAGCTCACCGCGGCGGCAAAAGCCTATTCAGGAAGCACTCCGCCGGCCGCCGCGAGGGCCTCCGGCGTGTCCACGTCGATGCTCGCGGCGACGCCGATCTCGACCCGTTCCACAGAGTCCTCATGCCGGGCCAGGATATGCCGCGCGCCGGTGTCGCCCGTGACCTCGAGCAGTTCAGGGAAGAAGGCGCGCCCCCAAAGAACCGGGTTGCCGCGCTTGCCGTCGAAGGTCGGGAGCACGATGGCGGGCGCCGTCCGGGCGTGGAACGCATCGACCAGGCGGTCGATGACGCCTCGGCTGACGCCTGGCATGTCGGCGAGAAGAACGAGCGCGCCGCCCGCGTCATCGGGCACCGCCGCAAGTCCTGCCTTCAGCGAGGTCGCCAGGCCATCGGCGAAGTCGGGGTTGTGGACGAACTCGACCTTGAGCCCGGCCAGCGCGCTGCGGATCTCTTCGGAACGATGCCCCGTCACCACGATCACCGGACCGGCCTTGGAGGCAAGCGCCTGCTCGGCGCTGCGGCGCACCAGCGGTTCGCCATCGAAGCGCGCCATGAGCTTGTTCGGCCCCCCCATGCGGCGCGACTGGCCGGCCGCGAGGATGATCGCGGCGACCCGCGCGCTCGCGGGCGGCGCCGGCTCGCGTGGCTGCGGGCGCGATACGATCTCCATCAGCAGGCCACCGACGCCCATGCCGGTGATGTCCTCCTGTTTCAAAGGAAGTCCCGCAAGCAAGCGGTTGAGGATCCAGTCGAAACCGTTCTCGGCCGGCGAGCGTGCACAGCCCGGCGCGCCGAGCACCGGACGACCGCCGAGATTGCCGTAGAGGAGCAGGTTGCCCGGATCGACCGGCATGCCGAAATGCTCGACATGCCCGCCGGCGGCCTCGATGGCTGCGGGGATGACGTCGGCCTTGTCGGTGATCGCCGAAGCGCCGAAGGCAATGAGAAGATCGGCGCCTTCGCCGCGCAAACGGGTAAGAGCGGCTGCGAGCGGGCCGACCTCGTGCGGCACGCGGATCTCCTCGATAAGGTGCGCGCCGGCAGTCCTCAGCCGCTCCTCGAGAATACGCCGCGTCTTGTCCATGACCGAAGGCTTCAGGCCGGGAAGCACGGTTGCCGCGAGCCCCACCTTCAGCGGCTTCCACGGCGAGACCGAAAGCATAGACGGCCGGATCGCCTCAGCGGCGACCACCGCGCTCTCGGGAAGCGCGAAGGGGATGATCTTGACAGTCGCCACCATGCGCCCCGCCTCGACCGGCGCGAATTCCGCGAGCGTCGCGACCGTCAGGCCCGGATCGAGGCGGTTCAGCGCGTCGACCGCACCGCGATCGACCACGAAGATCCCCGCTTCCTCCGCGTAGAGATTGCACCGCCCGGTGCCGGCTGCGTCGAGCCGGATCCTTGGACCGCTGAGCACCGCCGCGACGCGGCGCGCCGCTTCGTCCTCGTGCACATCGCCGGCATCGAGCCGCGCCGCCACGATCTCCCGCACGCCCTCGCCGGCAAGCCGCGCGAGAAGCTCGGCGGTGAGCGGCGTGCCCTTGCGGATGACGCCCGCCCTCAGCCGCAGCGAATGCGCCGCGATGGCGCCCTCGGCCTCGGCGAGCGGAATCGGCCCGAACTTCATTGCAGCAGCGAAATCATGTCTCTAGGCGGCGATGCGTTCGGCCTGGCGGCCGCGCCGGAGCGCCGCGACAATCTCGGCGAGAATGGCGACCGCGATCTCGGCCGGCGACTGGGCGCCGATGTCGATGCCGATCGGCGCGTGGATGCGCTCCACGTCGGCGGGCGTCGCCCCCTGCTGGACCAGACGCTCCAGCCGCTTGCCGTGCGTCTTCCGGCTGCCGAGCGCGCCCACATAGAACGAGCGGACGGCGAGCGCCGCGAGAAGCGGATGATCGTCGATCTTCGGATCGTGCGTCAGCGCGGCAAGCGCCGTGTAGGCGTCGAGCGGCCTTGCCTTCAGCGCCTCCTCCGGCCATTCGGCCAGGAGCTCCACATCGGAAAAGCGCTCCGGCGTCGCGAAGGCGGTGCGCGGATCGACGATCGTCACGTCGAAGCCGGCGAGCTTCGCCATCGGAGCGAGCGCCTGGCTGATGTGGACGGCGCCGATCACGACGAGCCGCGGAGCCGGGACATGCACGGTCAGGAACGTTCGCCCGTCCTCCAGCATCCCGGAGCGCGCCGAGCGGAGCCGCTTCTGCAGCTCGGCCGCAAGCGGATCCCGGTCCGCGGCCTCGCCGCGTACCAGCCGCTCCTCGCCGCTCAGCGTGTCCGTCACCAGAATTGCCGCGCGGCGTGAGCGGCGCGCATCGTTGATCGATTTCAGGATCTCGAGGTTCATGGGCGCAATCTACATAGGCGAACGCCGGGCGTCTTCCAAGAACCCGCGCCCGCGCATCCAAACGCAGGCGGCCCGCGCAATCAGGCGGCAGGCCGGACTGAAGGCACACGAGTGTTGACGGATCGCTGGAGGCGGCCGATGGGAAGCCGCCCCCATCCGGTCAGACTCATGAAAACGAGAGGGGCCTGGAGGAAACTGATGAACGTGAAGGAAGGCGGAGTCATTCAGGTCGCCTACGTCGTGCGCGACCTGGAAGAGGCGATGAAGCGGCACACCGAGGTCACGAATGCCGGCCCGTGGAGCATCTACAAATTCGAGCCGGGAAAGATCCAGAACTATATCTATCGCGGCAAGCCGGCGAACCACACGTGCTGGATCGCGGTCACCCCGATGGGTGAAGGATTCGGGACGCAGGTCGAGCTGATGCAGCCGATCGGCGGACGCTCGATCTATGACGAGCACCTGGAGAAGCACGGCGAAGGCTTCCACCACGTCAAGCTGTTCTACAGCGACTGCGCCAAGGCCGTCGCCGAATATGCGCGGCGCGGCTACCCCGTCATCCAGCAGGGCAGGATCGACGACGACGAGCACTACTATCTCGATACGCAGAAGGATTTTGGCTACATGATCGAGCTCGGCAACGCGGGTAGAATCCGCGCGGCGGAGCGGACGTATCCGTAGCAGCGCCCGGCTCCCGGAAGCATCCCATGTCCTGACCCTGGGATCGATTTCCGCACCGAGCGCACGATCTCGATCGTCACGGAATGGATTGCCGGGTGAAGCCCGACGAGGTGGAAAAGCCCTGATCCGGATGTCAGGGCGCTTCCCTCAATCCACCTTTTCGACGAACACCTTTATCTTGCCGCCGCAGGACAGGCCGACGCGCCACGCGGTCTCGTCGGCGACGCCGAACTCCAGCATTTTGGACTTGCCGCTGCCGATCACCTCGAGCGCCTCGCCCACCACCGCGCCCTCGACGCAGCCGCCGGAGACCGAGCCCTCGAAATTTCCGCTGTCGTCGACCACGAGGTGGCTGCCGACCGGGCGCGGCGCGGAACCCCAGGTTTCCACCACGGTGGCGAGCGCCACGCTCCGCCCCTCCCCGCGCCAACGCTCGGCCGCGGCAAGGACATCAAGATGCGGGTCGATCGAAAGTTCGCTCATGGGCATCTCCTGAGGAAAGCCGTGCCGAAGAGCTAGTTATCCCGACCGCTGGGCGCAAGTTCGTGGGTTCACACCCTTATCGGGCGAAAGCCGGAAGGCCCGCCGAGGCGGGCCTTCTTTCCTTCCCATCCGCCGTCAGTGGGCCATGCCCATCTCTTCCGGCACTTCGTTCGGCTTGAATATCTCGGGCTGCGGATCGCCTTCGACGATGAGCTGGCCGATGAGGCCGCGCGCCGCGCGGGAGAGTGCGTGGTCGACGAGCATGTAGGTGCCGGGGACCTGGACCTTGAAGTCGACCGCCACGGCGCCGCCCGGAGGCACGGTCGTTGTCTGGACGTCGGTCAGCGGCGGTGCGGTCAGCGAGGCGAGATTGTAGACGTGGTCGAAGATTTCACCGATCACGTGGAAGCTCGCGGTCTTGTTCGGCCCGCCCACGCCGAAATAGATCCGGACCGTCTCGCCGACCTTGGCATGCAGGGCGTTGTCCCCCGTCAGCGCGGTCGAGGCTCCATTGAAGACATAGTATTCGGGAGTCTCGTTCATGAGCTTGTCGTAGCTCTCGGTGAGCTCGCCCTTCTCGCCGAACTTCTGCTCCGTATAGATCTCGCCCTGCATGACGTAGAACTCGTGATCGACCTTCGGCAGGCCGCCCACCGGCTCGACCAGGATCAGGCCGTACATCCCGTTGGAGATATGCTGGGCGGCCATCGGAACCGCGCAGTGGTAGACGAAGAGGCCGGGGTTCAGCGCCTTGAAAGTAAAGCCCTTGGTGGCGCCCGGGTCGGCCACGGTCGCAACGCCGCCGCCGCCCGGGCCCGTCACCGCGTGGAAATCCACGTTGTGCTGCATCCAGCTGTCCTCGTGGTTCTTGAGGCTGACCTCGACCGTGTCGCCGACCTTCACCCGGACGAACGGACCCGGCACCTGGCCGCCAAAGGTCCAGTAGCGGTAGGTGGTCCCGTCGGCGAGGTTGCCCATCCGCTCGATCGTCTCGAGCGACACGCGAACCGTTTCGGGCGCACGGTCTCCGATCGCCGCCGGCAGGTCGGTCGGCGAGCGCACGATCGAGGCCGGCAGCGCCGCCGGAATGATGTTGTGCGCGAGCGGCATGTCCGCGCTGACGGCTGCCTGCGCCACGCCTGCCATGAGGCTTGTGTGTCCGCCGAAGGCTCCGGTGCCCGTCGCGACCAGCAAGCCTGCGCTCACCAGAAACCCGGCAGCGCTGAGCAGCTTCCGGTCGTTCCTGTCCCTGAGCATCCTCATCTTCGTATCTCCTCGCCCCTGCATCGTCGCTTGCGCTGACCTGGCGTAGATAGGCGGGCGGGCGGATTCGCTCTTTGACGGCAGTCAAACAAAGATGACTTTGTGTCTCCGTAATTGTACGGAGGCTGCGGCGTGGAGGAGCGCACATGGGACCGGACCCCTCGCTCGTCAGAGACTTCCCCTTCTTCGCGGGCTTGAGCGAAGAGGATCTGCGCGCCGTTCTCGCCATGGCGAGGACGCGGCGCATCGAGAGGAAGGCCATGGCCTTCGAGCAGGGGGCGGCCGCGCATGAGTTCTTCGTCCTGCTGCACGGCCACCTGAAGGTAGTACAGACGACGCCCGACGGCCGGCAGATCATCGTAAGGATCGTCGAGCCCGGAGAGCTTTATGGCGTCGCGGTCGCGCTCGGGCGGCCGGACTATCCGGCGAGCGCCGTCGCGCTGGAGGAAAGCCTCACCCTCGTCTGGCCCTCATCGGCCTGGGCGTCGCTCGTGGAGCGGGCTCCGGCGCTCGCCATCAACGCCATGAAGACATTCGGGCAGCGCGTGCAGGAGGCCCACACCCAGGTCCGCGAGATCTCCACCGAGGAGGTGGAGCGGCGCGTCGCTCACGCGCTGCTGCGAATCGTCCGGGAGAGCGGGCGCGATCCCGGCGAGGCGGCCGACGTGGAGTTTCCGATCACCCGGCAGGACGTGGCGGAAATGACGGGAACGACGCTCTTCACCGTCAGCCGCATCTTGAGCGGCTGGGAACAGCTCGGGCTCGTCGCCGGAGGCCGCGAGCGGATCAGCATCCGTCAGCCCGCAAGGTTGCGCGAAATCGCCGACCGCGCTCCGCGTTAAGCTGCGTGGCGCAGGTCAGCGCGGGGCAAGCTCAGCGATGCGCAGGGGGAGCGCCCCGCGCTCAAAGCCGCTTACCGGTGCCCTTGTCGAAGATGTGGACGACCGCCGGATCGGGAGCGAGGCGGACTTTCTCGCCGGGCTTCAGCAGCAGCCGCTCGCGCAGCACGGCGTTGATCTCCTGGCCGTCGAGGCGGGCGAAGATCTGCACCTCGGCGCCAGTCGGCTCGACCACCACCACTTCCACTTCCGTGCCGTCGTCGCGCACCGACAGGTGCTCCGGGCGGATGCCGTAGACGACTTCCTGGCCGGCGCGCGCCGTGGTCTTCGGCGGCAGCGGCAGCCGCCGACCGCTCGGCGTCTGGAAGGCGCCGTCGGCAATGCGACCATCGAGGAAGTTCATCGACGGCGACCCGATGAAGCCGGCGACGAAGAGATTTCGCGGCGTGTCGTAGAGGTCGAGCGGCGCGCCGACCTGCTCCACCTCGCCGTCCTTCATCACGACGATCTTGTCGGCCATCGTCATGGCCTCGATCTGGTCGTGGGTGACGTAGACGGTGGTCGTCCCGAGCCGCTGGTGCAGCTCCTTGATCTCCGTGCGCATCGCGACGCGAAGTTTGGCGTCGAGGTTGGACAGCGGCTCGTCGAAGAGGAACACCTGCGGATCGCGCACGATGGCGCGGCCCATGGCGACGCGCTGCCGCTGTCCGCCGGAGAGCTGGCGCGGATAGCGGGCAAGGTAGGGCTGCAGGCCGAGGATGTCGGCGGCCTTGGCGACGCGCTCCTGGATCAGCTTCTTGTCGATGCGCCGGAGCTTCAGCGAGAAGCCCATGTTGTCGGCGACGGTCATGTGCGGATAGAGCGCGTAATTCTGGAACACCATCGCGATGTCGCGCTCTTTCGGCGGCACGTTGTTGACGACGCGCTCGCCGATCAGGATGTCGCCTTGCGAGATCTGCTCGAGGCCGGCGATCATCCGCAGCAGGGTTGATTTTCCACAGCCGGACGGCCCGACAAGGATGACGAATTCGCCGTCGACGATGTCGACGTCCACGCCGTGAATGACCTCCACGGCTCCGAAGGACTTTCGAATCTGGCGAAGTGCGACTGGCGCCATCGATCTATTTCTCCCGCTTGCGGCGCGTTCGCGCATCCGCGCTCGAATGATTGCATGAGAGGCGCGGCATGCCAACCCGCAACCCCTGCCCCCGAAAGCTGATTCGGCATGGTATAGGTGCGCGGCAGACATTGAGGACAACGCCGATGCCGCCCGCGGACGACCGCCAGAGAATCCTCTCGGATCTCGAGAAGAAAGTGCTGTGGCTCGCAACCTGGACGGTTCACAACGCCAACCATCTCCGCGACAGCTCCGACGGTGTGAAGGTGGGCGGGCACCAAGCCTCCTCGGCCTCGCTCGCCACGATCATGACGGCGCTCTACTTCGACGTGCTGCGGCCGGAAGATCGCGTCGCGGTGAAGCCGCACGCCAGCCCCGTCTTCCACGCCATCCAGTATCTGCTCGGAAACCAGACGCGCGAGAAGCTGGAGAATTTCCGCGCCTTCGGCGGGGCACAGTCCTACCCCTCGCGCACCAAGGATTCCGACGACGTGGATTTCTCCACCGGCTCGGTCGGCCTTGGCGCGGCGCAGACGATCTTCGCGAGCCTCGTGCAGGATTATGTGAAGTCGCACGGCTGGGCGCCCGAGCGTCCGGAAGGGCGGATGATCGCGCTCGTGGGCGATGCTGAGCTCGACGAGGGCAACATCTTCGAGGCGCTGCTCGAAGGCTGGAAGAACGGGCTCAGGAATACCTGGTGGGTGATCGACTACAACCGGCAGAGCCTCGACGCGGTCGTGCGCGAGGGACTTTACGAGCGCTTCGTCGAGATCTTCCGCTCGCTCGGCTGGGACGTCGTCGTGCTGAAATATGGAAAGCTGCAGGAGGCGGCTTTCACGGAGCCGGGCGGCGAAAAGCTCCGCGCCTGGATCGATGGCTGCCCGAACACCGATTATTCCACCCTTGTCTTCCAGGGCGGCGCGGCGTGGCGGAAGCGGCTGATGGACGAGCTCGGCGACCAGGGCGATGTCAGCCGCCTGATCGAACGGCGCTCCGACGAAGAGCTCGGCCGGCTGATGACCAATCTCGGCGGGCACGACCTGACGGCGCTGACGGAGGCGTTCGCGGCAATCGACCACGACCGCCCGGTCTGCTTCCTCGCCTACACCGTGAAGGGCTTCGGCCTGCCGCTCGCCGGCCACAAGGACAATCACGCTGGCCTGATCACCCCGGCGCAGATGGAGATTTTCCGGCAGGCGATGCACATCCGCCCCGGCCATGAATGGGATCATTTCGAGGGGCTCAAGACATCCGGGGAGAGCCTGCGGACCTTCCTCAATGGCGTGGCCTTCGCCGCGAAGGGCTCGCGACGCCTCACCTCGCCGCCGGTCGCGGTTCCCGATGCCCTTACCTACCCGCCGCAGCCAGTCTCCTCCACCCAGCAGGGTTTTGGGCAGATCCTGAACGAGCTGGCGCGCGAGAAATCGCCGCTTGCCGACCGCATGGTCACGACATCGCCGGACGTCACCGTCTCAACCAATCTCGGGCCGTTCGTGAACCGCCGCGGGTTGTTCGGTCGCGAGGCGCTGGCGGATGTCTTCAAGCGCGAAAGAATTCCCTCAACGTTCGCGTGGGATGTTTCGCCGAAGGGCCAGCACTTCGAGCTCGGCATTGCCGAGAACAATCTTTTCCTGATGCTCTCGGCGCTCGGGCTGTCGCACTCGCTCTTCGGCGAGCGGCTCTTTCCGGTCGGCACGCTCTACGACCCCTTCATCGCGCGCGGCCTCGATGCCTTGAACTACGCCTGCTACCAGGATGCCCGCTTCCTGCTTGTCGCGACGCCGTCGGGCGTCAGCCTCGCGCCGGAAGGCGGCGCGCACCAGTCGATCGGCACGCCGCTGATCGGGATCAGCCAGGACGGCATCGCCGCCTTCGAGCCGGCATTCATGGACGAGCTTGCAACGATCATGGGCTGGTCCTTCGCCTACCTGCAGCGGAGCGGCGACGGCGAGCGGAACGAGCGGAACTGGCTCCGCGACGAGACCGGCGGCTCGGTCTACCTGCGGCTTTCGACACGGCCGCTCGAACAGCCGCCGCGGACGCTCGACGCGGAGCTGAAGCGCGGCATCGTCGATGGCGCCTACTGGCTGCGCGAGCCGGGGCCGAACCCCGAGGTCATCGTCGCCTACCAGGGCGCGGTGGCGCCCGAGGCGATCGAGGCCATCGGCCTGATGGGCGAGGACCGGCGCGACGTGGGCCTGCTCGCCATCACCTCCGCCGACCGGCTGAACGCCGGCTGGACCGCGGCGCAGCGGGCGCGCGAGCGCGGGCTCGTCCGCGCGGTGAGCCACATCGAGCGGCTGCTCGAACCGGTGCCGCGCAACTGCGCGCTGGTCACGGTGATCGACGGCCACCCCTCCACGCTCGGCTGGCTCGGCGCGGTGCACGGCCATCGCACGCGGGCGCTGGGCGTCGAGCATTTTGGGCAATCGGGGTCGATCGCGGATCTCTACCGCCACTTCGGCATCGATGCGGATGGCATTCTGGCGGCTGCGGAAGCGATCTCGGCGGGCAAGCCGATCCGGCATTTGAGGGCGCTGGCTTAGGTGGAGGGTGCGCGTCCTCGCGCACCTCTTTTTCCAGTTTCGCGGCAAAAAAGTGGACGGCGAGACGCCGTCCCTCCATCAGATCGGGCGCGCGACACTCACCACCACCGCCGCAAAATGCACGGCCGCCGCGGCGATGACGAAGGTGTGCCAGATGACGTTCTGGAAGGGCAGCCGGACCCAGAGGTGGAAGATCACGCCGATCGTGTAGAGCGAGCCTCCGATAGCCAGCAGCACCAGCGTCGGGGTGCTCACCGCCTCGACGAGCGGTACGAGGGCCGCGAGCGCGATCCAGCCGAGCACGAGGTAGAGCCCGAGCGACACGCGGTCGAAGAGGCGTCCGCGCACGAGGCGGAGGACGATGCCGAGGAGCGCGATCGACCAGACGAGGATGGTGAACGTCCAGCTCCACGCGCCCTGCAGCGCGAGCACGGTAAATGGCGTGTAGGTCCCGGCGATCATCAGAAAGATGCCCGCATGGTCGAGACTGCGGAGCCAGTTCGCGTGACGGGTGAAGCGTCCGAGATTGTAGGCGGCGGAGCAGCCGAACATCGCCAGCATGCCGGCCGAGTAGATGGCGACGGCGACAATGTCCTCGGTCCCGCCGCGCGAAGCAGCGAGCGCAATCAGGATTGCGGCGCCGATCAGCGCAGCGACGATCGCGCAGGCGTGCAGCGCGCCGTCGACGCCCATCTCCCAGCGGGAGAACTGCCGCGAGACGGCCTTGACCGAGACTTCGAAAGCTTCGGAGGCCGTCATCGCGGTTGCTCCATCACGCCGCGTCGAGCCAGTGGCGGGGATCGGCCCGCCGCTCGCCGCCGCTGCCGAGCGCTTTCACCAGGTCGGCGATTGCCTCCAGCGAATGCACCGGGCGGAACTCGTCGACATGCGGCAGCATCAGGCGGACGCCGCGCGCCTTCGCCGCAAAACCTTCGTAGCGGAGGAGCGGATTGAGCCAGATCAGGCGGCGGCAGGAGCGGTGCAGCCGCTGCATCTCCGCGGCGAGGTCGACGCCGGACTCGCCCTTGTCCTCGCGCTCCAGCCCATCGGTGATCAGGAGGACGGTCGCCCCCTGCCCGAGCACGCGGCGCGACCAGTCGCGGTTGAAGGCGCGGAGGTTGGAGGCGATGCGCGTGCCGCCGGACCAGTCCTTCACCGCATCGGAGCAGCCGGCGAGCGCCGCGTCCGGGTCCTTCAGTCGAAGCTGGCGGGTGACGTTGGTGAGGCGTGTGCCGAAGACGAAGGTCTGCACCTTCCGCCGCTCGGAAAGCGCGTGCAGGAAATGCAGCATCAGCCGCGAATATTGCGTCATCGAGCCGGAGATGTCGCAGAGCCCGACGATCGGCGGGAGGATTTCGGCGCGGGCGCGGTAGGCCGGCATGATGATGTCGCCGCCGACCTTCAGCGACGCGCGCATGGTGCGGCGCGGGTCGATTCGGCCGTGCGCGGCGCGCTTCAGCCGGCGCGTCTTAAGCCGGTCGTCGGGGAGGATCAGCGCCGCGAGCGCCTTCTTCGCCAGGTCGATCTCGGCATTCGTCATCTGCGCGAAGTCCTTGCGCTGCAGAACCTCGCGCGCCGAGACGGTGAGCTGCGCCTCGATCTCGACCTGCGGGTTCTTGTCGTCCTGCCGGGGTTCGGGGCCGAGCGCTTCGCGGGCGCGCGTCTCGCCGGGCTTCGGCTTTTCCTCCTCGCCGGGCTTCGGCGGTGCGACGGGCGAGAGGAGCGCGATCATCTTCTCGATCAGCCCGCGCTGCCGCCAGAAGAGCTCGAAGGCGGCACGGAAGAGATCGCGATGCTCGCGCTTCTTCACGAAGACGGAATGGAGCGTCCAGTAGAAGTCGTCGCGCGAGCCTATGCCGGCCGTCTCCACCGCGCGGATAGCGTCGATCACCGCCGCCGGGCCGACCGGCAGGCCGCCCTTCCGCAGGGCGCGCGCGAAGTAGACGATGTTGTCGGCGATGCGGCCGCCGGGTTCGGGCTGCTTGCCGGGTTCGACCCGCTCCTTCATCCGCCCCTCCCTTTGTCATCCCGGCCGAGCGAAGCGAGAGCCGGGACCCATACGCTCCGAAGCGTGAAGACCGGGCGCAGCGATCCCGTCGTCATTGTGTGGAGCGTATGGGTCCCGGACAGCCGCTTCGCGGCTTCCGGGATGACAAAGCGTGTGTGGGAATAGCGCATCCCCTACTCCGCAGCCGCGAGCTCCGCCTTCACCTCGTCCAGGATCGACTTTGTCTGGCTCTTGTCGATCCGCGCGATGTCGTCCTGGTATTTCAGCAGCACGCCGAGCGTGTCGGAAACCGTCGCCGGGTCGAGCGCCACGGCGTCGAGCTCGGTCAGGGCGCCTGCCCAGTCGATCGTTTCCGCCACGCCGGGCCGCTTGAAGAGATCCTGCGTGCGGAGTTTTTGGACGAACGCGACGACCTCGGCGGCGAGCCTGGCCCTGATGCCGGGGATGCGGGTGGTGAGGATTTCCAGCTCGCGCGTCGCGTCCGGATAATCGAGCCAGTGGTAGAAGCAGCGGCGCTTCAGCGCGTCGTGGATTTCACGCGTGCGGTTGGTGGTGACGACCACGATCGGGGGATGCGCCGCGTGGATCGTGCCGACCTCAGGCACGGTCACCTGGTTGTCGGCAAGCACCTCGAGCAGGAACGCCTCGAACGCCTCGTCGGCGCGGTCGAGCTCGTCGATCAGCAGCACCGGCGGCCCGGCAAGGTCCGGCTCCAGCGCCTGCAGGATCGGGCGCTTGATGAGGAAGCGGTCGGTGAAGATGTCCTTCGACAGCGTCTCGCGATCCACGTCGCCGGCGGCTTCCGCCAGCCGGATCTCCACCATCTGCGCCGCGTAATTCCACTCATACACGGCGGAGGAGACGTCGAGCCCCTCGTAGCATTGCAGTCGGATGAGCTTGCGGCCGAGAGTCTCTGAAAGAACCTTGGCGATCTCGGTCTTGCCGACGCCGGCCTCGCCCTCCAGGAACAGCGGCCGCCCCATCTTGAGCGACAGGAACAGCACCGTCGCCAGCGCCCGGTCGGCGATATAACCGGCGGAGGAGAGGAGCTTCAGGGTTTCGTCGATGGAAGTCGGGACGGAAGGCATTGGCGCTCGAAAACGGGTGGAGAAGGGTCGCTATATAGGGCAGGACGCTGAAAGCCGCACGCGTCGATTTGGACCTTCGCGGGCGTCATGTCATGGCTTGGCCCTGGCATCCAGTCCGTAACGAAGGCCGCGCGCCGGCGTTCCGGCGTGGATTGCGGTGAACCTCGGCAGTATCGGAAAGTGGAAATCGCCTGATCAATGCCCCGCGTCGTCAAGCCCATCCCGGTCACGCAGGCCGCAGCCCGAAGAATCTGGCTGCGCGCGCAGCGGCTCGATACGCCAGCCCCGTTCGGCGAAGGGCCCGAGGCGACGCGCGCCGCCGTCGAGCATCTCGGATATGTGCAGATCGATACGATCCACGTCATAGAGCGCTCGCACCACCACATCCTCTACTCGCGCATACCGGCCTACCGGCGCGCCGACCTGCACCGCGCGCAGACGGTGGACAAGTCGGTGTTCGAATACTGGACGCACGCGCTCTCCTACGTGCCGACGCGCGACATCCGCTTCTTCCTCGGTGCGATGCGGCGCTACCGGCTGACGCCGCACCCCTGGTTCGTCAACGTCGAAAAGGCCGAGCTCCGCAAGGTGATGACGCGGCTCCGCAAGGAGGGCGCGCTGACCATCCGCGACATCGACGATGACGTGCTGGTGGAGAAGGATCACCCCTGGGCCAGCCGCAAGCCGTCCAAGCGGGCGCTGCAGCTCGCCTTCTACCGCGGCGACGTGACGATCAGCGAGCGCGTCGGGATGCTCAAGACCTACGAGCAGATCGAGCGGCACTTCGGCTGGGAGACGCCTCCGCGCCCGGCTTCAGAGAGCAGCGTGACGGAATATGTGCTGGAGCGCGCGCTCCGCGCGCAGGGGCTGGTAAGCCTCGACTCCGCCTGTCATCTCGACGCGCCGCGCAAGCCCGCGGTCCGCCTGCTGATCGAGCGGCGCGTGCGGCGTGGCGAGCTTGTGCCGGTGGCGGTCGAGGGAGCGGGAAAGACAGAGCACTGGGCGCGGCCGGAGACGCTGGAGGAGGCCCTGCCCCAACCGGAGCTGGTGCATATCCTCTCGCCCTTCGACCCGCTCATCATCCAGCGGAAGCGGCTGAAGCTCTTCTTCGACTATGAGCATCGCTTCGAGGCCTACGTGCCGAAGGAGAAGCGCGTGCTGGGCTACTTCGCCCTGCCGGTCCTGGTCGGCGACGCAATCGTCGCGGCGATCGACCTGAAGACCGACCGCGCGAGGGGCAAGCTGCTCATGCAGAAATGGACTTGGGTGGGCGACGGCAAGGCCCGCGCGCACAAGGCCCTGATCGAGGAGGAGCTCAACCGCTTCGAGCGGTTTCAGCTCGCTGTCGGGTAGAGCGAGAAGCGGGGTCCTAGAGAAACGCGACCGGAGAGAGCTGGCTCTCCCACGCGACGCGCTGCTGGGCGCCGGCCGTGCTCTGGACCCTGTACTGGCAATCGCCGCGCTCTTCCGGGAGCAGCGCCACGACCTTGTAGACGCCGGCGACGCCGCGATTGATGGCGGCGGAGGAAAGCCGCACCGACTGGCCGATCTTGAATTTATGCGACATGGGTCGGCTCCTCAGCGGCGTTGACGGGAGCGCGAGGATCGCGCTCCCGAAGCATTCGGGTCGGATTACGCCGACTGCAGGTTCGCGGCGGCATCCTTGCCGCTGCGACGGTCGGACTCGACGTCGAAGGAGATCTTCTGTCCCTCGACCAGTCCGCGCATGCCGGCCGCTTCCAGAGCGGTCGCGTGGACGAACACGTCCTTGCCGCCGTCGTCCGGAGCGATGAAGCCGAAGCCCTTCTGCGAATTATAGAATTTCACGGTTCCCGTTTTCATGGGGGTAGCCCTTTCACTGTCAGTTGCACATTCGGAGAGCCGCACAGAAACGCGCGGACCCCGGTTCAGAATCGAGATTTGGAGAGAGAGGTCTGAACGTGCGCCCGGCAGTGCCAAGCGAAGCGGCCCAGTGTCGTCCGGCCAAAGATCGATGAGCGTCATATGGGCGAATATTGCGCCATATGCAAGGCGGAAGCCCGTAATACTGCCGCGGCTGCCATCCTGACCGAGTGGGACGACGGCATCTCCGCTCCGCTTCACGGGTGCCTGCGCGCCCCAAATGCGCTAGTGGTCCGCTATGTCGGTCTCGACCCCGCCCGCCCCCCTCCTCGCCTCGATCTTCGCCTCGGCGCCAGTCGGCGAGATCTTTTCCGATCGCGCTGTCGTACAGGCCATGCTCGACTTCGAGGCGGCGCTTGCCGCGGCTGAGGCGGAAGCGGGCGTGATCCCGGCGACCTGCGTGGCGCCGATCCGTTCCGCCTGCGATGCATCGCTTTATGATCTTGGCGAGATCGGTCACGCGGCGGCGCTCGCCGGGAATGTCGCGATACCGCTGGTCAAGGCGCTGACCGCCAAGGTCAACGAGAAGGCCCGCGGCCATGTGCATTGGGGCGCGACCAGCCAGGATGTCATCGACACCGCCTTCGTGCTTTGCGCCGGGCGGGCGCTCACGCTGATGCGCGGCGAGCTTGTCGCGGCGATGCAGGCTGTCTCCGCGCTGATCGGAGCGCACCGCGCGACGATCATGCCGGGCCGCACGCTGATGCAGCAGGCGCTGCCGATCACCTTCGCCTACAAGGCGGCCGTCTGGCTCTCCGGATTGACCGGCGCGGCGGAACGGCTGCGCCGGACGCAGGCGGAGGCGCTCGCGCTGCAGTTCGGCGGTGCGGCGGGAACGCTCGCCGCGCTCGGCGGCGACGGTGCAAGGGTCCGGGCGGCGCTCGCGGCGAAGCTCGGGCTGAACGAAGCGCCGATCACCTGGCACGCCGAGCGCGGGCGCATCCTGGACATCGCATCCGCGCTTGCCGGACTCTCCGGCGCGTGCGCCAAGATCGCCACCGACGTCCTGCTCCTGATGCAGACGGAGGTGGGCGAGGCATTCGAGCCGGCCGCAGCCGGCAAGGGCGGCTCCTCGTCCATGCCGCACAAGCGCAATCCCGTCGGTGCGATCGCCATCCGCGCCAACCACCGGCGCGTATCGGGGATGATGGCGACGATCGCCTTCGGGCTCGAGCAGGAGCACGAGCGCGGCGCCGGCGGCTGGGCGGCGGAATGGGAAACGCTGCGCGACCTCTTCGTGCTTTCCGCGGGCAGCCTCGAAAAGCTGCGCGAGATCCTGGCCGGCCTCGAAGTCGACCCTGCCCGCATGCGGGAAAATCTTCACGCGACGCTCGGCCTGCCGCTCGCCGAAAGCCTGGTGATGGCGCTTGCGCAGAAGATCGGACGGGCGGAGGCGCATCATCGGGTCGAAGCGGTTTCCAGACTTGCGCAGGCGAGCGGCCGGCAGCTCGCGGAGGTCGCCAAGGCGGAACCCGCCATCGCCGGCAACATTTCCGCCGAGGAGATCGACCGGGCGCTCAACCCGGGCGCCTACCTCGGCTGCTCCGATGCAATGATCGAGGCGGCGCTGCAGGCCGCGCGCCACGTGATGGAAACTAAATGATGGCGGAGACGAAGTGATGGCGGATTTTTCGGCCAGCGATGGGGTCAGGATTCACTACGAGGTCGAGGGGCCCGCGCAGGGTCCGCCACTGGTCTTCTCCAATTCGCTCGGCACGAACCTGCACATGTGGGACGGCCAGATCGGAGAAGCGGTTGGCCTCGGCTTTCGCGTGATCCGCTACGACCAGCGCGGCCATGGAAAGTCCGACGCGCCGAAGGGGAGCTACACGCTCGACCGGCTTGCCGACGACGTTGACGACCTCCTCAAGGCGCTGAAGATCGACAAGGTCGCCTTCTGCGGCCTGTCGATGGGCGGGATGACGGCGATACTCCTCGCCAAGCGGCATCCGCCGCGCTTCACCCGCCTCGCACTCTGCAACACCGCCGCCTGGATGCCGCCGCCCGACATCTGGGACGGACGGATCAAGGCGGTCACCGAAGGCGGCATGGAGGCGGTGGTGGAGGCCGTGGTCGCGCGCTGGTTCACACCTGCGTTCCGGCAGGAGAATCCGGACGAAGTGAAGCGCATCCAGGCGCAGATCCTGTCCACGCCGCCCGCCGGCTATGCAGGCTGCTGCGCCGCGCTCCGCGACATGGACGAGCGCGACAAGCTCGGACTGATCGAGGCGGCCACGCTGGTGCTGATCGGCGCTCACGATCCGGCAACGACGCCGGAGCGGGGGGAGTACCTCGTGAAGCACATTCCCGGGGTGCAGAAGTCCGTGCTCGACGCCGCGCACCTTTCCAACGTCGAGCGGCCGGCGGAATTCAACCGCGTCGTGCTCGGCTTTCTGGCGGGGAAGCAGCCGTGAGCGATCTCACCGGCAAGGAGATCGCGGAGCGCGGCATGAAGGTCCGCCGAGCGGTGCTGGGCGACGCGCATGTCGATCGCGCCACTGCCGGGGTCACCGGCTTCAACCGCGATTTCCAGGATTTCATCACCCGCTACGCCTGGGGAGAAATCTGGTCGCGGCCGGGCCTCGACCGCAAGACCCGCTCCTGCATGGTACTGACCGCGACGATCGCGCTTGGCGCGTGGGATGAGTTTCGCCTGCACATGCGCGGCGCCTTCAACAACGGGTTGACGGAGGATGAGGTCCGGGAGGTCATCCTGCAGGCGGCGGTCTATTGTGGGGTGCCGGCCGCCAACCACGCCTTCAAGGAGGCTGCGGCTGTGCTGGCCGAGCGCGCAGGCGGCGGCAAGCCGTGAACGATACTGGCTGGCCGGAGGCGCCAATCGAAGGCTGGCTCGAGACCTGCGCGACGTTGCAGATGTGGTCGCAGATGGTCGGAAAAGTCCGGCTTGCCCGCGCCCCGTTCCAGAACCACTGGTGGCACGTGCCGCTCTACCTGACTGCGCGCGGGCTGACCACGTCGGCCATGCCCGACACCGACCGGACGTTCCAGATCGATTTCGACCTGATCGACCACCTTCTGGTCATCACGACGAGCGACGGAGAGGGAGAGGTCATTCCGCTGGAACCGGGATCGGTCGCCGATTTCTATGCGGCGTTCATGCAGCGTCTGGAGAAGCTCGGCATCGTCGTATCGATCTGGCCAAGACCTGTGGAGCTGATGACCGCCATCCCGTTCCTGGAGGACCACGCGCCGCGCGACTACCGGCCGGAGATCGCCGAACGCCTGTTCCGCATTCTCTCGATCGCCGATGTCTCGCTCAAGAGGTTCTGCGGAGGCTTTCTCGGAAAGACCAGCCCCACCCATTTCTTCTGGGGCAGCTTCGACCTCGCCATGACGCGCTTCTCTGGCCGCCGCGCGCCGCAGCATCCGGGTGGCGTCCCGCATCTCGCGGATTGGGTAACGCGCGAAGCATACTCGCACGAGGTCTGGAGCGCGGGCTTCTGGCCAGGTGCTGCCGGCGCCTTCGAGCGGCCCGCCTTCTACGCCTACGCCTATCCCGAGCCACCCGGCTTCGCATCGGCGGGAGTGACCGAGCCGGCGCACTACAATTCGACGCTCCGGGAATACCTCCTCCCCTACGACGCCGTCCGCTCCTTGACCGATCCTGCAGCCGCGGTGGCGGAATTCCTGCAACGCACGTACGAGGCCGCCGCCGACGGTGGCGGCTGGCCACGCGCGGCGCTGGAGCGTCCATCGGCCGGATGACCCAGCGCCTGCCGCGGGCTGCCGGCACGGCAATTGCATCAAGGGATTGACCGCGCCAGGCAGGCGCGTGGCCGCAGTTGTGTGCTGATCGGGGCCTTGCTACACCTACGCGCTTGGATGGCTCGGCGCCCAACGTCGAGATGTCCGGTGCCGGGGGCGGCGCCGAAAGGGGGATGAAGCCTTATGGAGTATTTTCTCCAACAGCTCATCAACGGGCTCACGCTCGGCTCGATCTACGGACTCATCGCCATCGGCTATACGATGGTCTTCGGCATCATCGGCATGGTGAACTTCGCGCACGGCGACGTGTTCATGGTGTCGGCCTACATCGCGCTCGTTGTCTTTCTCATCGTCACCGTCACGCTCGGCATCGGCTCGATCGCCATCGCGCTGCTGCTCATGCTGGTCGTCTCGATGGTGCTGACGGGCCTCTGGAACTGGGTCATCGAGCGCGTCGCCTATCGGCCGCTGCGCGGCTCCTTCCGCCTCGCGCCGCTGATCTCCGCGATCGGCATGTCGCTCGTCCTGTCGAACTTCGTGCAGGTGGCGCAGGGCCCTCGGCAGAAGCCGATCCCGCCGATGGTGGAAGGCAGCTACAATCTCTACCAGGGGAGCGGCAACTTCCCGGTCACGATCTCGCTGAAGCAGATCATCATCATCGTCATCACTGCGGTGCTCCTCGGCATCTTCTGGTACGTGGTGCAGAAGACGCCGCTCGGGCGTGCCCAGCGCGCCTGCGAGCAGGACCGCAAGATGGCCGCGCTGCTCGGCGTCAACGTCGACCGGACCATCTCGCTCACCTTCGTGATGGGCGCGGCCCTCGCCGCGGTCGCCGGCACGATGTACCTGATGTTCTACGGCGTGGTGAATTTCAGCGACGGGTTTACGCCCGGCGTCAAGGCCTTCACCGCGGCAGTGCTGGGCGGCATCGGCTCGCTGCCGGGAGCGGTGCTCGGCGGCATCCTGATCGGACTGATCGAAGCGCTATGGTCGGCGTATTTCTCGATTGATTACAAGGATGTAGCCTCGTTCTCGATCCTGGCTATCGTGCTGATCTTCCTGCCCTCAGGCCTTCTCGGCCGACCGGAAGTCGAGAAAGTCTGATCATGGCAAACGTCGACGAACTCGCGAGCGCCGAAGACGACAAACCCGTCGGCCAGCAGATCGAAGACGAAGCCCGCATCTCCGCCGCCAGTGGCGAGCCCCCGCTGCACGAACAGCCCCGCCAGGGCGCCGACCTCGCGCAGGCAGTAAAGGAGGCGTTCCTCTCCGGAGTGATCGCGCTCGCGATGTTCGCGCCCCTGATCGGCATCGAGACCCACCAGAACATGAACAACCAGCTCGTCTATTCGACGCGCTGGCCGCTTCTGTTCATCATCGTGGCCATCGTCGCCGTCGGCCGCCTGCTGCTGGTGCTCTTCGTCCGGCCATACCTGACGGCGCGGCGGCGGACCGGGTTGGCGACGGTCGCCCCAGCGCCCTCACCGGCCGCGAAGCTCAAGCGCTTCCTCGTGCCGATCGGGCTGGTTCTCCTTTTCCTCTACCCCTTCCTCGTCCTGCCGCTGGTCGGAATCCAGGGCTCGATCAAGTGGGTCGACAATTTCGGCGTCCAGATCCTGATCTACGTAATGCTGGGCTGGGGGCTGAATGTCGTGGTGGGGCTCGCCGGATTGCTCGATCTCGGCTACGTCGCCTTCTACGCGGTCGGCGCCTACACCTACGCGCTGCTCGCAACGCATTTCGGACTTTCCTTCTGGATCCTCCTGCCGATCGCCGGAATTCTCGCCGCGAGCTGGGGCGTTGCGCTCGGCTTCCCGGTGCTGCGCCTCCGCGGCGACTATCTCGCCATCGTCACCCTCGCCTTCGGCGAGATCATCCGCCTCGTTCTCATCAACTGGCGTGAGGTCACGAACGGCGGTTTCGGCATCCGCTCCATCCCGAAGGTGACGCTGTTCGGCATGCCCTTCGACGCCTCGCCGCAAGGCTTCGCCGCGACCTTCGGGCTGCCGATGAGCTCGGCCTATTACAAGATCTTCCTCTACTACCTGATCCTGCTGCTGGCGCTGCTGACGGCCTTCGTCACGACGCGCCTCCGGCGGCTGCCGATCGGCCGCGCCTGGGAGTCGCTGCGCGAGGATGAGATCGCCTGCCGCTCGCTCGGCATCAACACCACCAACACCAAGCTCACCGCCTTCGCGATCGGCGCGATGTTCGGCGGTTTCGCCGGTTCCTTCTTCGCCGCCCGGCAGGGCTTCGTCAGCCCCGAATCCTTCATCTTCCTGGAATCGGCGATCATCGTGTCGATCGTCGTGCTCGGCGGGATGGGATCCATGATCGGCGTCGCGATCGCCGCAGCCTGCATGATCGGCGGGACCGAGATCCTGCGCCAGATGGACGTTCTGAAGGTGGTCTTCGGGCCGGCCTTCGACCCGGGGCAGTACCGCATGCTGGTCTTCGGGCTGGCGATGGTGGCGATCATGGTCTGGCGGCCGCGCGGCTTCGCACGAACCCGTCAGCCGAGCGTGTTCCTGCATGAGCGGAAGGCGATCTCCGGCGATCTCGTGCACGAGGGCCACGGCTGACATGGACGCCGGCAAATATGCCAGGGCCACCGATCCGATCCTGACGGTCGAGCACCTCACCATGCGCTTCGGCGGCCTGCTCGCCGTGAACGACGTATCGTTCCTCGCGGAACGCGGTGACATCACCGGGCTGATCGGACCGAACGGCGCGGGAAAGACCACCGTCTTCAACTGCGTCACCGGCTTCTACAAGCCGAGCCAGGGGCGGATCACACTGCGTCAGTCGGGCGGTGCGGAATTCCTGCTCGAGCGCATGCCCGACTACAGCATCTCCGCCAAGGCCAAGGTGGCGCGGACCTTCCAGAACATCCGCCTGTTCGGCGGCCTGACGGTGCTGGAGAACCTCATGGTCGCGCAGCACAATTCGCTGATGGTCGCGTCCGGGTTTTCGGTGTTCGGGGTTCTCGGCCTGCCCGGCTTCCGGAAGGCCGAACGCGAGGCGGTCGAGAAGGCGCGCGCCTGGCTGGAGGAGATCGGGCTCGTCGACCGCGCCGACGATCCGGCCGCGGACCTTCCCTACGGCGCGCAGCGCCGGCTGGAGATCGCGCGCGCCATGTGCACGGGCCCCGAACTCCTCTGCCTCGACGAGCCGGCCGCCGGCCTCAACCCGCGCGAATCCGCGGAGCTGAACCAGCTGCTCCTGCGCGTCCGCGACAAGTATCGGACCTCGGTGCTGCTGATCGAGCACGACATGTCGGTGGTCATGGAAATCTCCGACCGCGTCGTCGTCCTCGAATATGGCATCAAGATCGCCGACGACACTTCCGAGGCGGTGCGCCGCGATCCGAAGGTCATCGCCGCCTATCTCGGCGTCGACGACACGGAAGTGGAGAAGGTCGAAGAGGATCTCGCCGCGCTGGAGACGTCCTGATGCAGGCGAAGTCGGCGACGCCGCTCCTTTCCGTGCGCGGCGTGCAAACGTTCTACGGCAAGATCATCGCACTGCGCGGCGTCGACCTCGACGTCTTCGACAGCGAGATCGTCGCGCTGATCGGTGCGAACGGCGCCGGCAAATCCACCTTGATGATGACGATCTGCGGCAACCCGCAGGCGCGCGCCGGATCGATCACCTACGACGGCCAGGACATCACGCGGCTGCCGACGCACGAGATCGCGCGGATGCGGATCGCCCAGTCGCCCGAGGGCCGGCGCATCTTCGCGCGCATGACGGTCATGGAAAACCTGCAGATGGGCGCGTCGCTCTACGGGCTGCAGCACTACGACGAGGATGTGGAGAAGGTCTTCACCCTCTTCCCGCGGCTGAAGGAGCGTATCGGCCAGCGCGGCGGCACGCTCTCCGGCGGCGAGCAGCAGATGCTCTCCATCGGCCGCGCGCTGATGGCGCGGCCCCGTCTCCTCCTTCTCGACGAGCCGTCGCTCGGGCTGGCACCGCTCATCGTGAAGCAGATCTTCGATTCCATCCGTGACCTGAACGCGACGCAGAAGCTCACCGTGTTCCTGGTCGAGCAGAACGCCTATCACGCGCTGAAGCTCGCGCACCGCGGCTATGTCATGGTGAACGGTCTGATCACCATGAGCGGCACCGGCAAGGAGCTCCTGGAGAAGCCCGAGGTGCGCGCCGCCTATCTCGAAGGCGGAGGCCACTGAGGAGAGGACGATGCAGGGCATCATCTACGAAGAACCCTCCGGCTGGCTGTTCCTGCTTGTCACCTGCGTGCTCGGGGGCGGCGCGGCCTGGATGGCGGGACGCGCCTACGCCATTACCTGGCGGACGCTCCCGGCGCTGTTCCTGGCGCTGCTGCTCCTCGGCGTAGCGACACGTTTCATCCATCATGCGCTGTTTGACGGCACGATGTTCTCCGCGCAGTACTATGTCGTCGACACGATCGTCGTGATGATCATCGGCTTTGCCAGTTTCCGCTATCAACGCACCTGGCAGATGGCGAGCCAATATTACTGGCTCTACGAGCGGACCGGCCCGTTCACTTGGCGTTCACGCCAGAAGCCGCTCGAACAGGCGTGAATTCAAGTGACAAACCCGGAAAAACCGGCATGATCCGGCCTCAGGAGGCTTGTGATCCGGAAACGGGGCATGTCCGAGCCTATCCAGCAATCATCGAGCCTTTCCAGTAATGATAAGGGAGACGTGACTATGAAATCTCATTGGTTTACCGGCGTTGTGCTCGCTGCCGGCATGGTATTCGCCGGAAGCGCGGCGCAGGCCGACATCCTGTTCGGCGTGGCGGGTCCGCTGACCGGCCCGAACGCCGCCTTCGGTGCGCAGCTCCAGAACGGCGCGCAGCAGGCCATCGACGACCTCAACGCCGCCGGCGGTGTGCTCGGCCAGAAGATCGCGGTGGAATTCGGCGACGACGTGTCGGATCCGAAGCAGGGCGTTTCCGTCGCGAACAAGTTCGTCGGCGATGGCGTGAAATACGTCGTCGGCCACTTCAACTCCGGCGTCTCCATCCCGGCCTCGGAAGTCTATGCCGAGAACGGCATTCTCGAGATCACCCCTTCCGCGACCAACCCGGTCTTCACCGAGCGCGGCCTGTGGAACACGTTCCGCACCTGCGGTCGCGACGACCAGCAGGGCGGCGTCGCGGGCGCCTGGATCGCCAAGAACGAGACCGGCAAGAAGGTCGCCGTGCTGCACGACAAGACCCCGTATGGCCAGGGCCTCGCCGACGAGACCAAGAAGGCGATGAACGCGGCCGGCGACACGGAAGTCATGTATGAGGGCATCAATGTCGGCGACAACGACTTCTCGGCGCTCATCTCGAAGATGAAGGAAGCCGGCGTCGAGGTCGTCTACTTCGGCGGCCTGCACACCGAAGGCGGCAAGATCGTCCGCCAGATGGCCGACGCGGGCATGAAGGCGCAGTTCATCTCCGGCGACGGCATCGTCTCCGCCGAGTTTGCCTCCATCGCCGGCCCGTCCGCCGAGGGCGTGCTCAACACCTTCGGTCCCGATCCGCGCAACAATCCGACGTCCGCGGACATCGTGAAGAAGTTCCGCGACAAGGGCTTCGAGCCGGAAGCCTACACGCTCTACAGCTACGCCGCTGTGCAGGTCGTGGCGCAGGCCATCACCAAGGTCGGTTCGGCCGACGACGCTCAGAAGGTTGCCGACATGATCAAGTCCGGCGGCCCGTGGGACACGGTTCTCGGCCCGCTCAGCTACGACTCGAAGGGTGACCGCACCTCGCTCGACTACGTGATGTACGTCTGGAAGAAGGGCGCCGACGGCAACATCACCTACGTCGAAGACAAGTAGTCAGCCCGCCTGAACTGCTGATCGAGGCCCGCCCCCCAGGGGGCGGGCCTTTTCATTTTCGCGCGCAACTTTCCGGTGGCGAAGCGTATTTCCTTGCGCCGCGCGTTGCTTCACTCTCGGCCAGTCACCCGATGGCCCTCGCGGCGACAGGAGACCCGCATGCAGCTCACCATCACCGCCGCCTCGATCCAGCCGATCGTCGCACTCATCGCCGGCGTGCTCATCCTCATCATGCCGCGCCTGCTGAACTACGTCGTGGCGATCTACCTGATCGTCGTCGGCCTGCTCGGGCTGTTTCCCAACCTCTTCGCGTGAGCGGCCTGCCGGGCCTCAGGATCGGCCACGCGACCGACGCTGCGGCAAAGACCGGCGTCACGGTGCTGCTTCCGGACGCGCCCGCCATCGCGGCGGTGCATGTTGCAGGCGGCGCGCCGGCGAGCCGCGAGACGGATCTTCTCCGCCCCGGCAATCTCGTCGAGCGCGTCGACGCGATCGTGCTTTCCGGCGGCTCCGCGTTCGGACTGGCGGCGGCTGACGGGGTGATGCATTGGCTCGCCGGCGAGGGCCGCGGGTTCGCGGTTGGCGGCCTGCGGGTGCCGATCGTGCCCGCCGCGTCGCTCTTCGACCTCGCCAATGGCGGCGACAAGACGAGCCTCACTTCCCCGCAGGGCCGGCCGCTCTATGCGGAGCTCGGCATCGCCGCCTGCGAGGCCGCCGTCGATGTGCCAGGTATCGGGAGCATCGGGGCCGGCACGGGCGCCACGACCGCCGACCTGAAGGGCGGCTTCGGGATGGCGATGACGGGGCTCGACAGCGGCGCCAGCGTCGCCGCCTTCGTGGCGGTCAACGCCGTCGGCCGCGTCACTCTTGGCGCCACCCCGCATTTCCGCGCCGCGCCGTTCGAGGTCGGCGGCGAGCTCGGTGGCCTCGGCCTGCCCTCGCCCCTGCCGCCCGATGCGGCGGCCATCGTGACCAAGGGCACGATCGCGCCGCACGCGAGCACCACGCTCGCGGTCGTCGCGACAGATTGCGCGCTGACCCGCGCGGAGGCGCAGCGCCTTGCGATCGCAGCGCATGACGGCATCGCCCTCGCCGTCTATCCCGCGCATACGCCCTTCGACGGCGACACGGTCTTTGCCCTTTCTACCGGCACGCGCCCCCTCGGCGACGGCCCGCGCGGCCTGCTCACCCTCGGCGCGGTAGCGGCCGCGACGCTGGCGCGCGCCATCTCCCGCGCCGTCCACGCCGCCACCGCGGCGCCGGGCGACACGCTGCCGACCTGGCGTGACCGCTACGGGCAATCCTAGCTTCTATCCCCCGGGGCCATCGACGGGGCTTCCGCCGCCATGCTACGGCCTTGCGCATGAAACGCCCGCTCCGCATTTCCGCGTCCGTGCTCGCTTCGGATTTCGGCCGGCTCGGCGACGAGATCGAGGCCATCGACGCGGCCGGGGCCGACTGGCTGCATCTCGACGTGATGGACGGGCATTTCGTGCCCAACATCACCTTCGGCGCACCAATCATCGGAAAGGTGCGCCAGCGCAGCACGAAGTGTTTCGACACGCACCTGATGATCGCCCCCGCCGATCCCTACCTCGCCTCCTTCGCGGAGTCGGGCTGCGACCTGATCACGGTGCACGCCGAGGCCGGGCCGCATCTCGACCGCTCGCTGCAGACAATCCGCGCGCTCGGCAGGCGCGCCGGCGTGGCGCTCAATCCGGCAACGCCGGCGAGCGCCATCGAGCACGTTCTCGACCGTGTCGACCTGGTGCTCGTGATGACCGTCAATCCTGGCTTCGGGGGGCAGGCCTTCATACCGGCGATGCTGGAGAAAATCCGCCGGGTGAAGGCGCTGACGGCCGGCCGCGACATCGACATCGAGGTCGACGGTGGCATCGCTCCCGACACCGCGGCGGCCGTGGTCTCGGCCGGCGCGAACGTGCTGGTCGCTGGCGCCGCGCTGTTCCGCGGCGGGCCGGAGAGCTACGCCAGGAATGTTGCGGCGCTCAGGCAGGCTGCCGAGAGCGCCGCCGGCACCTTCGCGTAGCCTCGGCCTTTCGCAGCCTGACGCCCATCGACACCCGCGTTGAAGCCTGGCGGCCGGCTCTGCTATGCCCGGCCCTGCAGGAACGGAGCACCGGATGATTCCGCGCTACAGCCGTCCGGAGATGGCCGCCATCTGGTCGCCGGAGACACGATTTCGCATCTGGTTCGAGATCGAGGCGCACGCGCTGGACGCCATGGCCGAGCTTGGCCTCGCCCCGAGGGAAGCCGCGGCGAAAGTCTGGGAGAAGGGCCGCGACGCGGTCTTCGACATCGCGCGGATCGACGCGATCGAGCGCGAGGTCAAGCACGACGTCATCGCGTTTCTGACGCACCTTGCCGAAATCGTCGGCCCGGAGGCCCGCTTCGTGCACCAGGGGCTCACCTCCTCCGACGTGCTCGACACATGCTTCGCCGTACAGCTCACGCGCGCCTCCGACCTGCTGCTTGCGGACCTCGAAGCGCTGAAGGCCGCGCTCAAGCGGCGCGCCTTCGAGCACAAGAACACGCCCACAATCGGCCGCTCGCACGGCATCCATGCCGAGCCGACGACCTTCGGCCTGAAGCTCGCCTACGCCTATGCCGAGTTCGACCGCGCCGCGGAAAGGCTGCGGCGGGCGCGCGAGGACGTGGCGACGGTTGCGATCTCGGGGGCCGTCGGGACCTACGCCAACATCGACCCGCGGGTGGAGGCGCATGTCGCCAGAGCGCTAGGGCTGAGGCCGGAGACGATATCCACGCAGGTGATCCCGCGCGACCGGCACGCGATGTTCTTCGCGACGCTCGGCGTCATCGCCTCGTCGGTCGAGCGGGTCGCCACCGAGATCCGCCACCTGCAGCGCACCGAGGTGCTCGAGGCGGAGGAGTTCTTCGCGCCGGGCCAGAAGGGCTCGTCCGCCATGCCCCACAAGCGCAACCCGGTGCTCTCCGAGAACCTTGTCGGGCTGGCGCGGATGGTGCGCTCCTACGCCCTCCCCGCGATGGAGGATGTCGCCCTCTGGCATGAGCGCGATATCTCGCACTCCTCGGTGGAGCGGATGATCGGCCCGGACGCCACCGTGACGCTCGATTTCGCCCTCGCCCGGCTGACGGGCCTGATCGAGAAGCTCGTCGTCTATCCGGATGCGATGCGAAAGAACCTCGACCTGCTCGGAGGCCTCATCCACTCGCAGCGCGTGCTGCTGGCGCTGACACAGGCAGGGCTGTCGCGGGAGGCCGCCTATGGACTGGTGCAGCGGAACGCCGCCAAGGTCTGGGCGCACGCGGCTGATTTCCAGACCGAGCTGCTGGCCGACCAGGAGGTTCGCGAGGCGCTCTCGGAGTCCGAAATCCGGGCAATGTTCGATCTCGGCTACCACACGCAGCACGTGAATACGATCTTCCAACGGGTTTTCGGACATTCCTGAGCCGGCTCGCGCCATGGGCAGCCCTGCAGCATGCGCACAGAGTGGCAAAAAGCGCCGGATTCTTAGGAAATCAGACCTGTTGGCTCTTGTTCCCGCCTTTTCGTCGGCGTAGTTCTCCCACGTTACGGAATCGTAAGGAACGTGGAACGTTGCGCCGCCCGACACGTTTTGGGCGGAGCTGCTTTCGTGGGAAAGGAATTCGGCATGTCTGCCAATCGTCCGGGTGGGTCATCGAACAGCACCCTTTATTTCATCGTCGGCGCCCTCATCATCGCGGTGCTGATTATCGGCTGGTTCATGTACGGCAAGAAGTCGGCGACGCCTCCGGCGGCCACGACGACGGAAACGCCGGCCATGGCTCCGGCTCCTGAGCCGGCAATGGCCCCGGCGCCCGCTCCGGCAATGGCTCCCGAGCCAGCCCCGGCGATGGCTCCCGAGCCCGCTCCGGCAATGGCTCCCGAGCCGACCCCGGCGCCCGCGCCCGAGCCTACTCCGGCCCCCGCGCCTGAGCCCGCGCCGGCACCGGCGCCCGCCCCCGCTCAATAGCGGTCGCACACAGAATGAAAAAAGAGGGCGCCGCGAAAGCGGCGCCCTCTTTTTTTCGTTCCAGAACTGGGGTTCTGCTGCCCCGCCGAGCAGCAGGTCAGGACTTCGCGCGAGACTTTTCCAGCATCGCGTTCGCCCCGGTCGTAAGATAGAGCAGGTCGCTCGCGAGCGCGATCAGGCGGAAGCCCATGTCGCGCGCACGGCGCGCGGCCTCCGGTGTGATCGCCAGCGTACAGGGGAACTTCCCCGCCCGGGTGGTTCTGGCCGCGACATCGGCGGCAGCCTTCAGCATCTCGGCATTGTTGGCGTCGACCTTCGCTCCGCCCGACAACGCGATCGAGAAATCCGATGGGCCGACGAAGACGCCGTCGATCCCGTCCACCGCGAGAATGTCGTCGAGCGCCGCCTGCGCCGCGCGCGTTTCGATCATCGCGATCGCCAACGTATCGTTGTTGCAGATCTCGAGGTAAGTCTGGGCGTCCATCCCGTGCAGTGCCAGGACCCGCGTCGGACCCCACGAGCGCTCGCCGAGCGGCGGAAACTTCATCGCCGTGGCAAAGGCCTTCGCGTCGGCGGCCGAATTGACCATCGGCGCGATCACGAGGCTGGCGCCTGAATCGAGCGCATGACTCGCCATCTCAAACCGGCCGATCGGGATCCGCACGCCCGCCGGCTTGCCGGCAAGGGTGACGGCGGCCACGCCGCGCATCATGCTTTCTGACGTGTGGCTGCCGTGCTGCATGTCCATCGTGACGGCATCGAAGCCGGCCCGCCCGAGGAATTCGGCGATCAGGGGATCCGATGTGGTCGACCAGGCCGTGATAAGAGTCTCGCCGGCCTGAAGGCGCGGCCGGAGGCTTGGATGGGGCAAGATTTCTCCTAGTTGCCGGCTTCGATCTGGGCGACGGCTTCGGCCATGAGCTCTTCCATCGTGCGGCGGATCTGGTGGTCGGACTGCGTGACGGCGGCAGCGTCGAAATCGCCGCGGACCTTGCGGAAGACATCCTCGTCGCCCGCTTCCTGCATGTCGGCGCGAACCACCTCGCGCGCGTAGGCCTGGGCGTCGTCGCCGCTCTTCCCGAGCTTCTCGGCTGCCCACATCCCGAGCAGCCGGTTGCGCCGCGCGGTCGACTTGAAGCGCAATTCCTCATCGTGCGCGAACTTGCTCTCGAAGCCATCCTTGCGCTTGTCGAAACTCGACATCCACAATCCTCCTCGCCTTCCGCCCTTCCCTAGCGGCGCGGCGCCTGAGGCGCAACGCTCAGCTTATCCGTCCTGGCCGATTTGGGGCTCTGCGCCGCCCCACCCTTCCGCGCCTTGCGGCGCCCCACCTTCCGCCTTGCGGCGCCCCACCTTCCGCGCCTTGCGGCGCATTGTGTCCCAGGGGGGTTTCCGCTAGGTTCCGCGCGTCAAACGGGTCGGCTGGGCGATTCCGCCGTTGCGACCTGTGCACGCGTCCCACATATCCAGATCCATGAGAGCCATGAAAAGCCGCCGCCGCATCTACGAGGGCAAGGCCAAGATCCTTTATGAGGGGCCTGAACCGGGCACGCTGATCCAGCATTTCAAGGACGACGCGACCGCCTTCAACGCCAAGAAGCACGAGATCGTTGACGGCAAGGGCGTCCTCAACAACCGCATCTCGGAATATATCTTCAATCACCTGAATGCGATGGGCATCCCGACGCATTTCATCCGCTCGCTCAACATGCGCGAGCAGCTGATCCGCGAGGTGGAGATCATCCCGCTCGAGGTCGTGGTGCGGAACGTGGCCGCCGGCTCGCTTTCCACCCGGCTCGGCATGGACGAGGGCACCGCCCTCCCCCGCTCGATCATCGAATTCTACTACAAGAACGACAAGCTCAACGACCCGATGGTGTCGGAGGAGCACATCACCGCGTTTGGCTGGGCGAGTCCGCAGGAGATCGACGACATCATGTCGCTCGCCATCCGCGTCAACGACTTCCTCTCCGGCCTTTTCCTCGGCGTCGGCATCCGCCTCATCGACTTCAAGATGGAATGCGGGCGTCTGTGGGAGAACGACCTGATGCGCATCGTGGTGGCCGACGAGATCTCTCCGGATTCCTGCCGCCTGTGGGACATCGTCACCAACGACAAGCTCGACAAGGACCGCTTCCGCCGCGACATGGGCGGCATGCTGGAGGCCTATCAGGACGTGGCGCGCCGGCTTGGTGTCCTGAACGAGAACGAGCGGGTGCCGAAGGGCGGCCCGGTCCTCGTCAAGTAATCTCGGCCGAGGTCGGGAGATGAAGGCGCGCGTTTTCGTGACGTTGAAGAACGGCGTGCTCGATCCGCAGGGCCAGGCGATCCAGGGCGCGCTCGGCGCGCTCGGCTTCGACGGGGTCAGCTCGGTCCGGCAGGGCAAGTTCTTCGAGGTCGAGCTTGCTGACGCGAAGGACGCCGAAGCGCGGCTGAAGGCGATGTGCGAAAGGCTCCTCGCGAACACCGTGATCGAGGACTTTCGCGTCGAGATCGCCTAATGGGTGCAGCCAATTTCGATCAAGCGGCTGTCAGCAAGACGATGGCCTATTTCCTACGCCACAACCCGGCTGCAGGAGGCCTTGCGCTCGACCAAAATGGATGGACCGACTTCTTGGAGCTTGTAGGCGCGTTGAACGCCAAATTCGGTGTGGCCGCCGAAGACGTCCTGGAGATCGTCGCAAACGATGCAAAGCGCCGCTATGTTGTGAGTGGAGGAAGAATACGAGCAAGCCAAGGCCACAGCGTTGTGGTTGACCTCCAGCTCAATGCAAAATCGCCACCTCCGCGCCTCTATCATGGGACCGTGCAGCGCTTTCTCGACAGCATCTTTACCAGCGGTCTCTTGAAGCAGGCTCGATCGCATGTGCATTTGTCGGAGGATATTCCGACGGCCGTAGTGGTTGCGATCAGGCGGAAGCATGACATTCCCGCTATTCTCGAAGTAGATTCGGATTCGATGGCGAGGCAGGGCCACACCTTTTTCCTTTCGGAGAACGGCGTCTGGCTCGTCGGATCGGTGCCACCTGAGTTCCTGCTGCTGCTTGAGGAAGAAGCCTGGAAAGGCAAATGAGGTCCGCTGTCATCCTCTTTCCCGGCACGAACCGCGAGCGTGACATGGCGGCGGCGTTGAAGCGCGCTACCGGCGACGAACCCGTGATCGTCTGGCACGGAGAGACGACGCTTCCGCCGGTCGATCTCATCGTGCTGCCCGGCGGATTCTCCTTCGGCGACTATCTCCGTTCGGGCGCCATCGCGGCGCGTTCGCCGGTCATGCCGGAAGTGGCAAAACGCGCCGCCGAAGGCGTGCTGGTGCTTGGCGTCTGCAACGGCTTCCAGACGCTCTGCGAGGCGGGGCTCCTTCCCGGCGTGCTGATGCGCAACGCGTCGCTCAGGTTCGTCTGCCGCGAAGTGAAGCTCGAGGTGGTCAATACGCAGACGCCGTTCACGCGCGGCTATCGCCCGCGGCAGGTCATCCGCTCGCCTGTGGCGCACGCCGACGGCAACTATTTCGCCGACGAGGCAACTCTCGACCGACTGCAGAATGAGGGCCGGGTCGTGTTCCGCTATGCGGAGGGCACCAATCCGAACGGCTCGCGCCGCGATATTGCCGGGATTTTGAACGAAGGCGGCAACGTGCTTGGCATGATGCCGCACCCGGAGGATCTGACGGACATCGCGCAGGGCGGTCTTGACGGGCTGCCGCTGTTCCAGGGACTCGCCGCCGGCATCATGGAGAAAGCCGCATAATGCGTAGGTTCACAGTGCTCATCGCGGCCGCGCTGGCGCTCGGCGCATGCCAGAGCGTGCCGAAGGACTATGTGCAGTTCCATGCCGGCCAGGAAGCGACGGACATCTCCAAGCACCTCGCGGAGCGGATCGGCACGTGCTGGTTCGACGGCAAGCACAAGGCCTTCGAGCAATACTCCTACGCGCCCGAGCCGAGCCTCGCCTCGACCCGCATCCTGATCGTGCCGAAGGACGGGCCACATGGCCTGCCCGCGCTGATCGTCGAGGTGCTGAAGGCGAAGCGCGGCACCGACGTACGGCTCTTCGGCCCGCTCATGCAGACCGAGGACGCCAACACGATCCGCGCCGACATCATGAAGTGGACCGGCGGCTCGCGCGACTGCTGAGCCGCGCAAGGCCGTCCGGCATCCGGCGGCCGTCCGTCAATCCCAGAACGGACGCATCGCCTCGCCGTGCGCGTCGGCCCGCGACAGGCCGATATCCTTCAACTGGCCGTCGTTGAGGGAGAGCAGCACGCGCCGGCTGCGATGCTTCGCGGCCATGACCTCGAACCGGTTCGCCATCGCGATGAGGGACGCCACCAAACGGGCCCACGCAGAGTTCCGCGTAGTCGGCCTAAGGGACTGGATTGTTCCTATTGTATC
>JBBQVL010000031.1:0-42337 GCA_038211615.1 Hyphomicrobiales bacterium
GGAGGCTCACCGTCTATTGCCGCTGGGGCAAGCGGGTCGATTCGGGAATGCACGGCGCGGCTGGAGGCTGTGACGTTGCCCCCACTTTGCCCTCGTTCATAACTGGACTCTGTTCTCGATTGAGCTGCTACCCGTCTTTGGATCACGGCGCCGGCCGCTCCCAGGGCTGTGTCGATCAGGGTGGACCGATGCCCGCTGACCGATTCATGAGCGCGATCGGTGTCTTGTAGCCGATGGCGCTGTGGGGTCGCTCCTCGTTGGAGTCTCTGCGCCAATCCTCCATCTTTCGGCGCGCGTCATCAAGGCTCAAGAACCAATGGGCATTGAGGCATTCCGCGCGGAACTTGCCGTTCAGGCTTTCAATGAATGCGTTATCCGTCGGCTTCCCAGGACGTGAGAAGTCGAGCACCACGCCGCGGTGGTAGGCCCACAGGTCGAGGTCGCGGGAGATGAATTCGCTGCCCTGGTCGACCCGGATCGTTGCCGGGAAGCCCACCTCGCTGCCGACCCGCTCGAGCACCTCGACGACATCGGCGCCACGGAAGTTGAAGCGCGGCTCGATCGCCGGCGCATAGCGCGAGAACGTGTCAACGATGGTCAGCACCCGCAACTTCCGGCCGGTGGCGAGCTGGTCATGCACGAAGTCCATCGCCCAGGTCTCGTTCGATCGTGTGGCCACTTGCCTTCCTTCCCGCAGCTTTGCCTTCACCCGTCGCTTCGGTGTCTTGTTCCTGAGCTGCAAGCCGGATTCCCGATAGAGCCGGTAGACCCGCTTCGGGTTCACCAGCCACCCTTCACGCCGCAGCAGCACATGGATGCGCCGGTAGCCGTAGCGCGCCCGGGTCTCGGCAATCTCGCGGATGCGCTTCCTAAGGGGCGCCTGATCACCACGACGGCTCTTGTAGTGGTAGGTCGAAGTCTCAACCCGCAGCGTCGAACAGGCCCGTCTGATCGACACCCGCCAGGTCGCTCGCACATCGTCCACCACCCGCCGACGGCGATCAGGCTTCATAGTTTGCGGGAGATGACGTCCTGCAGCATCGCCTTGTCGAGCGACAGGTCGGCCACGATGCGCTTCAGCTTGCCGTTCTCCTCCTCGAGCTGTCGCAGCCGCTTCATCTCCGAAGGCATCAGCCCCGCGTACTTCTTGCGCCAGGCATAGAAGGTCGCCTCCGAGATCCCCGCCTTCCGGCATACCTCGCCAACCGCCGTCCCTTCCTCCGCCTGCCGCAGAATGAAGGCGATCTGCGCCTCCGTGAACTTCGACCGCTTCATGGCTCTCTCCTCGCTCCCGGTCCATCGCTTCTAAACTGGAATTTTCCAGCTTGCCGCGGTCCGGAAAACGGGAGGCAGGTCAGAGCGTCGCCGAGTGGGTGATGAACGCGGCCAAGTACGCCTACCCCGAGCGGGCCGGTGAGGTTCGGGTTAGGCTGACAAGACTCGCGGATCGCAAGGTGGTGCTGGTCGTGGAAGACGACGGTGTGGGTAGAGGCAACGGGCAGCCCAAAGGCAGTGGCCTCGGAACCCGCATCGTGACGGCGATGGCACGCTCGCTGGACGCAAGTGTCGAGTACAGAGACCGCTCTCCAGGACTTTCGGCTCAGCTCACCTTTCCGGTCGCCGCCGCGTAATCGAAATTGGTTTCACGCCCCCCTTTTGTCTCCGGTGGGCCGCAGCCTCCAACTCCTTATCCAGGATGAAATTCAACCAAGCGAACGTCTCGGCATTGCCCTGGTCGGTTCTATCTGCCCAATCAGGCAGTTCGCTGGGAGATGCATTCGACCACTAGGACAGCGCGAGCGGCGGCCACTTCAGGGACAATGTAACCCCGAATCTACAATCGATGCGATATCAACTCTGCCGTATGCAGGAGAGCGTCGAGGTGCTCAAGGAGCCTTTTGACCTCGGTGCCGCTCACTCCAATAGCCCCTACTATGCGTCTCTGTCCGTCAAAGACCGGAACCGCAACACAGCAGGAATGTAGCTGGTGTTCCTCGCGATCCACTGCGTAGCCTCGTTTTCGCGTGACCTCGAGTTCCTTTGCGAGCCGAGGCATGCTGGTGATCGAGTTCGGGGTCTCCGGCGTAAGTGGAGCCGCGTCGATGAATGCTTCGATGACCGTCTCGGCCTGATATGCCAGCATGGCTTTGCCTAGGGAGCAGCAGTGTGCTGGCGCAGTCTTTCCAAAGCGGCTATAGATAGTCGGAAGCGTGGGCTTTTCGAAACCTCCCAAATATAGCACTCGGTTCCGGTGCAGGATGGCGAGGTTTGTCCGCTCGCCGGTCAGGTTAGACAGCGCTTGCAGGTGCGGAAGTGCTTCGAGCCGGAGACGACTGCTGTCCAGTAGGTTAGCCGCCAGCATCAATACCGCCAGTCCAATTGTAAGTCGGCCGGATTCTGCGTCCTGGCACAGAAAGTCTTCGTCGATCAGGGTCCGCATTAGTCGGTACGCGGTGGGTCGGCTCACACCTGCTTCCACGGCAATTTGCGCCACGGTCGGAGGAGTTTCGGCCCTACCTACCGCGCGCAGAAGGGCCAGCGCCTTGCTAAGGCTTTTGGCAGAATCTTTGCCGTTTTCAATGCCTAAAGCGCCCATATGGATTGTCCGCTATGCTGACACCATGTAGCACCCATTAATTGCTTGTTGGGCAACTCGTCAATTCGATTACCTTATTGACAGAAAGTTGACTTTTCTGAAGAGTGCTTTGGGGCGCGGCACGCCGGAGGCACCCGATCCGTCGCCCCCAACTGAGCCTTAGGCACAGAGGGAGGGTGATGATAATGAAGCAGTTCTTCTTGGCATGTGTGGGGTTGGCCGCGCTGACATGTGCGTCTCACGCGGCGACCTACATCGTTGTGACAAGTTCGGACGGAACAGATCCGTTCTGGCCGGTGGTAAATCGCGGAGCTACCGACGCCGGGGAGAAGGTCGGCGCGACGGTGGTGATCCAGCATCCCAATCAGGTCGATCCGGCCGAAATGGTCAACATCATCGATACTGCGATCGCGCAGCATCCCGACGGATTGGTGATCTCGGTGATGGACGGTGACGTGATCGGACCCGCCATCAAGAAGGCGGTCGACGCTGGGATCCCGGTGGTGGCCATCAACTCCAACGACGAGGCGGCCCACAAGGCTGGCGCAATGTTCTACGTCGGCCAGCCCGAGTTCAAGGCAGGGCAAGGCGCGGGCGCGAAGTCAAAGGCTCTCGGAGTCACCAATCAGTTCTGCATCCTTGGACTGGCGAGTGATACGGCGCTTCGCGATCGCTGTCGCGGCTACGCGGACGCGCTTGGCGTCGAGCCCAACATCATTGAGTCGGGCAACGACCCGGCCGAGATCAAGGCGAGGGCGGCCGCCTATCTGGCCTCGCACCCGGATGTAAACGGAATATTGTCCACCGACCCTTTCGGTTGCCCAGCGGTACGTGACGCGATCTCCGAAAGCGGCCTGGAGGGCAAGGTCGTCCTCGGATGCTTCGATCTGACTCCTGAAATCATGGAGATGATCAAGGCCGGCCAGGTCGCCTTCACGGTGGACCAGCAGGAATATCTGCAGGGCTATATGCCTATCATCGCACTGGATCTTTACAGCAAGTATGGGCTCGTTCCGGCCAGCGACATCCTCTCAGGTCCTGGCTTCGTGACAAAGGACACTGTGGCGAACGTGGAGAAGCTTGCTGGGAAATACAGGTAGGCGAATTCCTCGAGATCTGAGAGCACTTCCCGGCGGCTGGATTCGAAATCCGGCCGCCGCGCGCTCGGGAGGACGCTGATGGAGCAGTCCACGGACGCACCGAAGCCGGCGACAGCCGCTGAGGCCGCCGGCGGTCAGAATCGGGCGTTTCGCCGCCTTATGCAACGGCCGGAGCTCGGCGCTCTCTCCGGCTTCGTCATAGTGGTGGCGGTTTTCGCGATTGCCGCGCTGTTCGGTTATGAAAACCCGGCGATGTTCCAGCCGCTCGGCATTTTGAACTGGGCGAGCGTCAGCGCCTACCTGGGCGTCGTGTCGATAGGCGCGTGCCTGCTGATGATCGCCGGCGAGTTCGATCTCTCGATTGGGTCGATGATCGCCTTTTCGGGCATGTGCATGGCGCTGCTTGTGGAGGTGGGCGGCCTGCCGGCGTGGTCAGCTATTCTCATCGGAATCTCTGTCGCGGTCATGATCGGAGCGCTGATCGGCTTCTTGGTGATCCGCACGGGTTTGCCGTCCTTCATCGTTTCCCTCGGTTTTTTCTTCATGCTTCGCGGCGCCACTCTGGTGATCGCACGGGCCTTTCACGACTCGACCCAGGTTGGTGGGCTGGGCGACGAGAAGAAAACCGACGTTCTCGCCTGGCTCGTGGGCGGCGATTCTTTCGGCATCCTCTTCGTCTGGCTTGCGAAGCTTGGATGGATTGCCACCCTTCCGAACGGAGCACCGGCGGTGTCCGGAATTCCGATGATCGTGTGGTGGTGGGTCGGGCTGGGCATATCCGCTTCGGTCGTGCTCACCAGCACGCGTTTCGGAAACTGGATTTTTGCGACCGGCGGCGAGCGAAGCGCCGCCAAGTCCACCGGCATCGCGGTCGATCGCGTCCGCATCCAGCTCTTCATGTTCACCGCGTTCTGTGCGGCGATCTTTGGGGCCGCTCAAGTCTTCCAGTTTGGGTCGGCCGACGGTAACCGCGGACAGGGGAAGGAGTTCGAGGCGATCCTTGCCGCCGTCGTCGGCGGCGCTGTGCTGACCGGGGGCTATGGTTCGGTGGCCGGGGCGATGATCGGCGCGATGGTCTTCGCGGCTGTCTCGCAGGGCTTCTTTTACACCACCTTCCTCGACGGCGACTTCTTCCGGATATTCGTCGGTGCGGTGCTGCTCGGCTCCGTGATCTTCAACGATCAGATCCGCCGGCAAATCACGGGCGGACGATAGCCATGGCCGCGCTGATCGAGATGCGCGACATCGTCAAGCGCTTCGGCTCGATCCTGGCGCTGAACGGTGTGTCCTTCGCGCTGAATGCCGGAGAGGTGCACTGTCTGCTCGGCGACAATGGCGCCGGGAAATCGACGCTGATACGCGTGCTGTCAGGTTTCCATAGGGCGACGAGCGGGGAGATCAGCATTGATGGAAAACCGGTGGTCTTCGCATCGCCGGCAGATGCCCTGAATCAGGGTATCGCCACCGTCTACCAGGATCTCGGCCTGGTTCCGCTGATGTCGGTCACACGCAATTTCTTCATGGGGCGCGAGCCGGTGTTTGACCTCGGTCCGCTGAAGCTCTTGCGAAAACGGCAGGCTGCCGAGATCGCTCACTCGGAAATGCGAAAGATCGGGATCAACCTGAAGGACCCCGGACAGGCGGTCGGTACAATGTCGGGTGGCCAGCGGCAGTCGCTGGCTATCGCAAGGGCGGTCTATTTCGGTGCTCGCGTCCTTATTCTGGACGAGCCGACCTCGGCCTTGGGAGTAGCCCAGACCTCGATGGTGCTGCGCTATATCTACGACCTGCGTAAGCGTGGGATCGGCATCATCTTCATCAGCCACAACGTCCACCATGCCCTCGCCGTCGGGGACCGTTTCACTGTTTTGAACCACGGCCAGACAATCGGAACCTACGAGCGCGGAGCGATCGCGATGGATGAGCTGCAGAAGCTCATGGCCGGAGGGCGAACCTGGCAGGATCTTTCTTCCCAGCTGAGCGGCTGGGACGGCGCGCCCTCAGAATAACGCCACCGGCCGAAGCGGCGAGCCCGATCCGTTCGCGATCGGCAGCGGCAGTGCCATGAAGAATACCCGCTTCGGCAGCCGCTCTAGGTTCGCAACGCATTCGAGGATGAGTATTCCGTTCGGAAGCCAGTGCTTCATGTGCCCTGGATTGCCGCCGGGTCGCCCCTCGACAATTGGGGTCTCGCAGGCAATCGTATCGGATCCGACCGCACTTGGTTTTCGCGACGCCAACAGCTCGACCGCGGCCTCCGTCATTCCGGGGGAATTCGTCGCATACCATTGCGCCCGCTCGTCGGTGCGCCAGTGCCGCTTGAGCCAGCCGAAGTTCACCAGTGCGATTTCACCGGGCCCGACCTGCACGCCGCTCGATCGCTCCATCTCCTCGATCTGCGGCGCATCGATCATGTCCCCGGGCCCCAGATCGAGGTGGGAAAAATCGTAGACCACGGCGGGCGCCATAAGATGGCGCGCCGGTATCTGATCGACCGTCTCATCCATCCTGTCGGAGAGCGCGTGCGCGGGAGCGTCGCAATGACAGCCGAGATGCTCGGGCAGTGCCAGCGACTGGCAATAGTAGCCATCGTGACCATGCGTCATGGTCTGGTCGAGGATGAAGTGTGGATGCGTCGGCCAGCGTGGCATCCCGCGCTCGAGCCGCGGCGCAAGCTCGACGAGTTCCATCGTGGCTACAAGCTTCGTCAAGTCGAGCAACTGGTCCATGGGTCACATCTCTGATAGGAAAGTGGTGATCAGGCGGTGTCACAAGCTGCCTTTGGGATTCTTTGAATTCCGTGGCAACCCCTAAACTCTTTGTACCAGATGAAAGCTAGCGCGGCAGGCATTCAACCAACATCCTTCTCCTCTGAACTCGGAGAATAGCACGCGCATGCCGAGTGCTGTCTCTGCCAGATCGCCGATCGGATCGTCAAAGAAGCCGAACTGAATGCTCCGGCGACTAACTAAGCGCGAAACGAGCCGCGCGACGTCAAGTTCCGGCTGAACACCTCGACCGCAACGGATCAGTGGCAACCCTCCATTGCCGCGCTCGGAGCAGCAATGTCACCGCCACATGGGTGTCCCGGAACCAGGACGGCTCGCTTGAAGGCGTCTTCGCACAACGATTCACGCTCAGCTTCTAGCGACATTGGCCAACGGCAGGCTTCATCAACCGTGTCGTAGGGTGATCGGCGGGTCGTTGTCCCCGGACACGTCGCGCTGGTCGGAGGCGGCTCGTAAGTGAAGTCACACGACTACGCTCCCGCTTGTCGAACGGAAATGTTTTTCGCAGGGAGGAGATCCAGTTGTTCCCGCTTATAAAAGGGCTTCTGCTCTCGCGATCAGATTCTGAACTGCAGACACATGCCAGCGGCCGCCCCGCGCCGACCTGATGCCCCGGACATTCAGCGCATTTGCGATATCTGCGAGGGTGATCTCGCCAGTGGCTTGAATTGCACGAACGATAGGAAGCAGGCCCGCTGCAAAGCGATCCGCTTCCGCTGCCTGTGCCTTCCGTCCAAGGGCAGCCGCCTGCGCAGAGTTGCGAAGGTTGCCCAACTGCACGCCCTGAGCCTTCCTTTGGGCAAGTGCGGCCCCCGTGCGCTCGGATATGAGGCGACGTTCCTTTTCGGCCAGTGCTGCATAGAGGTGCAGCATGAAGGGATCTGCGTCGGCTCCGAGTTCGGCGACGATGAAGGGGACACGCTGGGCCATCAGGCCCGAGATGAAGGCCACGTCGCGGGATAAGCGATCGAGCTTCGCAACGACGACCGGGCACTTTGCCTTCCTCGCCGCTTCGAGAGCCGCAGCGAGCTGAGGGCGCCGGTCGAGGGCGTCCGCTCCCTTGCCGGTTTCGACCTCCACGAACTCGCTGACGACCGTCATCCCTTCGGCTTCAGCGAACCGGGCGACGGTCGCCCGCTGAGCCTCGATCCCGAGCCCCGATCGGCCCTGACGCTGGGTAGAGACCCGGTAATAAGCGACGGCGCATTTCACGTTTATCCCCAGAGGCTTACCTCACCAAACTGCATACCACCGTTTGCCGTTTGGTCGTAGCGCAATGTGAGGCGAGGAACAGGCAACGAAGGGCTACCGGGGCGGGGGAGCCTTGCGACTTAACAGGCTGTTCTTGGTCGAAACACCACGGCTACACGGGGGATTTGGTTGTAAGGGGAGCGAAGGGGAGGGTGGACGCCTCGCCGATGTGCGCTGAGATTTTTTGGCGTGTAGGCGGGCTGTTTTCCGGGGAGCGGCCGGAAGAGACTCTTACGTCGCTGACGTTTCCTTATCGGGGGAGGCGGATCTGAAGACAGGACGCAGGAACTTCTGAAATTGACCCAATCCGGCCGTTCCCGTTGCTCGACTTAATCCTCTTCATTTGCCGCTTTCTGGCGTAGAATTTAGCGTCCTTTGGAACACAGCATGACCGTCGATCGCGTTCAGCGGAGACTGGCTGCCATCCTTGCAGCCGACGTGGTCGGTTACAGCCGCCTCATGGGCAAGGATGAAGAGGGCACCCTTGCGACACTGAAGCTCTACCGCTTAATCATTGACGATCTAGTCGCGCACCACGGGGGGCGTGTCTTCGGGAGCGCAGGCGATAGTGCGATTGCCGAGTTCACGAGCCCGGTCGATGCGGTTCGATGCGCTACCGAAATCCAGTTGGAAATTGATAAGCAGAACAGGGGTCTGCCTGAGCCGAACCGCATGCGGTTTCGCATAGGCATCAATCTCGGCGATGTCGTCGTGGATAGCGACAATCTCATGGGCGATGGCGTCAACGTTGCCGCGCGGCTGGAGGCCTTAGCGCCGCCGGGCGGGATTTGCATCTCCGAAACGATCCACGCGCAGGTTCGCGATCGTCTGTCCTTGGAGTTCTTGGATCTTGGCGAGCACACGGTAAAAAACATCGCAAGGCCCGTACGGGCTTACCGCGTGCCACTCGCGTCGGAGGAACAGGTCAAGTCGCCGTTTCGTGGGCTTGACGTCTTCGACTTTGGCCACTCCGATATGTTCTTTGGCCGGGCGCGCGCGATCGCGGCCTGCCTTAAGCGACTCGAACAGCTTGCAGCCGGCGGAACGGCATTTCTCTTGCTTTATGGCATGAGCGGTTCCGGCAAGTCTTCGCTGCTTCGCGCCGGACTTCTCCCTGCGATCATACGGCCCGGCGCGGTCGCAGGGATCCGTCTGTGGCGCCGATGCGTGATACGCCCCTCTGAGGGGCCCGATGCGATCGCCGCGTTGGCAGTCGAGCTGCTTCAGGAAAACGCCCTGCCAGAACTTGGTCAGGACCGAGCGGTCGCGGAGTTGGCGGACTTGCTTCGCGGCACGCCGGAGAGAGTGCCGGCACTAATCCGTCAGGCGCTTAGCAAGGCAGCGACAGCCGCTGGTGTCGGCACAGCGCAAGCGCGGCTCCTCCTCGCCGTCGACCAGATAGAGGAGCTCTTTACGACCCAACCGGATGCGCAATCTCGCGAGGCATTTGTGCGACTGCTCGCCACATTTGCTGCCAGCGGGTTTGTCTGGGTGGTCGGGACGATCCGAGCAGACTTCTTTCATCGTTGCAGTGAAATTCCGGGCTTTTCGGCGCTGAAAGATGGCATCGGCAGCTATGAGCTTCTGCCGCCGACTGGTTCGGAAATTGCCCAAATCATCCGAGAGCCAGCGCGGGCCGCCGGTCTCCGGTTTGAAGAGACCGCCGATCAAGGTCAACTGGAGGACGTGTTGCAGGAAGCGGCGGCGGCGGATCCGGGATCCCTGCCGCTTCTCGAATTCGTGCTCGATGCGCTTTACGAGGCTTGCCGAGAGCGGCGTCTGCTTACTTTTGCCGCTTATCGAGCGCTCGGCGGCCTTGAAGGCGCGATCGCGCGTCGAGCCGACGAGGTGGTGGACGCTCTTCCTTCCGATGTACAGAATGCATTGCACGCTGTGCTACGTGCGCTGACCACGGTACGTCGGGGCGACGAAGCGATCATTGCTCGCCCTGCTCCCCTCACTGAGTTGGCTGGAACCTCGGCACGATCCGTTCTTGTACATGCCCTCCTCGGCGCGCGACTCCTCGTCAGCGACGAAAGCGCCGAAGGCGACGCGGTCATTCGCGTTGCGCATGAGGCTCTGCTCTCTCGCTGGCCGCGCGCTCGCGACATCGTCAACGCAAACCGTAGTTTCTTAGAGACGCGCGCTCGACTTCAAGATGATGCCCGCCGGTGGGTCTCGGATAACAAAAACATTGAGCTTTTGCTTCCGGCTGGGAAGCGGTTGAGCGAGGGTGAGGAGCTTCTTCAGTCGAGACGTGACGATGTCGATGAGCATATCATCGAATACATCACTTCCTCCTTACGGGCTGAGGCGGAGCGGCAGGAGAAAGACCGCCAATCAGAACGCGCGCTCATTGAAGCTGCCGAGGCCACAAAGCGCGAACGGTTGGAACGAGCGGCCGAGCGCACGAGCTTGGCGGCCGATGCCGCGACTCGACTAGCGAGGCGAACACGTTACGCAGCGATTGTCGCGCTCGCCTTGGCACTTATTGCAGGAGTGGGGGCGGTCGTCGGTTTTCAGGGTCAGCGCGAGGCCTCGCAGCAAGCGGAGGTGGCAGAGGCGAACGCAAAGAAAGCGCTTGACGCTCGTAACGAGGCCTTGCGCAATCAGTCCCTATCGCTTTCTTTTCAGGCTCAGCACGCGGCGGCAGACGGCGATACGGGGGCTGCAATTTTGCTGGCGCTGGAGGCCTTGCCGAAGAAGCTGGCCGCTCCGGATCGACCTTACCTTCCTGAAGCCGAGCTAGCTCTTTACAAGGCCCTGCTTGAGCATCGGAAGACCACAATTTTTCAGCATGCCAGAGGCGTAACCGACGCGGCCTTCAGTCCAGGAGGCGATCGGATTGTTACCGGGTCGTATGACGGCACCGCGCGGGTATGGGACGTCAAGAATGGCGCCCAAGTCGCTCTCTTGACGGGTCACAAAGGGCCAGTCGAACGAGTTTCGTTCAGCTTCGCGGGCGGACTCGTTGCCACTGCTTCGCGCGACGGCACTGCACGAATTTGGGATGCTATTTCGGGCCAGCAACTTTTCGTTCTTTCCGAGTCAGGTAATGTCAACGTTGCGATGTTCAATCCGACTGACACGCTTGTACTTACTTCTTCCGACGTCGGCGTTCCAACGATTTGGGACGCAAAAACGGGCGGAAAAATCGCGGCTGCGTTCTATGATCCGACCTGGAGCTATTTGGAGACGACCACGGCAGCATTTAGCCCCGATGGTCTGACATTTGCAGCATTCCAGGGGTCTAACCTGGGGATCTGGAATACCGAAGACGGCACCCTCGCCAAGAATCTCGGAACAATAGATGGGGCGGATGACATCCACTTCAGTCCCGACGGAAATCGACTTTTCGCAGCCGCATGGGGCGCGAGAACTTGGAATGCCTTTTCAACATTATTTGACCTAGGCAGCGGCACCCAGATCGCAGTCCTGCGCGGCCACCTGAGTGACACGCACGGTGGTACATTTAGTCATGACGGGCATGTCATCGCGACCATGTCGCTGGATGGAACGGCGCGAGTCTGGGACGGCCGCACCGGTGCCCTCTTGCGGTCCCTTGGCAATGAGTCTGTCGGGTTGAAGGTCGGCGTTCTCGGCGAAAATCGAGATCAAGAGATGAACTGTGCATTTAGTCCTGACGACAAGATGCTAGCGACCGTTTCGATGGATAACGTAATCCGTGTTTGGGACATTGAAAGCGGTTCGGTACAGGCAGTGCTTGGAGGACATAGCGGGTTAGTCGAGCACATCGCATTTAGCCCGGATGGCACTCGCCTTCTCACTGCCTCCCATGACGGAACTGCGCGTCTTTGGGAAATTGGTGGTGCGCTGACGACGTTGTTGCCCCATAAAAACGCCCCGACTTTTGCCAAGTTTAGCGGGGACGGAAGTCGCCTCATTACGGGGGGAGGAGACCCGGTGGGCCACGTTTGGGACACGGCCACTGGAACCGAAATCGCGACGCTGAAGTCGGAGGCCATCCCTTTTCAGGCCGCTTCGTTCAGTCCGGACGGTCGTCGGGTGGTAACTGCTTCGCAGGACGGCAGCGTTCTTCTTTGGGACGTGGATCGGGGGCAAAGGATTGCCCGAATTAAACAGGCTGGCGCGGCGGTCTTGGATATTCAATTCGATCCGATGGGACGTGTGGAAGTGGCAAGAGCCGATGGAACGGTGACAACGTGGAATACTTCTGGTGACGCGTCTTCTGAGGTCCTACCGACAGGTGGACTTCTTCGAAGAGCGATCTTCAGTGTGAACGGTCAGTACATCGTTACGGCGGCAAATGAAGACGTTGCGAGGATTTGGAGGCCGGATGGAACGCCGGTCGCCGTTCTTTCCGGACACACGAACCGAGTAACGGCTATGGCGTTTAGTCCCGACGGAAATCTCATCGCGACCGGCTCGCTCGACGGAACTGCACGACTTTTGTCGGTTAAAGACGGCAGCCTACTCGTAGTGCTGAAAGGTCATGGGGAACGAGTGACCGATGTCGCTTTTAGCGAGGACGGTCAATTGGCCGTGACTGCCTCCCACGATCGGACCGCTCGGATTTGGCGCGTTAACGACGGCGCCGAGCTCTCCGTACTGAGAGGACATGAGGGAGGCGTTACCGAAGCCGCCTTCAGTCCAAACGGCAGGTACGTTGTTACGGCCTCATCCCAGGATCGAACGGTCAAGCTGTGGGACACGAAGTCGGGCCGCGAGATAGTCGAACTCTCAAGCAAGGAGAGCGCACCAGCGGCCACGAGTGCCTCATTCAGTCCCAACGGAGAACACATCGGAATTGTCGCGGGAGGCAAAAATCTCCGGCTGGTTCGCGCATTTCAGTCCGCACAAGACATAATCGATTATGCTCACATGATAGTTCCGCGCGCGCTCACGCCGTGTGAGCGGTTACGATTTTTCCTGCCCGTTGCCGGTGCCACGCAATGTTCAGACTAGAATCAAGCCGGTGCAATCCCGGCCTGTAGAGGTCGTGCATGACGGCTTATGGCGCGGAGCGGAAGTGGCGAGCGGCAGGTGGCACTGGGGATGATTGCTTTCGCCGCTATCCCGTAAGACGCGCTTGTTCCGCTAGCTGATGCACGACCTCGATCATGGCCAGCTCCCCTCCGAGAACGCCGACAGATCGTAGAGGCCGACTTCGTGGGCTTGCGGCGTTGCGCGCGCTCCACGAGGAGGCGGAAGAGCTCAGGTGCGCCGCGAAACGGGAACTTTGCCACCTCTCGCCCCTCCCGATTGGACGACAACGTCGACGAGCAATCTTCTCCCCATTTGATCCACCAGAATAGATCGTCCGCGTTTGATAGTTTCGAGGCTGTGTCCCGAACGTCCCTTTCGAATGGCTTTTGATTTGTAGCCGTTTCGATCGGCACAGGGACTCTGATGATCGCAGGATGCCCGAACACGACTACAGAAGCGCAAGAGCGCATTGCGGAACTCTCCTCCATTCTTGCGCTCGGTCTCGTGCGTCTCAGTGCCCGCAAGTCCAGTCCTTTATCGGCACACGACGGAGAAATCTCACTTCACAACTCCCCTGCCGAGAGCAGTCATGAACCCGAGGTTTTCAGGACCGGGGAGGGGTCATGACTGAGAGCGTGCTTGCGAGATTGGCCGAATTGAAGACGATGCCGATGCCTGCGCTGAAGCAGCAATGGCGGGCGCTGTTTGATCGCGAGCCGCCTGGATACAACAGGGCGTTCCTCGAGAGCCGGCTGGCTTATAGAATCCAGGAACTGGCCTATGGCGGACTTAAGCCAGAGACGATCGCGCGGCTGGAGGCTCTCGGGGAGCAGTTCGACGGCGGCAACGTCGTCACCCGCCGGATGCGGGTCGATAGCTGCCCGATCTCCGGGACACGATTGATCCGCGAATGGCAGGGCATTGAGCACTGCGTGACAGTGCGCGACGAAGACTTCGAGTATCAGGGCCGACCCTTTAAGTCGCTCTCATCCGTCGCCCGCGCCATCACCGGGACGCGGTGGAACGGCTGGGTATTCTTTGGCCTGAAGAACCAGAGGGCACGGCCGTGACGGGCGCGAAGCCAGTTGAGGCTGGTTCGGGGCAGAAGATCGTCCTGAAGCGCCGTTGCGCCGTCTACACGCGGAAGAGCAGCGAGGAGGGGCTGGAGCAGGAATTCAACAGCCTCGATGCCCAGCGGGAGGCCTGCGAGAGCTACGTCGCCAGCCAGAAAGCAGAAGGCTGGCTGTTGGTCCCCGACAGATATGACGATGGGGGTGTCTCGGGTGGAACGTTGGAGCGACCGGCGCTGAAGCGGCTGCTCGCCGACGTCGAGCAGGGCAGGGTGGATGTCAACATCGTCTACAAGATCGATCGCCTCAGTCGCTCCCTGGCGGACTTCATGAAGTTGGTAGAAGTGTTCGACCGCAAGGGCATCGCCTTCGTCAGCGTCACCCAATCGTTCAACACCAAGGACTCCATGGGCCGGCTGATGCTGAACGTTCTGCTTTCCTTTGCTCAGTTCGAACGGGAAGTGATCGGCGAGCGGATCAGGGACAAATTCGCCGCCTCGCGCAGGAAAGGGATGTGGATGGGCGGCTGGGCGCCGCTTGGCTATGACGTCAAGGACCGGAAGCTGGTGATCAACGAGACCGAGGCGGCAAAGGTCCGATGGATCTTCGACCGCTTCGTGAAATGCGGGTCGGCAACCATTGTCGTCCGCGAACTGAACGCGACCGGCTTCGTGAACAAATATGGGCAGCGGCTCGACAAGGGACGTATCTACAAGCTCCTGAACAACCCGGTCTACATCGGCGATGCCGTTCACAAGGGGGTGAGCCACCCCGGAGAGCACGAAGCGATCGTCTCTGATGCGCTCTGGGAGAAGGTGCACGCTGTCCTCGCGGAGAGCCCGAGGGCACGGGCCGGCAGGAGCCGGGCGAGCACCCCGGCTCTTCTGAAAGGCCTGATCTTCAATCCGACCGGGGCGGCGATGTCGCCGACCCACACCCGCAGGCGCCAGAAGCTCTATCGCTACTATGTTAGCCAAAAAGTGCTGAAGGAGGGGAGGGGTGCCTGCCCGCTTGGAAGAGTGCCGGCAGCAGAGATCGAAGGTGCCGTCATCGACCAGCTTCGGGTGATCCTCCGGTCGCCTGAGGTCGTCGTCGCCACTTGGCGGGCGGCACGGCAGGAGGTTGCCGACATAACGGAGGAGGAGGTGAGGGCGGCTCTGGATCGGTTCAATCCGCTCTGGGACGAGCTGTTCCCGGCCGAGCAGGCGAGGATCGTCCGGCTCCTCGTCGAGCGGGTCGATGTCAGAACAGACAGCCTGGCCATCCGGCTACGGACTGAGGGACTAGCCCACCTCTACCAGGAGCTTTCCGGTTCATCGTATGAGAGGCGGGCGGCATGAGCGGGGGGATCGAGGTGATCGCCGAGGGAGGGACGGTCACCATCCGGGTACCGATTCGCTGCCGTGAGCGCTGGAGCCGGAAGGTGGTGATTAGCCCCGTCGCCATCGCCGGAAGCTCATATCGCCCAGTTCCTGGTGACGGCACCCACAAGACAATCCTGAAGGCCCTCGGGCGAGCACACCGCTGGAAGCGAATGCTTGAGTCGGGTGAGTTCTCCTCGATCACCGATCTCGCCGCCTCCGAGAGGATCAACCACTCGTATGTTCGGCGTATCCTGCGGCTCACTTTGCTCTCGCCAGCGAATGTCGAAAGGATCTTGGACGGGCAGCTCGCGAAGACGGTGCTCCTCGAAGACCTGCTCAAGACTTCTCCTGACGATTGGTCCGCACAAGTCTTCTGAGCTGGATGAACGGCCGGGTTGTGCGCCATCACCGGAATTGAAGAACGTCCGCGACGCACCAGTAGCGGAATGCCCAGCAAGGTTGTTTAGCCCAAATCAGTGGGTGAGAAAATCTTCACCGATCAGCCCTTCTTCAGCATCTTCGCCAAAGCCTGGACGGCTGCGACATAGCCATTCGCGCCAAGTCCCGCGATGACCGCCGTTGCCGCGATCGAGACGAGCGAGCGATGATAGATCGGATCGCGGCGATGAATGTTGGAGATATGGACCTCGATGATCGGCCCGGGGAACATCTTCAGGGCGTCGAGCAGCGCAATCGACGTAAAGGAGAATGCCGCAGGGTTGATGACAATGCCGGCGGCATTGTCAATGGCTTCATGAACCCATTCGATCAGCTGCGTCTCGCTGTTGGTCTGACGGAACTCGATGCCGGCCGCGGGATCGACCGCACGGCACATCGCCTCGATCTCGGCGAGCGTGGTCTTCCCGTAGATTTCGGGCTCGCGCGTTCCGAGCCGATTGAGGTTCGGGCCGTTCAGCACGTGGATCGGTTTCGTCATCTCTCTCACCCCTGATAGCCGAAGACGCGAGGCAGCCAGAGCACCGTCTCCGGCACGAATGTGATCAGCAACAAGGCAGCGATCATTGCGAACAGAAACGGCAGCACGTCGCGGACGATGTCGCGCAGCGGACACCCGGATATGTTCATCATGATGAAGAGCAGCAGCCCGTAGGGCGGCGTAATCAGGCCGATCATGATATTGACGACGACGACAATGCCGAAGTGCACCATGTCGATTCCGAGCGACTGCGCCGTCGGAACGAGGACCGGAACGATGATCAGCAGGATCGCCGTGCCTTCGAGCACGCAGCCGAGAATGAGCAGGATGATGTTGACGAGGATCAGGAAGCCCGTCGGCGTTAGCTCCCAACCGGCCAGTATCTGCCTCAGCGTCTCCGGGATATTCTCGACGGTCACCACGTAGTTGAAGACCAGCGCGCCGGCGATCAGCATACCGATCGAGGCGGTCGAGCGCGCGCTGGTCAGAAGCGAAGCGTAGAGGTCCTTAAGGCTGACGCTGCGGTAAAGCAGGGCTGAGACGACGAGCGCATAGGCAGCCGCGACGGCGGCGGCTTCAGTTGGCGTCATCACACCGCCGTACATCCCGCCGAGAAGAACTACCGGCATCATCAGGGCAGGGAAGGCCTGCACAGTGATTTTCGGGAGCTCGCGCAGGGGCACCGGCGCTTCGACGGGGAAATTCCTGCGACGGGCCGTGACCGCGACGACGATCATCTGGGCAAGCCCCATCAGCAGTCCCGGTATGACGCCACCAAGGAAGAGGTAGCCGATCGAGGTATCCGACACGAGCGCGTAGAGCACCATCGGGATCGACGGCGGGATGATTGGTCCGATTACCGACGACGCGGCGGTCAGCGCGGCGGCGTAGCTTGCGGTGTATTTCCCGTCGCGGGTCATCATGATCTGCATCATCCGTCCCGAGCCAGCGGCGTCGGCAATTGCCGATCCGGACATGCCAGCGAAGACGATGCTCTGCAGCACGTTGACCTGAGCGAGTCCGCCGCGGAAACGCCCAACGAACGCATTACAGAAGCTCAACAGCCGATCTGTCATGCTGCCGATATTCATAAGCTCGGCGGCGAGGATGAAGAGCGGCACCGCAAGCAGGATAAAGCTGCTGTACATGCCGTTCAGGAGCTGCTCGGCGACAGTGCCGAGGTCCTGGTGGTCAAGGGCGAGAAAGACGATCGAGCCGGCGATCATCGCGTGACCGATCGGAAGGCCGAGGAAAGCGAGGATCGTCATGGCAACGATCGCCAGCGAGAAGGGACTCGCGAGACTCATAGGCCGGACGTGGCCTCTACGGGATCCGGCGCCTTCGGAGCGTGCCCGCGCAATGCCTGCCACGAGAGCCAAAGATAGCGAACAATGCTGGCGATCGCGAAGACCACATAGATCGAGAACAACCAGTCGAAGCGAATATGCATGTAGGCCGTCTTCTGGACCTTCATGAAGGTCACGTAGTCGACGACCGCTGGCAGGGAGAGGAGGTAGAGAGCGACGAGGGAGACGCCGGAGATGAGCGCCATCACGCGGCGACCCGTCCGCCCGACGCTACCGTAGATCAGATCGAACCGAATCTCATCACGCTCGCGCACGACAAAAGCCGCCCCCCACAGGACAAGCCAAAGCCACGTGATGACCGAGAGCTCGGACGTCCATCCGATCGGAAAGTTGAAAAGGTAACGGAAGACGATCTGGATGATGAAGGCGGTGAACATGACCGCAAGCAGGCCGGCGGCCACATTCTCGGCACGGCGTGTCAGCCATTTTCCTGTCGTGCCAAGCATGCCCGCCCGCCTTCGCATCGGGGGCGCCTCGCGGCGCGCCCCGCTTCCCGGCTTCGCAGCCTAGAGTGCGTTGATCTTGTCGACCATGCCTTCAGGCCAGCTCTTGGCAAGCTCGGATTCGAGATACGCCTTCTGCACGTGCGTGCGGAACGCGTCGACGTCCGGCGTGTAGATGTTAAGGCCTTTGCCCTTGAAAACCTCGACCAGCTCCGCCTCGCGGGCGAGATGCTTTTCCGCGTTCCACGCCAGAGCTCCATCCGCGGCTGCTTGGAAAGCGGCCTGCTGCTCGGTCGACATCCCGTTCCAAATCTTGCCGGAGACCGTCAGGAGATCGTAGCCGACAAGGTGCGAGGTCAGCACGATCTGCGACATCACCTCGTAGAACTTCATGTTCTCGACATTGGGCAGCGGATTGTCCTGTCCGTCGATCGCACCGGTCTGGAGCCCGGTGTAGACCTCCGCATAGGCCATGGGGGTGGGATTGGCGCCGAGTGCCGTGCCGAGGAACTGCCACGCCTCGCCGCCGGGCATGCGGAGCTTGATGCCGGCCATGTCCTCTGGCGTGCTGATCTTTTTGTCGGGCTTCAGACCGACCTGGCGGACGCCGAAATAGGTCGGGCCGAGGATACGGATGCCAAGCTGCTTGTCGGCCATTCCAACCATTTCCTTGCCGACGTCGCTCTGGAACACCTTCTTCAGATGCGCGGCATCGCGGAACATGTATCCGGCGGTCATGATCGACCAGGCGGGAATCTGGTTCGAGATATCCTGCGGAGCGATGTTCCCCATCTCGAGATTGTCGCGCTGCAGCGCGACCAGCTCGGTGCCCTGCTTGAAGAGGGTCCCGCCGTAGAACGGCTCGAGCGTGAACTGATCGGCGATTGCCGCCGCGAAGCGCTGGATCGTCTGTGCGCGGATATCCTGGTCGGAGAAGACCGCCGAGAAACGAACCTTGGGCTTGTCCTGCGCCCAGGCCGGTGCGGCGGCGAGGGTGAGAGCGGCGGCGCTACCCAGCAGTATCTTACGGCGGTCGGGTCTGAAGCCCATTAGTTCCTCCCATCGTTGTCGTTTTGGCAAGAATGGACGAAATAGTTCGTTCAAGTCAATCGATGCCAGGCAGACCGGCGTTTTCCGGGACCGAATCGAAGTGCCGGGACATCGCATCGAGGTCGGGCGGGCGGCCGGTGATGAGCTCGAATGCCTTGACTGCCTGGAAGATCGCCATGCCTCGCCCGGACATAGTTCTGATGCCGGCCGCGGCGGCGGCGCGAAGCAGTTCCGTCTCGGCCGGGAAGTAGATGATGTCGGCAATCCAGAGATCGGGCCTCATCGCACGCGCGGGGATGGGCGTTCCCGGATACTTCGCCATGCCGACCGGCGTCGTGTTGACGATGCCGCTGGCGGCGGCGGCCGCTTCCTCCACGTCTCGCGCCACGAACGCCCGCCGCGAGCCGGACCTGGAATTGAGTCTCGCCGCGAGGCCGTTCGATCGCTCCGCATCGAGGTCGAAGATCTCGATCTGGTTCGCACCGAGTTCGGACAGTGCGTATGCGACCGCCCTCCCGGCGCCGCCTGCGCCGAGAAGGAGCACGCGGCTCAGGTCGGCGCCCTGCATCTCAGTGCGGAAGCTCTCCGCGAAGCCCCAGCAGTCGGTGTTGTGACCGACCGTCCGCGCCGCTTCGAATACCACCGTGTTGACGGCCCCGATCGCGCCCGCGTCGGTGGAAAGGAAATCGAGATGAGGGATAACGCTCTGCTTGAAGGGATGGGTGATATTCAGCCCTGCGAAGCCGCGGCGAGCCGCCTCGCCGAGCACCTCCTCCAGGGCCTCGGCAGGGAGTCCGAGCGCGTCGAAATCGATCAGCGAATAGGCATAGTCGATGCCGAGCCGCGCGCCTTCGGCCATATGCATCCAGGGCGTCCGGGACTCCCGAATTCCATCGCCGATCAACGCCGCACGAAGCTTCCCCTCGGGAAGGAGGCCGAAGGCTTCGCGGACCCGCTCCTCTGTCGGCTGGATCCTCTGGTGAACGACACGATCCAATGTGATCCTCGAACCCGGCAGCCCGCGGAGCGCTGTTGTTTTCCTGCGGGTCGCGCTACTCAGACGCCGTTAAGGGCGGTCGCGAACTGTGAACGGACCAGTTAGTTTAGTCAATCGAGCGGCGGTCGGCTGTTCGAAAGGAGTGGGCTCGATGGTGGATCTGAAATCCGGGACTGCTAAGGCGGTGGCGGGAGTCCGCACGCAGGACCCGGAAGGCACGCGCGAGAACATCATCCAGGTGGCGATGCAGGAGTTCGCCGAATACGGTCTCGCCGGTGCGCGGATCGACGAGATCGCCGCCAAGACCAAGTCCAGCAAGCGCATGATCTATTATTATTTCGGTGACAAGGAGGGGCTCTATCTCCGCGTGCTCGAGGCGGCCTACAGCAAGGTCCGTGCGGTAGAGGCGACCCTGCACCTCGACGATCTGAAACCACTCGCGGCACTCCGCCGGCTGGTCGAATTCACCTTCGACCATCACAATTCCAATGAGAGCTTCATTCGGCTGGTGATGATCGAAAACATCCACCACGGTGAATACCTCGCCCGATCGAAAGCGATCCAGGCCTTGAACGTGACGGCCATAGACACGATCTCGCGCCTCTACCAGCGCGGCGTGAAGGACGGCTTGTTCCGTCGCGGCATCGAGCCGATCGACCTGCACTGGCAGATCAGTGCGCTTTGCTTCTTCAACGTCTCGAACCGCGCTACCTTCTCGAAGATCTTCTCCCGGGACCTGAAGTCGAAGAAGGCGCTCGCACATCTCCGCGAGCAGACGGTGGAGATGATCGAGCGCTTCGCCCGCGCGCCCTAAGCCGGGCGCCTACTCGCGCGTTCTGGATCGCCACGATTGACCCGCCGCGCACGCAGCTTACAATGAACGGACCAGTTCGTTAATAAGGCGGCGAAGTCGAATGCTTCCGACGAGTATCGCGACGGTCTCTCTCTCCGGTGATCTGAAGGAGAAGCTCGACGCGATACGCGCCGCAGGTTTCGACGGCGTCGAGATTTTCGAGAACGACTTCCTCGCCTACCCTGCTGGTCCCGCGGAAGTGGGAAGGATGGTGGTCGACGCCGGCCTGAAGGTCACGGTGTTCCAGCCTTTCCGCGACTTCGAGGGGATGCCCGAGCCGCAGCGCGCCCGCGCATTCGATCGCGCCGAGCGGAAGTTCGACGTGATGCAGGCGCTCGGCACCGACCTGATGCTGGTCTGCTCGAATGTCTCGCCCGCGGCGCTTGGCGGGATCGACCGTGCCGCGGAGGATTTCAACAGGCTCGGCGAGCGCGCCGCTACGCGTGGCCTCCGCATTGGCTACGAAGCGCTCGCCTGGGGGCGGCATGTGTTCGACCACCGCGACGCCTGGGAGGTCGTGCGTCGCGCCGATCATCCGGCGATCGGGCTTATCCTCGATTCTTTTCACACCCTGGCGCGGAAGATCGACCCGGATTCCATCCGCCGCATACCCGGCGACGAGATCTTCCTCGTACAGGTCGCCGATGCGCCGCTCTTCGATATGGACCTTCTCTCCTGGAGCCGGCACTTCCGCAACATGCCGGGACAGGGCGACCTCGACATCACTGGCTTCCTCGCCGCCGTGGAGGCGACGGGCTATCGCGGCTATCTGTCACTTGAGATCTTCAACGACCAGTTCCGCGCCGGCTCGGCGCGGCAGGTCGCTGTTGACGGGCGGCGGTCGCTCATCGCCGCCAGCGACCTGGTCCAAAGGTCGTCCGCCGAACGATCGCCCGTCGAAGCGACCCTGCCTGAGCCTTCCCGCCTGCTTGGCTTCGAGTTCATCGAATTCGCCGTCGACGAAGAGAGCGCCGCGGCGCTTGGAAAGCTGCTTGCAGCGCTTGGTTTCCGCAAGACCGCCAGACACGTCTCCAAGGACGTGAAGCTGTGGCGGCAGGGAGCGATCAACCTCGTTGTCAACTCGGAGCGGGAGGGTTTTGCGCACGCCTCCTACATCACGCACGGGCCGAGCGTCTGCGCGCTCGGGCTGCGCGTAGAGGATGCCGAAGCCGCCGTCGCGCGAGCGCGCGCGCTCCTGGCGCAGCCCTTCACGCAGGCGGTCGGCCCGGGCGAGCTGGAACTGCCCGCGATCCGCGGACTGGGCGGAAGCCTGCTCTACTTCACCGACCCCAAGAGCGCATTGGCGCGCCTATGGGAGATCGACTTCCGTCCCGCGCATGAGGAGGACGCCGAGATGTCCAGCGCTGCGCTGCTCGCCGTCGACCACGTCTCCCAGTCGATGGAATACGAGGAGATGCTCTCTTGGCTGCTCTTCTACACATCCATCTTCGAGCTCATCCGGACACCCCAGGTCGACGTGGCCGATCCCGGCGGTCTCGTGCGGAGCCAGGTCGTCGAAAACCGCGCGGGCAATGTCCGGATCGCATTGAACGGCGCGCAAAACCACCGCACGCTCTCCGGTCGCTTCCTTTCCGAGTTCTTCGGGTCAGGCGTGCAGCACATCGCCTTCGCGAGCGCCGACGTCTTTGCCACAGCCGGATACCTCCAGGCGGCAGGTGTTGAAGCCCTGCCGATTCCCGACAACTACTACGACGACCTCGGAGCTAGGTTCGGTCTGGAGCCGAAGCTTCTCGACCGGCTCGCCGCAAGTCGGATCCTCTACGATCGCGACGATGTTGGGGAGTATTTCCAGCTCTACACGGAACCCTTCGACCACCGCTTCTTCTTCGAGATCGTTGAGCGCCGGGGCGGCTATCGCGGTTACGGCGCTATGAATGCTCCGATCAGGCTCGCGGCGCAGTCACGATCGATGCGGATCGCTCATGTACAAGGCTGATAGTGGGAAGCTGATCATCGGGGAAGTGAGGCCGCCACAAGCCGCAAATCCCTCGCCGCAGACCAACAGCCACGAGACCATCCTCAAAGCCCGCGGCCGCGCCTACCGCTGGAAGTGCAGACTGGAGTCGGGCGAGTTCTCCTCGATCAACGACCTCGCCAAAGCGGAGAAGATCAATCACTCCTACGTTCGACGAATTCTGAGGCTGGCGCTGCTCTCGCCGGACGTCACCGAGGCGATCCTGGATGACGGCCTGTCCAAAGGAGTTCAGCTGGAGCAGCTGCTTAGGGCCCCGGGTGCTTGGATAGAGCAGGCCAATCTGCCGCGGTAGGCCTTCGACATCCGCTTCCCGCCCGATGCAGACCTTTCAAGATCGAAGCAGCACACAGTCCCAGAGATACAAGTAGCCTGCGGGTCGTGATCAGCTTCTTGTTGACCCCATCTCCGACACCGTTTCGTTTCCGGCGGGGGCCGGCTGCGACTGGGCGGCTGTGTCCTTCCGGGTGCGCATCCATGTCCACTTCGTGTATTCGCGAGCGACACGAACGCGGGCTTTTTTCAGCGGCAGGCTCTTATAGTGGGCGACGGTGGGATTTCGCTCGAAGAACTTGTCCACCTGTTCCTGCGTCATGTTGGCGTGCGCCTTCAATAGCCAGTCGTAAAGATCGAAGGGATCGTCATCACGCAGGGCGCGCGAGGTGTTGTCTTTGCCAAACACCGCATCCGTGTAGCGGCGCGCGGCCTGCGCTTCCCCTGCTGTTAGCGGCATTTCCACGAGCCAGCTGCGACCATTCGCGCCGACCGCGAGCATTGCTTTGTCGTCGCCCCATGAACTGATTTCTTCCACCGTTGCTCGGACGGTTTTGCCGCCCATGTCAGGAGCCTCGATCATGTCGCCGATCTTGACCGTGCGCTGCGGATTGCCGTCGCTGTCGAGCAATTCAGGCGGCGAGCCATCGAAGGTAGTCGGCACGGTGCTGGCGGTCTTCCAAGCTTCCATGAGCCAGAAAATGTCGCGATGCTTGTCGTAGCCCTCAAGCGCGGCTTCAATCTCCAACGGCCGCCCGAAGGGGTAATTGTCTATCTTGATAGTTTGAAGGAAGCCGAAGCACGGGTGGCCTGTCACGTCCTCGTCGGCGAGGAACGTGTGGTTGGTGATGACGACATAGGCGGGCTGGATCGGCTCGCCGTCCACCGTCATGCTGTTCTCCGCGTCGCGAATCGCAGCCTCGGCCTTTTCGGCGACGGCGCGCCAGTCGGCTTCGGCCATCATCGTGGGGATGCTCAGCTCAAACCAATAGACAGGATTCGTGAGCTTCTTCCTTGACGCGTTGTAGATCTGGTTGCGCACATAGACTTCCAACTCGCGCTGAAACTCCGCGTTCGTCACATCGTCGGTGGAGGCTTTCCAGCCGTTCTTGCGCTTGGCTTCGACCTCATAGGTTTTTCCCGACGCCTTGGATTTCGCCCTGAACTCCGGCGTCGGAATCGATCCCGCCTTCGTCTCCGCGCAGGAAATCTCCATACCGGCGACGGCCAATGCTGCGTCCACGATAGCCTCATGATAGGCTGGCAGGAAGCTGACGGGATCGCGCAGCCGCTTGAGCAACGGCTCCGGAATTTCATCGTGGTGGGCGATTAGGTAGAGCGCATAGGCCAAGTGCAGCCAACACGCGATGAAGCCCATCATCACAATGGCCTTGACCTTTGGCTCACCGACCTTGTGGCCGCTGTACGCTTGCGTCTTTTGCAGCCAGCGGAAGAGCGGATGCTGACCCTTGTTGCGTTCGCGCTCGCCCCATTCACGGCCGAGCGCCTTCTTCATGAAATAGTCGAGGAAGTTGGGGAAGATGACCCAGTTCCTTCCCCAGTGGAGGGTCTGTTTCACCGCGACGAATCGGAAGCCGTTCGCCTCATCCATCCACGACACGATAGGGTTGCCGTGGCCTTGCTGCTGCCGGCGCACGTTCTCGGCCGCCTGATGCTGTCTCAGCATGGCTTGCGCTTGCGCCAAGAAGGCGGGATTGCGCTCAGGCGTAGGCTCTCGCCGCGCACCTGGTTTGGTGGAATTCAAACAGCATTTCTTGAACTTCTTGCCGCTCCCGCAAGGGCACGGCTCATTCCGTCCAGTCTTCATTTTTGGGATTATTGCAGAGTCGTGCCGCTGGGTCATGCCATTGACAGATGCTTAGCGGTTCGTGCCGGTCTGCAGCGGGATGTCTGCAGTGGGGTCAGCAGCAGACCTTGAGGTGTCACTCGCTACCCGAGAGAGCCTCCAACTCCGTCGCCACCCGATCTCTGAAACCTCAACGGGGTAGCAGCTCGCGACTAAGCCCCCGGAGTCGCGAGGTCTAGAGAATACCGGCCAAAGAGAGAACAGAGGGGTGGCCTGGACTTGGTCCGCAGTCGCGAGTTCCGGTTCGAACAGGCCGCGCTGCCGTGCCTTTCGGCTGGCGATCAAAGTGGGCAGAGAATAGTCCGCGCGGAGCGACTGGCGGAGGGAGAGGGATTCGAACCCCCGGTACGGTTGCCCGCACAACGGTTTTCGAGACCGCCCCATTCAACCACTCTGGCATCCCTCCGCGGAACGTCCTGGTCGATGGAGGCCGCGTATCTAGCGGCTTGGCTGGCCGCGCACAAGGCTGTTTGGCGCTGGCTCTTCTGAGAGAGCCGTTGCTCCGCACGAACGCTTCCGTGGGGCGGGAGAGAACGACGGATTGCTGACTGGGGCCTCTCCCGCACAGCGCTGCCAGAGCGCTGCACGCGCAGGCGAGAACCCTGGGTTGCCGATTTGCCTCAAGATCGCCTTTTTCGGCCCTTCATTTTTCGTTAAGGAATAGGAAGTGCCTGCGTATCTGAGGTTTGTGCGTTGTGAGTAACCGTTGGAGCTACGGGCCGGAAGGCCTGCGGGAAAGGCCGGCCAGGCGCTGGTGGGATGCGGTGCTGCCGCGTTGGCGGGATGTGCAGCCGCTTCTTATCCGGAGCGCGGGTGTCGTCGGAATCGTCGCGACCATCATGGCCGTCGTCTCCAGCGACGCCTGGCGTCTCGGCGGGACGGTGCAGACCGGGGGCCGCAACGATCCGCCGGCGGAGACGGCTGTCGCGGGGGACAAGCCCGCGCTGATTCTTGCCAGCGTGTCGCCCGAACAGTCCGTAGAGCCCGTCGCGAAGCCCGCCGGGGCTCCGCCGTCTTCTGCCGCGATAGAGGCCGCCGCAGCCGAGCCCGCTGCCCCCGTAGAGCCGGTTGCTCCGATCGCGCCGGTCGCTCCGATAGAGGTCGCCGCGCCGGAACTGGTTGCTTCGACGGAGGCGGAGGTCGCGCCGCCGACCGCGGCGGTCGTGCAAGCTTTGTCGGATCTGCGCACCGGCAGGGCGCCCGATCCCGCCGCCTATGCCTCCGCCCCCCTGACGACTGCATCGGTGTCGGCAGCGGCGACCGTTGTCTCTGCCGCTGAGGCGGCGCCTTCGCCGGCTGTTCCGGAAATTCGGAACTCGCGGGCCGAGGTGGCGGCGACGGAACTCCGGCATTCCGATCCGCCGCCGGTCGCGACACCTGCCGCGCCATCGGCCTGGGTCGATGGTGCAAAGTCCTGTCCGCGCGATTGGGTTGCGGCCGGCCCGGTCGGCGCGGCCGCGGACTGCACTGCAACCGAGGTGCTCGTCGCATCGGCCGCGGGACCCGAGCACTCGGCGCTCGAAGCGGCGGCGGCCGAGGAGGCGCTGAAGCTTGCCGCCCTCGCGCCACGCGTTCCGGCGCCGCGTCCCGATCCGCCGGCGGATGCGCCAAAGGCGCAGCCGGTGCGTCTCAGCCGCGGGTCAAGCTGGCCGGGCCCGCCCCCCAATTGCCCAGCCGGCCAGCACGCCAAGTGGCACTTCGTCGACCGGAAGGCCGGCACGAAGGAATGGTACTGCCGCTGACGAATTCTCGGAGCCCCCCATCCTGGGCAAGTCGAGCAGCGCCCCTACCTTGAGAAGGCCTTGTACTTGATCCGGTGCGGCTCGACGGCTTCCGCCCCGAGGCGGCGCTTCTTGTCTTCCTCGTAGGCCTCAAAATTCCCCTCGAACCACTCGACGTGGCTGTCGCCTTCGAAGGCGAGGATGTGGGTGGCGAGGCGGTCGAGGAACATGCGGTCGTGGCTGATCACGATGGCGCAGCCGGCGAAATCCTCCAGCGCTTCCTCGAGCGCAGCGAGCGTCTCTGTGTCGAGGTCGTTGGTGGGCTCGTCGAGGAGCAGCACGTTGGCGCCCGACTTCAGCATTTTTGCAAGATGCACGCGGTTGCGCTCGCCGCCGGAGAGTTTTCCGACCGGCTTCTGCTGGTCGGAGCCCTTGAAGTTGAAGGCGGAGACATAGGCGCGGCTGTTCACCTCGCGCTTGCCGAGCGTGATGATCTCCTCGCCATCGGAGATTTCCGCCCAGACATTCCTGTCGCCATCGAGCGTCCGGTTCTGGTCGACATAGCCGAGCACGGCGGTCTCGCCGACGCGGATTTCGCCGCTGTCGGGCTTCTCCTGGCCGGTCAGCATGCGCGCGAGCGTCGTCTTGCCCGCGCCGTTCGGACCGATGATGCCGACAATGCCGCCCGGCGGCAGCTTGAACGTAAGGTCGTCGATGAGGAAATGGCCGTCATAGGCCTTGCTCAGATGATCGACGTCGATGACGACATCGCCGAGCCGCGGCCCCGGCGGGATGACGATCTGCGCCTCGCGGCTCTGCAGCCGCGCCTCGTTGGCCTTCAGGAGCTCGTCATAGGCCTTGATGCGCGACTTGGACTTGGCGCGGCGGGCTTCCGGCGAACGCCCCATCCACTCCCGCTCGCGCTCGATGACCTTCTGCCGGGCATTGTCCTCGCTCTTCTCCTGCGCCATGCGCTTCGCCTTCTTGTCGAGATAGGCGGTGTAGTAGCCCTCGTAGGGGACGCCGCGGCCGCGATCGAGCTCGAGGATCCAGCCGGTGACGTTGTCGAGGAAGTAGCGGTCGTGGGTGACGATCAGCACCGCGCCGGGAAAGAGCTCGAGGTGCTTCTCCAGCCAGGCGACCGTCTCGGCATCGAGGTGGTTCGTGGGCTCGTCGAGGAGCAGGAGGTCGGGCTCCTCCAGCAACAGCTTGCAGAGCGCCACGCGGCGCTTCTCGCCTCCGGAGAGCGTCTTCACATCGGCGTCGCCCGGTGGGCAGCCGAGCGCCTCCATCGACATCTCGACCTTCGATTCCAGGTCCCAGAGGTTCTTCGCGTCGATCTCGTCCTGCAGCTTCGAGGCCTCCTCCGCCGTCTCGTCGGAGTAGTTCATCATCAGCTCGTTGTAGCGGTCGAGCACGGCCTGCTTGGCGGCGACGCCGAGCATGACGTTGCCCTTCACGTCAAGCGAAGGGTCGAGCTGCGGCTCCTGCGGCAAATAGCCGACGCGCGCGCCCTGCGCCGCCCAGGCCTCACCGGTGAACTCCTTGTCGAGCCCGGCCATGATCTTCAGAAGCGTCGACTTGCCCGAGCCGTTCGGCCCGAGCACGCCGATCTTGGCGTCGGGATAGAAGGAAAGGTTGATGTTCTCCAGCACCTTCTTGCCGCCGGAGAAGGCCTTCGTCAGGCCCTGCATATGATAGATGAATTGGCGCGCCATGGATGCGGCTCAGCCCTTTTCGTGGCTATGGGGGAACGGCGCTGACATAGGCGATCGGAGCGGCCGGGGCAACCGCATCCGCGCCGCGGACACGAAGTGCAGCCGCCATGGGATCCCGTCAACCAGCCGGTAAGCGCGCCGTGCGAGCTTGCCGCACCGTTCGAATCGCGGAAAAGTCAGTCCATGCCTGGGCCGAACGGCGCCGCCCCCCAATCCCGACCCGTATCCGAAACCCCGCGACTGCAGCCCGCAGTTCCGGCGGCGACCGGCGCGTTCGCGCGGCTGCGGGCGCTGGCGCCGGTCGATTTCCTCATGACCGCGGCGTTCGCGCTGATCCTCGTTGCGCAGATCAGCCGGCACGACATGTGGCGGGACGAGATCCATTCCTGGGGGCTGGTGCTCGCCAGCCCGACGCTTGCCGATCTCTTCGCCAATCTGCGCTTCACCGGGCATCCCGGCCTTTGGTACGTGCTCCTGTGGTGCGCCTCGTTCCTCTCGCACGCGCCGCAAACGCTGCAGGTCGTGCACGCGATCATCGCGCTCATGCTGATTGGCGCGATCGGGCTCTCCTCGCCGTTCTCGCGGCTTGAGCGGCTGCTGCTCCTCTGCAGCTATTTCGTGCTCTTCGAATACACAGTCGTCAGCCGCAATTACGGCATCGGCTTCCTGATTGCGCTGGTCTACGCGCAGATGCGGGCGACGCGGCCGGACCGGCTGTATCTTAACGCCTGCCTTCTCGGGCTGCTGGCGAACACGAACCTGTTCGCGTTCGTCCTCGCCGGGGCTCTCGCCTTCGAATATCTGGTCGACCGGCTGTTGCAGCAGGGGAGGGACCTCAAGGCGTCGCTGAAGGAAATTCTCCTTCCCGCGGCGATCTACGCGGCGTTCGCGGCAGCCGCTGCCGCGACGATGCGGCCGAGCCCCGACATCAGCTGGCGCACGACGGGGGAGCCGCTGGCGCAGGCCTGGGACCTGGACAGGCTGCTGACGACGCTTGCTGGGAACGTCGAGTCGCTGATCCCGCTTCACGCCCTGAACTACTGGATCGCCCAGTCGCCGGGGACCGTGAGTCATGTTGGCGGCGTGATGCTGCCGGCGCTGGCGTTCCTCTTCTTCCTGATCTTCCGGGACAGTCTGCGCCTGCTCATCATTCCGGGGCTTACCGCCTTCGGCTCGATCGCGGTCGGGCAGCTCATCTACGCCAATTCGATCCGCCACTGGGGGATCAACTTCGTCGCCCTGATCGCGGCGCTCTGGATCCAGCGGGTCTGGCGCCCGCAGCGCTCGCTGCTCGTCCTCGCGCTGCTCGCCGTCAACGCAGCGGCCGGGATTGCCGTCAGCGTCCAGCAGTTTCCGCTGACCTTCTCGGAAGGCAAGCACACCGCCGACTGGATCCGCGAGAACGGCCTTGCCGATGCGGCGCTCGTCGGAACGCCGGACACGGTCGCCGTGGTGGTCGCGCAATATCTCGGAAAGCCGATCTATCTCCTCGATTGCAGCTGCACCGATACGTTCCTGTTCTACAACAAGCGGCGTGACTCCTTCGATCACACGCAGGTGGCTGCGCGTCTGGTGCAGGCGGTGCATGAGCTCGCTGGGCGCAGGATCGTCTTCCTGATCACGCGTCCGATTCACGAGTCGGAGCTCTATGTGCTCTTCGAGAACCGGATTTCACTCACCGAGCTCGTGCACTTCGACAAGTCGGCGACGGACGAGAATTTCTGGATCTACAGCGTCGACAGCGCGACGCCCGCGAACTAGCCGCTCGACGGGCGCGACCCGTCGGCGCAACCCGCTGGTCAGCCCGCCGGCTCGCCGCCGGGCGGTGCGGTCGGGCCGAAGAGGGCGAGCACGCCGCCTGGCAGTCCGACGACCAGCATGATCAGCCCGAACTGGATCGAGACGGTCAGCGCGATCGCAGGCTGGATGTGCACGAGGCCGAGCGCGGTGACCATGGCGCCTTCCCGCACGCCCCATCCTCCGACCGAGATCGGCACCGTCGTGACGATCGCGATGATCGGCGCCAGCAGCAGGAACGCCGCGAGCGGCGCATCCACGCCGGCGTTGAGCGCGAGCACCCAGAGCGATGTGCCGACGCCGACATGGATGACGATCGAGAGCAGCATCGCGCGGACAAGGCGGGCGGGATTGGAGAAGAGCTTTCGCGCAGCGGCGGGCGTCGAGCGGAGCACATCCACGAGGCGTGTGCGGAGAAGGATGCGCGGCAGTGGAATCGTGTCGGCGGTAAGAAGCAGGATCATCCCGAAGCCCGCCGCCGCCATGATGGCGTAGAGCGCCCAGCGGAATGGCCCGGCCGGCACGATGTGCGCGAGCATGCCCGAGCCGACGATCAGGATGATGGGGACGGCGAGCAGCGCGACCACGCGGTCCAGCGCGACGCTCGAAAGCGCCACCTGCACCGGCATGAACCGCGTCAGCTTCCACACGCGCACGGCGTCGCCGCCGACGCTCGAGGGGAGCACCTGGTTGAAGAACTGGCCGATGTAGACGTTGGTGATGGCGGTGCGGTACGGCGCCTGGGCGCCGAGCGTCGCCACGATCAGCCGCCAGCGCTCCGCCTGCACGAAGGGGAGCGCCGTCTGCACCGCCCAGACGAGGAGGATCGGGCCCCAGTCGCCGCCGCCGAGCTGCATCGGCGTTTCCGACATCTGCGCCTTGCGCAAGAGCCACAGCAGCAGTCCGGCCGAAACCAGAACCTTCGCGGCAATGCGGGCGGCTGGCGTCGAAGCAATGCGCGAGATTTCCGAGAGGAGGGTGGCGCGCGCGACGGCCGGCTCGCCCTCCGCGCCGGCGTTCATCGCGCGGCTCGGATCGTGGACTGCTCCTCGGCGTTGCGCAGCAAATAGTCGAGCGAGGGGACCGGCTGGACGACCACGAAAATCTGGTAGGAGAACATGCCACGCGAGACGCGGATGAACGCCTTGTTCAGCGCGACCAGCCAGTGGCTGAAGCGCGAGCCGCCCATGGCGAGCGGGAAGGGCCCCGGCACGCCCTTCGTGAGGACGATCCTGAACCCGCTCTGCTCGAGCAGCCGGCGGAGCGAGGTGAAGGTGAAGAGGCGCGTGTGCGTCATGTCGAGGATGCCGCGCTTGCCGTAGTTGAACTGGCCGAAGAGCAGCATCAGCCGCGTCACCAGGAAGCCGACGTTGCCGGTGCTCAGCACCACCTTCGTCTCGGGCCGCGCGCTGATCGCATGCTGCAGCCGCACCATGAAGTCTTCCGGCGACGCGAGATGCTCGATCACGTCAAGCATCAGGATGGTGTCGAAATCCCGCGCGGCGACGTCCGGCAGGCCGTCGTTCAGGTTGTGCAGGCGGAATTCGTCGAGGACGATGCCGGCGGGCAGGGGAAACATGTCGACGCCGACGACATGCGCCTGCTTCTCGCGCTTCAGCAGAGCGCCCATGTAGCCGCCTGCGCAGCCGAGATCGAGAACCCGTGCGCCGCGCGGCATGAGGTCCAGCGCATAGGAGTGGGGACTGTCGTAGTCCGACTTCAGCGTGTACTGCGCGTTGGCCTCGGCGGCGGTCGCAATGTCGAAGCGCCGGTCGTAGAGCAGGCCCAGCGACTGGGCGCGCACCTTCAGCACGGCCTTCGCGACGTTCCAGGCGTATTTCAGCCCGTTCACATGGCAGATCTCGTCGCCGTAATAGGTCGGGATGGGGCGCTCGACGATGCGCTTTCCGGCGAGCACAAGCTGGATGATGATCTCTGTGTCGAAGTGGAAGTCATTTGTGTTCTGGGCGAACGGCACCTGCTTCAGCGCCGCGACCGAGTAGATGCGGTAGCCGGAATGAAACTCGGTCAGGTTCGTCCGCAGCATGCGGTTCTCGAACGTGCTCAGGATGCGGTTGCCGACGAATTTGTAGAGCGGCATTCCGCCCTGGCGGGCGCCGCCCTTCGCCATCATGCGCGAGCCGAAGCTCGCATCGGCCTTCCCCTCGCGCAGCGGACGGAGCAGGTCGGGGAGCGATTCCGGCGCGTACTGTCCGTCGCCGTGCACCAGCGCGACAAAGTCGAATCCATTCTTGATGGCGTAGAAATAGCCGATCTTCTGGTTGCCGCCGTATCCCTGGTTGACCGGGTTGAAGAGCACGGTCAGCGGAAACGGCAGCGAGCCTTCGCTGGCGACCTCGCGGCCACGCTCGAAGGTCTGGTCGCTCGACGCGTCGTCGATGACCAGCACCTCGACCGCATATTCGCTGGCGATCGCGGCGGGGACGCGTTCGAGAACCGTGCGGATCGTCTTCTCGGCGTTGTAGGCGACGATGAGGATCAGGAGCTTCGGCTTGCCTGACGCGGCCGAGGGAAGCGCGGACGACGCGGCTTCGGGAATGCGAAAGGAAAGGTCCGACATGGAGACTCGCATTTTGAGCGATCGGCCCAGATCTCGATTGCAGCGCCTATTCTAACGCCGCGGCTCGTCCGCAGTTCTGCCGATTCGTAACAACTCCCGGTTAACGGGGGTTTTGCCCCTCTGCCGCGCTCCCGGGAGCGGACAGAGCTGCGAGCGCGGAGGCGCGAACGCGCCAGACCTTGAGGCTTTCGCTCTGGAGCGGCACGGGTTCCAGCCATTCCACGCGCGCGGAACCGGCGGCGAGCGCCTTCGCGAAGTCGCCGTAGCGCTCCGGATAGGCCTCGATCCACGGCAGGCAGAGCGCGACGTAAGTGGCGCCGTCGCGGGTCGCGACCGCGTGGAGGTCGTCGTCGGTGCCGGAAAATGCCGTCAGGCCGGCGATGATCCCCTCGACGTTCCGATGATAGCCGGCCGCGACGATCGCCTGGTCGGTCAGAAAGAGGATATGCGCGCCGAGGTCGATCGGCCCGAGGATCACACCCTTCGGCAGCGTCTCGAGTTTGGCGACATCGCGCAGGCAGGAGCGCATGGCCTCCGGATCGTGCGCCTCGGCTTCCGCGACGAGGCCAAGCTCCTCGACAAGGAGGGCCGAGGACAGCCAGGGCAGCTCGAAGAACAGCGACGCCGCGACGAGGAGCGCGATCGCGCGGGAAGCGCGCGCGGCCGGCTCGGTCACTGCCGCGAGGATGCGGTCGAGCGCCCAGCCGGCGGCGAGCGGCGTCAGCGCCACGCCGACGTAGATCGCGCGGATCTCGAAGAGACAGAGGCCGAGCGTCAGCGTGAGGAGGGAAGCCACGGCGAGGATGAGACGTTTTCCCTCTCCGGCCGTCCGCTTCGCGCCGATCCACGCGGCGATTGCGGCGGCGAGCGTCGGCCCGAACACGACGGCGGCCTTCGACGGATAGCGGAGCAGCATTTCCCACACCGAATAGGACTCGCCCGTCAGTTCGAGCCATGCGGCGCGGTAGGCCGCCGGAATCGCGTGATAGGGGCCGTCGAGGCAGACCGGGAAGCGCATCGCGAAAAGGCCCGCGAGCACCGCGCCGCTGATCGCAGCAGCCGCAAGCCTTGCCTGCCAGCTACCGGCAAGCTGCTCGATGCTGGTGAGAATGACGGCGAGCGCCGCTGCGCCGATGGCGATGAACAGCCACGGCGTCGACAGCGCGTCGCAGGCCGGTGCGAGCCAGAGCGCGGGCGAGGTCTGGCCGAGGAAGGCCGCGACCGAACCAACCGCGAGGGCGGTGGCGAAGAGCACGAACGCGCGCGCCTGCGCGGTGTCGATGACCCAGGCCAGCGCATAGAGGGTTCCGATTCCTGCGACGAAGGGCAGGCTCTCCAGCCCGACCGCGAGGGAAAGTGCGGCGGCCAGTCCTCCTGCTGCCGCAAGGCTCGGGCGGGAAGCGGCGGAGGCAAACGCCAGCGTCGATGCCAGCAGCAGCACGATCTGGACATTGTGATGGTCGATCGCCCCGGCGCCGAATAGGTCGCGGAACGCCAGCAGGTTGACCGTCACGACGATTGCGAGCGCGGCCGCCCTCCCGTTGAACGTCCGCCGCATCCGCCATCCGGCGAGCGCCAGGTAGACCGCGAGTAGCGCGACGGGCCATCCGGTGATCACAATCCGCTCGGCGAGCGGCGCTCCGACGAGCGGTCCGAGCAGAGCAATCTTGGCAGCGAGCGGCGCATCGACGAGCCGCGACCAGTGCATCAGCGTGCCGCCCGGCGGCAGGTAGCGGTACTGGTGGGTGTCGAACCAGCCCTGGCCGGCGACGAGGTCGCGCACCTCCTGCAGCCGCATCCCGTCGTCGGCGTCGAGCACGCTTAGATCGGCAAGCCGTTGAAAACCCTGGAATTCTCCCACCAGAAAGCCGGCGAGAGCAAGGAGGGCAAGGCCCCAGAACAGGGCCGGGCGGCCGAGCAATCCGCCGGCAGGGCTCGGTGCGTCGGCGCTCGCGTCTGGATGGATTGGCGCCAACTGAGCTTCCTTCCCCGGGCGCGATTCACCGCTGAGCAACCATCGCCGGCCTAACTTACCGCCGCGTTAGCGGAGCCGAATCAGCGTGGAACCGGACCTGACCATCCAGAATGCCGTTCATGCGGCCCTTGCCGACGTCGAGAAGACGTTCGGAGAGGCCGGTCCGGTCGAGCTTTCGATCCTCATGCCGTGCCTGAACGAGGCCGAGACGCTCGGCATCTGCATCGACAAGGCGAAGGCTTACCTCTGGCGCACCGGCATCGTCGGCGAGGTGGTGATCGCCGACAACGGCTCGGACGACGGCAGCCAGGCGATTGCCCGCGCGCATGGCGCGCGGGTCGTGGCGGTGCCGAGCCGCGGCTACGGCGCGGCGCTGATCGCCGGCATCCGCGCGGCGCGCGGCCGTTTCGTCATCATGGGCGACAGCGACAATTCCTACGACTTCGCCAACCTCGACCGCTTCGTCGAGAAGCTTCGCGAAGGCTACGACGTCGTCATGGGCAACCGCTTCCGCGGTGGGATCGCGGAGGCGGCGATGCCGCCGCTGCACCGCTATCTCGGCAATCCGGTCCTCTCCTCGATCGGCCGACTCTTTTTCCGCAGCGCCATCGGCGACTTCCATTGCGGGCTGCGCGGGTTTTCGCGCGAGGCGGTGCTCGCCCTCGACCTTGGTTCGACGGGCATGGAATTTGCCTCCGAGATGATCGTGAAGGCGACCATCGCCGAGCTTCGGATCACCGAGGTGCCGACGACGCTGTCGCCGGACGGACGCTCGCGCCCGCCGCACTTGAGAAGCTGGCGCGACGGGTGGCGGCATCTGAAGCTGCTTCTGGAGTTCGCGCCGCACTGGCTCTTCCTCTATCCCGGCGGGGCGCTCGCCAGCATGGGCGCGCTGATCGCCGTGGCGCTCCTCCCGGGCCCGCTGGAGATCGGCGGGCTGACGCTCGACGCCGCCTCGCTGCTCTTCGCCGTCGCCGCCATCCTCGTGGGCACGCAGCTCGTGCTCTTCTACGCGGTCGCGAAGGTAGCCGCCGTTACGGCCGAGCTGCTTCCGGCCAGCGCGCGCTACGAGCGGATGAACGCGCTGCTCTCGGTCGACCGCTTCTGCCTCGTCGGCGGCGGTTTCTTTGCCGCTGGGTTCCTCATCGCGGCGGTCGCGGTGCTGCGCTGGATGGTGACCGGCTTCGGCGATCTCGACCCGAACGTCAACGTGCGGCTGGCCGCCTTCGCGACGCTCGGCATGGCGCTCGGCGTGCAGAGCGTCACCGCCGGCTTCCTGCTCGGCCTCGTGCGCGATCGCCGCCGCCCATCCATGACCGGGCAGCCGCCGACGGAGATGCCAGTCTCCCACGATGAAGCGGAGAGGTCGCGCACCGACGCGGCCGCCTAGCTGCAGCCCGGAACGATGCTTCCTATGCCGCGGATATGCGAGAGCCAGCCGAAGTCGCTGCCGCCGCGTAGCGAGCACTCGACCTCGGTTCCGCCCTCCCAGACCATGCGGACGGCGACGTAGACGATCACCAGCAGCCCCACCCAGGCCAGCCAGCGATAGCGGTCGAGCAGGCGCGCGATGAAGGTGGCGGCCATCGCCATGAGCGCCACCGAAAGCACCAGGCCCGCCGCCATGATCCACGGATGGTCGCGTGCCGCGCCGGCGATTGCGAGCACGTTATCGAGCGACATGGAAACGTCGGCGACCAGGATCTGCCACATCGCTTCGCCGAGAGTCTTGGTCGATTCCACCGCGACCTCGCCGCCGCCTGCCTCGCCGAGCGCCTCGCCGCCGGCGTGCTCGGCGGCGCGCGAGCGGATCTCGCGATAGAGCTTCCAGCAGACCCACAGGAGAAGGATTCCGCCGGCGAGGAGCAGGCCGACCACCTGCAGGAACTGCACCGCGAGCAGCGAGAGCAGGATGCGGAGAACGACCGCGCCCCCGATCCCGTAGAAGATCACCTTCTGGCGGATCGCAGCAGGCGCGCCGGCCGCCGCCATGCCGACGACGATGGCATTGTCGCCCGACAGGGCCACGTTGATCAGGATCACCTGCAGGATGGCGGAGAGTTCCGACGAGAGTTCCATGGCGCCGCGCTATCCGTTGATTTCTTGCGGCGCGAGGCGTATCGGCAGCCGCGCCTCAATGAACTCCCCGAGGGCCACGGCCTCGGCGCCATAGAGTTCCGCCAGCAGGTCAGGCCGCAGTGCCGGCCATAGCCAGCCGGGAAAGAGCTGCCCGACAGCCACGGCCTCGTGCACCTCAAAACTTCCCTCCCAGATCATCTTGATCGCGACGTAGAGGATGATCGCGAGGCCGACATAGGCGATCCAGCGGTAGCGGTGCAGCAGCCGCGCGATGAACGTCGCCGCGATGCCCATCAGCGCGATCGACAGGATGAGCCCGAAGACCAGCACCACCGGATGCTCGCGCGCGGCGCCCGCGACGGCCAGCACATTGTCGAGCGACATCGAGACGTCGGCGATGACGATCTGCCATGCGGCCTGTGCGAAGGTTTTGCGCCGCGGGTCGGGGGCGGCGCGGCCGTCCCCGTTCGAACCGTCGCCGGCCAGTGCCTCGCTTGCGGCATGATGCGCGGCGGCGGAGGTGCGGAGCTCCCGCCACATCTTCCAGCAGACCCAGAGGAGCAGCACGCCGCCGGCGAGCAGCAGGCCGATGATCGCGAGCAGCCACGTCGCAATGCTGGCGAAGAGGATACGCAGCGCCGTCGCGGCCAGCACGCCGACGAGAATCGCCTTTCCCCGCTGCTCCTTCGGCAGTCCGGCGGCGGCAAGCCCGATCACGATGGCGTTGTCGCCGGCGAGCACCAGATCGATCAGGATGACCTGCAGGAAAGCGGAGAAGGCGTCGGCTGAAACGAAATCGATCATGCGGCTCCCTTGCACGTCCGGTGACGTGGCCGCTGTCGCGTTCTCCAAAGGCAAGTCGAAGTCCGGGGAACGGCTGGGCCACAATGTGGTCGCCCAGTCCGACATCGCGACGGGATCGAACCGTCGCCAGAGGGGCCCGGCCTGGCGCCCCCTGCTTAGACAATCGCGGCGTGCGGCTCAAGCCGCGGGTATCGAAGGCGACTCGTACAGTTTTCGATGCCAGCGCCACGCATCCGCGATGATCGCGGCGAGGCTCGCCTCCGCCCGCCAGCCGAGCAGCGCCTCGGCGCGGCGCGGGTCGGCCACGAGTTCGGGCGGATCGCCGGCGCGCCGCGGTTCCTCGCGCGTCGGCACCTTTCGGCCGGTCGTCTTCTCGACGGCGTCGATGACCTCCCTGACCGAAGCGCCACGGCCGGTGCCGAGATTGACGGCGGCGGACTCGCCGCCATTCAGCAGGCGGCGGAGCGCCGCGACATGCGCCGCCGCGAGATCCATGACGTGGATGTAGTCGCGGAGCGCGGTCCCGTCGGGCGTCGGATAGTCGGTGCCGAAGATCGAAACCGCGGGCCGGCGGCCGAGCGCCGCGTCGAGGACCAGCGGGATCAGGTGCGTCTCGGGGTCGTGCAGCTCGCCGATCTCTGCCGCGGGATCGGCGCCGGCGGCGTTGAAGTAGCGGAGCCGTACAGACCGGATAGAATGCGCGGCATCGAAATCCTCCATCATCCGCTCGCAGGCGAGCTTGCTCGCGCCGTAGGGATTGATCGGCCGCTTGGTCATGTCCTCGGTGATCGGCACCGCATCCGGTTCGCCGTAGATCGCGCAGGTCGACGAGAAGACGATCCGCCTCACCTCGGAAGCCCGCATCGCCTCGAGGAGATTGAGCGTGCCGCCGACATTGACCGCGTAGTAGCGCTCGGGGTGCGCGGTCGATTCGCCGACCAGCGCCCGCGCGGCGAAGTGCAGCACCGCCTCCGGCCGCACCTGGCGCATCGCGGAACCGAGCGCGTCGGCGTCGCGCATGTCGCCCTCGATGAGCGGCCCCCAGCGCACCGCCTCGCGATGTCCCATCGACAGGTTGTCGAAGGCGACGGGCTCGAAGCCCGACTCGGCAAGAAGCTTGCAGCAATGGCTGCCAATATAGCCGGCCCCGCCGGTGACGAGGACTTTCGTCATCTTTCTCTCCGTCATCGCCGGTCCGCCCGGCGATCGGCGCGGACTATGCCGGGGAAGTTTGGAGAAAGCGTTGCGTCGTCCCCTCCAGCACGACGCAGGTAAGGCAACCGCTGAAGACAGCGCCGGTGTCGACGTTGATGCGATTGCCCCGCACCTCCGGATGCATCGCCGGGGTGTGGCCGTGCACGACGACGCAGCCGAGATCGGCGCTTGAGTGGAGGAACGGCTCGCGGATCCACACCAGATCTTGCGGGTCCTGGTCCTCGATCGCGCGGCCGGGGCGGATTCCCGCATGCACGAAGAGGTAAGGCGCGATGGCGATCTTCCGCCGGAGCGAAGCGATGAAGTCCAGATGCGCGGCGGGGAGGGCGGCGCGGAACTCCTGCTGCAACGCGATCAGCGCCGCCCTGCCGCCGAATCCGTGCAGCTTGACCCCGTAGGACAGGAGCGTCTCGCCGCCGCCGTTGAACAGCCAGTTCTCCATGGCCGAAATGTCGTCGAGCGCATGCAGCAGGATGTCCTCGTGGTTTCCGAGCAGGCAGATGCGCTCGTCGGCGACGGGGGGCGTCTGCATCAACCAGTCGATGACCTCGCGCGATTGCGGGCCGCGGTCGACATAATCGCCGAGAAATATCTCGACCGCGCGCTGCGGGCGATCGAGTTCCAGGTCGTGCCGGATGTCCGATGCGATCTCACGCAGGAGATCGAACCGACCGTGGATATCCCCGACGGCGTAAATTCTCAGCCCGTCTGCCAGCGGCGGAAGGCGGGAGAGGGTTTCTCTGAGCCTGGCGTGCAGATCGAAATCGCTCACGGCATGGGGATGTCCGATGTGAATTTCGGAACGTGATAGCCCTTCTGAACGGCGGGCCGCGCCGCGATTGCGAGATACCAGCGCTTGACGTTCGGAAACGCGTTGAGGTCGATCTCCTGCCAGTCGAAGCGGGTCGCCCACGGCCAGATCGCCATGTCGGCGATCGAATATTCGTCCGCGACGAATGCGCGGCCGGCAAGCCGTCTGTCGAGCACGCCGTAGAGGCGCTTCGCCTCGGCGCGGAAGCGCTCCTCCGCATAGGGCGCCTTGCCCTTGTTGAACTGCAGGAAATGGTGCGCCTGGCCGAGCATCGGGCCGAAGCCTCCCATCTGCCACATCAGCCACTCGATGACATGGTAGCGGGCCTCGCCGCTCTTCGGCAGGAATTTGCCCGCCTTGTCGGCGAGGTAGATCATCAGCGCGCCGGATTCCATCAGCGCGGTTCCGGTGTCGTGGTCGACGATCGCGGGAATCTTGTTGTTCGGGCTGATCGCCAGAAACTCCGGCTTGAACTGGTCGTCCTTGCCGATGTCGATCGGATGCACGGTGTAGGGAATCCCGAGCTCCTCCAGAAGAATGGAGGCCTTGCGCCCGTTCGGCGTAGCCCATGTATAAAGATCGATCATGGCCGCTCCTTGCGCCGTGCGGTTGCCGCCGGGCTTCAGCGAGGCATGCCGTCTGGGGGCCGGGGCCGCAAGGTGGGATTTTGCCTCGCTCCTCGCAGGGGTGAAAAAGGATACCGGATTCGCGCCCGAGCCGCAAAGGAGGCGCGATTGACTTCAGCCGCTCCGTCCTTAGTGTCGCGGCAATTCCGTTCGGCGGGCAAGCTTTGGTCAGACGGCTGAAAAGAGCTGCGCGTTGGAAGCGCGCCCTGCGCAGCGGCGGAATCTACGTGGTGAGCTTCCTGTTACTGGCGATCCTGCTTTCGCCGCTCTGGATTGCGCTCCTCCTGTGGTGGCGTTGAGCCGCAGGCCGGCGAAACTTGATCTCGCCGACCCGAGCGGCTACGCCATCGAGCGCCCGCGCGGGGCGGCGCTGCATATGCCTTCGGTCCCGCCAGACCCAGGCCGTTCGTGACCGATTTCATTCCGCCGAAGCCGAAGCCGCACAAGCGCAAGCTCTCGCCGTTTCGCCGCATCCTGGAAGTTAGGCACTCGGCGATCTCGGTGCTGTTCGATCGCAGCTATTCGATGCACCTCGGCGATGTCTGGACGCCTTCGCGCAAGGTCTATTTCGTGAACCAGCCGTCGCTGGTGAACAGCGTTCTCGTCAAGGACGCCGCCCGTTTTCCGAAGAGCATCGCCATGGGCTCGATGCTCGAGCTGCTCATGGGCACGGGCGTCTTCGTCTCCAACGGCGCGCTCTGGCGCAAGCAGCGTCGCATGCTGGATCCGGCCTTCAACCAGGCGCGCATCCAGGACGTCTTCCCGCTGATGCGTCTTGCGACGGAGGAGATGGCCGCTCGCCTCCGCTCGCATGCCGACGGGGAATTCCTCCCGATCGACGAGGAGACGACGCACGTCACCGCCGACATCATCTTCCGCACCATCTATTCGCGGCCGCTGACTGCAGACGAGTCGCAGCGCATCTTCCGGGCCTTCGGCCGCTTCCAGGAACTCGCCTACGCGCAAGGCGTCTGGAAAATGGCCGGTGTCCCGAACTGGCTCTCGCCCGGCCGCTTCTTCGCCGCGCGGCATGCCCGCGTCATCCGCGGATTATTGGAGCGCGGCGTGCAGGATCGCCTCGACGAGCAGGCGAGCGGCAAGAAGCTGGAGCGGAAGGACATCCTCGCCTCGCTGCTCGAGGCGCGCGACCCCGTCTCCGGCGAGCGGTTCAGCCGGAAAGACCTGGTGGACCAGATATCGGTGCTGTTTCTCGCCGGGCATGAGACCTCGGCAAGCGTGCTCGGCTGGGCGCTCTACCTCATCGCCATGCGCCCCGACATCCAGGAGCGGCTGCACGCGGAATCTGTGGCGGCGTTCGGCGACCGCGCGCCGGAATTCGGCGACATGCGGCGGCTCAGGCTCGCCCGCGATGTCTTCCGCGAGACGCTTCGTCTCTATCCCCCCGTCGCGTTCATGAGCCGTGACGCCACGCAGAACGAGGTGATGCGCGACAAGCTTGTGAAGCCGGGCGAGAGCCTCTTCGTGTCGCCGTGGCTCATCCAGCGGCACACGACGCTCTGGGACCGGCCCGATGTCTTCGATCCGGACCGCTTCTCCGATCCGGCCAGCAAGGAATCGCAGCGGACGGCCTATCTGCCGTTCAGCGCAGGCCCGCGCGTCTGCCTCGGTGCATCGTTCGCGATGCAGGAGGGGATGCTGATCCTAGCTTATCTTACCCGCCACTTCCGCTTCGAGCCGGTGGCGGATCATGTGCCGAGGCCGATCGCGCGGCTTACGCTCCGTTCGGAGAATGGCGTGCGGCTGCAGGTCTTCAGGCGCGGGGCCGCCGCCGCTGCATCCAGGCCCGGCGATGCCCCGCCCGCTCCCCCGGAGGGGTGCCCGTTTCACCAATAGGGTCTGGCGTTCGCCTCAGCGGATCGGCAAGGCCGCGCCGGCGCGAGCCAGTGCCGGGGAGGGCGGCTGGGCGGCCGTTTGGCCCGCCGGCTGACGGACGCTGTCGACGTCCATGCGTTGCAGTGCGCCGTCGATTGCGAGGGTCAGGCCGGCTTCGGTGAAGAAGGCACCGTTGACCTGGGCGCGGGTGAGGACGACCTTGCGGAAGGCGTTGAAGAGTTCCGGGTCGGGCGGCGTC
>JBBQVL010000032.1:0-42212 GCA_038211615.1 Hyphomicrobiales bacterium
GTTATGCTTCGTGTAGTGCGCGCCGTCGGCGGCGTCGGTCCGCATGGTGCGGAACTTGAAGATGGTGAAGCGCTCGCCACCGAGACCGATGCGCGGCTGCGTGAAGAAGACCGGCCCTTTGTCCTCGCGCTTGATGAAGAAGGCGGCGATCCCCCCGACGAGAAGAATGGCCGGCAGCGCGATCAGCACGCCGAGTCCATCCAGCACCCGCTTCAGCTTCAGATAAATCGACGACGGCAGCAGCGAGCCGAGGCTGTTCTCGGAAAGATGCTCGATCTGCACGCGGCCGGTGAGCGATTCGATCACGTGCTTGGAGTGGTAGACCGGCAGCCCCTTCAACGCCGATGCCGCGAGCAGCTTCGTCCATTCAGGCGGCATGTCGGCGCGAAGATCGGCGACGACTCCGCTCGTGTTGAGAGGAACCGCCGTTGAATCCCGCAGCGGCCACCAATCCGCTTGCGGCAGGTTGCACAAGTCGCTGGTGTCGCCGACCGGCAGAACCGCGAACAGCGGGCGCCGGTAGTGCCGCTCGGCGAAAATCCCGATGGTGAACCACGGGATGGCGAGCATGAAGCTCGCCAGGAGCTGGAAGCGCGAATATTCGATTCGGAGCAGGAGGAAGGCGAGCGCCACCGCGCCGTAGGCGGCCAGGAAGATTGTAGGCACGTAGGATATCGCGTGGACGCCGGGGTAGGACAGCACGCGTCGAATGACATAGGTCCCGACGATCATGGCGATCGCAGTGCCAAACACCGTGTTCTCCAGGCTCGCCATGCGAAGAGTCGGGTCGAAATGGGCTCGCAAGAGCGCGGGCAGCAGCACCGTGAAGAGCAGCCCGCCGGCAAGCTGGTAGCGAACTCTGGCGAGCCGTCGGAAAGGGCCGTGGCGATCGGAACGCGCCACGTTGCCAACGAAGACGCCCGCAGAGCGGGGCATTTCTGGCCGCGCGTAGACCATCGAATCTCCTCGTCCGCCTCAAATCAGGTGAGTAGAGAAATCAATAGCGTGCAACCGCAGAATTTGCGCATGCTACCGCAGCTCGGGTGAATTGCCCCGAGAGAATCGCTTCTACCCGGCGCCACCCTGCCACAGCAGCAGGAACTATGCGGCCGACAAAATGCGCCCCTTCAGGTCGACCGGGACCTGCGCTCCCAGGAGCTCCAGCAGAACCTGCACACGGCCATTGCCGTCGAGCCGCGAGAGCGTCCCGACCTTCTCGGCGAACGGTCCGGAGAGGACGCGAACCTTTTGCCCGGGCTCGAAATCGGGCGGCGTCATCGCGCTGTCGGTCGCGTCGGACCAGAAATGCAGCGCTTCAACGACGCCGCGGGGAACCGCGGCCGGCAGATCGCCCGACATGACAAGACAGGCAACCCCGAAGGTTCCATTTACGCTGCGCCAGCGTTCGCGTCCGAGATCGAGGTTAACGAAGAGGTAACCGGGAAAGAAGGGCGCTCGCACGGTTCGGAAGCGGCGGGCGTGGCGCACTGTCTTCACGTGCGTCGGGAGAAAAGTCTGGAAGCCCTGAGCCGCCAGCTGGCGGTCCGCGCCGAACTCGCGATGTGCGAGGGTGCGAACCGCATACCATCGCGCTGCACCGGGATCCGGCGAAGCGAAGGTTGGAGCCCTGCAGTCGGTCACTGGCCGCAGCCACTCTTTCTGGTTGCCCTGCGCCTACCCAACCCCCTCGCCTAACTACCTCCCCTGCGGAGCACGTGCAAGCACCCGAGCGCACCCGGCAATGCGCGGCGATTCTTGCAAGGATGGCGGAGACGGACTACTGTTGTGCGAATCGGTGTATGTCGCAAAACTCCGCCGTCACCCGGTGGAGTAGCGAATCGCAAACCACAAAGGAGCGAGGCCGATGCGGACTTTGATTGCGGCAGTCGCAGTTCTGTTGCCTCTCTCGTCGGCCGGCGCGGCCGAGCCGCTGGAAGCGCTCTACGCGCAGCTGAGCGGAATCAGCGGCAAGGTTCTGGTAGATCGCGGCGGCGGGTTTGTTCCCGTTGCGGAGACGACGAAGCTGAAGCCGGGAAATCGGATACTTGTCAGCGGGGCCGGGTCCGCACTCCTGACCTACGGACCCGGTTGCAGCATGCCCCTCGCGGCCGATTCGTTGACGACCTTCACCGGGACGGAATCCTGCGTGATCGGAACACAAGGCACGCCGAGCCCGGGTACGGGAATGCTCACGATCGTTACGCTCGGTTCGCTTGCGCCTGCTGGCCTCGGCGTGACCAAAGCGGTGACGCAGAGCAACTCGGGAACGCCTGAGCCGCAAAGCTGACCGGCCCGCGATACCTCCAGCAGCACGGGCTTCAGCGCGCGCTAAAGCCTGTGCGACTCTTGTATTTCGGCTTTGATCGGCGTATACTTGCGGTAGTGGGTAGTTGGAGGCGACCTTGAAGAAATCTCTTCTGGCGGCGGGTTTCGGGCTTATGCCTCTCTGTTTCGGGGCGGCTCTTGCCCAGCAGGTCCTCCTCGCCCAGCTCGGCGGGATAAGCGGCGATGTGCTTGTCGATCAAGGCGCGGGCTTTTCGCCGGCGGCGTCCGACATGCAGTTGAAGCCGGGCGACCGGATCATGGTTTCGGGGAAGGGCGGCGCTATTTTGACCCTTGGACCCGATTGCGCCATCACCTTGCCAGGGGATTCGATGACCACCTTCACCGGCAATGAATCGTGCACCGTCGGAACGCAGGACGCTACGCCTCCATCGACTGGCGGCGGCGGCGGCATTGCTGTCGTCCTTGTCGGAGCAGCGGTAATCGGCGGTGGAGCCCTGGTTATTAATGAGGTGATCAACAAACACGATAATCCACCTCCGCAGAGCTGATCGAATATTTTCGGCTGGTCGGAATCCGCTGCTCCTGAAATTCCTTCCTCTCAGACGTCGTCGAGAGGTTCCGCGGCGCGATGGGCGTCGCGTGAACAGGAGTGGACCGCGCCTTAGTTTGCACATGCCATCCGGCAGCGAAGCGGCCGGCATCATGCTTACCGGGTTTGTGCTGATCGCGGCGCTCCTGCTAGGCGGAGGAACACGTTATGGCGTGCCTAACGATTCCCTCATCGAGCTGGCGTCGCTACCTCTCCTCGGGTTCGGATTGTTTGGGCTTTCCCAGCGGCCGGTCCCCCCGCGCTCCCGACCGCTGCTGCTGCTGATAGCCTGCGCCGCTTTGTTGGTGCTTCTGCAGCTCGTGCCGCTGCCGCCCGCGCTCTGGCCGCATCTTCCGGGCCGCGCCCCGTTGGCGGAAACCTATACGACGGCCGGCATCCCCGTGCCCTGGATGCCGATAAGCCTCGACCCGTCAGCGACTATCCGGGCCGCGCTCTCGCTCCTGCCGGGCCTGGCGGTGTTTCTCGGCGTGATCTCGCTGCGTCTTGACCTTCGGCGGGCGCTCTGCCTCATCGTGATCGCACTGGCTTTCTTCAATGTCCTTTTCGGACTCACGCAGTTGATGGAAGGCTCTGACAGCGGGCTCTATTTTTTCGAGTACACGAACACGACATCCGCGGTTGGCCTCTTCGGAAACCGCAATCACTTCTCCGCCCTGCTCTACAGCGCAGTGCCGCTCCTCGCGGCATGGGCCGCCAGCCTCGTCTACAAGCAGCAGCTTAGACAGGCAGTCGCCGTCGCGATGGGTGGCGTCGCCTATTGCGCCATGGTGATCGGCCTTGCCGCGGCGCAGTCCCGCGCCGGCTTGATTCTCGGGCTGGTCGCTGGCGCGGCCAGCCTGGCGATGATCTGGCCGCGCGGCTTGACCCGCTCGCGAACGCTACCGATGCGGGTGCTGGCGGTGGGCGGGCTTTCTATCCTCGTGCTTTCGCAGATCGTGCTTGTCCTGGCGCTTGGCGAACGGGCGACGCTCGGCGACGCGACGCGCCTGCAGATGGCGCGGATCACGTTCGAGGCGGCGCTCGCCTACTTTCCCCTCGGATCGGGCTTTGGAACCTTCGTTCCGGTCTTCGGCATGTTCCAGGGGCCGGCGAGCGCCTTCATGAATTATGTGAATCACGCGCACGACGACTGGCTGGAACTGTGGCTCGAAGGCGGAGTGCCGGCCGCACTGCTCATGCTGGCCTTCCTTGCCTGGTATGTCTCCGCGCTGCGGCCGATCTGGAGACGCAACAGCGAGGAGCCGCTGCAGGCGCTCCTCTTCAGGCGCTCCGGCTCCATCGTCATCGCTCTGCTGCTCCTGCATTCGCTGGTGGATTATCCACTGCGAACCATCGCGATGGCGTGTGTGTTCGCGCTCGCCTGCGGCCTCGTCACGGCCCCGCCCGATCCGATCCAGGACACGGATGCGCCGGTGAAGTGACCGGGCGCGCTGCAGAAGCGCCCTGCTCCCGTCTAGCTGGCCGACGCGGCCTTCAGCAGCGAAACGGAGATATCGTCGAACCAGATCTCACCTGATATCTGCTCCTCGATCGGTATCCGCGCATCCAGTTCGAGCCGCAGACGCTGGGCGACGCACGCCTCGGCCGGCACCTCGAATTCCGTGCGCATATCCTTCCAGCCGGTCGTGCCGGCGAGCGTTTCGGTCGCGCCGAGAGACTTGCCGTCGGCGCAGGAGATCGTCCAGCGCAGGCCGCGCTCGTTATCCAGCGCATCCGCCCGCCCCGACACCTTCAGCGCGTAGCGGCCCGGCGAAAGCAGCAGCATCTGCGACACGTTCCTGAAGGGCGTCCTGCGGCCGCTGAACTCGACATGCAAGGCGAGGTTCGCAACCTCCTGCGAACGCCCTGTCACGCTGATCCTGGCGCCGACGACGCTATCGTCGATCAACCAGTCGAAGGGAAGCCCGCTGACGGGATAGTCGAATCCGCCGTTGTTCACGTTGCCGAGCGTCGCCATGCGCTCACGCGGCAGGAACTTGACCCATACGAGGTATGCCTGGCGGTATTCCTCCTCAGTGATGAGCCGTTGCAGGAACGCCGCCAGCTCCGCGTCGGTCGGCGGCGCGGACGTGTTCGCCAGCGCCGAGTAGAGCAGGAGCGGCTGCATCGGTTCGGCCTTCGCCGACAGCACTTCAAGAAACCGCGTGCGCCATGTGGGCGACGTCGCAAGCAGCGCGGTCAACGGCGGGAGGCCCTCCCGGCTGACCGCCAGCGGCACCAGGCCGGGAAGCACTTCATCCCAGATCTTTGGACGCGCGCGGAGCGTCTCATCGACGTGACGGAGCGCTGCGTCGATTTCGCCGGAGCGGAGATAAGCGTTGATGACCCAGATCTGCGCATCGAGATCGTAGAGCCACCGCTCCGCCGCCGTGCCGATCAGCGCGCGGGCGCGGGACTCGTCCCCCGTTCTCTCCGCCACCTGTCCAAGGATGCGAACCGCGCCGGAGCGCAGCGGGCTGTCCTCCAGCGATCCGCGCGCGATGCCTGCGATGGTCGCAAGATCGCGGCTTCCGGGATCGCCCTCAAACACTTCCGAGGCAAGGGCGTCGAGAGAGCGTGGATCATCGCGGTCCCAGGCCAGCGCCTCGGCGGCATCTCCCCTCCGCACGACATCGGCGGCCAGCCGCAAGGCGATCGTCACCGCGAGAACCGCGAGGACCGTCACGAGCGCCACCCGAAGCGCCTTCCGCCGCGCGCCGCTCATCGCGCACCCTTCGGGTAGCGCAGAGCCAGCACGCCGGTCGGGCGGCCCGAGACTGCCTCAGGCCGCTTCGGCTTCCTTGGCATGCGTGATCTGATCCTGGCCGCCGTAGGCGTAGTAGTCGTCTCCGTAGCCGTAGCCGGAACCGTAGCCATAGTCGGCGTGCCGGGCATCGAGCTTGTTCAACAGCACCCCCAGGATATCGGCGCGAGCGAACTGCAACCGCTTCAAGGCCTGCTTTACGATGCTCTGGCGCGTCTCACCGGCCGCCGTCACCAGCAGGGTTCCCGCCGTGATGTGAGCCAGCAGTGGCGAATCGGCAAGGCCGAGGACGGGCGGGCCGTCGACGATGATGAGATCGTAGACCTCCGACCCGATCGACAGCAGCGACGCCATCTTTGGTCCGGCGAGCAGCTGCGCTGGATTGGGCGGCGGCGGGCCCGAGGTGAGAGCCGTGAGATTCTGGAAGCCGGTCGGCTGAAGAAGCTCGGGCGGGCGGGCTCCACCCGCCAGGTAATTGCTGAGGCCCGCGCCGTTCGGAAGGCTCAAATCCTTGTGCAGCGTCGGATCGCGCAGATCGGCGTCGATGATCAGGACGCGTCCGCCGAGCTGCGCAAAATTCTTGGCGAGCGTCAGCGCAGTCGTCGACTTTCCTTCGTTGGGCCGCGCACTCGATATCAGCAGCGTTTTCGGGACACCCGTTTCCGACGTGAATTGCAGCGCCGTGCAGAGCGATCTGTACGCTTCCGACACGGCGGAGCGCGGATCCGCAAGCTGCTCGGCGATGCCGACGCCGCGCGAGGATTTCGGGATCACGCCAAGCACCGGAAGGCCGAGCTTGCTCTCCACGTCGTCGGGCGACTTGAAGGTGTCGTCGATGAATTCAAGGCCATAGGCGCACATCACGCCGCCGAGCAGGCCGAGCACCAGGGCGATCGCGAGATTACGGCTGAGAATGGGCGACGAGCGCGCTCTCGGCACCTGCGCCCTGTCGACGATCGACACGTTGTTCGTGCCCACGCCGCCGGCGACGCCGATCTCTTTGTAGCGCTGCAGCAGCCCGTCGTAGAGCGTCCGGTTGGTGTCCGCCTCGCGTTGCAGGATATTGTACTTGATCGAGCGGCTCGCGAGGTCGAGGGAGCCGGTCTTCAGCGTCTCGAGCTGCGCGGCAAGCGCATGCTCCTCGTTGAGCGAGGCTTCGTACTGGGCGCGGATCGAGTTCTTGACGTTGTCGACTTCCGCCTTGATCTGGGCGTCGATCTCGCCGATGCGGGCCTGCAGATTGACCATTTCGGGATAGGCCGGCTTCAGCAGGCTGCGCCTCTGCTGGTAATCCGCCTCAAGCTGGGCGCGCGAATCCCTGAGCTTCTGAATGATGACGCTGTCGAGGATCTGCGGCAGCCCGAGACCTTCCGACAATTCCGCCTGATGCCAGAGTTCCTCGTTGCGGGTGCGCTCCGCCCTGACGGTGGTCAGCTTGGCGTTCACCGCAGCGAGGTCGGCGCCGACCAGGGTCTGCTTGTCGTCAAGGTTCACGATCTGCTGATTCTGCGCATATTCGACCAGATTGCGGTCCGACTCCTCGAGCTTCAGCTTGAGCTGCTGGAGATGTTCCTCGAGGAACGTCCGGGCGTAGGAAGACGCGTCGAACCTGCGATCAAGGCTCGATGCGATGAACCCCTCGGCGACGGCGTTCACCACCTGCTGGCTGAGCTCGGGGCTCGGGCTGGAAAAGCTCAGGCGCACGATGCGGGAAAGCCGCGTCGCGTCGACGACGAGACCGCCCTTCACGAAGTTGGTGGCAATCCGGGTCCGCGTCTGAAGGTCCGGAGTGACGGCCTCGCGCGCCCCGAAGAAGCCGCGCCAGATCTTCCCGAGCCAGCCCGGCTCGCGCGTGCCAAACAGCAGCGCGTTCTCGGTGAGATTGAGCGAGGCGACAACCCGCTCGGCCAGCGACCGGCTTTTCAGGAGTTCGTACTGGGTCTGGTAGAATTCCGGGTCGTAGGGAGATCCACGATCTTCGCTACCGTCATCGACCACCTTCGGGGCCTGCCGATCGATCTGCAGGGTCGCGCTCGCCGAATAGATCGGCGTCATCAGCATGGTGCTCAGAAAGCCCAGCGCGAGCGTGATGCCGACTACGCCTGAGATCAGCCAGCGACGCTTGATGATGACGCGGAGGTGCCGCAGCATCTGCGACTTCAGATCGTCGGTCGACGGCTCGAAGAATTCCAGCGGCGGCGGATATCCGGGCGAAGGCTGCAGTGCCGCCCGCCCGCCGGGCTTCACGACTGCAGGAACCGCGGCGTCGATCCACGGGCCGTCCGATGCCTGATCTCCGAATTTGCCGACGCGCATCATTTCGCTCCACGGGCCTCAGATACTGCCCGTCGCTCAACCGCATTTCTACAACAACGGAGTGAAAACGCCCAAGAAGGGCGCCGCCCCGCCGAACTGGTGAATTGCCGCGCGCACGCCCGATTGGCCGACGACAATCAGATCGCCGCCATAAATCTCGGGATCTGGCATCTTTCCCGTGCGGATCGTCTTGACGTTGAACAGCCCCGCCATCTTCTGGTTCTTCACCGTGCGGAACACCGTGATATCGCTGGCATCCGCGATGTCGCTCAGCCCGCCCGACAGCGCAACCGCCTGCAGCAGCGTGGTGGTACCGACAAGCGGGAACAGGCCCGGCCTGTTGACCGCGCCCTCGACCGTCACCTGGCGGCCGGGCGCGTCCTTCACGAACACGGTGACCTGCGGCGATTCGAGATACTTCTGGCCGAGCCGCCCCGCAATGTCACCGGCGAGCTCTTCGGCGGTCTTTCCGGCGGCCGGAACGTTGCCGATCAGCGGCAGGCCGATCTGGCCAGCCGCGTCGACCTGCACGGTGCGGCTGAGGTCGGGAACCTGGAACACCGACACTTCCAGCATATCCAGCGGACCGACGCGGTACTCGGTCTGCGTCGCGTAGGTGCCGGGAACGTCGGGCGGCGGCAGGGTGGCGGCGCGGCTCACCGCGCCGGTCGTCGCGGCGCCGTTTCCAGCGGTTCCGGCGGATTGCGAACATCCCGCAAGCATGAGCGCCGCCACCAGAAGCGCAGCGAAGCCGCCGATCGAAGCCGGCCGCGTCACGGGCGTCACCGGCGAATCAGGACGCACGCGCGAAGAACCGGTGGATCGCGCTTCCGGCACGGCCCTTCTCGCGGCGCTCGATCACGGGCGCCGGCGCCGGCGCGGTATCGGGCGGGGCATCATCGAGAATGCATTGCGGGCGGGTAAGCACGAGGGCCGTTGCCTCCTTCTCTCCGTAGCGCGCCGCGAGTGCCTCGAAGGCCGGGCGCAGCACCGGCTGTCGCCTGCGGGAATCGTGCGCGTCACTCGCGACGATATGAGCCAGTCCGTCCTCCAGCAAGCGAAACGACCGGTCCTGTGCACTCTTGCCGAACAGGCCGAGGACTGACCCCGCCGTGATCTGCATCCATGCGCCGGAGCGCGCGACCCGCTCGAATGACGCGTAGTTCGATTCGAGCCACGCGAGCCGCTCTGGATGGGTGATGACCGGGACATAGCCCGCCGCAAGCGTGGAGAAGATGTAGTCTTCAAATCCGGGCACAGCGATGTGGTGAGGGGGCTCGAGGAGGAAGTAGCGGGAGCCTGCAAGCGTGGGGAGCCGGCCGGATTTCAGGCCGGCGACGAGATCCCGCACGATGTGGATGTCGGCGCCCGCGACGAGCCTCAGCGGGATGTGCTCCGCCGCGAGGATCGCGGCAAGCGACTGGATCGCGGCGGCGATTCCGGCGCCATCGTTGTTGTAGAGCCCCGGCATGATGTGCGGCGTGCAGGCGACGACGGTGATGCCGTCCGCCACCGCCATGCGGGCCATTTCCAGGGAAACCACGAGATCGGCTGCCCCGTCGTCGATATCGGGCAACAAATGGTTGTGGAGATCGATCAAATTTCCAAGCCTCGCCGCCGGCCGCATATTCCCGCAGAAACCTTAGTCGCCTAACGGTAAGCGCGGCCAGTTCACCCACCGCTACCACGACCTGTGGTGGCTTTCCAAGACGCTGGAGGACCGGTGTCCGGCGCGACTCGCCTTGCCGGCAATCCACCACGAATCTCTACCGGAATTGCGCCCCCGCGTCGCGCCCGACGTATCGGAGAACGGATCAGAACTTTTCCACCCAGGGCCTGAGCTCGATCTCCCAGCTCCACGCGCTGCGGTTCTGTCTCAGGACATTCAGATAGTTCGCCGCGATCGCATCCGGGTCGAGCATCGAGTCCGGCTTGTCGGGCGGCTCCGTGCGTCCCGGATTGCGGATCGCGCCATCAATGACGAAGTGCGCGACGTGGATGCCTTGCGGGGAAAGCTCGCGTGCCATGCTCTGGGCAAGCCCGCGAAGCGCGAACTTCCCCATCGCGAACGGGGCCGACTGCGCATAGCCCTTCACGCTTGCCGAGGCGCCGGTGAAGAGCACCGCGCCGAACCCCTTCGGCAGCATGCGCTTCACGGCCTGCTGAGCGACAAGAAATCCGCCGAAGGCGCTGACGGCGAGCGTCCTCTCGACCTCGGCGGGATCGAGGCCGACGAAAGGACCACGCGTCCTGCCGCTCGCGTTGTAGATGACGACGTGCGGCGCGCCGATGCGGGCCTCGACCTCGGCGAAGAGACGCTCCACCTGGCTTGCGTCCGATGCATCGCATGCAAAGGCCGCCGCGCCGGTCTCCCGCGCCAGGCCCGCGAGCTTCTCGGCGCTCCGCGCCGCCAGCGCGACACGCACGCCTTCTCGTGTAAGCAGGCGAGCCAGCGAGGCGCTGAGCCCCTCCCCCGCGCCCACGATCAGCGCGCTCTCATAGGGCGCTATAGCCATGCTCGGTCTCCTCGCCGCGAGCGGCGAGCGAACGATTCGCTCTGCCCTCAGCTTTTCTGCAGCGACTGAATGTAGGCGAGGATGGCGTCGATGTCGCGCGGCTCGAACGCGAACTGCGGCATCTCGGGATGCGCCGTCATGATGCCCTCCGCGAGCGCCTCTTCGAGATCGGCGATCGGATAGCGCTGGCCGAGTTCGCGGAAGAGCGGAGCGGCGGGCAGCGGGCTTGCGCCCTCCGGGCCAACCGCGTGGCAGCGTCCGCAATTGGCCTCGACGAGTGCGTGGCCGCGCGCGAGCTCGTCCTGCGCCATGGCGCCGGAAGCAAGGGCGCTGAAGACCACAAACACGATCGGCCGAAGTCGGGACATGGCTCAATCCAAAGGCGCGCGGGGATCGGGCGCGTGTGTCTATCTGGCCCTGCCAGCCGGTCAGCGCCTTGATCCCGCTCAAGGCGGCCTCCGGGACCGGCGGGTGTGCCTCGCGATTCGGATATGGACAGGGGGAAGCGGACCGGCGCACATTTGCCCGGACTGGGTGTTTCTGAAACGAAGGGGAGATTGACCTATGCTGTTGCGATCCATGCGGCATTTCACAGCCGCGGCGCTCATGCTGGGAGCGCTGAGCGCTCCGACATTTGCCGCCACGCCGCCAGACACGCTGGTGCAGGCCTGGCAGATTGACGACATCATCTCGCTCGACCCGGGCGAGCTGTTCGAGATTTCTACCTCGGAGATCGCCGGCAACACCTATGAGCGGCTGATCGGCTACGACCTGAACGACGTCTCGAAGATCTTTGGCGTGGTTGCAGAATCCTGGGCCGTCTCCGACGATGGGAAGACGATCACGTTCAAGATCCGCCAGGGACGGAAGTTCGCCTCCGGCAACCCGATCACGGCGGACGATGTCGTCTACTCGCTGCAGCGCGTGATCAAGCTCAACAAGTCGCCGGCCTTCATCATCGCCCAGTTCGGGCTCACCGCCGACAACGTCGACCAGAATGTCAAGAAGACGGGCGACTACGAGTTCACCTTCACCATGGACAAGCCCTATGCGTCGAGCTTCGTCCTCTATTGCCTCACCGCCTCCGTCGCGTCGGTCGTCGACAGCAAGCTCGTCAAGGAGCACGAAGCGAACGGCGATTTCGGCAACGAATGGCTGAAGACCAATTACGCCGGGTCGGGTCCCTTCATCATCAAGGAATGGCGCGCCAACGAGGCGGTGATCCTCGAAAGGAACGCGAACTATTCCGGCACCCCGACGCCGCTCGCCCGCGTCATCTACCGCCACATCCCGGAGACCGCGACGCAGCGGCTGCTGCTGGAGAAGGGCGACATCGACGTGGCGCGCAATCTCGGCCCGGAAGAGATCGCAGCGGTCTCGACGAACCCGGACATCAAGATCCAGTCGGCCGCCAAGGGCACCCTCTATTATTTCAGCCTCAACCTGAAGAACGAGAACCTCGCCAAGCCGGAAGTACGCGAGGCGATGAAGTGGCTGGTCGACTATTCCGCGATCGGCGACACGATCATGAAGAACCTCGGTGAGGTGCACCAGGCGTTCCTGCCGAAGGGTTTCCTCGGCGCGGTCAACGACAACCCCTACAAGCTTGACGTCGCGAAGGCCAAGGAAGTGCTCGCCAAGGCCGGCCTGCCGGACGGCTTCAAGGTGACGATGGACGTGCGCAATACCGAGCCGATCACCGGCGTCGCGCAGGCCGTGCAGCAGTCGATGGCCCAGGCCGGCATCAACATCGAGATCGTCCCCGGCGATGGCAAGCAGACGCTGACCAAGTATCGCGCCCGGCAGCACGACATCTACATCGGCGTCTGGGGACCGGACTATCAGGACCCGCACACCAACGCGCAGACCTACGCCTCCAACCCCGACAACAAGGATGACGCCGCGTCGAAGACGCTCGCCTGGCGCAATGCCTGGGAGACGCCGGAGCTCGGCAAGGAGGTCGATGCGGCGATCCTCGAGCAGGACACCGCGAAGCGCGCTGCCCTATACGAAAAGATGCAGAAGGAAGTCATGGACACGAGCCCGTTCGTGATCATGTTCCAGCAGACCGAGGTTGCGGCGCTGCGTTCGAACATAAAGGACTTCGTGCTCGGACCGTCGTTCGACAACAACCTCTTCAATACGACCACGAAGTAGTGAGCCTCGCCGCCGCGCGAGAGCCTGTAGCCATCGGAGAGGAGCGCACGCGCGCTCTTCTCCGAATCGGCTGGGCGGTAGCGCGCTTCCTGCTGACTGTGGCGGTCACCCTGCTCGGGCTGGTGGCCGTCACTTTCATCATCGGCCGCGTCGTGCCGATCGATCCGGTCCTCGCCATCGTCGGCGACCGCGCCTCCCACAGCACATACCTCAAGGCTCGCCAGGACCTCGGGCTCGATCTGCCGCTGATCGAGCAGTTCTGGATCTATTGCAGCAAGGTGCTGACCGGCGATTTCGGCCGCTCGGTGCTGACCACCAATCCCGTCCTCTCCGATATCGCCCACTATTTTCCCGCAACCATCGAGCTGGCGACCTTCGGCACGCTGATCGGTACGATAGTCGGCATTCCCCTCGGCGTGTTCGCGGCAATCCGCTCCGGCAGCATCCTCGACCAGATCGTGCGGGTGGTTGGCCTCGTCGGCTACTCGGTGCCGATCTTCTGGCTCGGGCTGATGGGGCTCCTGCTCTTTTACGCCAGGCTCGACTGGGTGGCGGGGCCGGGGATGCTCGACATCTCCTACGACTACATCGTGACGCCGGTCACCGGGCTGCTTCTTGTCGACGCGCTGATGCAGGGCCAGTTCGAGGTCTTCGCCAACGCCTTCTCGCACCTCATCCTGCCCGGCTCGCTGCTCGGCTATTACTCGCTCGCCTATATCAGCCGCATGACCCGCTCCTTCATGCTGAACGAGCTCAGCCAGGAGTACATCGTCGCAGCACGGGTGAAGGGGATTTCGGAGTTCCGGGTGATCTGGCGGCACGCGCTCCGCAACGCCGCCGTCCCGCTGGTCACGGTCATCGTCCTCTCCTACGCCGCGCTGCTCGAAGGCTCGGTGCTGACGGAGACGGTATTCGCCTGGCCCGGGATCGGCCTCTACCTCACCAATTCGCTGCAGAACGCCGACATGAACGCCGTGCTCGGCGCGACGCTCACGATCGGCGTCACGTTCGTCGGGCTGAATGTGCTCTCGGACGTGCTCTACCGCGTGCTCGATCCGAGGACGCGCTGATATGGCCGAGGCATCCGCCGCATCCGGAAGGGCAGGAAGGCGGGCATGGCTGCTGGCGGCGGAGCCCGCGTCGAGGACTCAGGCGCGGCTCGGCCGCTTCTATGTGAGCTGGAAGAGCTTCCTCGGCAATCCGCTCGCGGTCGTGGGGCTGGTCATCGTGATCGCGCTGATCCTCTGCGCGATCTTCGCCAACGTGCTGGCCACGCATTCGCCCTATGGCGGCGGCGATCTCCGCACCGAGCGACTGATCGCGCCCGGCGAAAAATTCTGGCTCGGCACCGACGACCAGGCGCGCGACATCTATTCCCGCATCATCCACGGCTCGCGGCTGACGCTGATGGTGGTCGTGCTCGTCTCCGTCATCGCGGCGCCGATCGGCCTCGCGGTCGGCACCATCGCCGGCTATCTCGGCGGCTGGGTCGACGTTGTCCTGAGCCGCCTGACGGACATCTTCCTCGCTTTCCCGCGCCTTGTGCTGGCGCTCGCCTTCGTCGCCGCGCTGGGGCCTGGGATCGAGAACGCCATCATCGCCATCGCCGTCACCATCTGGCCGCCCTACGCGCGCATCGCGCGGGCCGAGACGCTGACGATCCGCAACTCGGAGTTCATCCAGGCGGTGCGGCTGCAGGGCGGCTCTTCGGCGCGGATCATCCTGAAGCATGTCGTGCCGCTCTGCCTCTCCTCCGTCATCGTGCGGGTGACGCTCGACATGGCGGGCATCATCCTGACAGCCGCGGGCCTCGGCTTCCTCGGCCTCGGCGCGCAACCGCCGCTGCCCGAATGGGGCGCCATGATCGCCGCCGGCCGGCGCTTCCTGATCGACCAGTGGTGGGTCGCGGCGATGCCCGGCATCGCGATCTTCGTGGTCAGCCTCGGCTTCAACCTGCTCGGCGATGGCCTCCGCGACGTGCTCGACCCGAAGGCGTCGCGATGAGCGACAGGCCACTCCTCGCCGTCGAGGACCTGCGTGTACGCTTTCATCTGCGCCGCGGAACCATCGAGGCGGTGCGCGGCGTCTCCTTCTCGCTCGGACGCGAGCGGCTCGGCATCGTGGGCGAATCCGGCTCGGGAAAATCGCAGACCGGCCGCGCCATCCTCGGGCTCACGCCGCCGCCCGGCGAGGTGAGCGCAAAGCGGCTGGAATTCGACGGCACGGACCTGCTTCGCGCCAACGCCCGCGAGCTTCGCCGGCTGCGCGGCAGCCGCATGACCATGGTGATGCAGGACCCGAAATATTCGCTCGACCCGGTGATGCAGGTCGGCGCGCAGATCATGGAGGCCTACCGCGCGCACGCGAAAGCCTCGAAGAGCGAGGCGCGCGACAAGGCTCTTGCGATGCTCGAGGCGGTGCGCATCCGCAATCCGGTGCGGGTGCTGTCGCTCTATCCGCACGAGCTGTCCGGCGGCATGGGGCAGCGAGTCATGATCGCCATGATGCTCGTCACCGATCCCGATCTGCTGATCGCCGATGAACCGACTTCCGCTCTCGACGTGACGGTGCAGCTCGAGGTGCTGAAGATCCTCGACGATCTCGTCACGGACCGCGGGATGGGGCTGATCTTCATCAGCCACGACCTGGAGCTGGTCTCGTCCTTCTGCGACCGGGTGCTGGTCATGTATGCCGGCCGGGTGGTGGAGGAGTTGCAGGCGAGCGCGCTCGGGGCGGCGCAGCATCCCTATACGCGCGGGCTCATGCGCTGCCTGCCGAAGCTCGAAGGCGACCTGCACCCGCTGCCGGTGCTGAACCGCGATCCCGCCTGGGCGCTTTGAGCATGGCGACGCCGATCCTCGCGGCCGAGAACATCTCCGTCGCCTTCGGCGCGGGGCGGCTGCACACGACGGCGGTCAGCGACGTCTCGTTCCAGCTTCGCAAGGGGGAATCGCTCGGCCTGGTCGGCGAGTCGGGCGCGGGGAAATCCACGGTGCTGCGCGCCATCAGCGGAATCGCGGCGCTGAAGCGAGGCCGCATCCTCGTGGAGGGCCGCGAACTCCCCTCGCCGCGCGACCTCGCCTATTACGCCGACGTGCAGATGGTCTTCCAGGACCCGTACGGTTCGCTGCATCCGCGCCACACGGTGGACCAGATTCTCTCGGAGCCATTGGCGATCCATCGGAAGCGCGACCCGGACGCGCAGATCCTGGCGGCGCTGAAGGATGTCGGGCTCGGGCCCTCGTTCCGCTTCCGCTACCCGCACCAGCTTTCCGGCGGCCAGCGCCAGCGCGTCGCGATCGCGCGGGCGCTGATCCTGCGCCCGAAGATCATCCTGCTCGACGAGCCGACCTCGGCGCTCGACGCCTCGGTGCAGGCGGAGATCCTGAACCTGCTTGAAGCGCTCCGCGCCGCGCACGGCCTCTCCTACATCCTCGTCAGCCACGATCTTGCGGTGGTGGCGCATCTCTGCGAGCGGCTGCTCGTGATGCAGCACGGCGCGGTGATCGAGGAGATGACGGCGGACGAGCTTCGGGCGGGAGCGGTGGCGAACCCCCACACGGCGGCGATGCTGGTCGCGAGCAAGGGCTTCGAGCGGAAAGGGGCGGTCAGGGCGCTCTAAGAACTGTCGCGTGCGCCCGGCAGCCCGCCTACCCGCCCCAGGTCCGCTCCAGCACGCCGAGCCAGTTCTCCGTGCCGAGCTTCCTCAGCGTCGCGTCATCGTAGCCGGCGGCGCGGTAGGCTTCCACGAGGTGGGGCAGGCCTGCGACCGTGCCGATCTTCTCCGGAATCACCGCCCCATCGAAATCCGATCCGAGGCCGACGTGATCGACGCCGAGCTTCTCGATCAGGTAGTCGGTGTGGCGCACCATGTCTTCGAGCGGCGTGTCGCCCGCGACCTTGCCGTCGGCGCGCAGGAAGCAGGTTGCGAAGTTCAGGCCCACCATCCCGCCGCTGTCGCGGATCGCGCCGAGCTGCCGGTCGGTAAGGTTGCGCGAGTTCTGGCAGAGCGCGTTGACGTTCGAATGGGTGGCGACGAGCGGCGCGTCGGAGAGCGCCGCCACGTCCCAGAAACCCTTCTCGTTCAGGTGCGAGAGATCGATGACGATGCCAAGCTCGTTGCAGGCCTTGACCAGCGCCTTGCCGGTATCGGTCAGGCCGGGGCCGGTGTCGGGCGAGCTCGGGAAGCGGAACGGCACGCCATGCCCGAAAATGTTGGGCCGGCTCCAGACGAGGCCGAGCGAGCGCAGCCCCGCCTCGTAAAGAATCTCCAGCATGCGCAGGTCGCCGTCGATCGGCTCGGCGCCCTCGATGTGGAGCACGGTGGCGAGCGACCCCGCGTCGATGTTGGCGCGAATTTCGCCAACGTCGCGGCAAACCCGCACCGCGCCGCCCGAGCGCCGCTGGATGCGGAAAAGCAGCGAGATCATTTCGAACGCGGTCGCCTGCGCGTAGGTCAGCTCGGATTTCTCTGGCAGCGGCACGTCGTATTCTGGCTTCGCCATCATGGCGTCGCGGTCGGCGTCCTTCTCGCGCGGCGGAATGAACACCGCGAAGAGGCCTCCCACGAACCCGCCGGCCCTGGCGCGCGGCAGGTCGAGCTGTCCCGCCCCATCGCCGTTCAGGAACGAGGCCGCGCCGCCATCCGGCTCGGATTTCCGCATGAGGCGGAGGAGCACGTCGTTGTGCCCGTCGAAAATCGGAATCATGGGGTGCACTGGGGAATTGCGAGGGTCGGCGTGGCTTATCGCATTCGCGTCCGGGCTGCCAGAAGGAACATTTCGGCTCGCGCTATCCGCCGACGCCGAGCCGCTTCAGAAATCCCGCCGGCGCCTTCCGGAGGATATCGACGCCGGCCTCCCTGCCGATTCCGGCGGCGTCGGCCGGATCGCCGGAGGCGGTCGCCTGGTAGGACTCGCGCCCGTCTTCCGAAAGGAGGATGCCGTCGAGCCGCAGCAGCAGCCCGTCGAGCCTGGCGTAGCCGGCGACCGGCGTCTTGCATGAGCCGCCGAGCGCGGCGAGGAAGGCGCGCTCGCAGGCGAGCGCGTGCGAAGTTTGGCGATGGTCGATCCCGCCGAGGAGATCGATCACGCGGCTGTCCTCCCCCCGGCATTCGATGGCGATCGTCCCCTGCCCACAGGCCGGCGGGAATTTGTCGAGCGGCAGCAGGGCCGTGATCTTGTCCTCAAGCCCGATGCGCTTCAGCCCGGCGGCTGCCAGCAGCGTCGCATCGAGCTCGCCCGATTCCACCTTCGCGACCCGCGTCGGCACATTGCCACGCAAGAGCTCGATCGCGAGGTCGGGACGCAGGCGCCGGAGCAGCGCCTCGCGGCGCAGCGAGGCGGTACCGACCCGCGCGCCCTGCGGCACTGCGTCCAGCGTTGCGGCGGATTTCGCCACCAGCGCGTCGCGCACATCCTCGCGCTCAAGGCAGGCGCCGATGACGAGGCCATCGACAAGGAACGTCTCCATGTCCTTGGCGGAGTGCACGGCCATGTCGATGCTGCCGGCGAGAAGCGCCGCCTCGATCTCCTTCGAGAACAGGCCCTTGCCGCCCGCCTCCGACAGCGGCCGATCGCGAATCCGGTCGCCGGAGGTCTTGATCGGCACGATCTCGATTTCCTGCCCCGCGAGCCCGTGCACCGCCGCCAGCGCATCGCGCACGGCGTTCGCCTGCCAAAGCGCCAGCCGGCTGCCCCGCGTGCCGATGCGGATTGTCCCGACCATCAGAACCCCGGATCCCTTCAGGAGCCGGATGGCCCCGAGGCGAGAGACCTAGCCTCCGCCCTTCGCTACTGCAACGGCGTCACCCTGCCGCTGCCCCTGGCGATAGCGCGCCACGATCTCCGACAGGATGGAGAGCGCGATTTCCTCCGGCGTTATCGCGCCGAGATCGAGGCCGGCGGGCGCCTTCAGCCGCGCCAGGCGTTCCGGGTCGACGCCGTCCTTCGCCAGCTTGGCGCGCAGCGACTCGGCCTTCCGCCGGCTGCCGACGAAGGCGACGTAGTCCGCGTCGGCCGCGAGCGCGGCTTTCAGCGCCACCTCATCGCCGCGTCCCTGCGTGGAGACCACGATGAAGCGCGCGCCCTCGCTGGCGACGGATAAGGCGTAGCCCTCGATCCGCCGGTCGGCTTCCTCGAACGCCGCCTGCTCCGCGGTGGGCGCGCAGGCCGTCAACGCGAAGCCCAGCCGGCGTGCGAGATCGGCGAGCGCCACCGCCACCGGGCTTGATCCGCAGACGACGATTTCCGGGCGCGGCAGCACCGGCTCGACGAAGATGTCCATCGTTCCCTGGCTCGGGCACATGTTCTTCACGAAGCGCACGCCCTCGCGCTCCTCGCCGGCGGCGACGCCCTTCGCCTGCAGCACGTCGGGTGGCTCCACGGAGACCAGTCGCGACTGCCCGTCGGCGAGCGACTCGCGCGCCGCCTTCAGCACAGCCGCGCGCGCACAGCCGCCGCCGATCCATCCTTCCGAGACAGAACCGTCGGGGAGGATGATAGCTTTCGCGCCGGCCTTGGCGGCGGTGACGGAGACGGTGCGGACCACGGTGGCGAGCGCAAAGCGCTCGCCTTTCGCCTTCAGCGTGGAGATGCGGTCGAGGATGTCGGTTGCGCGGTTCATGGTGCTAACTCGGTTTGGACGAGCGTGCTGCGTGCTTCGAGGCTCCGCTGCGCGGAGCACCTCAGCATGAGGAGGAAATTGGGCCGCCATCCCCCCACGCTCCTCATGCTGAGGTGCGAGCGAAGCGAGCCTCGAAGCACGCAGTAGGCGTGTGCAAGCTGGCGCACGCTCAAATCCTCGCCAGATACGGCTCGAGCGCGGCGAGGCTTTCGAGATTGTGCGCCGGCGCGAAGAGATCGATCGAGGGCAGCGCCGCCTGCATGCCGCGTGCGGCCGGACTGTAGTCGTTCCAGCCGATGAGCGGATTGAGCCAGACAATGCGACGGCAGCGGAGGCGGAGGCGCTGCATCTCCGCCGCCAGCCGTTCCGGCTCGCCGGTGTCGTAGCCGTCGGAAACTATCATCACCACTGTGCGTGAATTGATGACGCGTTTCGCGTGCCAGCGGTTGAAGGTGGCGAGGCTTTCGCCAATCCGCGTGCCGCCGCCGATCCCCTGCGCCATCAGCGACAGTTTCTCGATCGCGCGCGTGACGTTGCGATCGCGGAGCGACGGCGAGACATGCGCCAGCCGCGTATGGAAGACGAACGCTTCCGCCTCGCGGAAAGCATCGACCACGCCATGCAGGAAGCGCACGAAGAACGCCGTGTAGAGGCTCATCGAGCCGGAAGCGTCGAGCAGCACGACAAGGCGGAGGGGCTTCGGCTTGCGCCGCCGCCAAAGAAGCTCCACCGGCGTGCCCCCGGTCGGGACGCTGCGATGAATGGTGCGGCGCAGATCGAGCCGCCGCCCGCTCCGACTGACCTGCTCCCGGCGCACCAGCCGCGCCCGCATTTTCCGGGCCAGCCGCGCGGCCAGTTCGTGCGTCCGCGCGATCTCGTCGGGGTCGACGATGTAGCGGATGTCGGTCGAAGCCAGCGCCTCGGCGCGGGTCGCACCCTCCGGACGGCCGCGGCCCTCGGCGGCGTCGTCGCCTTCGGCGTTGCGCTCGACGCGGTCCGGCATGTCCGGCTCGCCCTCCGGCGTGCGAACCTCGCCGCGACGCCGCGGGCTCTCCTGCGGCGCGCCGGTGCTCCCCACCACCTTCAGCCGCGTCCGCACATGCCGGCCGGTCCAGTAGGCGGAAAAAATCTCGTCGAAGCGCTGGAAATCGGAATGGTCGGCGGCGAACAGCGCGCGGAGCGCCGGGCGAAGGGAAGAAGAACGATCGGCGGCGGGCGAGGCAAGGATCGCCATCGCATCGCGCGTCTCGGCAAGCCCAATGGTGAAATCGTTGTCGCGCAGCGTGCGGACGAACCCCGCGAGGCGAAGGCGCAGGCTCTCGCCGACGGGAGTGCTGTCAGCAACATAACCCTCTCCCCCTTGTGGGGAGAGGGCTTGGGTGTGGGGTGTCAAACGTAGGGTGGAGCGGAGAGGCCCCTCCCCCATCCCCTCCCCACAAGGGGGAGGGGCGAGATCGCCGAGGGGCTCCCCACCCATTCACGCCACCTTGCCAAGGAGCCGCTCGGTCACTTCGCGGGTGATGCGGGAGCGGTCCTCCTGCGTTTTCAGGAGGCAGATCAGGGTGTCCTGCACGGCCTCCGGCTCCTGCCGCATATCGTGCACATCGAGACCGACCAGCGTCGCCGCCCAGTCGAGCGTCTCTGCGATGCCGGGAATTTTCCGCAGATCCTCCTTGCGGATCGCGGCGACCATTCTGGCAATCTGCTCCGCCAGCCGCGCGTCGATCCCCGGCTGACGCGCGAGAAGAATCCGCGCCTCGCGGTCGACCTCGGGAAAATCCAGATGGTGATAGAGGCAGCGGCGGCGGAGCGCGTCGGAAAGCTCGCGCGTCGCGTTCGAGGTCAGCACCACGCGTGGGATGGACACTGCACGAATGGTCCCGAGCTCCGGGATCGAGACCTGGAAATCCGACAGCAGCTCGAGCAGGAACGCCTCGAATTCCTCATCGGCGCGGTCGACCTCGTCGATCAGCAGCACCGGCGGCACGACCCGCCGGATGGCAGCGAGAAGCGGCCGCTCCAGCAGATACTTTTCAGAGAAGATGTGCTCCTCGACCCGGTCGGGATCCTCGCCGGCGTTCTCATGCGCCTTGATGGCGAGGAGCTGGCGCTGGTAGTTCCATTCGTAGAGCGCCGCGTTCTGGTCGAGCCCCTCGTAGCATTGCAGGCGGATCAGCTCGGTCTGGTGCACAGCGGCGAGCGCCTTCGCCACCTCCGTCTTGCCGACGCCCGCCTCGCCCTCGATCAGCAGCGGGCGGCCGAGGAATTCCATCAGCCAGAGCGCGGTCGCGAGATCGCGGTCGGCAATGTAGCCGACTTCGGCGAGGCGATCCGCGATCTCGTTGCGCTTCATGGCTCGAGCGCCGCCTCTCCTCTTGCAGCGGTGGAAAGCTTGCAGGAACTCATCGCAGCTTCTGCATCGCACCCGCGAGGACGCTCGGCGCGCCGCCCTTCATGTAGTCCTCTCGGAGCGGGTAGAAGGCGTCCATCACCTTGCAGTTCGTGAGCGCGACCCCGGAGTGGACGGCGTTCGAGGGGATGATCCCGATGCTACCGCCGCGCAGCACCGTCGTCTCGCCGGCGACCGTCACCTGCAGCTCGCCCTCGTAGACGTGCACCACCTGCTCATGCATGTGGCTGTGCTCCGGCAGCACCGCGCCCTTGTCGATGTCCCACAGCACGAAGGTCATGTTGGCCGAATGCGCGAATTTCCCGTGGAAGCCGGGGATCACGGTTCTGGTCTCGACCTTGTCCCATTCAATGACGTTCGGATTCACGCCTTCACTCCTCCTGTTGTCATCCGGAAAGCGCGGAACGCGCTTGTCCGGGACCCATAAGCGCCGGCGCAGGATATATCCCGCTTCGAGCGAAAGTGCGCCGTTTGCTTGTTCCAGCGCTTACGGGTCCCGGTCTTGCCGCTTGCGCGGCAAACCGGGATGACAGACGGAGAGGCGAGGCATCTTCCACACCAGCACCCTCCACGTGGGCCTATGCGTGCAGGCCCAGCCTTTCCGCGGCTTCCCATGTCCGCCACGCATCGTGCGGCATCTGGATATGGGTGGAGCCGAGGAAGGCGAAGGCGTCGTTCACCGCGTTGGAGAAGGCCGGCACGCCGCCGACGTTCGGGCTCTCGCCCACCCCCTTCGCGCCGATCGGGTGATGCGGCGAGGGCGTCGTCGTCCAGTCGGTCTCCCATTTCGGGGTCTCGACCGCCGTCGGCAGGAAATAGTCCATCAGCGAGGCGGTCATCACGTTGCCGGTCGCGTCGTAGAAGATCTCCTGGCCCATCGCGATGGCGAACGCCTCGGTCAGGCCGCCGTGGATCTGCCCTTCGATGATCATCGGGTTGATGCGCGTGCCGCAATCGTCGAGCGCATAGAAGCGGCGGGTCTTGCTCTCGCCGGTGTCCACGTCGATGTCGAGGACGCAGATATAGGCGCCGAACGGGAAGGTGAAATTCGGCGGGTCGTAATAGTTCACGGCTTCGAGTCCCGGCTCCATGCCGGGCGGAACCTCGTGGTACGCCGCCCAGGCAAGCTCCGTCATGGTCTTGAAGCGCTCGGGATTGCCCCGCACGCGGAAGCGGTCGACGTCCCATTCGAGATCGTCGTCGTGCACTTCCAGCATGTAGGCGGCGATCATCTGCGCCTTCGCCTTGATTTTCCGGCAGGCCATGGCGGTGGCAGCGCCTGAGACCGGCGTCGAGCGCGAGCCGTAGGTGCCGAGGCCGTAGGGCGCGGTGTCGGTGTTCCCCTCCTCCACCATGATGTTGTCGGCGGCGAGCCCGAGCTCCGAGGCGATGATCTGCGCGTAGGTGGTCTCGTGCCCCTGCCCCTGGCTCTTCGTGCCGAGCCGGCAGATGCCGCTGCCGGTCGGATGGATGCGGATTTCGGCGGAGTCGAACATGGCGATGCCGAGGATGTCGCAGGCGCGTGACGGGCCGGCGCCGACGATCTCGGTGAAGAAGGCGAGGCCGATCCCCATCAGCTCGCGCGTCTCGCCACGCTTGAAGGCTTCCCGCTTCGCGGTCTGCTCGGCGCGGAGCCTGGCGTAGCCGACGGTGTCCATCGCCTTCTGCAGGGCGATCTCGTAGTCGCCGGAATCGTATTCCCAGCCAAAGGCCGAAGTGTAGGGGAACTGCTCGCGGCGGATGAGGTTTTTCCGGCGCAGCTCGGCCGGGTCCATGCCGAGCTTCTGCGCCAGGATGTCGATGGCGCGCTCGATGACATAGGCGGCCTCGGTGACGCGGAACGAGCACCGGTAGGCGACGCCGCCGGGCGCCTTGTTGGTGTAGACGCCGTCCACGAGGCAATAAGCGGCGGGGATGTCATAGGCGCCCGAGACGATGCTGAAGAGACCCGCCGGCCACTTCGTGGCGTTGGCGCAGGAATCGAACGCGCCGTGGTCGGCGATCGTGTAGACGCGGAGCCCGGTGATCCGCCCATCCTTGGTGGAAGCAAGCTCCGCCGACATGTGGAAGTCGCGCGCGAACGCCGTCGTCGAAAGGTTCTCGATGCGGTCCTCGGTCCACTTCACCGGCACGCCGGTGACGATCGACGCGACGATGGCGCAGATGTAACCGGAATAGGCGCCGACCTTGTTGCCGAAGCCGCCGCCGATATCGGGCGCGATCACGTGGATCTTGTGCTCCGGGATTTTCGAGATCAGCGAGCCCACCGTGCGGATGACGTGCGGCGCCTGGAACGTGCCCCAGAGCGTCAGCTCGCCCTTGATCTTGTCGAACGACGCGACGCACTGGCAGGTCTCCAGCGGGCACGGATGCACGCGCGGATACTGGATGAATTCCTTGATCGTCACCTCGGCTTTTTCGAACGCGGCGTCGGTTTCGGTCTTGTTGCCGGCGGCCCAGGCGAAGACGTGGTTCGGGTGCTTGCGCGGTCCGTGCGCGCCCTCCTTCTTGTCCTTGATGTCCTCGCGGACGATCGCCGCATCGGCGTCCATCGCCTTCAAGGGATCGACGTTGACCGGCAGCGCCTCATACTCGACTTCGACCAGTTCCACGGCGTCGGCCGCCGCCTGCCGATCGCTCGCGACGACGAATGCCACCTCCTGGTTCTGGAACAGCACCTTGCCGTCGGCGAGCACCATCTGCACGTCGCCGGCGAGTGTCGGCATCCAGGCGAGGTTCACGGTCTTCAGGACTTCCGCCGTCAGCACCGCCACCACGCCGGGCACCGCCAGCGCCTTCGACGTGTCGATGCTCTTCACAATGGCGTGCGCGTAGGGCGAGCGCACCAGATCGCCGTAGAGCATCCCGGGCAGGCTGATGTCGTCGACGTAGTTGCCCTTCCCTTGCGTGAAGCGGACGTCCTCGACGCGCTTGCGCTTGCAGCCGATGCCCTCGAGCTTTTCGGCGCGGGCTTCCGAGGTCTCTGTGATGGCGTTCATTCTGCCGCCTCCTTGATTTGCCCGCCCGCCATCTCGACAGCGGCGGCCTGAATGGCCTTCACGATGTTCTGGTAGCCCGTGCAGCGGCAGAGATTGCCGGAGATGCCCATGCGGATCTCTTCCTCCGTGGGATTCGGATTTTCCTTCAGCAGCCGGTAGGCGCGCGTGATCATCCCGGGCGTGCAGAAGCCGCATTGCAGGCCGTGATGCTCGCGGAAGGCGGCCTGCAGCGGATGCAGCGCCGCGGCGGTCGCCATGCCTTCGATGGTGAGGATGTCAGCGCCGTCCGCCTGCACCGCGAAGACGGTGCAGGACTTCACCGACTTGCCGTCGAGATCGACGGTGCAGGCGCCGCAATGGGTCGTCTCGCAGCCGATATGCGGGCCGGTAAGGCGGAGGTCCTCGCGCAGGAAGTGAATCAGGAGCGTGCGCGGCTCGACCAGCGCTTCCACCGGCTTGCCGTTCACTTCAAGCGAAATGTGGGTCTTGGCCATTTCAGGAATCTCCGGTCAGGCGGCGCGCGATCTGGCGCGGACGAGTGCACGGGAGAGCATCACCCCTGCCATCCTGGTGCGATAGAGCGGCGTTCCGCGGCGGTCCGATGCCGGGGAGGTGATGGCTTCGGCCGCCGCGACGGCGCGTTTCACCGTCGCCGCATCGAGCGTCGAGCCCGCGAGGATCTTTCCCGCCTCCTCGGCGAAGAGCGCGGTGTCGGCGACGTTGGTCAGGCCGACAGCGCAGGACTTCACCGCGCCGCCCTCCATGGTGAGGATCACGGCCGCGGCGGCGGTGGCGTAGTCGCCGATCTTCCGCTTCAGCTTCTCGTAGGCGTAGCCGTGTCGTCCGAGTGCCGGGATGCGGACGGCGGTGAGAATTTCGCCGGGGTTCAGCGCGGTGACGTAGGCGGACTGGTAGAAGGCGCGCGCCGGGACGCGGCGCTCACCGCCCTTGCCGGTCAGCACATAGGTGGCGTTCAGCGCCAGCATGACGGCAGGCATGTCGTTGCCGGGGTCTCCGTTCGCGACATTGCCACCGAGCGTGCCGAGGTAACGCACCTGCGGGTCCGCGATCTGCAAGGAGGTCTCGCGCAGGATCGGCGCTTTCGCGGCAAGAAGCTCCGACCCGATGATCTCGTGCTGGGTGACGGTCGCGCCGATCACCACGTCGTTGCCGTCGGCACGGATTCCCTTGAGGTCCTTGATGCCGCCGAGATCGACGAGGTTGCTCGGCGCCGCCAGCCTGAGCTTCATCAGCGGGATCAGGCTGTGGCCACCGCCGAGCGGGCGGGCGTCCTCGCCGAGATCGGCGAGCAAGGTGACGGCTTCGTTGACGGATTTTGGGCGGTGGTAGGCGAATGCGCCTGGGATCATGGCTTCCTCCGGGGCGGTCGCACCTGATCGAGGTCTCCGCCCCGGCAGCGCGCCGCCATCATTCGATTGGTCCGGTACGAGCCAGATTCTGAACGTGTGTGCGCCGCAGCAACAATTGTTGATTCACGAGCAGGCGCCGCGCGGCACCAAGCGCGCATTTTGCTGCACGAACTGCGTCAGTGATCCTGACGTGAAACCGTGGGGCGGGCAGAAATCGGCGATTTCAGGAAATGCAGGCGCGGCAGCTCTCGCGTGCGCTGCATTGCAACACCCGACGCGCGCTAGGAGACCGCCACGCGCGGGCCGAGGCCGAGCTGCGACTTCAGGTCCCCGAAACGGGCGCGGCTGACGGGCACCGGGTCGTGGCCGGCAAGCTCGATCAGTCCGTGGTCGCCGCTTCGCTTCAACCCTACGACCCGCTCGAGGTTGACGATGTGGCTGCGGTGCACGCGGACGAAATGCGCCTGGTCGAGCCGCGCCTCCACTTCGCCGATCGGCAGCGGGCAGAAGAACTTGGAGGTGCCGTCGAAGACGGTCGTGTAGTGCGCGTTGGCGTGCACGGCGACAATGTCGCGGACGGCCACGAAGTGGTTCGCCCCCTCGCGCACCACCGGGAGCAGCCGCGCCGGCTGCGTGTGTGGCGCTTCGGCGACGGCGGGCGGCGTGTCGACCAGCGCCCCTACAAACGGATGCGCCGCCGTTTCAGGCTCGGCCGCAGGGATAGCCGGATGAAGCTCCTTTGCCCCCTCGGTCGTCGCCTGCCCCGCATTCAGCGCGGCCAGGGCAGCGACATCGACCGGGAGCGTGGCCTTCTGCCCTTTCCTGTCGGGCACCAGCGTCAGCAGAAAAATCCCCGACACCCCGAACGCGACGACCGCCACCACGATGGCCAGCAGATCGGTAGAAAGCGCCGGGGCGCCGGGAATCGCCTCCACGCGCGGCATGACGGTAAGGCCGGCCATCGCCGTGTAATGCATGCCGGAGATGGCGAAGCCGAGCGCCGTGGCGGAGAGAATCAGCGGCGGCCGCCCGCTCCTGCCGCCGGAGAGAAACAGCGCCAGCCCCGAGGCGGCGATGGCGATCGCCCCGCTCGCCACCACGAAGAGCGGCGCATGCTGCATGTGCGCGCTCGCATGCAGCGCGCTCATGCCAAGATAGTGCATCGAGACGATCCCGAGCCCCATGAACGTCGCCGCGGCGGCGAGCCGGAGCGGCGTCGGCGGTCCGGCGCTCGCGGCGAAGATCGCCGCGCCCACCACGATGACGCAGACAAGGAAGGAGAGGAGCGTCGGCAGCACCAGATAGTCGACGGAGAACGGCAGGCGTACCGCCAGCATGCCGACGAAATGCATCGCCCAGATCGCAACCGCCAGCGAGAACGCCGCACCGGCGAGGAGCAGCCTCCGGCGCACACCGGCCGCCTCCCCGACCTGCACGGCGAGGCTCAAGCCCACATAGGCTCCCTGGATCGCCACGGCGATCGAAAGCACGACGAGCCAAGGCTCGTGCGCTACCGGCATCCTTCTTCCTCCCTGCCGCAATTATTTGCCCCGCAGCGGCAATTGTAAATTGGCATCGCGATGTGGGATGCGGACCCTCCGCGGCTGCTGTCATCGCCGGCCTTCCCCCGCGATCCATTTGGTTGCGGTAAAGATGGGCGGCGCCGCGGAATGGATGGCGTGGTCGAGCCATGGCATGACAACGGTCAGGTCGGCGTCAAGACCCAAGGAGCAGATCATGAGATTTGGAGCATCGTCCTGGCCGTTCCAGTGGGACCCGCCCTACGAAGACGCCGTCCGCCGCGTCGCCGGCGCAGGCTTCAAGGCGATCGAGCTGATCGCCTGGAACGAGGAGTTCCTCGACAATTACTGGACCAGGTCCAAGATCAAGGACATGAAGAAGGAGCTGAAGAGTTCCGGCATCGGGCTATCGCAGTTCGTGCACACGCCGCACGACCTGTCGCATGGCGACAAGGCCAGGCGGAAAGCCGCGGTGGCGACGTGGAAGAAGGCTGTCGATGTGGGCGCCAGGCTCGGCTCGCCTATCATCAACATGGTGAGCTCGCACCCCTTCGCCATGCGCGACACTGTCGAGATTCCGCGCATCACCACCAAACCACTGGTGCAGAAATACGCCACCAAAGGCGTGCCGCGCGACGTCGACTGGGACAAGAACTTCAAGCACTACGCCGATGCGATGCGCGAATGCGCCGAAGCCTGCGGCAAGGCCGGCGTAATGATGTCGGTCGAGCCGCATCCCGGTCGCTACCTTGCCAACCACGACGGCGCGCTGCGGCTGCTCGAGCATGTCGACCATCCGGCGATGGGCATCAACTTCGACCCGAGCCACACCTTCCCGATCGGCGACTTCCCGAACATCTCCGTCTATCGGCTCGGCAAGCACATCATCCACGTCCACGCTTCCGACAATGACGGCGTGACCAACGTCCATTGGCGTCCGGGCATGGGGAAGATCGACTGGGAGGCAATGTTCCAGGCGCTGAAGGATGTCGGCTTCGACGGCACGGTCTCGATCGAGCTGGAGGACGTGCCCGGCGTGTCGCGCGGCCCGAATTCAAACTCCCCGGGCGTCTACCGCAACATCACCGCGACAGATGAATTCGTCGCCGAGACGGTAGCCGGCATGGATTACCTGAAGGGCATCTGCAAGGACCTCAGTATCCAGGTCGAGTGAACAAGCGGCGGCGAACCAGGACCCCCAGCACAGTCACCAGTCCCGCATCGACCAGAAAAACGGCGATTGACCCCGACTTGCAACGTCGTCGAGGCCGTCACGCCTCCTGCTTCCCCTTCATGTAAACTGACGGTAGTGCGCCGATTACAATTAGAGCCCGGCGCTGTCGCGCTAAGACAGCCTTAAGATGTTGCTGAAATGATGGGCATATCTGTTTCTCGGCGCCGTCATTCGTCGGCCCGAACTTGAAAGGGACAAGTATGGCTAACGGCATGACGGAAGTTCAGGGCTGGATCGTTATCGCACTGGTTGTCATCGCGATTTTCTCGCAGTGGCTTACAGCGAGACGCTGACAAGACTGAGTTGCCAATCACAGCACTTTTGCGGAGCGCCCGTTGGGCGCTCCTTTGCGTAGCTGCGCCATCGCGGTACTCGTCCGAACGCTGACGGACTGCCGGTGGCGGTTTCCTGTCGGTCGCCGAGGACTTCAGCGCACGCCTCGGGCGGCAGCGTCATGGACTATTCGTGGCCACCGGTGGGGGCTGGCGCCTACCAGCAGGTATAGCCGGCGTCGGCGACGACGATCGACCCCGTCAGCAGGCTCGCGGCGTCGGAGGCGAGGAAGTGCACCACCGAGGCGATCTCGTCGGGCTGGCCGACGCGCCCCATCGGCGTCATCTCAAGCCAAACCTTGTACATCTCCGGGCTCTCGTTGATGCCGAAGGCGGTGAGCGGCGTCTCGATATAGGTCGGGGCGACGGCGTTGACCCGCACGCCGCGCGCGCCCCATTCGGCGGCGAGCGACTTCGTCAGGTGATGCACCGCCGCCTTCGATGCATTGTAGAAGCTCTGCGGCTGCGGCTTGTTGACGATGAAGCCCGACATCGAGCCGATATTCACGATCGAGCCGGAGCCCTGCTTTAGCATGTGCCGGCCGAAGGCGCGGCAGCACCAGAAGACGCCGTCGACATTCACGTCCATGTGGAAGCGCCAGTGGTCGTCGCTGGTGTCCTCGGCGCGCACGTCGCTCTTCGCGACGCCGGCGTTGTTGACCAGGATGTCCACCCGGCCGTGCTCCTGCATCACCTTGTCGGCCAGCGCATCGACGGCCTTCGATTTCGTCACGTCCAGCGTCGCCGCATAGGCCTTGATGCCAATCCCTCTGAGCTCGGCGGTGGTCTTCTCGGCGCGCTCCGCCGCCATGTCCGCGACGATGACCTTGGCGCCTGCCTCGCCGAGCGCGCGCGCACAGGCGGCGCCGATTCCCTGCCCCGCGCCCGTGACGACCGCGACACGGCCGTCGAGCTTAAGCTTCTCAAGATACATAATATTTCCCCGGTCTCAGATCGCGCGCCCTTCGGCGTCGAACCTATGGATATGCTCCGGCTTCGGCGTTAGCCAGACGCGGTCGCCGACCTTCAGCGCAAACTCGCCGGTGGCGCGCGCCGTCACGCGCCCGATGCCCTCGACGGTAATGTAGAGAAACGTGTCGGAGCCGAGATGCTCGGCGACCTCGACGATCCCCTCCCAGGCGCCGCGTTCGCGCGACAGATCAAGATGCTCGGGACGGATGCCGATGGTGACGCCACCGAGCTTCTTGGCGATGTCGCCGGTGGCGAAATTCATCTTCGGCGAGCCGATGAAGCCGGCGACGAAGAGGTTGTCGGGATGCTCGTAGAGCTCGAGCGGCGAGCCTACCTGCTCCACCTTTCCGGCACTCAGCACCACGATCTTGTCGGCCATGGTCATCGCCTCGACCTGGTCGTGCGTCACATAGATGGCGGTGGTCGCGAGGCTCTTCTGCAGCCGCGCGATCTCCAGCCGCATGTTGACGCGGAGCGCCGCGTCGAGGTTGGAGAGCGGCTCGTCGAAGAGGAAGGCCTTCGGCTGGCGCACGATGGCGCGGCCGATCGCAACACGCTGACGCTGCCCGCCGGAGAGCGCACCGGGACGGCGCTCCAGGTAGGGCGTGAGATTCAGCAGCGCCGCGGCCTCGTCGACCTTCCGGTCGCGCTCGGCCTTGTCGACGCCCGCCATGCGGAGGCCGAAGCCGATATTGTTCCGCACCGTCATGTGCGGATAGAGCGCGTAGCTCTGGAACACCATCGAAAGGCCGCGCTTCGCCGGCGGCTGGTCGATGACGTCGACGCCGTCGATCATGATGTGGCCGCCGGTCGCGTCCTCCAGCCCCGCGATCAGGCGCAGCAGCGTCGACTTCCCGCAGCCCGACGGCCCGACGAAGACGACGAACGAGCCGTCCTCCACGACCAGGTCGACGCCCTGGATGACGTGCACGTTGCCGAAGGTCTTTTCGACGCCCTTGAGCTCGATCTTTCCCATGCGATCCTCTCTATGACGCCTACTTCACCGCACCGAAGGTAAGGCCGCGCACGAGCTGCTTCTGTCCGAACCAGCCCAGGATGACGATCGGCGCGATGGCGAGCGTTGACGCCGCCGAAAGCTTCGCCCAGAAATTCCCCTGCGGCGCCGAGAACGACGCGATGAACTGCGTGAGCGGCGCCGAGTCGATCGTTGTCACGTTCAGCGTCCAGAACGCCTCGTTCCAGGCGAGGATGACATTCAGCAGCACCGTCGATGCGATCCCGGGAATCGCCATCGGCGTCAGCACGAAGACGATCTCCTTCCAGGTGGTCGCGCCGTCCATGCGCGCGGCCTCGAGGATGTCCTTCGGGATCTCCTTGAAATAGGTGAACAGCATCCAGATCACGATCGGCAGATTTGCAAGGCAAAGCAGCACGATGATGCCGATGTGGGTGTCGAGCAGGTGCAGCCAGATGAAGATCAGGTACATCGGCACGAGCACGCCGACGGCCGGCATCATCTTGGTCGACAGCATCCACATCAGCAGGTCTTTGGTGCGCCGTGTCGGCGAGAACGCCATGCCCCAGGCGGAGGGAACCGCGATGATGAGGGCGAGAAGGGTCGAACCGCCGGCGATGATCACGGAATTCAGCGCGTAGTGCAGATAGTCGCGCTGATGCAGGATGGTCTGGTAGTTCTCGGTGGTCCATTCGAAGAAAAGGAATTTCGGCGGCGTCGAATAGGCCTCCAGCTCCGTCTTGAACCCGGTGAGGAACATCCAGAGGATCGGGAAGAACACGACGAAGCCCGCCGCCCAGCCGATGACGGTCCAGAATGCGGTTTTCGCGGGCGAGATCTTGCGGGCCATGCTCAGGCGTCCAGGTTCTTGCCGACGACGCGGACGAGGAAGAAGGCGACGATGTTGGCGAGGATGACCGCCACGATGCCGCCGGCCGAGGCCGCTCCGACGTTGGAGTTCAGGATCGCCTGCTGGAACACGAGGTAGGCGAGGTTCGTCGTCGCCTGCCCCGGCCCGCCGTCGGTGGTGACGCGGATCTCGGCGAAGACCGAGAGCAGGAAGATCGTCTCGATCATGATGACGACGGTGATCGGGCGCGCGAGATGCGGCAGCACGATCCAGGAGAAGAAGGAGAACGCCCCCGCCCCGTCCATCTCGGCGGCTTCCTTCTGCTCAAGGTCGAGAGATTGCAGCGCGGTGAAGATGATCAGCGTCGCGAACGGCGTCCATTCCCACGCGACGATCAGGATGACGGAGAGCATGGGCGCCTGTGCGAACCAGTCGATCGGCGCGAAGCCGAACGATTTCGCGATCCAGGCGAAGAACCCGGATACCGGGTTCATCAGGAGGTTCTTCCAGACGAGCGCCGAGACCGTCGGCATGATGAAGAAGGGCGCGATCACCATCAGCCGCACGATGCCCTGCCCGAAGATCGGCTGATCGAGAAGCAGCGCCAGCAGCGTGCCGAGCAGGACCGTGATGACAAGCACCGAACCGACAAGCACCAGCGTGTTGACGATCGCGGTCGCGAAGGCCGGGTTGGTGACGAAGTAGGTGTAGTTGGTGAAGCCGATGAAACCGGAGCGCTCGGGATAGAGCAGATTGTAGCGCTGCGTGGAGAAGTAGAGGGTAAGCGCCAGCGGCACGATCATCCAGACGAAGAGGAGGACGACCGAAGGTGCTACCGCGATCCGACCGATCGACTGTGACCTCTTGGTGGCCATCGCTGTTCCCGCCCTGTGCCGCGTCCGGGGGCCTCTCTGTCGGAGGCGGTTCCGGCGTCGGCTTTTCTGGTCCGCGGCGCTCCGCGGAAGTCTCCGGACGGGCGCGGCAGTCTGCCGTCGCGCCCGTCCGTCCCTGGGAGGAAGCTACTTGATGTAGCCGGCCTGAGTCATCTCGTCGGTGGCCGCCGTCTGGGCCTGCGCCAGCGCGTCGTCGACCGAGGAGGAGCCGGCGAGCGCCGCCGAGAAGATCTGCCCGACCGTCGTGCCGAGCCCCTGGAACTCGGGGATGGCGACGAACTGCACGCCGGTATAGGGCACCTTGTCGACAGTCGGGTTGGTCGGATCTGCCGAGTTGATCGAGTCGATCGTCATCTTGGCGAACGGCACCTTCGCGTATTCGGGGTTCGAGTAGAGCGAGGTGCGCGTGCCCGGAGGAACGTTGGCCCAGCCTTCCTTCGAAGCCACCAGCTCGGTGTAGTGCTTGGAGGTCGCCCAGGAGATGAACTTCTCCGCGGCGTCAACCTTCTGCGAGCCGGCGGGGATGGCGAGCGACCAGGCCCACAGCCAGTTGGCGTTCTTGCCCTTGCCGGTGTTCGGCGCGAGCGCGAAGCCCACCTTGTCGGCGACCGTCGACTGCTTCGGGTCGGTGACGAACGAGGCGGCGACGGTGGCATCGATCCACATGGCGCACTTGCCGGAATTGAAGAGCGCAAGGTTCTCGTTGAAGCCGTTCGAGGAGGCGCCCGGAGGCCCTGCGTCCTTCATCAGGTTGACGTAGAAGTTGAGCGTGTCCTTCCACGGCTGCTGGTCGAATTGCGGCTTCCAGTTCTCGTCGAACCAGCGGGCGCCGAAGGAGTTCGACATGGCGGTGAGGAAGGCCATGTTCTCGCCCCAGCCCGCCTTGCCGCGCAGGCAGATGCCGTAGATTTCCTTGCTCTTGTCGGTGAGCTTCCGCGCCGCATCGGCGACTTCGTCCCAGGTCGGGCTGTCGGCCATCTTGATGCCGGCCGCATCGAACAGGTCCTTCCGGTACATCACCATCGAGCTCTCGCCGTAGAACGGCGCCGCGTAGAGCTTGCCTTCGTAGGTCAGCCCGGCGCGGATCGGCGGCAGCAGATCGTCGACGTCATAGTCGGCGCCGAGATTGTCGAGCGCCACGAGCCAGCCCTGCTTCGCCCAGATCGGAACTTCGTAGGTGCCGATCGTCAGCACGTCGAACTGTCCGCCCTTGGTGGCGATGTCGGTCGTCACGCGCTGGCGGAGGACGTTTTCCTCCAGCGTTACCCATTGCAGCGTGATGTCGGGGTTGGCCTTGGTAAAGTCCTCGGTCAGACCCTGCATTCGGATCATGTCGCCGTTGTTCACGGTGGCAATGGTGAGCGTGGTCTGAGCGTAAGCGCCGGCCGTCAGCGCAGTAATCGCGCACGCCCCCAAAAGGGCGCGAAGGGCCATCGTCATTCGAAGTCCTCCCTGTGCAGTTGGGCATTTGCCCTTATTGCAGGCAAATGCTCGCCGAAGCGCGCGCGCCTGTCAACTGGAATTTGCACGCGTCAGGCAGGACAGACTTCCATTCGAACGCGCTCCCCGGTGGTGTCCTTCGGGAAGGCAGCAACCGTTTACCTATCTTCTCAAGTGATTTTGAACGTATCCGGAATAGCGCTTCCAGATGCGCGTTTCTCTCCGAGCGTTGCTGCGTCGGGCCAAGGGCTTCCCCCCTGCTGACGGTGGCAACGTCGCTCTCCTCTTCTGCGTGGCGGCGCCGGTCCTGATCGCTGTTGCCGGCCTCGGGGTCGACAGCGCCGGCATCTATGACCAGCAGACCCGGATGCAATCAGTCGCGGACTCGACTGCCCTTGCCGTCGGCAAGGAGATGAACCTCTACCTTCAGGATCTCAATCCGCTGACGCGATCGGGCAAGGACCGCGCCGAGACGCTCCTGCGCGAAGTGGGCCTCGCCGACCGCCCCCACACGATCGACATCACGCTCGACGCGAAGAAGGCCTCGAGCCATGTTGCGATCTCCATGGAGACGAGGACATTCCTGCCCGCCGAACTCTGGGGCAGGAGTGCAGTCCACGTCGAAGCAGAGGCCGGCGTCCTCGGAAAGGCGCGGCTCTGCGTGCTCAGTCTCGACGGCAGCGCTAGCCGCGCGCTCGAGCTTGACGGGCTCGCCCGCGTGACTGCTCCCGACTGCGTGGTTCAATCCAACTCCAAGGATTCCGAGGGCCTGAGCGCAAGACACCTGAGTGTGCTGATATCATCCTCCGCCTGCACCGCCGGTGGCTATGAGGGAGATCTCTCCCTCTTCGTGCCGCCGCCGGAAACCGACTGCCCGAAGCTCGACGATCCCCTCGAGATGCGCGAGCCTCCCGCAGTAGGCAGTGCGACTTCGACGGCCTGAAGATCGACGCCAGCCAGTCGATCGCGCCCGGCCATTACTGCGGCGGTCTACAGATCAAGGGGAATGCGCAGGTGACCGCCGAGCCCGGCACCTACATCATCAGCGGAGGCAAGCTCGAGGTGAAGGGGAACGCCGCCCTTCGCGGGGAGAATGTCAGCTTCTATTTCGACGACGACCAGGCGACGCTGGATTTCAAGAACCACGCCGAAATCGAATTGAGCGGTCCGAAGGACGGTCCGATGGCCGGCCTCCTCTTCTTCGAGAACCCGTCCTCCCGCCCGGGGAGGCAATTCAGGATATCCAGCGATTCCGTACGCAAGATGATCGGCACGATCTACCTGCCGCAGGGGACATTCGAGGCGAACGCAAAGCTCGACGACCTTCTTCCCGCCATCGGCGCCGCTCTCAGGACCATCGGCGAGGCCTCGACCTACACCATCATCGTGGCGAACAAGATCGAGCTCGACGGCGTCAATCTCATCATCAATTCCGACTATGCCTCCTCCGACGTTCCCGTGCCGGCGGGTCTCGGCCCGAAGAGCACCGGCGTCCGGCTGACGAAGTAGTGCGCACGTGAAAATACCAACGGCAACCGCCGCCGCGGAAGATCTTCCGCTTTCGCGGGGGAGGTCCATCCGAAGCCGGCTGCACCGGCTGGTCATCCTGTCGGTTGGCGTTGCGCTGGTCTGTTCCGCGATCCTGACAGTCTGGCAAACCACTACGTCCTATCTCGTGGACAAGCGCGAGAGCCTGCTCGCGACGGCCAACGTCATCGCCGGCACCGCCTCCAGGGCCGTCGCGGAGGGCGACATCAAACTCGTCGGAGACAGCCTACGCTCGATAGGGCGGCTGCCCGACATCGCGTACTCGCGGGTGGAGGGTAGCGACAGCCGCGTTCTTGCGCAGATCGGAGGCAGTGTCCGCCTGAGCAGCGAACTCTCGCTCGACGGGACCGGGAGCGATTCAGTCTACGCATTCCTGAGGACACGCACGGTCGAGGTCGACGTCCCGGTCATCTATGCCGGCCGCCCCGTCGGACGCGTCACGATTGTCAGCCGGACCGGCGATCTCGCCGCGCGGTTCACGGGCGTGCTGGTTATCGCGGGGCTCGGCGCGCTCCTCGCTATCGGTGTGGGACTTTCAATCGCGCATCGGCTGCAGCGATCCATAACCCGTCCGCTCACGATGCTGTCCGCCGAGATGGCGCTGATCGCGCGGACCCACGATTACAGCGCCGCCGTCCCCGCCGCCGGCGACATCGAGACCGAGCTGCTGGCGGAGAGCTTCAACGCGATGATGGGAGAAATCCGCAAAGCCAGCGAGGCCCTTTCGAACCGCGAGGCGGAGTTGATATTCCGCCTGTCGCGCGCCACCGAGAAACGCGACAACGAGACGGGCGGGCATCTCGTCCGGATGGCAGAGATGTGCCGGCTCATTGCCGAGGGCCTGCAGCTCGGCAAGGAAGAGGTCCAGGCAATTCAACGCGTGGCGCCCCTCCACGACGTCGGAAAGATTGCCGTCTCCGATGCGATCATGTTCAAGCCGGGCAAGCTCGACGCGGCTGAGCGTCATGAGATGGAGAACCACACCAGCCACGGTTACGAGATCCTTCGCGACAGCGAGTCGGACCTCATACGCCGCGCCGCGGATATGGCCTGGTCGCACCACGAGCGGTGGGACGGGACGGGTTATCCCCGGGGCCTGAAGGGAAGTGAAATTCCCGTGGTGGGTCGCGTGGCCGCGGTTGCCGACGTCTGCGACGCGCTGGCCTCCAAGCGGCCTTACAAGCCAGCCTGGAGCCTCGATGCGGTCAAAGCCCACCTCGTCGCGAACAGCGGCACGCAGTTCGACCCTGCCTGTGTCAGCGCCCTGCTCGACCGGTGGGACGATGTCGAAAGAATCTATGCGGTGCGCGACATGGAGGCCGAAACAGGTCCGCTGCGCATGGCGTCGTAGCGCGAACTTCGATCAGCCGATCAACCGCTCGGCGGTGCGCTCGTCGGTGATGAGGCCGGAGAGCCACCTGCCCTTCAGCGCCGCGCCGAGCGCCCTCACTTTCGCCTCGCCCATGCAGACGCCGATGACCAGCCGCTCCGCCGGAACGTCGAGCTTCACGCTCGCCACGCGGTCGTTGGTGAGGCCCTCGATCAGCCTGCCCTCCACATCGAAGGCCCAGCCGACGATCTCGCCGACAGCTCCCGCCTTGTTCAGGATCTGCAGCTCCTTGCGGCTGATGAAGCCGTCCTGCAGCAGCGGCGGGTCCTCGCCGAGGTCGCCGACGCCGACATAGGTCACGTCGGCGCCGCTCGCGAGGCTGACGATATGGCGCACCGAGGCCTGCTCGAAGAACACCTGCCGCTCGTGGCTGGTCGAGGCGATGACCGGCAACGGCATCGGATAGTGCGGCGCCTGCACGGCATCGGAGAGCCGCACGATCACGTCGTAGAAGGAGGCGGTCCCGTCGGCGGCGATGTTGCCGACGAGCGACACGATCTTGTGCTGCGGGCACTCGAGCGGCTGCAACTGCTCGACCGCGGCGCGGAGCGAGCGGCCGCTGCCGATGGCGACGACGATCGGGTGCAGCGACTTCAGCCGCTGCTCCATGTCGGCCGCCGTCGCCTCGGCGATCCCGAGGCTGCCGGAGGCGGATGCCGGGTCGCTCGGCACCACCTCGCAGAGCATCAGCCCGAATTTCTCCGTGAGCCGCGCGGCGAGTTCCATGCAGCGCGCTATCGGATGGTCGAGCCGGACCTTGATCAGCCGCTCCGACACCGCCATCGAGACGAGCCGCTGCGCGGTCTGGCGGGAAACGCCAAGCTTCTGCGCAACCTCGTCCTGGGTGTTGCCGGCGACATAGTAGAGCCAGCCGGCGCGCGCCGCGTTGTCGAGGCGATCGCCTTCCGGCTCCGTCTTCAGCGACTTGTTCCGCTTGCGGTGAACGGTTTCCTGCACGCTTTGCCTGCGCTTGCGGCCCGGAACGGCCTTCGGCGGTTACCCTTAGCCGCTCCGAAGCTTTGCCGCCATTGCATCCATGCTGTGAAACATCGCGACGCCGGGCTCCGTGACCGCGGGCGGCGTGCCGGTATCCTTGAAATGGCTGCCGCCCACGAAACGCCATACCGCCATGCCCGCGCTCCGCCCGGCAATAATGCCGGCCTCGCTGTCCTCGATCACGAGGCACCGCGCGGGATCGACCCCCATGGCGCACGCCGCATGCAGGAAGAGGTCCGGCGCGGGTTTGCCGCGCGCCACCATCGAGGTGCAGAATATGCGCCCGGCAAAGAACGGCATCAGCCCCGTCAGCTCCAGCGACAGGGTGGCCCGCTCCACGCTGCTGCTTGTCGCCATGCAGTGGGGAAGCGTCAGCGCCTCCAGAAGCTCCCTGACGCCCGCCATGGCGGCAAGATCGCGACGGTAGGCGGCGAAGAGCCGGGCCATGAACTCCGCCTCGAAGGCCTCGGGGAGATCGTGTCCGGAAAGGCGGAGATAGTCCTGCTTCACGACGGAGATCGAGCGGCCGAGGTAGGCTTTCCGCACGTAGCCGATATCGACATCCAGGCCGTGCGCGCGGAGGGTCTCAAGCAGCGTATGGGTCGAGATCACCTCGCTGTCGACCAGCACGCCGTCGCAGTCGAAGATGACGAGATCGAAGGATCGTCGCACGGGGTCGCGGCGGACGCTCACGCTCTCAGCTTGCCTCGCCGGCGCAATGATTGGGCGTTCCGCCATCCTCGCGATGATAGGTGCTGGCGGAATCGACGCAAGCCGGCTTGATCCGTGGCGTCCGCGGGGCAATATCATCGCTCTGGCGACAAATCATGAGTGTCCCGAGATGGGCGTCGAATTTACCCCGCGCGACTACAGCCTTATCGGCCCCGAATCCCGGCGCGCGGTCGAGCGCGGTCTCGCGACCGCCACATGGTATTCCTGCCCGATTCCGCGCAAGCGCCTGAAGGAATTGATGCAGCGCCGCGACGGGCCGGCGATCCGCGACACGATCATCTGGTTTGCGGCTTTCGCCGTCACCGGCGGTCTCGGCTACCTCGCCTGGGGCACGTGGTGGGCGGTCCCCTGCTTCATCGCCTACGGCGCGCTTTACGGTTCGTCTTCCGACAGCCGCTGGCACGAATGCGGCCACGGCACGGCCTTCAAGACGCGCTGGATGAACGACGTCATCTACCAGATCGCCTGCTTCATGGTGCTGCGCGAGCCGACGCCGTGGCGCTGGAGCCACGCGCGCCATCACACCGATACCGCGATCGTCGGCCGCGATCCGGAAATCGCCGTGCCGCGCCCGCCCGACATCGCCGGCATCCTGATGAGCATTTTCATCCTGAAAAGCGGGCCGAAGGAGATCAAGCGCATCCTGATGCACTGCTTCGGCAAGCTGCATCCGGAGGAGAGGGAATATATCCCGGCCTCGGAATATCCGCGGGTGTTCCGCACGGCGCGGATCTGGGTGGCGATCTGGCTCGCGGTCGGGGTCGCGTGCTTTGCGGCCGGCTCGATCCTGCCCGCGATGTACGTGGGCATCCTGCCCTCGGTCTACGGCGGATGGCTCTATCTGGTCTTCGGGCTGACGCAGCATGCGGGGCTCGCCGAGGACGTGCTCGACCACCGGCTGAACGCGCGCACCGTCTACATGAACCCGGTGCTGCGCTTCCTCTACTGGAACATGAACTACCACGTCGAGCACCACATGTTCCCGATGATCCCCTACCACGCGCTTCCCGCGCTGCACGAGGAGATGAAGGCCTACTCGCCGACGCCCTATCGCGGGCTCCTCGACGCCTACCGGGAGATCATCCCGACGCTGCTGAAGCAGGTGAAGGACCCGACCTACCACGTTGTGCGCAAGCTGCCCGACGGGGCGCCGGCCTACGATATTGCGGAGCCGAAATCCAAGCTCGCGGCGGCCTGACCCCGATCGCGAGAGCCCGACAGAGAGCCCGGAGAACCCGATGAGCGCCGAGGGATGGATCGCCGCCTGCAGCGCCGATGACGTCAACCCGGAGGATGTGACGGAGTTCGAGCACGACGGCCGGAGCTTCGCCATCTACCGCAGCCCGAAGAACGAATATTTCGCCACCGACGGAAGCTGCACGCACGAGAACTTTCCGCTCGCCGACGGGTTCGTGATGGACGACATCATCGAATGCGCCAAGCACAACGGCCGCTTCAACTACAGGACCGGCAAGGCGATGGGCGCCCCCGCCTGTATCGACCTCAAGACCTATCCGGCGAAGGTCGAGAACGGGACTGTTTTCATCAAGATCGACTGAGCGGCGCTCGCGGGCGTCGCCAAGGAGCAACCGCCATGAAGATTCCCGGCCCGGACCACCCGATCGCCATCGCACCGAACCCGAAGCGTGTCGTTGTGACCTTCGCCGGCCGCGTGATCGCCGACTCCAGGCGCGCTCTGACGATGCAGGAATCGACCTACCCCGCCGTCCAGTACATTCCGCGCGAGGATGTCGACATGACGCTGCTCGAGCGCACTGCGCACGGCAGCGAGTGCCCGTACAAGGGCCACGCCAACTATTTCAGCATAAACACCGACGCCCGCACCGCCGAAAACGCCATCTGGACCTACGAGACGCCGTATCCCGCCATGGCTCAGATCAAGGACTACGTCGCCTTCTATCCGAGCCGCGTCGACGGAATCGAAGAGCGATCCGCCTGACGGGAGCGGAATCGCACTCTCTGCGACTTCGCGTTCTGAACGCCTTCCCGCCCGCTAGAAATTGCCGAACCCCGCTGACAAAGGGACCGCGCGGACATCCTGCAGCAGTTCGATGAACCCCTTCGCCTGATGCTCGGCGACGGCGCGCCCCTTTTCCGCCGTCGCAACCGACGCGTTGCCCACGACGCCTTGGAGGTTGAGGTCGCTCGCTATCCAGGCGAACGAATGCGTGCCGGTCGGGCCGAGATGGCGAAAGCTCTGCTCGGTCTCCGCCGCGAGGGACGCGAAATCCTCCGCCTTCGCCATGTCGACAAGGTCGGGCCGGAAATGGAGCATCAGCGATGTCTCCACATCACCGCCGTGGATGCCGCGCCGCCGCTCGACGTCGGAGAACATCCCCTCCGGATGCCCGAAACGCGACCAACTTGTCTTCACCGCCAGCATTTTGGCGCGCACGCGAAGCTCGCGCGCCACGATCCCCATGATCTCCTCGTTGCCGCCGTGCGAATTGACGAAGACGATCTTTCGGACGCCCGCGCGGGCGACCGAAAGGCCGAGCTCGGTCCATGCCTCGATCGCGACGCCGGCAGGGAGCGTCAGCGTGCCGGGGGCGTAAAGGTGCTCGTTCGACTTGCCGACCGACTGGATGGGAAGCCCGCGGACATCGAGAGCCGGCGGCGCCATCCCTGCCGCCGTCATCAGCATGCCGTCCGCGATCAACGCGTCGGTGCCGACCGGCAGATGCGGTCCGTGCTGCTCGACCGCCGCCAGCGGGAGGATGGCGATCGTCGCGTCGGGGTCGATGCCCGCGCCGAACTCGGTCGTGCGGTATTCGGCCCAGCGGACCCGCCGCTTCGGCGCCTCGCTCACGGCGGGCTCTGCGATACAGAGAAGACGCTCTTCGATCGCACAGTCACCAATATCCTCGGCGGATTTCCTCTAGGCCACGGGGCGATACGGGACCTTAGAAACCACGTGCCGATTTTCTTGTGTCGCAGTTCGCGACACGTGTCGTTCCAGAAGGAGTTATTGTCGATATTAACTTCAGCGAGATCGTCATTATCCGGAAAGTGTATAGAGATTCTGCCCCATTCTCGCTTCAAGAAGCGGTCACGGTCCGCTCGTGATAACTTGAGCCCATAGCCCGCGCCGGTTGCGTGCTTTGAACCATTGTTCCAAGCTACCGCAGTGAATTCACTCGCGCTCAAGCTTGTCTCCTCCTCACGCCGGCCCCGCCGCGATCACTTCGACCTCGACCTTGAACTCCGGCCGCGAAAATCCGGAGACGATGATCATCGTGGAGGCGGGCGGCGGATTACCGACCAGCCGGTCGCGCAC
>JBBQVL010000033.1:0-41637 GCA_038211615.1 Hyphomicrobiales bacterium
TCGAGGAGCTTCTTCAGCCGCTCGAGCTGGATCTCGACGATCGTCTCCATCTGCTCGCGCTTCAGCCGGTGGAAGAGGATCACCTCGTCGACGCGGTTCAGGAATTCCGGCCGGAAGTTCGAACGCACCACCGCCATCACCTGCTCGCGCACGATGTCGACGTCCTCCGTCTCCTTCAGGTTGACGAGATATTCCGCCCCCAGGTTGGAAGTCATGATGATGAGCGTGTTGCGGAAGTCCACCGTGCGGCCCTGCCCGTCCGTCAGCCTCCCGTCATCAAGCACCTGCAGCAGCACGTTGAAGACATCCGGATGCGCCTTCTCGATCTCGTCGAAGAGGATCACCTGGTAAGGCCTGCGGCGCACCGCCTCGGTCAGCGCCCCGCCCTCCTCGTAGCCGACATAGCCGGGCGGCGCCCCGATCAGCCGCGCGACGGAATGCTTCTCCATGTATTCCGACATGTCGAGGCGCACCATCGCGGTCTCGTCGTCGAAGAGGAACGAGGCGAGCGCCTTGGTGAGCTCCGTCTTGCCGACGCCGGTCGGCCCGAGGAACATGAACGAGCCGATCGGCCGGTTCGGGTCCTGCAGGCCGGCGCGCGAGCGGCGCACCGCGGTCGCGACCGCATGCACGGCCTCGCCTTGGCCCACGACGCGCTTGCCGAGCTGGTCCTCCATGCGCAGCAGCTTATCGCGCTCGCCTTCCAGCATCTTGTCGACGGGAATGCCGGTCCAGCGCGACACGATATGCGCGATGTGCTGCGGCGTGACCTCTTCCTCCACCAGGCCGCCGGAGGCGCGGCCGAGCGCTTCCGCCTCGCGAAGCTTCTTCTCGAGATCCGGGATCACGCCATAGGCGAGCTCGCCCGCCTTGGCGAGGTCACCGCGCCGCTGCGCGGTCTCCAGGTCGAAGCGCGCCTGGTCGAGCTGTTCCTTGAGCTTTGACGCCGCGCCGAGCTTGTCCTTCTCCGCCTTCCATCGCGAAGTGATGCCGGCCGATTCTTCCTCCAGGTCGGCGAGCTCCTTCTCCAGCCGCTGCAGCCGGTCCTTGGAAGCCTCGTCGGTCTCCTTCTTCAGCGCCTCGCGCTCGATCTTGAGCTGGATGATGCGCCGGTCGAGCTCGTCGAGCGCCTCCGGCTTGCTGTCGACCTGCATGCGGAGCCGCGACGCGGCCTCGTCCATCAGGTCGATGGCCTTGTCGGGAAGGAAGCGGTCGGTGATGTAGCGGTTCGAGAGCGTCGCCGCGGCCACGATCGCCGAATCGGTGATGCGCACGCCATGGTGCACCTCGTACTTCTCCTTGATGCCGCGCAGGATGGAGATGGTGTCCTCCACCGTCGGCTCGGAGACGAAGACCGGCTGGAAGCGCCGGGCGAGCGCCGCATCCTTCTCGATGTGCTTGCGGTATTCGTCGAGCGTGGTGGCGCCGACGCAATGCAGCTCGCCGCGCGCCAGCGCCGGCTTCAGGAGGTTGGAGGCGTCCATCGCCCCTTCCGCCTTGCCCGCGCCGACCAGTGTGTGCAGCTCGTCGATGAAGAGGACGATCTGGCCGCTCGCCGAGGTGACCTCGGAGAGCACGGCCTTCAGCCGTTCCTCGAACTCGCCGCGGTATTTGGCGCCGGCGATGAGTGCGCCCATGTCGAGCGCCATCAGCTTCTTTTCTTTGAGGCTCTCGGGAACGTCGCCGTTGACGATGCGCAGCGCCAGCCCCTCGGCGATGGCTGTCTTGCCTACGCCGGGCTCGCCGATGAGCACCGGATTGTTCTTCGTGCGGCGTGACAGGACCTGGATGGTGCGGCGTATCTCTTCGTCGCGGCCGATGACCGGATCGAGCTTGCCGTCGCGCGCCGCTTCCGTCAGGTCGCGGGCGTATTTCTTCAGCGCGTCGTAGCCGGACTCGGCCGACGCAGTGTCGGCGGTGCGGCCCTTGCGGATGGCGTTGATCGCCTGGTTCAGTCCGGTCGGCGTGGCGCCGGCATCGGCCAGGATCTTCGCGGTCGCCGCTTCCTTCTCCATCGCCAGTGCCAGCAGGAGCCGCTCGACGGTGACGTAGGAATCGCCAGCCTTCTCGGCGATCTGCTCGGCAGTGGCGAAGACGCGCGCCAGCGGCTGCGAGAGATAGAGCTGGCCGGAGCCGCCCGACACCTTCGGCAATTTTGCCAGCGCTACCTCGGTCGCGAGAAGCGCGTCCTTCGCGCGTCCGCCGGCGCGATCGATCAGGCCGGCAGCGAGTCCCTCGCGATCGTCGAGCAGCACTTTCAGGAGATGCTCGGGCGTGAACTGCTGATGGCCCTGGCCCAGCGCCCAGGTCTGCGCGGACTGGATGAAGCCCTGCGCCCGCTCGGTATATTTCTCGATGTTCATCGTCTTCTACCCCTTCCGGCCCGTCCCCCGACCCGAAGCGTCAAGGCACGGCCAAGCACGAAATTCCGGCCCCCCGAGGCGGCCGTATACTTCATATGGTGTGGCCTTTTTGGCACGCAATCCCGGCTCAATCCGGTGCCTGGAGCGGTCTGCCAGCTTGCGGGCCGGACCGGCTCCCGGCATTGATTCAGGACAAGGCGGGGGTGCCCAGATCGCGGGGATCGCCCCGGGCACCCTCAACCCTTTGCGGGCTGCCCGTGCGGATCGGCGATCTTGACGATAACCCGGCGCGCCCGTTTTGGGTCGGGATTGCCGGTCTCGAGAACATTCGCCGCGCGTTGCCGCCGCGCTTGACGCCGATTTCCGCCCCGATGCTGTCCGGCGGGAAGTAGGCGTAGATTTTCGGCAGCGTCATGCCGACGATGTACATCTTTCGATCCGGGCCAGGTTGCCAGCACCCTGCCCTTAATCGCGGCGGCATCCGTTTCAAGGAAGCTCCGGACGCCGTGGGCAGAGGATTTCCCCGTGCCCGGCACGTGATAGGACTGCGTCACTCCAGGAAAACGCAGCGAGCTTTCAGAATGCCCGAAGCCCACGCGCGGATCACCGCCCTCTACCGCTATCCGGTGAAGGGCTTTTCGCCGGAGCCTGTCGCGCGGGCGGAAATCGCGGCGGGCGGCACGATGCCGTTCGACCGCGCCTACGCGATCGAGAACGGCCCGAGCGGGTTCGATCCCGCCGCGCCTGCCTATTTCCAGAAGAGCCGCTTCCTCATGCTGATGCGCGACGAGCGGATGGCGGAGTTCAGCACGCGCTTCGACGACGCGACGGGTGTGTTCCGCATTTCGCGCGACGGTGCGCCTCAGGTCGAAGCATCGCTCTCGACCCCCGACGGCCGCGCGCGGATCGAGGCGTGGATCGCGGAGAACTTTCGCGCCGAGCTGCGCGGCCCGCCCAGGATCCTTTCGGCGCCCGGCTTCTCCTTCTCGGATGTGGCTGAGAAGGTCGTGCACCTGGTCAATCTCGCAAGTGTGCGCGCGCTGGCGGAACAACTCGGCCGCCCGGTCGATCCTCTGCGCTTCCGGCCGAATATTGTGATCGACGGGCCGCCGGCCTTCAGCGAACAGGACTGGATTGACGGAGAGGTGCGCTTGCCGGGGTTGATCCTCGTCGCGCGAAAGCGCACCGGCCGTTGCGCTGCGACCAACGTCGATCCGAAGACCGGCCGGCGCGACATGCGGATTCCGCAGTCCCTCCAGGCGGAATACGGTCACATGGATTTCGGAATCTATCTCGGCGCGAAGACGGGCGGTTCGATCGCCGTGGGCGACGCGATCGAGATTGTCGCGACTCTCTGAGATGGGGAGGGCGATGCCCAGGCCCGGCGTTCCGTTCCGCGCATGAAAAAGGCCGGCGCGAGGCCGGCCTTGGGAATTCTCTCCGACCCGAAATCTCAGTCCGGGAAGGCGGCGAGCGCAGCGGCCCCATCAGGCGTCGCGTCGTCGCCCTCCGGCGGGGCGACGGCCTCGCTCTCCACGCGCGGCGGACGTCCGCGGCGGCGGCGCGGCGGGGCGATGGCTTCCTCCACCTGGGGCGGCGGGACGGCCTCGACCGGCGCAATGATTTCGGGCTGCGGCTCCTCGGCGCGCTGGAAGCGCTCCTGGCGATTGCCGTTGTCGCGGTAGTCGGGGCGCTCGTTGCGCTCCTGCCGGTTGTCCTGCCTGTTGTCCGGCCGGTTATCCTGGCGGTTATCCTGCCGGGCATCCTGCCGGTTGTCGGGGCGATTGTCCTGCCGCGGGCGGTTGTCGTAGCGCTGTTCGGGACGCGGTCCGCGCGGGCGATTGTCCTGCTCCTGCTGGCGCGGCGCCTGCTGCTGCATGGGCGGGCGATAGCCACGGTCGTCGTCGCCCTCTCCGCCGTTGTCGTAGCCTTCGTCGTCGCCGTCGCCGTTCCTGCCGTCGGCGCCGTTGAAGTCGAAGCGGTCGCGCACCCGGCCGTTCAGGTTGCGGTCGTCGTCGTAGCTCTCATCCTGCCCGCCTTCGCGGAACTGCGGCTGCGTCGGCTGGAACTGCGCCTGCGCGGCCATGACGATGCGGTAATAGTGCTCGGCGTGCTGCAGATAATTCTCGGCGGCGACCGTATCGCCCGAGGACTGCGCGTCGCGTGCGAGCGTCATGTACTTGTCGGCGACATGCGCCGCGGTGCCTCGGACCTTAACGTCCGGGCCGTTCGATTCGTAGCTTCGCGTAAGGGGATTTGGTCCCTTGCGGTTGTTGCGACCGCGTGACCTGCGATTCTGATTGTGCCTCATGAACCCGTTCTCTTGTTGACGGTCAACCTGCATGCCCGGCCCGCCTGTCCTTGAGCGGTCTGCCGGTCCTGTGCGCCACGCTTGCTCCCAAGCCGACCTCATCATCCCCTGAGGTCAAGACGTCTCATGCGATGGCGACACAGGCGAACCAGCTTTCGGCGATCTCTGATGTCAGCCGGGAAAGGAAGCCAGCCCTGGGCTTCACTCTGGTTTGCGGGCGGAAGCTAGCCCGAATCACCCGACTTTTCCAAGCGCTTTTTTTGACGCCCCCGGAATGGTCCCCGACAGGCCGGCGCGCGCAGTCACAACCCGCCCCCTACCCGCAAGATCCTTAACAATCTCCCCGCCTTCAAGACCCGCATCGCGGCAAAGCCCGGCGACCGATTCGCCCTGATCGTAGCCGACTTCCAGGGCGAGGAAACCGCCATCCGCCAGAAGGGTTCCGATGCGTCCGAGGATTGCACGGTAGGCGGCGAGGCCGTCCGGCCCTCCGTCGAGCGCGGCGCGCGGATCGTAGTCGCTCACCTCGCGCGCCAGCCCCCCGATCGCACCGCTCCGCACATAGGGCGGATTGGCGACGACGATGTCGAAACGCCCGTCCGGTCCATCGGCGAAGCTCACCTTGCCCAACGCGAGCCGCGACGCCACACCAAGTCGCTCGGCATTCTCGCGCGCCATCGCAAGCGCCTGCGCGGAGATGTCGGTCGCGACCACGCGTGCCCGCGGCAGCTCGTTGAGCAGCGCCACCGCGATCGCACCGGAACCGGTACCGAGGTCGCAGATCGCAAGGTCCGGCGAATCCCTCCGCCGCGCCTCCTGAAGCGCGGCCGCGACCAGCGTTTCCGTATCGGGGCGCGGCACCAGCGTCGCCGCGTTGAGCCTGATGGGGAGGCCCCAGAATTCCGTCTCGCCGAGGATGCGCGCCACCGGCTCGCCTGCGGCCCTTCGCCCCAGATGGCGGGTGAAGGTCGCCTGCGCAAGGTCCGGCAGGGCGTCGCCGTCGCGTGCGATCAGCGCCGCCATGTCGAGACCGCCCGCCGCCGCAAGCAGCAGCCGCGCGTCGAGCGCCGGGCTGTCGGCTCCGCTCTCCCGCAGCGCCGAGCGCGCCTCCGCCAGCGCCTCGCCGTAGGTCACAGCCCCTCTTCCTCGAAGGCGGAGAGCTTGCGCGCCTGGTCGTCGGCGGTGAGCGCATCGACGATCTCGTCGAGCGCCTCGCCGTCCAGCACCTTGTCGAGCTTGTAGAGGGTGAGGTTGATGCGATGGTCGGTCACGCGCCCCTGCGGGAAATTGTAGGTGCGGATGCGCTCCGAGCGGTCGCCCGAGCCGACCTGGTCCTTGCGTGAAGACGAGCGCTCGCTGGCGAGCTTCTCGCGCTCCGCCTCGTAAAGGCGCGAGCGCATCACCTCGAGCGCCTGGGCGCGGTTCTGGTGTTGCGAGCGCGAGCTGACCGAGACGGTGATGCCGGTCGGGATATGCGTCATCCGCACCGCCGACGATGTCGTGTTGGCGTGCTGGCCGCCCTTCGAGGAGGCGCGCAGCGTCTCGACGCTCAGATCCTCCGCCTTGATCTCGATATCGACATCCTTCGCCTCGGGCAGCACGGCGACGGTGGCGGCGGAGGTGTGGATGCGCCCGCTCGCCTCGGTCGTCGGCACACGCTGCACGCGGTGCACGCCCGATTCGAATTTCAGCCGCGCATAGACGCCCGAGCCGCGCACGGCGGCGACGATTTCGCGGTAGCCGCCTGCCTCCCCCTCGCTCGTCGAGAGGACTTCGATCTTCCAGCCGCGCAACGCTGCATAACGCTCGTACATGCGGAAGAGGTCGCCCGCGAAGAGGCCCGCTTCGTCGCCGCCGGTGCCGGCGCGCACTTCGAGGATGGCGCTCCTGTCGTCCGCCGCATCGCGCGGGATGAGGAGCAGGCGCAGCTCGGTGCGGAGCGCGTCTATCCTCTCCACCAGCGCCCGCCGCTCGTCCTCGGCGAGCGTGCGCATCTCCCGCTCGGTGGCGGGATCCGCCACCAGCGCCTCGGCCTCAACCAGCTCACGCTCCGCCGCGCCCAATGCGCGCGCCTTTTCCGCCACCGGATCGAGCTCGGAGAACTCGCGCGAGAGGCGAACGTAATCCTCGCCGCCGGACTGCCCCGAGGCGAGCATCGCGGAAACGGTCTCGTGGCGGCGGATGAGCGAGAGCAGCCGCTCCTGCGGGATGGTCGCCGTCATCCGGACAGCAGCCCGGAGAGCAGCGGCTTCCTCTCTGTGCCGAAGGCGAGCCTCATCTAGATCGGCACGCTGTGCGTCTCGGCCCAGGCGCGAAGCTCGCCGCGGATCTCCGAGCCCGAGGCGCCCTGGTCGAGGAGCGCTCCAAGCCGTTCGCGAATCGGCGCAAGCTCGAGCGCGCGGATGGTGGCCTTGATCGGGCCGATCGCGGCGGAAGCCATGGAGAGCGAGCGGAAGCCGATCGCGGCGAGCGCGATCGCGTCGATCGGGCGCCCGGCGATCTCGCCGCAGAGCGTCAGCGGCTTGCCCGCCGCGTCGGCGGCGACCGCGATCGTGCGGAGCGCCCGCAGGAACGCCGGATTGAGCGGATCGAATCGGCCGGCAAGCCGCGTGTTCGAGCGGTCGCTTGCCATGACGAACTGCATCAGGTCGTTGGAGCCGACCGAGGCGAAATCGACAACGCGGAACAGCTCGTCGAGCTGGAAGAGCAGCGACGGCACCTCGATCATCGTGCCGAGCACGATCTTCGCCGGCCGTCCGTGACCGTGACGCGCGAGATGGTTCATCTCGCGCGTGACGACCGCTTTGGCGCGCTCGAACTCGACCACCTCGGTCACCATCGGGAACATCAGCCGGAGCTCGCGCCCGGCCGCCGCCTTCAGCAGTGCGCGCGCCTGCGTGCGAAGCAGCGCCGGACGGTCGAGGCCGAGCCGGATCGCCCGCCAGCCCATGGCCGGGTTCTCTTCCTTCTGCTGGCGGAAATAGGGGAGCACCTTGTCGCCGCCGACATCGAGCGAGCGGAAGGTGACGGGCCGGCCGTTCGCCGCGTCGAGCACCTGCCGGTAGAAGCTCTCCTGCTCGTTCAGACGTGGGAAATTCGAGGCGACCATGAACTGCAGCTCGGTGCGGAAAAGCCCGATGCCCACCGCCCCGGATTCCTCCAGGCGCGGCATGTCCATCAGCAGCCCGGCGTTGATATGGAGCGCCACATCGACGCCGTCGCGGGTGACCGCCGGCGCGTTGCGGATAAGCCGGTACTGCTCCTGCTTGCGGGCGCGGAAACGCGCCTTGTCGGCGTAGGCGGTCTCGATGTCGGCGGGGGGCCTGAGATGCACGTCGCCGGTGTCGCCGTCGACGACGATGGCGTCGCCCGCCTCCGCCAGCGCCACGATGTCGTCGAGCTGCCCGACGGTCGCGATGCCGAGCGCGCGCGCCACGATCGCGACATGGCTCGTCGGACCCACCTCCTCCAGCACCAGCCCGCGCAGCCGCTCGCGATCATAGTCGAGCAGCTCCGCCGGTCCCATGTGGCGCGCGACGACGACCGCGTCCTCGGGAAGGTCCGCGGCGAAAGGTCCGTGCGGGCGCCCCATCAGCTCGCGCAGCAGCCGGTTCGCGAGATCGTCGAAATCGTGCAGCCGGTCGCGCAGGAACGGATCCGTCTGGCGCTGCATCTGCGCGCGCGTATCGTTCTGCACCCGCTCCACCGCCGCCTCCGCGGTGAGGCCGTTGCGGATCGCCTCCTGCAGGCGGCGGGTCCAGCCGCGATCCTCGGCGAACATCCGGTAGGCTTCCAGAATCTCGCGGTGCTCGCCCGCCCCCGCCTCGGCGCCGCGCGCCAGGAGATCGTCGACGGAGAGTTTCAGGCTCGCCATGGCGGCGTCGAGACGCCGGAGCTCGAGCTCGACGTCCTCGGCGATGAGCTGGGTGACGACGACGCGCGGCTCGTGCAGCACCACATGCCCGAGCGCGATCCCCTCGGCGTAGGCGGTGCCCTTCAGGTGCACCGGGCGGTTGACGTCGAGGTCGGCGCCCGGGACCGACATATCCTCCATCTCGCCGGAGGCGAACATCTCGGCGAGCACCATGGCGGTGGTCTGCAGCGCCTCGAGCTCTTCCTCCGCGTAGGTGCGGTGCGAGCGGTTCTGCACGACGAGCACGCCGAGCGTCCGCCCGGCGCGGAGCACCGGCACGCCGAGGAAGGAGTGGTAGACCTCCTCGCCCGTCTCCGGCAGGTAGGCGAAGGCCGGATGCGCCTGCGCGTCGGGAAGATTGAGCGGCCGCGCCTCGGCCGCGATCAGCCCGACGAGGCCGCGGCCGACGGTCAGCGACGCCCGGTGCACCGAGCTCGCCTTCAGGCCCTCGGTCGCATAGAGCTCGAGCACGTTGTCGGCGCGCAGCACATAGACGGAGCACACCTCGGCGACCATGTTCGCCGCGATGAGCGTCACGACCTTATCGAGCCGCTGCTGGGCGCCGATCGGCTCCGCCATGACCTCGCGGAGCTTCCGCAAGAGCACGCGCGGTCCGGCGAGCGCCCCCCGGTTGGGTGCCACGCTGACCTCCTCAACGGCGGCGAAGGTTCATGCAACCTTCGCGTGCCGCCCCTGACCTACGTCTTGTCGAGTTCGTATATTGAATGCAGCGTCCGCACCGCAAGCTCGGTATAGGCCGCGTCGATCAGGATCGAGATCTTGATCTCCGACGTGGTGATGAGCTGGATGTTGATGCCGCGCGAGGCGAGCGCCTGAAAGGCCTCGGCCGCCACGCCGGCATGGCTGCGCATTCCGATGCCGATGACCGAGACCTTCGCGACGTCGCTGGAGCCGGAGACCTTCTCCATCACGACGCTCTTCTTCAGCGCCTCGATCTGCGCCATCGAGCGTTCGAAATCGGCTGTCGGCACAGTGAAGGTGATGTCGGTCGTGCGTCCGTCCTCGGAGATGTTCTGCACGATCATGTCGACGTTGATGCCGGATTTCGCCAGCGGTCCGAAGATCGCCGCGGCGACGCCCGGCTTGTCCTCCACCCCGCGGAGCGTGATCTTGGCCTCGTCCTTGGAATAGGCGATGCCGGTTACGAGCTGCTTTTCCACGATCTCGTCCTCGTCGCAAATGAGTGTGCCGACCGGCTGGTTGCCTTCACCAGCCGGGATCGCCTCCGGGTCGTCGAACGATGAGCGCACGAAGGTCCGCACGCCATGCACCATGGCGAGCTCCACCGAGCGCACCTGCAGGACCTTCGAGCCGAGCGACGCCATCTCCAGCATCTCCTCGAAGGCCACCTTGTCGAGGCGCTTGGCGTTCGAGACGATGCGCGGGTCGGTCGTATAGACCCCGTCGACATCGGTATAGATATCGCAGCGCTCTGCGCCGATCGCAGCGGCGACCGCCACCGCGCTTGTATCCGAGCCGCCGCGCCCGAGCGTCGCGATGCGGTTGTCGGGGGCGAGCCCCTGAAAACCGGCGATCACCGCCACCTGCCCCTGCGCCAGCCGCTCCAGCAGCATTTCGGCGCGGATATCCGTGATGCGCGCGCCGCCATGCTGGGAATCGGTCGCGATCGGGATCTGCCAGCCGAGCCACGAGCGGGCGTTGATCCCCATCTCCTGCAGCACGATGGCGAGCAGCCCGGCCGTCACCTGCTCGCCGGCCGAGACGACCGCGTCATATTCGCGGGCGTCGTGGAGGATCGAAGCGGCGCGGCAGAGCCCGACGAACTTGTTCGTCTCGCCCGCCATGGCGGACACGACGACCGCCACCTCGTAGCCGGCATTCACCTCGCGCCGCACATGCCGCGCCACGTTGCGGATGCGGTCGATGTCGGCGACGGAGGTACCGCCGAATTTCATCACGAGACGGGCCATGCCGTGAAAATCCGTGGGGTCGCGATCGAGCGAACCGGTCAAGAGTGTCAAATGCCGGGGGCATCAGCGATTTCGCGCCGATTCCGGCTGTTTATCGGCTTCCGCGGCGGCGGGCAACAGCCGGCCCCCCGACTCGGATGATTTGCTTCGCGGCCCCGGGAACGCCAGATGAACGCCCGTCACGCCGGAGGTACCGGTTCCGGGCAGGGGGATTTCACATGCACAAGGTCGCCGTCATCGTGGGAAGCATCCGGAAGGATTCGATCAACCGGAAGCTCGCTGATGCGCTCGCGAAACTCGCCGAGGGCAGGCTCATGTTCGACATAGTCAGGATCGACGACCTCCCGCTCTTCAACCAGGACGACGAGGCGAGCCCCGCGCCGTCGGTGACGCGCATCAAGGCCCAGATCGCATCCGCCGACGGCGTGCTCTTCGTGGCGCCGGAGCACAACCGCTCCATCCCCTCGGCGATGAAGAACGCCATAGACTGGGCGACCCGGCCGCGCGGCACGAGCGCCTTCAGCGGCAAGGTTGGCGCCATCATCGGCACATCGCGCGGCGGCATCGCGACAGCGATCGCCCAGAGCCATCTGCGCACGATCCTCAGCGGGCACATGGCAGCACTCCTCGGCAGCCCGGAAGCCTATGTGCAGTTCAAGGACGGTCTGATCGGCGAGGACGGCGCGATCGCCGACGAGGCCTCGAAGACGTTCCTGCAGGGGTTCGTCGACAAATTTGCGCGCCTGGTCGAGGCAATGGCGGAAAAGGCCTGATCGCACTAAAAGAGGGACATACCCTGATATCGGAAGCCTGAAATGCCGGACACAACCGCCTCGCAGTCGCGCGCCATGCTGATCAGCCTCTGGATCGTGCGCATCATCGTCGCCGCACTCTTCGTGCTTGCCGCAGGCATGAAGCTTTCGGGCGCGCAGATGGAGATCGACGTCTTCAACACGGTTGGGCTCGGCCAGTGGTTTCGCTACGTTACAGGCATCATCGAGCTGGCCGGCGCGGTCGCGGTCCTTATCCCGGCGGTTTCGGCGTTCGGTGCCCTGTTTCTCCTCATCGTCGATATCGGCGCTCTCATAGCGCAGGTCACGAGCCTTCACATGGACTGGATCCATCCGATCGTGATCGGCGTGATCCTCGCCTGGCTCATCTATATCCAGCGCCGGCAGATTCTGGACCGGCTCGGTTAGAAACGATGTCCCCCGAAGCCACGCCAGGCGCCACCACGGTCGATCCTCTCGAAATCGCCAAGTTCGAGCGTATGGCGGCGGAGTGGTGGGATCCGACGGGGAAATTCGGCGCGCTGCACAAATTCAATCCGGTGCGGCTCGCCTATATCCGCGAGCTGGTGGTCGCGCATTTCCGCCGCGACGCGAAAAGCAGCAGGCCGTTCGCCGGACTCCGCCTCGTCGACATCGGATGCGGCGGCGGGATTCTCTCCGAGCCGATGGCACGGCTCGGCGCAAAGGTGGTTGGGCTCGATCCCTCGCGCACCAACACCGAAATCGCCCGGCTGCACGCGGAGCGGAGCAGCCTCGCGATCGACTATCGCGCCACCACCGCAGAGGAGCTGGCGGCATCGGGCGAGCGCTTCGACGTCGTGCTTGCGATGGAAGTCGTCGAGCACGTCTCCGACATGCGCGCCTTCCTCGTCGCGGCCTCCGACTTGCTGAAGCCGGGCGGTCTCATCTTCGTCGCCACCATCAACCGGACGCCGAAGGCTTTCGCGCTCGCTATCGTCGGAGCGGAATATCTCCTGCGCTGGCTGCCGCGCGGCACCCATGATTATGCGAAGCTCGTGCGCCCGGCTGAACTCGAGTCCGCGCTGACCGGCGCGGGGCTGGCGATCCACGACCGGAGTGGCGTCCGCTACAATCCGCTGACCGACCGCTGGTCGGGCTCCACCGACATGGATGTGAACTACATGATGGTGGCGGCGAAGCCGCACGCTTAGCCGGCTTCCCGGCGCGCTTGTTGTTTCCCCGGCCGATCGCGCCTAGAAGCTGCCTGTCCCGCCTCGGGACATCCTCCTGTCCGACACACCATGACATCGCCCTCCGAGACTCTTCCGGTCGGCCGCTGGGCGGCCTTCCAGAACAGCGCGTTCATGAAGTACTGGCTGTCGCGGCTCGCCTCGAGCTTCGCCGCGCAGATCCAGACGGTGGCCGTCGGCTGGCAGGTCTACGACCTGACCCGCGACCCGCTCGATCTCGGCCTCGTGGGCCTGTCGCAGTTCCTGCCGGCGCTGCTCCTGGTGCTGGTGACGGGCGCGGTCGCCGATCGCTTCCGCCGCCGCACCATCATGGCCGTCTGCATCGGCATCGAGGCCATCTGCTCCGCCGCGCTGCTTGCCTTTGCGCTGACCGGCATCCACACGCCGCTGCCGATCTTCATCGTGCTCGTCGTCTTCGGAACGGCGCGCGCCTTCTACGGCCCTGCGCAGCAATCGCTGGTGCCGAACCTCGTGCCGGTTGCCGTGCTGTCGAGCGCCATCGCGCTGAATTCGCTGAGCTGGCAATGCGCCACGATCATCGGCCCGGTGGCAGGCGGCCTGCTCTACGGCGTCTCGCCCTTCGCCGCCTACGGCATCGCAACCGCGCTCTTTCTTGGCGCGGCGGTGCTCATCCTGCTCGTGCCGCAGCCGGCGCAGCGGACGCGACGCGAACCGGCGAGCTGGGAAACGATCGTCGCGGGCTTTCGCTACATCTGGCACGAGAAGATCGTGCTCGGCGCGATCTCGCTCGATCTCTTCGCGGTGCTGCTCGGCGGGGCGACAGCGCTGCTTCCGGTCTACGCCCGCGACATTCTCAACGTCGGTCCCTGGGGCCTCGGACTGCTCCGCTCAGGGCCGGCGATCGGCGCCATCGCCGTCGCCGTCTACCTCACCACGCGTCCGCTCCGCGACCATGCGGGGCTGCTGATGTTCCTCTGCGTCGGCATGTTCGGGCTCGGCACCATCGTCTTCGGCATGTCCACCATCGTCTGGGTCTCGATTGTCGCGCTGATCGTGATGGGCGGCGCCGACATGGTCAGCGTCTATGTGCGCGAGACGCTGATCCAGCTCTGGACTCCCGACCAGGTGCGCGGGCGCGTCAACGCCGTGAACGGCGTGTTCGTCGGCGCGTCGAATGAGCTGGGCGAGTTCCGCGCCGGCATCTCGGCCGCGTTCCTCGGCACGGTGCCGGCGGTGGTGATCGGCGGCGTGGGCACGGTCATCGTGACCGCATTGTGGGCGTACATGTTCCCCGGGCTGCGCCGGGCGCGACATCTGAGCGGGCGGGTGTGACCCCCGCATCCGCGAACTCTTCTCAGACGTCGAGGAACCGCCAGGACGGAAACCCGGCCGCCGGCGAGGCCGCCGCGATGAGCGCCCCGGCGAGCGGCGCTTTCGCCAGCACTTCCGCCGAGCGCCCTTCTCGCAGGCTGGTCACGTAGAGCGTGCGAAAGTCCGCACCGCCGAAGCAGGGCATCGTCGGGGCCGGCACTGGAACCGCATAGGATGCGGCGAGACGGCCGTCCGCGGCGAAGCGGTTGAGGCGGCCGGCGGAGACGCCGGCGCTCCAGTAGAAGCCCTCCGCGTCGCAGCTGCCGCCGTCCGGCCGCCCGCTCGCCTCGTCGAGCGTGGCGAAGCGTGTGCGACCCGAAAGCGCCCCGCGCGCGCGGTCGAAGCCCCAGCGATCGATCCACGGCCCACGCGAATCGGCATGGAACATGACCTCCCCGTCGGCGGTCCAGGCAAGGCCATTGGAGACGAACAGCCCCTCGACCTTCCGTTCAACGCGGCCGGAGGGATCGACGCGGTAGAGGGCGCCGATCGGCTCCTTGGCCGGCCGGTCGTCCATGCTGCCGACCCAGAACGCGCCGTCCGGCCCGACCCTCCCGTCGTTCAGGCGTGTCTTCTCCGGCTCCTCCGCCTCGATCCGGCAAAGCTCCTGCCGTGCGCCGGACGCAAGATCAAAGAGGATGACACTGTGGCGGAGCGCAACCACGAGCCTGCCGGAGGCGGCCAGGCCGATTGAGCCGACCTCGCTCTCGAAGCTCCACGAACCGAGGTCGCCGGTGGCGATATCGAGCCGGAAGATCGTGCGGCTCAGGATGTCGACAAAAAAGAGCCGGTTCGTCCGCTCGTCGTAGAGCGGGCTTTCGCCGACCCGGCATTTCGTGTCTGCGACGGAAGCAAAGTCGAGGCTCATCGGTCGCTCCGTGTTTTCGCGCGGGAGGCTATCAGCCTGCCCGTTTTCCGCAAATGGCAGGAGCGTCCAGCGGTCCGGCCCGCCCGGCTGGCAATCCGTGCTGCATTGCGGTATAGCGCGTAAGGATTTTTTGACAGCCCGCGATTGCGGATGGCGATGCCGCCGGCCGCGATCGGACGGGCGGCGGCCTGCATTCTCGGACAATCAGATTGGATGGCAGTCAGGCCATGCTTCGCTCCGTTGCCAGATTTTTCCGCTGGATAGGCTTGCGCCGCATCATCGTCGTCGTGGCGATTCTGCTTTGCGCTTTGCTCGTCTGGTTCAACTTCTTCCGCACCAAGATGATCGGCGAGTTCTTCGCCCACATGCAGGCGCCCGCAGTGGTGGTTTCGGCCACCAAGGTCCAACCCACGACCTGGAAGCCGGAAATCCGCGCCATTGGAACGCTCGCAGCCGTGCAGGGCGCCGACATCTCCTCGCAGCTTGCCGGCGTCGTCAAATCGATCGACTTCGCCGCCAACGATCGCGTCGAGGAAGGCAAGCTCCTGGTGCAGATCGACGATGCGGTGGAGCGGGCCGATCTGACGTCGGCACAGGTCGCGCTGGAGCGCGACAAGGCGGCGATGGTACGCGCGGAGACACTGCGCAAGACCGGCGTGAATTCCACGGCCAACCTGCAGGACATGGAAAGTACGCTTGCGTCCTCGCAATCGGCGCTGGCCAAGATCCAGGCCGTGCTGGATCAGAAGGCGATCGTTGCGCCATTCGCCGGCACGATCGGCATCCCGCGCGTCGACGTCGGCCAGTACGTGCAGCCGGGCGATACGATCGCCACGCTGCAGCGGCTCGACACGATGCGGGTCGATTTCACCGTTCCCGAGCAGCAGATCGGGCAGATTGCGATCGGACAGGCGGCGACATTCGGCCTGACCGAGGAGAGCTTCGCCTATCAGGGTCAGCTCGTCGGCATCGATCCGAAGATCGATCCGCAGACGCGGCTGGTTTCGGTCCGGGCGGAGGTGAAGAACTCCGACGGGAACCTGCGCCCCGGACAGTTCGTGCGGGTGCGGGTCGAGCTGCCCGACGATACCGACGTGATCGCGCTGCCGCAGACGGCGGTCGTGACGAGCCTCTACGGCAATTACGTCTACGTCCTCTCGCCTGCGGACGCGCCCGCCGCGGGCGCACCGGCGGCAGACGCGGCGCTGCGCCAGTCGCTGCCGACCGAAACGCCTGCAACACCGCCGGCAGCCAGCGCCCCGGCGCCCGCTGCAACGACCGGCACCGCCGCGCCCGCTCCGGCAGCGCCCGCCGCCGCCGCAGCCAAGCTTGTCGCCAAGCAGGTCTTCGTCGAGACAGGCCGGCGGCAGGGCAACCTGATCGAGATCGCCAAGGGCCTTGAGCCCGGCCAGACCGTGGTCACTTCGGGGCAGAACAAGCTCTCCAACAATGCGCCCGTGACCATCAACAACGAAGTCGACCCCGCAAAGCTCGCGGAGGACGGCGGGGACAGCAGCCCGTGAATTTTTCCGAGATCTTCATCCGGCGGCCGGTCCTGACGATCGTCACGGCCGTACTGATCCTCCTCCTCGGCATCCAGGGCTTCTACCGGATGACCGTGCGCGAGTATCCGGAGGTCAAGGAATCGGTGATCACCGTCACCACGACCTATGCCGGCGCGAGCGCCAGCCTGATGCAGGGCTTCATCACGACGCCGATCGCCAAGGCGGTGCTGAGCGCCGAGAACGTCGACTACGTCACGTCGAAGAGCGCGCTCGGCTCTTCCACCGTCTCGGTGAACATGCGGCTGAACTCCGACCCGGACAAGGCGCTGGTCGACGTGCTCGCCAAGGTGCAGCAGGTGCGCGGCCAGTTGCCGAGCGATGCCGACGATCCGATCGTGGTGAAGGGCAACGGCCAGAACTTCGCGCTGATGTACATCTCGGTGCGATCGACCACGATGAACCCGCAGCAGGTGACGGAATTCCTGACGCAGGTCATCCAGCCGCGCTTCACGACGATCGCCGGCGTCGGCGACGCACAGATCCTGGGCGGCCGCGAGTTCGCCATGCGCGTCTGGCTCGATCCGGTGCAGCTCGCGGCGCGCAACGTCACCGCGAGCGATGTGCTGACCGCGATCCGCGCCTCGAACTTCCTCTCGGCGCCGGGCAAGACAGAGAACGAGTTCGTCGCCTACGCCATCCAGACGGCGACGACACTGCAGACGCCGGAGGGCTTCGCGGCGCTCCCGGTCCGCGCCAAAGGCGACGACATCGTGCGGCTTTCCGACGTCGCGCGCCTCGAATATGGCCCGAAGAGCACCGACACGCGCGTCGCCTTCAATGGGGAGGAAGGGACCTTCCTCGGCGTGTTCACGACGCCCGACGCGAATGCGCTCGACACCTCGGCATCGGTGCGCGCCGAGCTGCCGAACATCCAGCGCGACCTGCCACCGGGCATGACGATCCAGCTCGTCTACGACGCCAGCGACAACATCCGCGGCTCTATCCGCGAGGTGTTCAAGACGATCGCCGAGGCGGTGACCATCGTCGTGCTGGTGATCCTGATCTTCCTCGGCTCGTTCCGCTCGGTGATGGTGCCGATCTTCACCATCCCCCTGTCGCTGATCGGCGTGTGCTTCATCCTCTTTGCGATGGGCTATTCCATCAACCTGCTGACGCTGCTCGCCATGGTGCTCGCCATCGGCCTCGTGGTCGATGACGCGATCGTGGTGGTGGAGAACATCCACCGGCATCTGGAGCACGGCGAGCGGCCGATCGAGGCCGCCGTCGCCGGCATGCGCGAGATCTTCGCGCCAGTCGTCGCGATGACGATAACGCTTGCCGCGGTCTACGCGCCGATCGGCTTCACGCAGGGGCTGACGGGCGCGCTGTTCCGCGAGTTCGCGGTAACGCTCGCCGGCGCGGTGGTGATCTCCGGCTTCATCGCGCTGACGCTCTCGCCGATGATCGCCGGCCGCGTGCTCCGCCCGCACGAAGCGGGCACCAGCCGCTTCCAGCAGATCGTCGACCGGACCTTCGAGCGCATCAGCGCGGCCTATGGCCGCCGGGTCGCCTCCACGCTCAACTACCGCTGGGCGACGCTGACGATCGTGGCGGCGCTTTCCGCGACCATGGTCTTCCTGTTCCTGAACACCTCGAAGGAACTGGCGCCGCAGGAGGACATCGGCTTCATGTTCTCCGTCGTGAACGCGCCGGCCTACGCGACCTCCAACTACACCGAGGCGTTCGCCAAGAAGGTCATCGACGCGACCAAGGACGTGCCGGAAGTGAATGTCCGGTTCTCGGTGGTCGGCTTCGGCGGCACCAACACGGCCTTCGCCGGTTTCGGCCTGACGCCGTGGAGCGAGCGAAGCCGCGGCCAGGCGGATATCCAGCAGGACGTGCAGAACAGGATCAACGGCGTCGCGGGCGTGCAGGCCTTCGTGTTCGCGCCGCCCACGCTCCCCGGCACCGGCGGCGGCCTACCGGTGCAGTACATCGTCCGCTCGACCGGAGATCCGAGCCAGGTCTACGAGATCGCCGAGGAGATCAAGAACCGCGCGCAGGCGAGCGGGCGGTTCATCGTCGTGCAGAATTCGCTGTCCTTCGAGCAGCCGCAGGCGCTGGTCACCATCGACCGCGACCGCGCCGCGGCGCTCGGTGTCCCGGTAAGCGATATCGGCCTGACGCTCACCGCGCTCGTCGGCGGGGGCCCGGTTTCGAAGTTCGACCTCGCCAACCGCTCCTATGACGTCGTCACGCAGGTCGACGATCCGAACCGCTTCAACCCGGAGAGCCTCGGCACATATTATGTCCGCAGCGCCAGCGGCTCGATGGTGCCGCTCTCCTCGGTGGTGACGATCGAGACGCGCGCCGCGCCGGTCGCCATCGAGCAGTTCAACCAGCTCAACTCCGCCACCATCTCCGGCCTGCCGCTGCCCGGCGTCGCGACCGGCGACGCCCTGGCGACGATCCGCCAGATCGCGGCCGAGGTCATGCCGGGCGGCTTCTATGAGGATTTCGCCGGCCAGTCGCGGCTCGAGATCACCGAGGGGAATTCCACCCTCACCGCCTTCGGCCTCGCCATCGTCATCATCTACCTGGTGCTCGCCGCGCAGTTCGAGAGCTTCCGCGACCCGCTCATCATCATGCTGACGGTGCCGTTGTCGATCTTCGGCGCGCTGGTGCCGCTCAATCTCGGCGTCGCCACCCTCAATATCTACACCGAGGTCGGCCTCATCACGCTGATCGGCCTCATCACCAAGCACGGCATCCTGATGGTGCAGTTCGCAAACCAGCAGCGCGAGCACGGCCTGCCGAGGCGCGAGGCGATCATCGAGGCGGCGCGCGTCAGGCTGCGGCCGATCCTGATGACCACCGCCGCCATGGTGCTCGGCGTCGCGCCGCTGATCATCGCATCCGGCGCCGGCGCCAAGGCGCGCTTCTCGATCGGCCTCGTCATCGCCGCTGGCATGGCGATCGGCACGCTCTTCACGCTCTTCGTGCTGCCGATGTTCTACACCTTCATTGCGCGCCGCGACGCCGTCGAGACGCGCCGGCGTGGCGCTCCGGGTTACGATCCCCACCCGCACCCGGCGGAGTAGCGAGGCATGGGCTACGTTTTCGCGCCGCCGGCAACGACCGCGCTCGCGGTCCGTGGTTCGACCGATCTCTTCCCCGTCCGTCGCGTCTATTGCGTCGGGCGGAACTACGCCGAGCATGCGATCGAGATGGGCGGCGATCCAAGCCGCGAGCCTCCCTTCTTTTTCCAGAAGAACCCCGACAACATCGTGCCGGGCGGCGGCGCGTTTCCCTATCCGCCCGCGACGCAGAACGTGCACCACGAGATCGAGCTGGTGGTCGCGCTCGCGAAGGGCGGGGAGAACATCCCGGTCGAGACCGCGCTCGATCACGTGTTCGGCTACGCCGTCGGGCTCGACATGACGCGACGCGACCTGCAGGACGAAGCAAAGGCTGCGCGCCGGCCGTGGGAACTCGCCAAAGCCTTCGAATCTTCCGCCCCGATGGGCGAGATCGCCCCGGCGAGCGTGATCGGGCATCCGGCCGCCGGTTCAATCTGGCTCGACGTGAACGGCAAGCGGACGCAGACCGGCGACCTGAACCAGCTCATCTGGAAGGTCCCGGAGGCGATCTCCTATCTCTCCGGCCTGTTCCGCCTGGCGCCCGGCGATGTGATCATGACCGGCACGCCCGCTGGCGTCGGCCCGGTGCAGCGCGGCGATGCGCTCGAAGGCCATATCGACGGCATCGGCGATCTTCGGGTAAGGGTCGTCTGAGAGGCGCTACCGGCCTCTCGACCTGAAAGAGGCGGCATGCTCGACATACTTTCGAAGGGGGCCGAAGCCGACCCCGCGATCCTCGCGCCGGGGCGGACGACGCTCACTTTCGGCGGCCTGCGAAATCTCACGCGCGAAACGATCGCGCGGCTGAACGCGCTCGGTATCGGGCGCAACGACCGCATCGCCATCGTGCTCCCGAACGGTCCGGAAATGGCCGCGGCGTTCCTGGCCATCGCCGCCGGCGCCACCACCGCGCCACTTAATTCCGCCTATCGCGCCGAAGAATTCGAGTTCTACCTGACCGACCTTCGCGCCCGCGCGCTGATCCTCGACGCGGCAGGCAACGAAGCCGCGGAGGCCGTCGCGGCGAAGCTCGGCGTGCCCGTCCTGCGGCTGGAGACGGAGGCCGACGCGCCGGCTGGCCAGTTCCGCCTTGCGGGTGAGCCGATCGGCGGCAAGGCGGGCGCCTCCGGGCCTGCGGAGCGCGGCGACATCGCGCTCGTCCTCCACACCTCCGGCACCACCTCGCGACCGAAGATCGTGCCGCTTTCCGGAGCGAATGTCGCGGCCTCGGCGCAGAACATCCGCGCGACGCTGCGGCTTACGCCGGTGGACCGCTGCCTCAACATCATGCCGCTCTTCCACATTCACGGCCTGATCGCGGCAGTGACCGCCTCGCTGTCGGCCGGCGCATCGGTGGTGGCGACCCCGGGCTTCAATGCGCTGAAATTCTTCCAGTGGCTGGAGCAGGAAAGGCCCACCTGGTACACGGCGGTCCCGACCATGCACCAGGCAATCCTGGCGCGCGCCCCGCGCAATGCCGAGAGCATCGCGAACGCAAAACTCCGCTTCATCCGCTCCTCGTCCTCCTCCCTGCCGCCGCAGGTGATGGCGGAGCTCGAGGCGGCGTTCCGCTGCCCGGTAATTGAGAGCTACGGCATGACAGAGGCGGCGCACCAGATGGCCTCGAACCTGCTGCCGCCGGGGGCCCGGAAGGCCGGGAGCGTCGGTGTCGCCGCCGGGCCGGCGATGGCGATCCTTGCAAACGACGGACGCGTGCTCGGCGCCGAAGAGGTGGGCGAGATATGCATTCGCGGCGAGAATGTCACGGCCGGCTACGAGGCCAATCCGAAGGCCAATGCGGAAGCCTTCGCGCACGGCTGGTTCCATACCGGCGACCAGGGCACGATGGATGCGGAGGGCTACATCCGCATCACCGGGCGGCTGAAGGAGATCATCAACCGCGGCGGCGAGAAGATTTCTCCGCGCGAGGTGGACGAGGTGCTGATGGACCATCCGGCGGTGGCGCAGGTCGTCACCTTCGCCATGCCGCATGCGAAGCTCGGCGAAGACGTCGCGGCGGCGATCGTGCTACGCGAGGGGAGCGAGGCGAGCGAGCGCGAGCTGCGGGATTTCTGCGCCACCCGGCTCGCGGATTTCAAGGTGCCGAGGAAGCTCATCTTCCTCGAAGAGATCCCGAAGGGCGCCACCGGCAAGCTGCAAAGAATCGGGCTGGCGGAAAAGCTCGGACTGACCGCATGAAGATCTGCATCTTCGGCGCGGGTGCGATCGGCGGGATGATCGGCGCGAAGCTCGCCGCGAAAGGCGAGGCCGAGGTCAGCCTCGTCGCCCGCGGACCGCACCTGATGGCGATGCAGGCGCACGGCCTCACCCTGAAGGAGAAGGACCGCGAGACGAACGTCCGCGTCACCGCGACGGACCATCCGGCGGAGCTCGGGGTTCAGGACTATGTGATCCTGGCGCTGAAGGCGCACTCCGTCCCCGCCGTGCTCGACAGCATGCAGCCGCTGCTCGGGCCGGACACCGCCGTGGTGACCGCGCAGAATGGCCTGCCCTGGTGGTATTTCTACAAGCACGGCGGAGCCTATGCCGAGCGGCGGATCGAGTCGGTCGATCCGGGCGGAAAGATCTGGGATTCGATCCGGCCGGAGCGCGCCATCGGCAGCGTCGTCTACATCGCCGCCGAGATCGAGGCGCCGGGAATCGTCAAGCATGTCGAGGGCGACCGCCTGCCGCTCGGCGAGCCCTCGGGCGAGAAGAGCGCGCGCGTACTGGCGTTGGCACAGGCCCTCGTCCCGGCCGGCATCCGCGCCGCCATCCGGCCGGACATCCGCAACGACATCTGGGTGAAGCTCTGGGGCAACCTCTCGTTCAACCCGATCTCGGCGCTGACCGGCGGCACGCTCGCCGGCATCGCCGGCGACGAGGGCACACGTGCCGTTGCGCGCGTCATGATGGTGGAGGCGGAAGAGATCGCCGGCGCGCTCGGGCTGACCTTTCCGATCGACGTCGACCGCCGCGTCGCCGGCGCCGCCGCGGTCGGCGAGCACAAGACCTCGATGCTGCAGGACCTGGAGTTGAAGCGGCCGATGGAGATCGACGCCCTCGTCACCGGCGTGCAGGAACTCGGCCGGCTGACCGGCACCCCCACGCCGGCAATCGACATCGTCCTGGCGCTGGTGCGGCAAAGGGCACGGCTGGCCGGGTGCTACGCGGGGTAAGGCAAGGAACAACGCTCTCCCCTCCCCCTCGCGGGGAGGGGTTGGGGGCGGGGTCTCTCCGCTCCGCCGAGGTCTACGTTAGACTCCCCTCACCCAGACCCTCTCCCCACAAGGGGGAGAGGTGCCAGTGCGAAACCTCCTCTGTGTTGTGATACGAACCCGCATGCCTGCATCCCCGCCGCTCCTGTCTCTCCGCAATGTCGCGCTCGGCTTCGGCGGTCCGCCGCTGCTCGCCGACATCGAACTCTCCGTCGGCGAAGGCGAGCGGCTGGCGCTGGTCGGGCGCAACGGCTCGGGAAAATCGACGCTGCTGAAAGTCATGGCGGACCTCGTCGAGCCCGACCGCGGCGAGCGGATCGTCCGCCAGGGCACCACCATCCGCTATCTGCCGCAGGAACCGGACCTGTCCGGCTTCGCGACGGTGCTCGCCTATGTGGAGGCGGGGCTCGCGCCGGGCGACGACCCGCATCGTGCCAAAATCCTGCTCGACGCGCTGGGCTTCACCGGCGCTGAGGACCCGGCGCGGCTCTCCGGCGGCGAGGCGCGGCGGACGGCGCTGGCGCGCGTGCTCGCGCCGCGGCCCGATGTGCTGATCCTCGACGAGCCGACCAACCACCTCGATCTCCCGGCCATCGAATGGCTGGAGAGCGAACTCGCGGACACGCCTTCGGCGATCGTACTCGTCAGCCACGACCGGCGGATGCTGCAGACGCTCTCGAACGCCGTCCTGTGGCTCGACCGGGGGAAGATCCGCCGGCTCGACCGGGGGTTCGGCGCGTTCGAGGAATGGCGCGACACGGTGTTCGAGCAGGAGGAACGCGACCGGCAGAAGCTCGACCGCAAGATCGTGGCGGAACTGCACTGGCTCCGCTACGGGGTGACCGCGCGGCGCTCGCGCAACCAGGGCAGGCTCCGCGCGCTGCACGAGATGCGCCGGACGCGCCGCGAGCAGCTCCGCGTCACCGGAACAGTGAAGTTCACCGTCAGCGACGCGAAAACCTCGGGCAAGCTGGTCATCGAGGCGAAGGATGTGACGAAGGCGCTCGGCGGCCGCGTGCTGGTCCGCGACTTCTCCATCCGCATCGCGCGCGGCGACCGGCTCGGGATCGTCGGCCCGAACGGCGCCGGCAAGACCACGCTGCTCGACATGCTGACCGGCGCCAGCCAGCCCGACAGCGGGTCAGTGCGGCTCGGAAGCAATCTGGAAATCGCCTCGCTCGACTAGCGCCGCGCCAGCCTCGACCCGGCGACGACGCTGAAGGCGGCGCTGACGCGCACCGGCGGCGACACCGTCATGGTGGGCGGCGAGCCGCGGCATGTGATGAGCTACATGCAGGACTTCCTCTTCGCACCGGAGCAGGCGGGACAGCCGGTCTCGGCGCTATCGGGCGGCGAGCGCGGCCGGCTGATGCTCGCCCGCGCACTCGCGACCCCCTCGAACCTGCTGGTGCTCGACGAGCCGACCAACGACCTCGATCTCGAGACGCTCGACCTCCTGCAGGAGGCCGTGGCCGATTATCCGGGCACGGTGATCCTCGTCAGCCACGACCGCGATTTCCTCGATCGCACGGTGACCTCATTGCTCGCGGCGGAAGGCGACGGGCAGTGGGTGGAATATGCAGGCGGCTATTCCGACATGCTGGCGCAGCGTGGCGCGCCCCTCTCGGCGCGAGCCAAGGCGGAGCGACCGGCCGAACCGCGCAAGGCGGCGTCGAACCCGCGGCCTTCGGCCGGAAAGCGGAGGCTGAGCTTCAAGGAAAAGCACGCGCTGGAGACGCTTCCCGCGCGCATCGAGGCGCTCAACCGCGAGATCGTCGGCCTGCGGGGAAAGCTTGGCGATCCGGCGCTCTTCGCGCGCGACGCCGCTGCCTTCAGCGCCACCGCCGACGCGCTGGCGGCCGCCGAGGCAAGACTTGGCGAAGCCGAGGACGAATGGCTCGCGCTGGAAATGCTGCGCGAGCAGATCGAGGGCTGAGGCCCGTCCGCGTCAGCCGCGGCTGCGCGCCGCCTCATAACCGCTCTGGCCCGCCGGCAGCGAGCGCCGCCCGGAGCGGACGATCGTCTTGATCTTGCCGCGCGGCCGGCCGGACTTTTCGCCAACCACCCGGTCCTGCTGCTCGATGAAGGTCTTGGCCGGCAGGTCGCCGTCGAGGCCGTCGACTTCGGATTGCGGGACTTTTCGGTTGGAGCTCAGCGTGCCGTCCTCGTAGACGACATCGAAAAGCACAAAGCCGGCCGGGCCGGGCTCTTTCTTGCGGGCCATTGGAATTCTCCGATCGAAATCTGAAATTCAGTCGTGCTGAGGGGCGTCGCCGGTTCCTTCGGGGGGCGCAGTTTCATCGCGCCCCGCCCGCCGGCGGGCTGCCTCCTCTTCGCGCTTCTGAAGCTTCTCCTGCTTCTTCTGGTCTTTGATGCGCTGCCGATCGCTGCGCTGTTGATTGTAATTGGTCCTGAAGGCCATCTTATCCTCACCCGCCCTGCTGATCGGCAAGGAGGCACGATACCGCACGCTTGGCAATTGCCCGGCTGGCAATGGACCCGAAAGAAGTGCTGCGACCTGCATATGGGCCACCGGAAGGCGTATTTCCAGCCTGTCGGGGCGTCTGCCGGCCCCGGGCCTATCAAAATCCGCCGGCTCTCCTTATGTGAGGGCCGCACGAGAACCACGTAAATTCGGTCGAGCGTCCTGGCGGCGCGCGGCCGGCGTTGACGAAAGCCGCAGATGGTTGACACTTTGATCGCCGAGTTGCCGGAGCAGGGCGAGAGCCGGCCGGGCACGCTTGCCGAGACCGACTGGCGCACGCGGCGTACGTTCGCCATCATCTCGCACCCCGACGCCGGCAAGACGACGCTCACGGAAAAGCTGCTGCTGAAGGGCGGCGCGATCCGCATGGCGGGCGCGGTGCGGGCGCGCGGCGAGCGCCGCCGCACACGCTCCGACTGGATGGCGATCGAACGCGAGCGCGGCATCTCGGTCTCCTCCACCGTGATGCGCTTCGAACGCGACGGCCTCGTCTTCAACCTCCTCGACACGCCCGGCCACGAGGATTTCTCCGAGGACACCTATCGCACGCTGACCGCCGTCGATTCCGCCATCATGGTGATCGACGCGGCGAAGGGCATCGAGACCCAGACCCGCAAGCTTTTCGAGGTCTGCCGGCTGCGCGACATCCCGATCATCACCTTCATCAACAAGATCGACCGCGAGGGCCGCCATCCCTTCGAGCTGCTCGACGAGATCGAGTCGGCGCTGGCGCTCGACGCCGCGCCGATCGTCTGGCCGGTCGGCCAGGGCGCGGACTTCCATGGAGCCTTCGACTTCCGCCGCAACGCTCTCCTCGCGTCGTCGCGCGGTCGCGGCGGCGCGACCGACATCGTCATCCCCTTCTCCGGCGTCGATGACGAAGGGCTCGCCGCCCATGTCAGCCCGCCCGTGCTGCAGGAATTCCGCGAGCAGGCGTCGCTGGCGCGCGAAGGCTATTCCGCCTTCGACCTCGAAGCCTTCCGCCAGGGACATCTGACGCCGGTCATCTTCGGCAGCGCACTCCGCGACACGGCGGTCGAGGAGGTGCTCGCGCTTATCGCCGACTTCGCACCGCCGCCCCGCCCGCAGCCCACTATCTCCGGCATCGTCGATCCGGAGGACGAATCCGTCTCCGGCTTCGTCTTCAAGGTGCAGGCCAACATGGATCCGAACCATCGTGACCGGATCGCCTTCCTCCGCCTTTGCTCGGGCCGGCTGCTGCGCGGCATGAAGCTCAACCAGGTGCGCACCGGCAAGGCGCTCACCATCCACAGCCCCGTCCTCTTCTTCGGGCAGGACCGCCACATCGCCGAGGACGCCGTCGCCGGCGACGTCGTCGGCATTCCGAACCACGGCGCGCTCCGCGTCGGCGATACGCTGGCGGAGGATCCCTCCACCCGCTTCGTCGGGCTCCCCTCCTTCGCGCCGGAGGTACTGCGCCGCGTGCTGAGCGGCGACGCGGCCAAGGTGAAGCAGGTGCGGCAGGCGCTGCAGGATCTTGCCGAGGAAGGTCTCGCGCAGGTGTTCAAGCCGGTGACGGGCGGCAACTGGATCGTCGGCGTCGTCGGCGTCCTGCAGCTCGACGTGCTGAAATCGCGGGTTGCCGCCGAGTACAAGACCGAGATCGACCTGGAGCCGGTGCCCTACCAGACGGCGCGCTGGGTCATCGCCAGCGGCGGCAGGGAGGCCGTGGAGGCGTTCCGGGCGGAGAACCTCACCAGCCTTGCCGAGGACCGCGACGGCCGCCTTGTGTTCTTCGCCCGCAACGCCTGGGAGCTCGACAATGTGGTTAAGCGCTACCCGAAGCTAGCGTTCCGCGACACCTGCGAGCTCGCGAGCTGATATTCATCAAGTCGGCTGACCTTAACCAACCGAACACCGACCTCCGCTATCCTGCGGGATATTCGGAGTTCTTCCCAATGTCTGAACACCGCAAAGCACCAAGAATCGCGGCCAAGCAGGCCGGGACAGTGCATGTCAACGGCCGGGCCGACCTCTCCTGCACCGTTCGCAACGTGAGCAATTCAGGCGCCCTGCTGAATTTCCTCAACCCGGTAATCCTGCCGCGCGCGTTCGACCTGAAGTTCGACGGCAACGAGCAGCGCGTGACGGTGGTGTGGCAGTCCGGCCGGCTGGCTGGCGTCCGCTTTGCGATGCCGCTCCGCGGCATCGCCGCGCCGCAGAAGCGCGCGTGGCCCTGGTCGCGGAAATCGGCGAGCTGACCCTGAGAGCTCGCCGCTCGGGTCAAGCCAGGCTGACTGGCGCCGAGGCCCTGACGCTCTCGATCGCCGCCTGACAAAGGCGGAGCGACGCGAGATTTCCCCGCGCCGAATTGATCGGCTCCACGCCCGTCTCTATCGCCGAGAGCAGCGCGCCCATCGTTCCGGCGAAACCTTCGACGAACCACGCGCCGCTCAGCGCCGGCTGCGCCACGCCCCCGCCGGTATGGAGGCTGACGCTCTGCCGCCCGAGATCCGGCCCGCTACTCCTGAGGCTGCCAAGCGTTCCGACAACGACGGTCGTGTCCGCGGCGCCGTGCGCAACATTGGCGTCGAAGATGAGCGAGGCGTGGCCGCCAGGATAGGCGACCAGCACTTCGACAAGAAGCCCGGGTCTGATCGTCTGCCCGTGCGCGCGCGTCGTCGTGGCGAAGACCCGCTCCGCGCCGCCGCCCATGACGCTCGCCAGAAAATCGAACCAGTGGATGCTGAAGTCTTCGAGGATCACGAACGGCATCTCGGCAAACTGGGTGCCGGCGATCCACGTATGGTCCCACTGGATCGATACATGCACCGCGGTCACTTCCCCGATCAGCCCGGCGGAGACGGCTTCGCGCATCCAGGAGAGATGCGGCGCGAAGCGCCCGTTCTGGTTCACCGCGAGCTGCAGCCGTTTCTCGTTCGCGAGATCGACCAGCGCGCGGCCGACCGCAAGGTCGCGCACGAAAGGTTTTTGCGACAGGACATGCTGCCCGGCCTCCAGCGCCTGCCGCATCAGGGGCGCGCGACCTTCGGGGTGGAGCGTGAGGTCGACGACCGCGACGTCGGGCTGGCCGATCACCTCATCCAAGCGATCGGTGGCGCGGGCGTTCTGGAAGTAGGCATCCCGCCGCGCCTCGGCGCGGTCGAGATGCCGGTCGCAGATAGCGACGACGTTCAGCCCGTATTTCCGGTAGGCGGCGAGATGCGCGGCGCTGATTCCGCCGGCGCCGATCAGCCCGATACCGAACGATCTGTCGCGCGGCATCGGCGGGCCATAGGGAAGCACCGGCGCTTGCACCGCCGGCAAGTCGGGCGCCACCAGTGCATAGGTATCAGTGGACGGCAGATCGGCTGGCCGCTTCTCCGACTGCGTCACGCGACCCGCCCGCCTGTGCGCTACAGCGTGCCGGACAGCGCCATGTTGAAGAGCTTCAGCGCGCCTTCCTTGGTGAGTTTCACCGGGTTGCTGCCGGCGGTCGGATCGACGATCGCCATCTCCGCCATCTCGTCGAACCGCGCGCCATCGACCTTCAGCCCGGCCAGCGTATGCGGCACGCCGGTGTCGGCGCGGAGCTTCACGATCGCCTTCAGGAAGCCGTCGAAGCCGCCCCCGATGCCGAGATAGGCGGCGAGCCGCGCGATCTTCGCCTCGATCGCCGGGCGGTTCAAGACCAGCACGTAGGGCATGAAGACGCCGTTGGTCATGCCGTGGTGCGTGTCGTAGAGCGCACCGACCGGATGCGACAGCGAGTGGATTGCGCCGAGCCCCTTCTGGAACGCCGTGGCGCCCATCGCCGCGGCGCTCATCATGTGGGCGCGCGCTTCGATATCCTTGCCGTTGGCCACCGCCTTCGGAAGATTCTCGAAGGCAAGGCGGACGCCCTCGACCCCGACGCCCGTCGCGATCGGATGATAGAATTCGGCGCAATACGCTTCGAGGCAATGCGCCAGCGCGTCCATGCCGGTGCCGGCGGTGATGAACGGCGGCATGCCGACCGTCAGCTCGGGGTCGCAGATCACGACCTTCGGCATCATCTTCGGGTGGAAGATGATCTTCTTCGTGTGCGTCTTCTCGTCGGTCAGCACGCCGGCGCGGCCGACCTCCGAGCCGGTGCCGGCGGTCGTCGGAACCGCAACGATCGGCGCGATCCGATCGCCATCGGCGCGCGTCCACCAGTCGCCGATGTCCTCGAAATCCCACACCGGCCGCTTCTGTCCGGCCATGAAGGCGATGAGCTTGCCGACGTCGAGGCCGCTGCCGCCGCCGAAGGCGACGACGCCATCGTGGCCGCCCGCCTTGAAGACGTTGACGCCCCGCGTCAGGTTGGTCTCGACCGGGTTCGGGCGCACCTCGGAGAAGATGCCCGGCGTCAGCCCGCCCTCGCGCATGATGTCGAGCGCGCGGTCGGCGATGGGGAGCTTGGCGAGCCCGGAATCGGTCACGAGCAGCGGCTGCCGGATCCCGGCCGCCTTGCAGACCTCGGCAAGCTCCGAGATGCGTCCCGCCCCGAAGCGCACGGCGGTCGGATAACTCCAGTTGGCGACGAGTTTGGTCATGAAACGTCCCTGAGGTGATAGCTCTTCGGGCGCGACAGCGCGTGGAAGCCGAACTGCGACAGCGCGGCGCCGCGCCCGGTATCCTTGACGCCGGTCCACACCAGGCCCGGATCGACATAGTCGCAGCGGTTCATGAACACCGTGCCGGTGGCGACGCGGTCGCCGATCTCGGCCGCGCGGTCCATGTCGCTCGTCCAAAGCGACGCGGTCAGCCCGTAGGGGCTGTCGTTCATGAGCTGGATCGCCTCCTCGTCGTCGCGCACCTTCATGATGCCGACCACCGGGCCGAAAGTCTCCTCGCGCATCACCGCCATCTGGTGGTTGACGTCGGTCAGCACCTCCGGCGCGATGTAGGGCGAGCCGCGCCGGTCGTTCGCGACCTGCATCTGGATATGCGGCTTCGCACCTTTGCGCAGCGCCTCCTCCGTGTGGTTGCGCACATGGTCGGCGAAGCCGCCGCGCGCCATCGGTCCGAGGGTAGTTGCAGCGTCGAGCGGGTTGCCAACCACGTAGCTTTTTGTGAGCGCTACGAAGCCTTCGAGGAAGGGCTGGAAGACATCCTCGTGCACATAGATGCGCTCAATGCCGCAGCAGCACTGGCCGGAATTGAAGAAGGCGCCGTCCACGAGGTTCTCGATCGCGTGGTCGAGCTTCACGTCGGGCAGCACGTAGGCCGGATCTTTGCCGCCGAGCTCCAGCCCGAGCGAGGCGAAGCTGCCGGCCGCGGCGCGCTCGATTGCCTTGCCGCCGGCTACCGACCCGGTGAAGTTGACGTGGTTGACCTTGCCCGAGCCGATCAGCCGCTCGGTCAGCTCGTGCCCGAGCACGAGGTTCTGGAAGAGGCCCTTCGGCAGACCGGCCTTGTCGGCCGCCTGCTGGAACCGCTCGCCGACGAGCAGCGTCTGCGCCGCGTGCTTCAGCAGCACCGCGTTGCCGGCCATCAGCGCCGGGAAGACGGTGTTTCCGGCCGTCAGGAACGGATAGTTCCACGGCGCGATGACGAGGACCACCCCGAGCGGCTCGCGCTTCACGTAGCGCCGGAAGCCGGCCTTCTCCTTCGGCACGAGGGGCGCCAGCGCCTCCTCGGCGATCCCCGCCATATAGCGCGCCCGCTCTTCGAGCCCGCCCTTCTCGCCGCCGAAGCGCACTGGCCGACCCATCTGCCAGGCAAGCTCCGGCACGATCGCGTCGTTCATGGCGAGCACGGCATCGAGCATCGCGAGGGTTTGCGCGACCCGCTCGGCGACCGGAACCTTCGCCCACTCCGCCTGCGCCGCGCGGGCGCGCGAGACAGCCGACTCGAGCGCCGCATCGGAGATCTGTTCGCGCTCGGCGTAGAGCGAGCCGTCGATGGGCGAGATGATTTTGGTGGTGGTCATTGCTTCTTTTCCGCCCTGTTCTCAGCAATCATCCTTTCAAGCTCAATGCAGCTTTCTTCGGCGATCTCCGCCCATTCCGGACATGCCGGAGCAGTGAGGTCAGTGCCGGGAGCAATCGTCACAGTTCCCCGCATGCACCCGAACAGAGGGTGGCGTCGACTACCGGACTTCTTCTGACTTGAACCGCTCATTCTTCTGCGCTGACGTTCGTGCCGTCGCGTTACCCTCCCTCAACCCTCCCTACAAGAGGGGAGGCGTTGCCCCGCTTTCAATACCGCTCGAATCCGCGCTTCAGCTCCCAGTCGGTAATGCGGCGGTCGTATTCGAACTGCTCCCAGCGCGCCGTGTGGAGGTAATGGCCGACGACGTCGTCGCCGAGCGCGGCGCGCAGCATCTTGGATTTGTCGAGCTGCTCGATCGCGTCGCGCAGCGTCTTCGGAATCTCGCGCACGCCCTTGCCGCGATAGGCGTCGCCGACGAACGCCGGCTCCAGCGTCAGGTTCTCGTCGATGCCGGCGAGGCCTGCGGCGATCAGCGCCGCGAAGGCGAGGTAAGGGTTGAGGTCGGCGCCGCCGATGCGGCATTCGACGCGGATCGCCTTCGTTGCCTCGCCGCAGAGCCGGAAGCCGGCGGTGCGGTTGTCGCGGCTCCAGATCGCCTTGGTCGGCGCGAAGGTGCCGACCTGGAAGCGCTTGTAGGAGTTGATGTAGGGGGCCAGGAACCAGGTGATGTCGCGGGCATATTTGAGCTGCCCCGCCATGAACTGCCGCATCAGCGCCGACATGCCGTGCGGCGCCTTCGGGTCGAAGAACAGCGGCTTCTTGCCCGAAGCATCCCACAGCGAGGCGTGGATATGGCTCGATGAACCGGCGAGGCCATAATCCCACTTCGCCATGAAAGTGACCGACTTACCGAGGCCGAAGGCGATCTCCTTAACCCCGTTCTTCAGGATCGAATGGCGATCCGCCATTTCGAGCGCCTCGCCATAGCGGACGTTGATCTCCTCCTGCCCCGGGCCCCACTCGCCCTTGGAGTTCTCGACCGGTATGCCGGCGCCCTGCAGCCCCTTGCGGATGGCGCGCATCACGCCCTCCTCCTTGGTGGTCTGCAGGATGTGGTAATCCTGGATGTAGGTGCCGGCGGTCTTCAGCCCGTGATAGCGTTTGGCGCTGGCGCTTTCGTAGCTTTCGTCGAAGAGGAAGAACTCCAGCTCCGAGGCAAGATAGGCACGCATCTTGCGATCGGCGAGCCGCGCCAGCTGCTTCTTCAGGATGGCGCGCGGGCTGTGCGCCAGATCGTGGTGATGGTGGTCGAGCACGTCGCAGAGTACGAGCGCGGTGCCTTCCAGCCAGGGCGTCCGGCAAAGCGTCGCCATGTCGGGCTTCATGACGAAATCGCCGTAGCCCTTCTCCCAGTTGGCGACGGCGTAGCCGGGCACCGGCTCCATATCGATGTCGCTGGCGAGGAGATAGTCGCAGCCATGCGTTTCCTCGTGGGCGGATGACACGAAGAACTCCGCCTGGAAGCGCTTGCCGATAAGCCGCCCCTGCATGTCGACAAAGGCGGCGACAACCGTGTCGATCTCGCCCGCGGCGACAGCCTTCTTCAATTGGTCGAATGTCAGGTTCCCGGCCATTTTTCTGCTCTTGCGAAAGGCGCCGGCCGCGGGTGCGGCCGGCCGTTGATGGATCGGAACATAACAGCGGGACGCCTAGCTGTAGCGGTACGGCTTCCCGGCCCGGACCATGGTGTCGTTGTAGTCGCGGAAGATCTTTACAACCTTTGCCTTCAGCTCGCTCTCGGCGGCGATCTCGTCCCAGAACTTGTGCGCCTCATCCTCGACGGTGGCCCACTCCTCATCCGGGATGGAGGTCGATTCGAGCTTGTGCTCGTTCACCCTGAGGCTCGCCTCGCCGTTCCAGTACCAGTGCTGGCGGTGGTAGTGGGAAGAGTTGAAGCACACCTCCAGTAAGGTCTTGAGGTTGTCCGGTAACTCGTTCCAACGGTCCATGTTGGCGAAGAAATGGCCGATCCATGCACCGGAGATATTGTTTGTCAGGAAGTACTTGGTCACGTTGGCCCAGCCCGAGGTGTAGTCCTCGGTGATCCCCGACCAGGCGATGCCGTCGAGCTCGCCGGTCTGCAGCGCCACTTCGGCATCCTCCCACGGCAGCGTCACCGGCACGACGCCGAAACGCGTCAGGAACCGCCCGGCGGTCGGGAAGGTGAAGACCTTCAGACCCTGGAGGTCCTTCAGCGAGGTGATCGGCTTCTGGGTGGCGAAGTTGCAGGGATCCCAGGAGCCGGCGGAGATATGCTTGACCCCGACCTTGGCGTATTCCGCCTTCCAGATCTCATCGAGACCCCAGTGGTTGAACAGTGCGGGGACATCGAGGGAATACCGCAGGCCAAGCGGGAAATAGCCGCCGAAGACGGTAACCTCGGTGGGCGAGGCCATGGAATCGTCGTCCGACTGCACTGCATCGATGGTGCCTTTCTGCAGCGCCCGGAACAACTCGCCCGTCGGCACCAGCTGGTCGCCGTAGTAGAGCTCGATCTCCATCTGGCCGGCGGCGATCTGGTTGAACTGCTTGATGCAGGTGTCGATCACCTCCACGCCAAGCGCCGGGCCGGCATAGGTCTGCAATCGCCATTTGATCGGCGCCTGGGCGAGGACGGCGGGCGCTGCGAGGACGGCGGGTATGGCGGCGGCACCGGCGGCGAGGAACTTGCGTCTTGTCGTCATCACGTCTCTCCTTGCTGGTTTGGGGTGGCACCCGTTGACCGGGGCTCGTCTCATCTTGCGTTGATATGCTGTGGCAGCCACAGCGCGATCTCAGGGAAGACGAGCACCAGGATCAACGCCAGGATCATCACGCCGACGAACGGCACGATGGAGCGGTAGATGTCGATGATGTTGATCTCTGGCGGCGCCATCGCCCGCATGAGGAACAGATTATAGCCGAAGGGCGGGGTCATGTAGGCGATCTGGCAGGTGATCGTGTAGAGCACCCCGTACCAGATCAGCACGTATTGCTTGTCGATGCCGAGATCGAGCGTCGCGACCAGTGGCACGTAGAGCGGTGCGACAATCACCAGCATCGCGGTGTCGTCGAGGAAGGTGCCCATGATAAGGTAACTGAGCTGCATCAGGATCAGGATCGTCCAGGGCGAAAGCCCCAGCTTGTCGACGAAGAAGCCCTCGATGGCCTTCACCGCGCCGAGGCCGTCGAACACCGAGCCGAAAGCCAGGGCGGCAAGGATGATCCACATGAACATGCAGGAGATGGCCAGCGTCTCGCGGGTGCAGGTCTCGAAGACCTTGTGGGTGAAGCGCCCCTTCATCACCGCCGCCGCGACCGAGGCCAGCGCGCCCACCACCGATGCCTCGACCAGCGAAGTATAGCCCGTGACGAAGGGCACCATCATCACCAGGAAGATCGCCAGCGGCAGCACGCCTGCGGTAAGCAGCTTCAGCTTCTCGGAGCGCGGGATTGCGGCGCGTTCCGCCGGGTCGAGCACCGGGCCGAGCTCGGGGTTAAGGCGGCAACGGATCCAGATGTAGACGATGAAGAGCGCCGCCATCATGAGCCCCGGCATCACCCCCGCCAGCCACAGCAGGCTGACCGGCTGGCGCGCGATCATCGCATACAGCACCAGCACCACGGAGGGCGGGATCAGAATGCCGAGCGACGATCCCGCCTGGATTACCCCCGTCACCATCCGCTTGTCGTATTTGCGCTTCAGGAGCTCCGGGAGCGCGATGGTGGCGCCGATCGCCATGCCGGCGACGGACAGGCCGTTCATTGCCGAGATGATGACCATCAGAAATATCGTGCCGATCGCGAGGCCTCCGGGCACCGGCCCGAACCAGACGTGGAACATCCGGTAGAGGTCGTCGGCCAGCCGGCTTTCGCTCAGCACGTAGCCCATGAAAATGAACATCGGGAGGGTGAGCAGCGGATACCATTTCATCAGCTTCATCGCCGCCGCGAAGCCCAGGTCCGATCCGCCCACACCCCACAGCGGCAGCGCTGCTGCGACCGCGACGAAACCGATCGCGCCGAACACGCGCTGACCGGTCGCCATCATCACCATCATGGTGGAGAACATCAGGATGGCGATCATGTCGTAGGACATCAGATCTCCTCCCCGCGAATTTTCGCCACGTCGCGGAAGAAGAAGGCGATGGCCTGCAGCAGCATCAGAAACACGCCAACGCACATGACGATCTTGATCGGCGCGATGTACGGTCTCCAGGCGGTCGGGCTGCGTTCGGAATATTGCAGAGAATAGGCCGTCGATTCGACCGCGCCGTAGAGCAGGACACCGAGATAAAACAGAAGTGCGAACACCGAGAATGCGTCGACCCAGGCCCGGGTCCGGGGCGACCAGCGATGGTACAAGAGGTCCATCCGCACATTGGAATCGAGTTGCAGCGAATAGGGCCCGCCGAGCATGTAATAGGCGACCATCGCGAACTGCGCCGTCTCCAGCGTCCAGATCGAGGGCCAGGGCGTGACCTTCGACACTGTCGACCAGATCAGCACAGCCATCATTCCGTAGAGGATGTACATGGCGAACCGCCCGACGCGGTAGTTCACCGCCTCTACGATACGGACGTAGGTTCTTATCGCCTTGGGCATGATCCCGGCTTCGGACGGCTAAGCGGATGGGGACCGGCGCGAACACCCGGCGCCGTGCACAGCGTCGGATTCCGCGCGTGCCGCAACGGCGTACTCAGCTCCAAGATGTCCCCCAAAGTTTCCCCGGTCCGTCCGATCCGTGGAAATGCCCCGCTTATGAACATCATAGAGTTGGCGACCGTCAACCGCCTTGCACTCGCCTTTTTCACGTCGCAATGCAGCGTGGACGCGGAAAGCGGGCTGTCCGATTGCGTGCGCATGGTCTTCGCGGCGCAATCCGTGGTAAGCAGGGCGCGGCGGGGCGCCGAGGCATGAGACCATGCGACTGACGAAACAGACGAGCTACGCACTGCGCATCCTGATTCACTGCGCGCTGCGTCCGGATGCGCAGATGAAGGCCGCCGACGTCGCCAAGGCCTATAACATCACAGAATTCAACGTGCTGAAGATCATCCCGCTGCTCGTGCATGGCGGCTTCGTCAAGACGATGCGCGGACGCCGCGGCGGTCTCCGGCTGGCGCGGCCGGCGGCGGAAATCCGCATCGGCGATGTGGTCCGGTTGACCGAGGAAACGCACATTCAGGCCGATTGCTTCGGGCAGCTGCAGGAGGATTGCCCGATCCAGCATGCGGCGCCGATCAACCGCATCCTCGATTCCGCGCTTGACGCGTTCATCGAGGTGCTCGACCAGCATACGCTGCAGGATCTTGTCGCCGCCCGTCCCCCGGCGCACGAAAACCGACCGGTAGCGCGGCCCGCCGGAGGAATGGACCTCGCGGGATTGATCGGAATCGGCGGCCACAACTAGTCTTCCGCTTCAGCCCTGCTCCCTCCGACCGCGGCGACGAGCGCCGCGACCGTGCTCTCGAAGAGCGGCCTTCCCCCGAACCGGACGCCCAGCGCGGCCAGCCTGTCCGTCCGCAGTATGGCGCGCGGGTGCTCGCCTTCCTCCGGCAGAGGTCCGGAAACACCAGCGACCTTTTGCACCACCCGCACGATGTCACGATGCGAGACGACGATGTCGCTGCAGTTGAAGGCGCGGCCGGCGATCGCCGCGGATGGCGCTTCGAGCAAGGCCCACACGGCCGCTGCGACGTCTGACCCGTGCACCTCGGTGCCGGCCCGCGCCGTAACATGCCGCCCGGCGAGGGCATCCTTCACCAGCGCGAACCACTTGCTCCGCGCGGCCGGTTCGACGATCCCGTAGATTCCGGTCGGCCGAAGGACCGCAACCGGAAACTCCCCGGCGAACTTGCTGACGAAGGTTTCGAGCGCCGCCTTCGCCGCGCCGTAATGCGTGTCGGGCGACGGCCTCGCATCGTCGCCGAGCGCGCCCTCGGCGTTACGGCCGAACACCGCGCGGCTGGAAAACACTATCGCGCGCTTCACGCCCGCGTCGCGCGCGGCCTGGATAAGCGCCAGGCTGCCATCGACGTTGAGCCGCCAGAACCTTTCGGGGTCGTCTCCCTCGCCGCCGCGATAGCGGCCGGGAACATGCTCCAGCGCCGCATGGATCAGCGCGTCGGCGCCCGTCACCAGCGCCTCGGCCGGGCTTCGGTCGCCAAGCGAGCCCTCGATCCATTCTATCCCTGGCGGCAAGCCTGTCAGATCGGAAGAGGGCCGGCGCCAGGCGCGCACGCCAGCGCCCTCCTCCAGCAGCCGCTTGACGATGAACCGGCCGACGCTGCCCGTCGCGCCGGTCATTGCAACGATCACGCAATCAGATCCTTGGCGCGATCGGGTCGCTCCACCGGCAGGTCGTCGGGAGGAGCCTTGCCCTCGTACATCCGCCACCAGAGATCGATCAGCGGCCGCAGGAGATGCCGCTTCGGGTTCTCCGCCGCCCAGGGCTTCTCATACTGGTAGTGCACCACCCGGATCGACTTCCACACCCACAGCGCCGGCAGGTTGAAATAGACGTACTGCATGGTGTTGAAGGTGTAGGGGAGCTTGTGCCAGTCGGGGAACATCGTCTCCAGGAACGTCTGGTCGGTGCGCCGCCAGAAGATTCCGGGCTGGTCGAGCTCCTCGACCATCCGCTCGTAGGTGGAGACATTCGGCTCGGCGACGAAGACGCCGGAATTCAGCCGATGGAAATCGGCGAGCGTCTCATAGACGTTCGGCGCGCCGGCGAATTCGGGAAAGCCAAACAGCATGTCGATCGGCTTCACCACCAGCGAGTCGGCGTCGAGAAAGACGATCTTCTCGTAGTCGGTGAGCTTCCAGAGTTCGAGCTTGCAGAAATTGTCGACCGGGTCGTGGAAGGCCGGCTTGTTGCCCTTGTTGAAGGGGGCCGCGCGGTGCAGCGCCTCGCGGCTGTGGCGCTTCCGAAAGGCCTCGGAGACGAGCGGCTGGCTGACCGGCACGATTCGGCAGCCTTCCCGCTCGAGTTCGGAGAGATGCTCCGCCTCTCCGGTCGCGAGCACCAGCAGCGGAACGGAAGTGCCGGTCCAGCGCAGCGAGCGCACCAGCGCCAGCGCTCCCCGGCCGTATTCCTCGTTGGTGACGAGAGTCGCGAACGCGTGCCCGCCTCCGGCTGGCAAGCCTCTCCCGGGGATACCGCGCCGAAACAATCGCCCCTCCGCGAATCGCGACCCGACACTCGACGCTACCGTAGCCGTCTCGGCGGTGCAGGGGAAAGCCTCCGCCGCCGAAAAGAGTTCCCCGCCATTGGTCGAAGATACAGGCGCGGCCCCACGCAACGAACGGTCCTGAGCGAACGTTGCTCAAGTGATTGTCGCCGAAAGAAGAAAAGATGAGCAGGAATTCAGTTCACTACGACGCGCCAGAAGACATGCTCGTCTACCTGATCGCGCAGACGATGAGCCGGGAACCCGACCGAAGGTTAGCCGCAGAATTCATCTTGAAATGTCTGCGGATCAACGGGACTCCCGAGGAGACGGAGGCGTGCCTGAACGACCCCGACGATCCCGAGCTTGCCAGGATCGCGCCCGCCGTGCGCCGATTGGCCTCGCGGATCGGCCTGCGCGTCTGACGCCTGGCGCAACGAAGTTTGCGGCGCTAAATCCCGAGAAACCTCAGCACGGCGACCGCGTGATGGCCGTGAAAGAGCGTCCAGTCGAGGACGCCGCAACCTGCAACGAATGCCTGAAGGCCGAAGAATATCCCCTGCATCGCTCGCTCCGAACATCCCCCGCCCGAGGCAAGGGTCGTCCAATCCGGGAAGGACTGCACGCCGAAATACAATTTGAGGAATCCGGGTTCTTGCAAACCCCGCTATTTTTCGATTCGAATTTCCGGATCATTTTAGGCAAGTCCGACACGTCGGGTCGGGGCCTATCCCTCCGGCGCATCCGCGAGACGCGCGCGTTGTTCGGCCGGCAGGCCGAGAAGCGCGTCGTAGGTCGCCTTCTGCACCGCCTCCTGCATCGCAGCGGATTCTGCGCGAAGTTCGGCGAGCTTCGCGTCGATGGCGGCGTGGTCCGGCTCGGGCTGCGCGGCAAGCCGCATGATCTCGGCGCGGATGTCGCGGAGCCTCTTGACGTTCGCGTCGAGCGTCGCTCCGAGCGGCTTCAGCGTCTCCGCGATGTTATCCGCTGCCTGCCTCGGCAGCCGGTCGTCGATGCGGCGAAGCTCCAGTCGCGCGAAGCGCTCGCCCGTGAACCCTCCCCGATGCGGGCGCAGCGCGTCCGTCGCGAACATGCCGATCAGGAATCCGTTCAGGAGCAGCGAGGCGACGAGTGCCACCGCCGGCCAGCGACGCCGCAGGAATGCGAGGCCGCTCATGGGCTGCCCGCATCCAGTCCGGCGAGCGGATCGACCAGCGCCATCTCGATCGGATCGGGGGACGTCGGCGGCAGCGCGAAGCCGACCGCGCCACCGAGCATCCCGGCGAGAAGCACCCCCGCCGCCACGCGCCGCCACGGAATGTCGGAGATGAAGCCGGCGGAGACGCGCCCCGCCGTCCGCTGCCTGAGGCGGCCCAACGCGCCGGACCGGGCGATCTCGTCATCGAGCGCGCCGCGCAGGGTGGCGAGCCTGCGATCCAGCTCGCGCTCTTTCTCCCAGGCGCGGCGGAATTCCGGTTCGGCGAGCAGCGCCGGACGCGCCTCATCCGCGCCGCGCGGCCAGCGGGAGAGGTCGGAGCCATAAGTGGAGAGGCGGCGCTCGCGATCACGCATCGTCGCTGCCCTTGCGCACTTCGGGAATCTCCGGCGAAAGCCAGCGCTTCAACTGCCGGCGCGCACGCGCCAGGACGGATTCGAACGCGGCCTCGCCGACGCCCATGACCTCGGACGCCTCGCGCTGCGAAAGGTCCTGGAAATGGAAGAGCAGGATAGCCGTCCGCTGCCGCGCCGGGAGCCGCTCGATCGCGTCGCGGAGCGACAGCACCGTCTCGTCGCGGGCAATAAGCGCATCCGGCAGTTCCGCCGGGTCCGGGAATTCCTCCAGGACGGAATCGTCGACGATGGCGCGGCGGCGGCGCAGCACGTCGATGGAGCGATTATAGCAGACGCGGTAGAGCCACGTGCCGACGCGCGCCTCGGGCGTCCATGCGGCGGCGTTCTCCCAGAGCCGGATAAAGGTCTCCTGCACGCAATCCTCGGCCTCGTCGAGGCTGCCGAGCAGCCCGCGGGCAAAGCGCAGAAGCCGCGGGCCCTCGCGGTCGATCAACCGCTGGAAAGCAGCGGAATCGCCTCTCGCGATGGCGCGGATCTCGCCGAGATCGGCCGCGTCCTCGTGCTTCGCCAACGGACACCGTGCGCTGAATATCGGGCGGGCAGTCTGCCGCCTTAGTCGCTGAACCGAGAATGAACCCGGAGAGCGCAACGGGAAAGAGGCGACGGCCGTGCGCCAGTTCGGAGGGTGCACGATCCCGTGAGCGAGAAGAGCGCGCATCTTCTACTCCGCCGCCACGGGGTAGGGCTTGGCGCTTCCCTTGCCGCCGACGAGGAGATCGGCGTCGTGGACTTCGCCGAGCTCCGTCTCGAGCCGCTCCGCTTCAGCCGAACGCGGCCGCGAGAAGCGGGCGAGCAGAAGGAATGCGACCGGCGTCACGAAGAGAGTGATGAAGGCGGCGAAGCCGAGGCCGCCGACCACGATCCAGCCGAGCGCCTGGCGCGCCTCCGCGCCAGCGCCGCCCATGATGACCAGCGGCACGCCGCCGGCGACCGTCGCGATCATGGTCATCACCACCGGCCGCAGGCGGATGCGGCACGCCTCGCGGATCGCGTCCTCGACGCGGAAGCCGCGCTCGCGGAGCTGGTTGGCGAACTCCACGATCAGGATGCCGTTCTTCGACATGATGCCGACCAGCATCACGAGGCCGATCTGGCTGTAGATGTTGATCGAGCCGCCGGAGAGCGCGATCGCGAAGACCGCCGCCGCCAGCCCGAACGGCACGGTGAACATGATGATGATGGCGCTGATGAAGCTCTCGAACTGCGCCGCCAGCACCAGCAGCACGACGATCAGCGCGAAGCCGAAGGTGATGGCAACGCCGCTCGACGTCTCGTTCAGCGCCGCCGCCTCGCCGAGATAGCGGATGCCCATGTCCGGCGCGAGAATTTTCGGCGCGATCTCCTGCAGCGCGTCCAAGGCGTGGCGGAGGTCGACGCCGACGGCGAGCGTCGCGCTGATCGGCACGGCGCGCCGCTGTCCCTCGCGCGGCAGCTCCGGCGCGACCGCCGTTTCGGTGACGGTGACGAAGGAGGAGAGCGGCACCATGCGGCCCGCCGCCGTGCTGACAAAGACGTTCTCCAGGTCGCCCGGATCGTCGATCATGCCGTCCGGCGCCTGCACGCGTACCGGAATGGCGTCGCCGCCGACGTAGAATTTCCCGATCTCCTTGCCGTCGAGGAGGGTCGCGAGCGTCGTGCCGAGCGCATCGACCGACACGCCGAGATCGGAAGCCTTGTCGCGGTCGATATGGACGGAAAGCTCCGGCTGGGTGGTGTTGTAGTTCAGTCTGACCGTATCGAAGACGGGCGAATCCTCCAGCGCATGCTGCAGCTCCGTCCCCTT
>JBBQVL010000034.1:0-41095 GCA_038211615.1 Hyphomicrobiales bacterium
CAGAGCCCGTAACGGCCGCGACGGCGCCGGCGGCAAATGCGCCGACGAGCATTTTTCCTTCCAGCCCGATGTCGAAGATGCCCGAGCGCTCGGAATAAAGTCCCGCCAGCGCGGCGAGGATGAGCGGCGCGCACAAGCGCACGGACGAGTCGAGCGTCTGCCAGGAAAATATGAGCGCCAAAAATTCCATCAGACGCCTTCCTTGACGTCCGTCACGCGCCGCCGCCCCAGCGTCGACATCGGCGCAAAGCCGCGCATCAGCGCCGGGCGGAACATATGCTCGAGCGCCCCGGCGAAGAGGATCACAAGGCCCTGGATGACGACGATCATGTCGCGCGAGATCGCCGGCATGTCGAAGGCAAGCTCGGCGCCGCCCTGGTAGAGCATGCCGAAAAGGATCGAAGCGACGACAATGCCGAAGGGGTGCGCGCGTCCCATCAGCGCGACCGCGATGCCGACGAAGCCGGCGCCCTGCACGAACTCGATCTGCAGGCGCTGCTGGTCGCCCATGATCGGGTTCAGCGCCATCATGCCGGCCAGCGCGCCGGAGATCAGCATCGTCACGATGGTGATGCGGTAGACCGAGATGCCGGCATAGATGGCGGCGGTCGGGTTCAGCCCGACGGTGCGGATCTCGTAGCCGAGCTTGGTGCGCCAGATGAGGAAGTAGACGGCAATTGCCGCCGCGAGCGCGAGGAAGATGCTGACGTTCAGCGGCGCTCCGCCGAGATCGGCATCGAAGAGGGCAAAGAGCCCGCCGAGCTTCGGCAGCGTTCCGCCCGCACCGAACGTGCGGGTCTGCGGCGCCATCGATCCGGTGACGCGGAAGGTGTTGGTGAGCAGGAACACCATCAGCGAGGCGGCGATGAAATTGAACATGATGGTGGTGATGACGACGTGGCTGCCGAAACGCGCCTGCAGCCAGGCCGGCAGCAGCGCCCAGGCGGCGCCGGCGAGCGCCGCGCCGACGATGGCGAGCGGGAAGACGAGATACCATGGCAGGACAGTGTCGAGCGCCAGCGCGACGACGGCGACGCCCAGCCCGCCGAGATAGGCCTGCCCTTCGCCGCCGATGTTGAAGAGGCCGGCGTGGAAGGCCACCGCGACGGCGAGCCCGGTGAAGATGAAGTTGGTGGCGTAGAAGAGCGTAAAGCCGATCCCCTCGCCGTAGCCGAGCGCGCCGTAGATGAGGAGTTGTGCCGCGCGGAACGGGTTCTCCCCGATCAGCAGCACCGCGAGGCCCGACACCAGGAACGCCGCGACGACATTGATGAGCGGCACCAGCACGTAGTCCGCCCAGGCAGGGAGCCGCGCCGGCGCCGCGGTTGCCGTCGCCATGTCGCGCCGCGTGGAGGGTGCATCGGTGCTCATGCGCCGACCTTCGAGAGCCCTCGCCCCCTTGTGGGGAGAGGGTTTGGGTGAGGGGCGTCAAACGTAGAGCGGGGCGGAGAGGCCCCTCCCCCAGCCCCTCCCCACAAGAGGGAGGGGAGAGCGCGGGGCGCGCTCACGCCGCTTCCTTCTGGACGCCGGCCATGAGCAGGCCGATCTCCCGCTCATCCGATTCCGGCGTGCGCTCGCCGATAATCCGGCCGTCGCACATGACGAGAATGCGGTCGGAGAGCGAGCGGACCTCGTCGAGCTCGACGGAGACGAGCAGGATCGCCTTGCCCGCCTCGCGCATGGCGAGGAGCTGGCGGTGGATGAATTCGATGGCGCCGATGTCGACGCCGCGCGTCGGCTGGCCGACGAGGAGGACCGAGGGGTCGCGCTCCATCTCGCGCGACAGCACGATCTTCTGCTGGTTGCCGCCGGAGAAATTCGCGGTCTTCAGCCGGCAGTTCGGAGGGCGGATGTCGTATTGCTCGATCTTGTTCCGCGCGTCATCCCGGATCGATTTGATGTCGAGGAAAGGCCCGTTGAGAAACGCGGGGTCGCCGTGATAGCCGAGGGCGGAATTCTCCCACTCCTCGAAGGCCACGACGAGCCCGGTCCGGTGCCGGTCCTCGGGAACGTGGGCGAGCCCGCGCCGGCGCAGCATGGCAGGGTCGACATGCGAGCCGGCGGGGATCGACTCGCCGTGCAGGACTACCTCGCCCCCCGTGGCGTGGCGGATTCCCGCCAGCACCTCGAGTAATTCCGACTGGCCGTTGCCCGCGACGCCCGCGATCCCGACGATTTCGCCGGCGCGCACCTCGAACGCGATATCGGAGAAACGCCGCACCCCCTTCCCGTCGACGTAGGAGAGATTGCGAACCTGGAGCAGCGGCGCGCCGGGGACGCTCGGCTTCTTCTCGACCCGCAGGAGGACACGCCGGCCGACCATCAGCTCGGCCAGCTCCTCGGGCGTGGTGTTCGCGGTCGTGCGCGTCGCTACCATCTCGCCGCGGCGCATCACCGAGACTTCGTCGGTGATGGCCATGATCTCGCGCAGATTGTGGGTGATGAGGATCACCGTCTTCCCCTGCCCCTTGAGCTGGCGAAGGATGCGGAAGAGATGGTCCGCCTCGTCGGGGGTCAGCACGCCGGTCGGTTCATCGAGGATCAGGGTATCGGCGCCGCGATAGAGCGCCTTCAAAATCTCCACGCGCTGCTGCAGGCCGACCGGCAGCTCGCCGGTGATCGCGTCGGGATCGACCTCGAGCGCGTATTCCCGCTCCAGCCGCTGCAGCTCGCGCCGCGCATGCGCAATGCCGGCCTTCAGCAGCGAGCCGCCTTCGACGCCGAGCATGACGTTCTCGAGCACGGTGAAGGGTTCCACCAGCATGAAATGCTGGTGGACCATGCCGATCCCCGCAGCGATCGCCGCGTCGGACGAATGGATCGCGGTATCCTTGCCGTTGATGCGGATCGTGCCGGAGTCCGGATTGTAGAAGCCGTAGAGGATCGACATCAGGGTCGACTTGCCGGCGCCGTTCTCGCCGACGATGCCGTGAATCGTTCCTTTGACGACCGTGAGGTTGATGTTCTTGTTGGCGTGAACCGCGCCGAACCGCTTGTCGATGCCGACCAGCTCGATCGCGGGTGCTACAGTTTCCGCGCCGGTTGCGGCTGTGGCGCTCACCTCGGAAGCACCATGCCGAACGGGCCGGCGGCCATCCGATCAGGCTGCGGTGCGGCGAGGACGAGCGCCCAGTAATTACGATGCTTGGAGCCAGCCGGAGTGGCGACCGCGCCGATGCCGATGTCTGTCACCAGGGGGTTCAGAAGGTTCGCGCGATGGCCCGCCGACGCCTTCCAGCCGCTCATCACATCGTCGAGCGAAGAGTAGCCGGCCCCGAGATTCTCCGCCGCCGCGCCCCAGTCGTAGCCGGCGGCGGAAAGGCGCTTCGGCAGCGACCCGCCAATCCCGTGGTCGATCTTGTCGCGTTCGCCCATTGCACGCGCATAGGCGGCTGCTTCGCCCGTCAGCCGCGAATCGACATGCACCGGACCGAGGCCGTTCTGCGCGCGGTAGGATGAAATGAGGCTGGCTGCCCGGCCCGCGTCGACGCGGATCGGCGTCACAGGCTGCTGCTGAAAGGAGATCGTCGAACAGCCAGAGAGGCCAAGGCCGAGCGCGATTGCGGCGATCAGGGTACGCCCGGAGCGCCCGCGCTGTCCTTCCCGCCGCACCATCTCGCCCTTCCTCCCCCCAGCGCGAAGGCGCGGATGGAAGCGCCGTCTCTCCCCTTCGCGGGGCGTCCCCCGGGCGAGCCGGGGGACATTCGAGGATGCGGCCGTCAAGCGTCGGACGATCAGCTCACCGGGCAGGCGCTGTCTTCCATGTAGTCGTGCACCTTGATCTCGCCGGAGATGATCTTCGCCTTCGCGTCGTCGACGGCCTTGCGCATCTCCGCGGTGATCAGCGCCTTGTTGTCGTCGTCGTCAGCCCAGCCGACGCCGTCCTGCGCGAGGCCAAGCACCTGGATGCCCGTCCACTTGTCCATCGCCACGCCGTTCTTGACGTCCATGAACGAGGTGTAGACGGCGTTGTCGACGCGCTTCATCATCGACGTCAGCACCGAGCCCGGATGCAGGTAGTTCTGATCGGAATCGACGCCGATGCCGAGCTTGCCGGCATCCGCCGCCGCCTGCAGCACGCCCACGCCGGTGCCGCCGGCCGCGTGATAGACGACGTCGGCGCCCTGCTCGATCTGCGCCTTGGCGAGCTCGCCGCCCTTCACCGGGTCGTTCCACGCCGCGCCGGTGTCGCCGGTCATGTTCTGGATGACCTTGATGTCGGCGTTGACGGACTTGGCGCCCTGCACGTAGCCGCAGGCGAATTTCCGGATGAGCGGAATGTCCATGCCGCCAACGAATCCGACCGTGCCGGTCTTCGAGGCCATCGCGGCGAGGATGCCGACGAGGTAGGAGCCTTCCTCTTCCTTGAACACGATCGAGCGTACGTTCGGCTGGTCGACGACCATGTCGATGATGCCGAACTGCGTATCGGGGAATTCAGCCGCGACCTTCGTCATCGCCGCTTCCATCGAGAAGCCGGTGCCGATGATCGGGTTGTAGCCGTCGCGCGCGAACTTGCGGAACGCCTGCTCGCGCTGCGAATCGTTCTGGATCTCGAAGTCCTTGTAATCGACGCCGGTTTCCTTCTTGAAACGCTCGGCGCCCATGTAGGCCGCCTGATTGAAGCTCTTGTCGAATTTTCCGCCGAGGTCGTAGACCACGGCAGGCTTGACCTCGGCCGCATAGGCCTGGCCGACAATTGCAACCGCCGCTACCGCGGCGAGCCAATTGAAACGCATGATTCCGCTCCCTGTCGCGCATGAAAGGCCGGACGATGTCCGGCCGCTCTGCGCGGAAGATTGGCATGCCGGTTACTGCAATGCATCATCTTTCTGGACGCGCCGCCGGGGCTATCAAGCATCGGCGCGCCGCGTTATTTCGATTGTGACAGTCAGCGAGATGGATGCCGCCCATGGCGAGGACCGCCACTTCCGACCCGATACCCTTTCCGGTGCTGGTCGGCGACATCGGCGGCACCAACGCCCGCTTTGCGCTGGTCCGCGCGCCGGACGCGCCGCTCGAGGTGTTGAAGCCGGTCGCGACTGGAGATTTTCCGACGATCGAAGCGGCGATCGAGGCGTCGGTCATGGCGCATTCGGCGGTCAGGCCGCGCTCGGCGATCGTCGACCTTGCGGGGCCGATCACCGGCGATGCGGTGCAGCTTACCAACGCCCACTGGCTGATCCGGCCACGCGATATGATGGCGCGCGAGGGGATAGCAAACGTCATTCTTCTCAATGACTTCGAGGCGCTTGCGATGGCGCTTACGGCGCTGAAGGAAACGGATCTGGTCGCGACCGGCGGGGGTGTCGAGGAGGCCTCCGGGGCAAAGGTGGTGCTCGGGCCCGGAACCGGGCTCGGCGTCGGCGCGCTGATCCAGGCGGACGGCTTGTGGGTGCCGGTGCCGGGCGAAGGCGGACACGTCGCGCTCGGACCTGCGGAAGCGGACGAGTTTCCGGTTTGGGCGAATATCGAGCCCGAGCACGGACGGATATCGGCCGAGGCGATCCTCTGCGGACGCGGCATGGTGCGGCTCTACCGCGCGGTGGCAAAGACGGAAGGGCGCGACGCGATCCTCACCACACCGGCGGAGATCACCGACCTGGCGCTGCAGGGCACGGACGCCGTGGCAGTCCGCACGGTGACGCTCTGGACCCGCCTCCTCGGGCGCTTCGCAGGCGACATGGCGCTGGTCTTCATGGCGCGCGGCGGGGCCTATATCGGCGGCGGGATCCCGCCGCGCATCCTGCCGTTCATGACGAGCGGCGAGTTCCGCCGCGCCTTCGAGGCAAAGGCCCCGCACGAGGCCGTTATGGCGGCCATGCCGAGCTTCGTCATCGTCGGCGAGAACCCGGCAATGCACGGCCTTGCCGCCTTCGCCCGCACGCCGGAGCGCTTCGGCGTGAACCTCACAGGCCGCCGCTGGTCGCGCTAGGAGGACGCCTGTGAGCCGGCCGATCGAGGATTACGGCTTCATCAGCAACATGCTGTCCTGCGCGCTTGTCTCGCGCGACGGGTCTATCGACTGGCTCTGCCTGCCGCGCTTCGATTCCGATGCGTGCTTCGCATCGCTTCTCGGCACGGAGGAGAACGGCTACTGGCGCATTGCGCCGGAGGCACCGTATCGGACGACGCGGCGCTATCGCCACGGCTCGACGATCCTGGAGACGACATTCGAAACGGCGGACGGAACCGCGACGCTGATCGACTTCATGGCGCTGACCGAAGACGAGGAGCACATCGATCTCTTCCGTATCGTGCGAGGCGATGGCGGCAGTGTCCGCCTGCGCATGGAGTTCGTGCTGCGCTTCGGATACGGGCAGACCATACCCTGGGTGCGGCGCGCCGATTTCGGCCTCACTGCCGTCGCCGGGCCTGACGCGATCGAGCTGCACGCGCCAACGGAGTTGAAGAACCAGGACTACCGCACCGTCTCCGCGTTCAGCGCCGGAGAAGGCCAGTCGGTGCCGTTTGCCCTGTGCTGGCATCCCTCGCACCGCCCAGTGGAGAAGCATATCGATCCGGAGGCGCGGCTCAAGGAGACCGAAAGCTGGTGGCGCGAATGGTCGGGCCGCCGAGCCGACGAGGATGCGGGCAATCCGTGGAGCGAAGCTGTCGCCCGCTCGCTCGTTACGCTGAAGGGGCTCACCTACCGCCCGACCGGCGGGATCGTCGCGGCAGCGACCACGTCGCTGCCCGAGCGTATCGGCGGCGAGCGCAACTGGGACTATCGCTTCTGCTGGATCCGCGACGCGACGTTCACCCTCTATGCGCTCCTCAGTTCGGGCTTCCGCGACGAGGCGAACGACTGGCGTGAATGGATGCTGCGCGCCGCGGCAGGCCACCCTTCGCAGCTGCAAATCATGTACGGACTCGCCGGCGAGCGGCGTCTGCCGGAACTGGAGCTGCCCTGGCTGGCGGGCTACGAGCATTCGCGGCCGGTGCGGATCGGCAACGCTGCCGCCGATCAGCTGCAGCTCGACGTCTATGGCGAGCTGATGGACTCGCTTCACACGGCGCGGAAGTTCAAGCTGGAGGCGTCCGAGGAGAGCTGGAACTTCCAACGGACCCTGCTCGGCGAACTGAACAAGAAATGGAGCAATCCCGACAAGGGCATCTGGGAAATCCGCAGCGAGTCGCGGTGCTTCACCCATTCGAGGCTGATGTCATGGGTGGCCTACGACCGCGGGGTGAAGGCGGTGGAGAGCTTCGGGCTGTCTGGCCCGCTTGAGGAATGGCGGGCAACGCGCGAGGCAATCCGCGCGGAGATTCTTCGCGAGAGCTGGAGCGACAAGCGCGGCAGCTTCGTGCAGAGCTATGGCGACGATGCGCTCGATGCCTCGTTGCTGCTCCTGCCGCTCGTCGGCTTCCTGCCGCCGGACGATCCCCGCGTCGTCTCCACCGTCGAGGCGATCCAGCGCGAACTGACCGAAGACGGGCTGGTGCTCCGCTATCGCCGCACGGAGGCCGATGACGGGCTTCATGGCCGCGAGGGCACATTCCTCGTGTGCAGCTTCTGGATGGCCGATGCCCTCTGCATGATCGGGAGGCTCGACGAAGCGACGGAGCTCTTCGAGCGGCTGCTGGCGCTCAGGAACGATCTCGGCCTGCTGGCGGAGGAATACGATCCGGTGGCGAAACGGCAGCTCGGAAATTTTCCGCAGGCGTTCTCGCATGTCGGCGTCGTCAATACCGCCAACAATCTCCTCTCGGCGCGCGGTCCGGCGGCGCAGCGTGCGGGCCACGCCGAGCCCAACGGGGAAAAGCGATAGTCGGTCCGGGCCTGCGACGAACCGCGCTCAGCGCGGCGATTTGAGCTCGATCACCGCTCCTCCGGCGGCGGCGGCGTCGGCGGGATCGTGCGTGACGAGGAGAACCGGCAGGCCATGTTTTCGCGCCTCCGCGAAGACGAGCTCGCGCACCTGTCCGCGCAGCGCCGCGTCGAGGCGCGAAAAGGGCTCGTCGAGGATCAGCGCCTCCGGGCGGGCGAGGAGCGTCCGCATCAGCGCCACACGTGCCGCCTGGCCACCCGACAGCGTGCCGGGATCGCGGTTGGCGAAGCCCTGCAGCCCGACCTCGGCGAGCGCCGCCTTCACCGCGCGCCCGCGCGCCGCGCGTCCCTTCACCGCCGGATCAAGGCCGATCAGGAGATTGCCGCCGACCGAGAGGTGCGGCAGGAGCAGCGCGTCCTGGAACAGCAGGCCGATGCCGCGCCGCTCCGGCGGCAGCGCGGTCACGTCGCGGCCGTTCAGGAGAATGCGGCCGGAGGCGCGAAAATCACGGCCGAGAAAGCCGCCGATGAAGGCGAGGAGCGTGGACTTGCCGACGCCGGACGGACCCATCAGCGTCAGCACCGCGCCCGGGCGGACGCGGAGGTCGAGGCTGACCAGCTCCTCGCCGTCGAGACGGATGGCGACAGCCTCAAGCGCGAGTCCTTCGCCGGCAGTCCCGCTCATGCGGAGACCCGCATCAGGCGGCGATTGCGGAAGATGATGGCCGGGAGGAGCGCGGCGAGCGCGAACCCCAGGAACGGCAACGCCGCCTGCACCAGCGCGGTCGCGCCGATCAAGCGCGGGTCGCTGCCGGAGGCGAGCGCCACCGCCTCCGACGTCACCGTCGGCCAGCGGCCAGCGCCGACGAGCAGCGTCGGCAGATAGAGGGCGACGGAGACGGCAAAGCCGAGCGCAGTGGCGGTCAGCACCGGACGGGCGAGCATCGGCAGCCGCACGCGCCAGAAGATCGCGTCCGCGCCGCGGCCGAGCGCGCGGATCGCATGCCCGTAGCGCGGGTCCCACGCGCCCCACGGATCGGAGAGCGAAAGGAGCACGTAGGGAAAGACGAAGACCAGATGCACGATCGCCACGGCGACAAAGCTGCCATCGACGCCCGCGTACGAGAAAAGGACCTGTACGCCGAAGAGGAACGCGATCTGCGGAATGATGAGCGGCACGTAAAGCGCCTTCAGCGCCCTCCCCGCGCCGGGTCCCGGATGCCGCGCGGCGCATTCCAGCGCACCGAGCGCCAGCACGATCGCCGCAAGGCTCGATGTCGCGGCGAGCGCCAGCGTGTCGCGGAGCGGCAAGGCGAGGCTTGCCGTGGCCCGCATCCATGTGGAGAGCGTGAGGCCCTGTGGCAGGATGGCCGGAAAGCGCCATGAACCGGCGACCGACCACAGCGCCAGGAGGCACAGTCCGGCGCACACGATACCGGCGGAAAGCGCCATCAGCACCGCGACAGCGCCGCGAAGCCAGTGATCGGCGCGGGCGCGCCAGCCCGCGCCGGACAGCCAGCGGCACAAAGCAGCGCCGATGCGTTCCGCTGCCAGCCAGACGGCAAGCGCCAGCATGGCGATCCCCACCTGCAGCACCGCGCCGGCCGCGGCGACAAAGTGCCGCCCAAGGTCGGCGTCCTGCTGCCAGTCGAGGATGCGCACCGCGAGCGGCGCCGGCGTCGTGGGCCCGAGGATCAGCGCGACATCCACCACCGAGGTCGAGAAGGCGAGCACCGCAAGCACCGCCAGCCTGATCTGCCGGTAGAGCGAGGGCAGCACCGCGAAGAGGAACCCGGCGATACGGCCATAGCCGAGCGCGGCCATCATCCGCTCCAGCGCGGGGGCGCGCGCCTGCGGCAGCGCCGCAAGCAGCATCAGGAAGAGAAACGGTATCTCCTTCACGACGAGGCCGAGCGTCATCGCGAGGCCCAGCCGGTCCTGCACGATCAGAAGATCGGGCGGCCGGTCCGAGACCCGCAGGAGGCGGAAGAGAAGGCCGGAGGGGGCGATCAGGAACGCGAGCCCGAACGCGGCGGCGGCGTGCGGCACGCTGAGCAGCGGCGACACCAGCTTTTGCAGCGCCGCGAAGGCGCGCGTGCCCCGCCAGCCGGCGACGAAGAGCGTTGCGATGGAGAACGCCAGCGCGGTTGCGGCGAGCCCTGTCGCGAGACTCAGAAGTGCGGAGTGGCCGAGCCCGGGCTCGGCGGCAAGAGCGCGAAACGGCGCGAGCGAAAATTCCGTGCTGCCAAGAACCGGAAGATAGCCGAACGCCGGAAGGACGATGCCGAGCAGGCCGGCCGCGACCGGCACGACGAGCACGAGAAGCGCGGCGAGGGGAAAGAGCCGCAGCAAGGCGTGCGCTATTGGTTCACGCCGTAGCGGCGCGCCCATTCCTGCTCGATGCGGCTTACCCAGGAGGGATCCGGCTCGGGCAGCGTCTTTCCGAGCTTCTCCGGCGGCAGCGTCGCGACGCCGAGATCGAGCGCGGCGAAGCGGGCACGGTCGGCCGCCGGGAGCTTCTCGACAGCAAGCACGGTCGGGTCGCCCCAGATCGCCGGGTCCTGCTTCCGCGCCTGCGCCTCGGGCGACATCAGGAAGTCGGAGAGCACCATGGCGCCGGCGGTAGCGGCGGCGTTGAACGGAATCGCCACGAAGTGCGTGTTGCCGAGCGTGCCGCCGTCGAAGACGAAGCTCCGTACCGTGTCGGGCAGCTCGCCGTTGGCGATGGCGCTCGACGCGTCGGATGGATTGAAGGCGAAGGCGATGTCGATCTCGCCGTCGGCGAGGAGCTGCCGCAGGCTGCCATAGTCGCGCGGATAGGCGCGCCCGCCGCGCCAGAGGTCCTTCTGCACCGCGTCGAGCCACGCGAAGAGCGGCGCGGTGGCCGCTTCAAAATCTGCATCGGTCGCCGGCAACGCGAGCACCGATGGGTCCGGCGCGAGCTCCAGCAGGAGCTGCTTCAGGAATGTCGTGCCGGAAAAATCCGGCGGCTGCGGATAGGTGAAGCGGCCGGGGTTTTTTGCGATCCATGCCGCAAGCGCCGCGGCCGAAGCAGGCGGGTTCGAGATCCGCGCCGTGTCGTAGAAGAACACCAGCTTCGCCATGCCCCAGGGCGCTTCAAGACCATCGACCGGCACGGTGAAGTCGCGCGCCACGGTCGGCTTGTTCTCGACGTCGACGAAGCGATAGTTCGGAAGCGCGGTGGACCATGCGGCGGCTTGCAACAGGCCCTGCCGCTTCAAGGCCGCAAAGTTCTCGCCGTTCACCCAGACGAGATCGACGGAGCCGCCGGAGTCGCGCCCCGCCGCCTTCTCGGTCAGCACCCGCGAGACGACTGCGGCGGTATCGCTCTCCTTGACGTGGATCACGCGGACGCCGAAGCGGTCGAGCACCGTCTTCGCCGCCCAGTCGATATAGTCGTTGATGCGCGGCTCGCCGCCCCAGGCGTGGAAATAGACGGTCTCGCCCTTCGCCTCGGCCAGCACCGCGTCCCAGTGCGCGGGATCCGGCATTTTTTCCGCGCGCGCGGCCGCGAGCGAGGCGATGACGGCGAAGGCGGCGAGGAGAATGCGGAATGATGCGATCATGGGCGGAGAAGAGGAGCCGCCCGCGATCAAAGGCAATCCACGCTTTGGTGATTGGGGAACCGTACCTCGAACCTTGTCATCCCGGTTTGCCGCGGAGCGGCAAGACCGGGACCCATAAGCTCTGTGATCCCCGGCTTGGCTCCGCGCCCGATTATCTTCGGCGGTGCGTATGGGTCCCGGACAGCCAAGCTTCGCTCGGCTTCCGGGATGACGACAGAGAAGTTGAGCTGACCTTGGCCTAATTCCGCTACATCGTGAGCTTGCCGAGGTTCTCCATCGCGCGGCGCGCCATGACGGCGACGAGATTGGCACGGTATTCGGCCGAGCCGTGGATGTCGCCCATCATGCCGGCCTTGTCGACGGTCAGTCCCTTCAGCGCGTCGGCGGAGAAATTCTTCGCCAGTGCCTCCTCGGCCGCCTTCCAGCGGAAGACGCCGTTATTGCCGGCGCCCGTCACCGCGACGCGCACCGACCCGTCCTTGTGCTTCGCGACGAACACGCCGGCCATCGGATAGTGCGACGCGGGATTGCGGAATTTCGCGTAGCCCGACTGCGCCGGCGCCTTGAAGGCGACCTTCGTCAGGATCTCGCCTTCCTCGAGCGAGGTCGAATAGAGGCCGGTGAAATACTGGTCGGCCGCGATCTGCCGCTTGTTGGTGGAAACGGTCGCGGCAAGCGCCAGCACGGCGGCAGGATAATCCGCCGCCGGGTCGTTGTTGGCGACCGAGCCGCCCATCGTGCCGAGATGGCGAACGGCCGGATCGCCGATCGAGCCGGCGAGCGCCGCAAGCGTCGGGATCGCCTTCTTCACGTCGGCAGACATCGCCACTTCGCGGTGCGTCGTCGCCGCGCCGATGGTCACGGTGTCGCCCGTGACCTGCAGGCCCTTCAACTCCGGCACGTGGCGGAGGTCGATCAGATTGGCCGGCTGCGCCAGCCGCGCCTTGAGTGTCGGCAGCAGCGTGTGGCCGCCGGAGATGTAGGTCGCGTCGCCGCTGCTGGAGAAGAGGCTCGCCGCCTCGGCCAGGCTTTTGGGCCGGTGATAGGTGGTTTCGTACATTGTCGCTTCTCCCCTTATTCCGCCGCCTGGCGCATGGTCGCTTTCTGCGCGAGCCGCCAGACTTTCTCCGCCGTCGCCGGCATGGTGATCGAGTTGTCGCCGAGCGCGTCGGTGATCGCGTTGATGACCGCCGGCGGCGAGCCGATGGCTCCCGCCTCGCCGCAGCCCTTCATGCCGAGCGGATTGCCCGGGCAGATCGTCTCGGTGGTCGAGACCTTGAAGGACGGCAGGTCGTCGGCGCGCGGCATGGTATAGTCGTTATAGCTCGCGGTGATGAGCTGGCCGGTTTCGGTATCGTAGTGGCACGCCTCCATCAGCGCCTGCCCGACGCCCTGCGCGATGCCGCCGTGCACCTGGCCCTCCACCACCATCGGATTGATGAGCTTGCCGAAATCGTCGGCCGCGACGAACTGCACGATCTCGGTGTGGCCGGTCTGCGGGTCGATCTCCACCTCGCAGATGTAGCAGCCCGCCGGGAAGGTGAAGTTGGTCGGGTCGTAGAACGCCCCTTCCTTCAGGCCCGGCTCCATGCCGGCCGGAAGGTTGTGCCCGGTATAGGCGCCGAGCGCGACCGATACCCACGGCAGCTTCTTGTCGGTGCCGGCGACCCGCACCTCGCCGTTCGATATCTCGATGTCGCCTTCCGAGGCCTCCATCAGGTGCGCCGCGATCTTCTTGGCCTTGGCCTCGACCTTGTCGAGCGCCTTGAAGATCGCCGACATGCCGACCGCGCCGGAGCGCGAGCCGTAGGTGCCCATGCCGAACTGCACCTTGTCGGTGTCGCCGTGGACGATCGAGATGTTCTCGATCGGCAGCCCCAGCCGCTGCGAGACGAGCTGCGCGAAGGTGGTCTCGTGGCTTTGTCCATGGCTGTGCGAGCCGGTCAGCACTTCGACCGTGCCGATCGGATTGACGCGGACCTCCGCCGACTCCCACAAGCCGACGCCGGCGCCGAGCGAGCCGACCGCGGCGGACGGAGCGATGCCGCACGCCTCGATGTAGCAGCTCATGCCGATGCCGCGCAGCTTGCCGCGCTTCTCCGCCTCAAGCTTCCGCTGGCCGAAGCCGGCATAGTCCGCCGCCTGCATCGCGGCGTTGAGCGACGCTTCGTAATCGCCGGCGTCGTAGGTCATGATGACCGGCGTCTGGTAGGGGAAGGTGCGGACGAAGTTCTTGCGGCGCAGCTCGGCCGGAGAGACCCCGAGTTCGCGCGCCGCCGTCTCCACCAGCCGCTCCATCACGAACGTCGCTTCCGGCCGACCGGCGCCGCGATAGGCGTCGACCGGCGAGGTGTTGGTGTAGACGGCGCGCACGTTGGCGTGGATCGCCGGGATCACGTACTGGCCGGAGAGCAGCGTGGCGTAGAGGTAGGTCGGGACGGAGGAGGAGAACAGCGACATGTAGGCGCCGAAATTGGCGATCGTGTCGACCTTCAACCCGAGCATCTTGTTGTCGGCGTCGAACGCCATCTCGGCGTGCGTGATGTGGTCGCGGCCATGCGCGTCGGTGAGGAATGCCTCGGTGCGGTCGGCGACCCACTTCACCGGGACGCCCGTCTTCTTCGACGCCCAGAGGCAGACGATCTCCTCCGGGTAGATGAAGATCTTCGAGCCGAAGCCGCCGCCGACGTCCGGCGCGATGACGCGGAGCTTGTTCTCCGGCGCGACATTGTAGAACGCCGAGATGACGAGCCGCGCCACATGTGGATTCTGACTCGTGGTCCATAGCGTGTAGTTCTCGTCGCCCGTATCGTAGACGCCGAGCGCCGCGCGCGGCTCCATGGCGTTCGGCACGAGGCGGTTGTTGACGAGGTCGAGCTTCGTCACGTGCGCGGCCTTCGCGAAGGCCACGTCCGCCGCCTTGCTGTCGCCGAGCTCCCAATCGTAGATGACGTTGTTTTCCGCTTCCGGGTGCAGCTGAAGGGTTCCCTTCTTGATCGCGTAGTTCAGATCGATGACGGCCGGCAGCTCCTCCCAGTCGACGACGATCGCCTCGGCCGCGTCGCGCGCCTGGGCCTGCGTCGCCGCCACCACGACCGCGTAGGGCTGGCCGACAAAGCGCACCGTCTCCCTGGCGAGCGCGGGAAAGGCGCCCATCTTCATCGGCGTGCCGTCCTTCGACTTGATCATCCAGCCGCAGATCAGGTTGCCGATGCCGTCGGCAGCCAGCTCCGTGCCGGTCAGGACGCCATCGACACCCGGCATTGCCTTGGCGGCGGACGTGTCGATGCTCCGGATCCTGGCGTGCGCATGCGGAGAGCGGGCGAACGCCGCGTAGTGCATGCCCGGCACCTTCATGTCGTCGGTGTAGCGACCCTTGCCGGTGATGAAACGCTTGTCTTCCTTGCGGGCAACGCGTGCCCCGATTCCCTCGACGCCCATCGTTTCCTCCCTGGAATTTCTTTTTTGCTTATGCGGCCGCCTTCTTGGCGCCGCCTTGCATCGTCTCGGCCGCCGCCAGCACCGCTTTCACGATGTTGTGGTAGCCGGTGCAGCGGCAGATATTGCCTTCGAGCTCGTAGCGGACGGTCTTCTCGTCGAGCTTGCCGTCGTAGCGGCGGATCATGTCCACCGCGCTCATGATCATGCCCGGAGTGCAGAACCCGCACTGCAAGCCGTGATGCTCGCGGAACGCGGCCTGCACCGGGTGCAGCTCGTCACCCTTGGCGAGGCCCTCGATGGTGGTGACCTGCGTTCCGTCCGCAGCGGCGGCGAGCACCGTGCAGGACTTCACCGCCACGCCGTCCATGTGCACCACACAGGCACCGCACTGCGACGTGTCGCAGCCGACATGCGTCCCGGTCAGGCCGACATGGTCGCGCAGGAACTGCACGAGCAGCGTGCGGTCCTCCACTTCCCGCGATTCCGCGCGGCCGTTCACGGTGATCGTGACCTTCGTCATCTAAGTCCTCCCCTTCGCATTTCTTGGCGGCAACGCCGCGTCACATGGCCAATCCATACACCAAAAGCAGCGCCAGTATCACCAGCAGGGCCCAGACGATGGGCCCGCCGAGGAATCCGACGGCGGCCTTCGCTTCAACCTCTTGCTCGACATCGCGGGCTACGTCTTCCACGTCCTCCAGTACGCCATCGGCATGCGGAGGCGCGGCGATCGGGGTTGCGGCGGTCGGGAGCGACTCCTCGAACGCCTCAGACAGCTCGACCGGCGACTCTCCCTCCGCGGGAGCGCCGCCGCCCGCCTTGGCCGCGAACGAGGAGAAGAACTGGTCCGCCAGCTTCTTCGAGGTCGAATCGATCAGACGAGAGCCTAGCTGCGCGAGCTTGCCGCCGACTTGCGCGTTGACGGCGTAGGTCAGCAGCGTCCCGGCGCCGTCCTCGGCGAGATGCACGTCGGCGCCGCCCTTGGCGAAGCCTGCGACGCCGCCCTTCCCTTCGCCGGATATCGTGTAGCTTTCGGGCGGGTTGACGTTGGAGAGCGTCACCTGGCCGTTGAAGGTGGCCTTCACCGGGCCGACCTTGGTGGTCACCCGCGCCGCAAAGCCTTCCGCCGCGCTTCCTTCGAGGGATTCGCAGCCTGGAATGCATTCGCGCAGGACATTCGGGTCGTTCAGCATGGCCCAGACCCGCTCGCGCGGCGCCGGGATGCGATACTCGCCCTTCAACTCCATGGTGAACCGGTCTCCTCGGCCACGATTGTGCACAGGGGGATAACCGCGGACAACAGAATTTCCAAGCCGGCGTCGCGCCGCGGCAGGCCGACATTGGCATGAGCGATGCTTGGGAGCTAAAAGCACCCATGCCCATTGAACCAAAAGCCGACCCACGCCTCTCCCGCATGATCGACGCGGCGCTCGCCGGCGCGCGCGTCGTCATGGAAGTCTACGGCACCGACTTCTCGGTGGCGCACAAGGTTGACGATTCACCGGTCAGCGAAGCTGACATCGGTTCCGAGCACGCCATCGCAGAGGCCCTCGCGGCCTCGATGCCGGATTTCCCGCTGGTGGCGGAGGAAGCGGTGTCGGCCAACCGGCATCCCGAAATCAGCCAGACGTTCCTGCTCGTCGACCCGCTCGACGGCACGAAGGAATTCATCAGCCGCAACGGCGAGTTCACGGTCAACATCGCGCTCATCGAAGGCGGCATTCCGGTAATCGGCGTGGTGCTCGCGCCGGCGCTCGGCCTTGCCTATGCGGGAAGCGGCATGGGTGCGTGGAAGGGGACGATCGCTGCGGACCTCAAGCAGGTGGTCGGCTGGGAGTCGATCCGGTCGCGGCCGGCACCGGCGCAGCCGGTCGCGGTCGCCAGCCGCTCGCACATGAATCCGGCCACCGCCGACGTGCTGTCGCAGGCCGGCTGCGGCGAGCACCGCTCTATCGGCTCGTCGCTGAAATTTGCGCTGATCGCCGCGGGCGAGGCGGATTTCTACCCCCGCCTCGGACCGACGATGGAATGGGACACTGCCGCCGGCGATGCCGTGCTGCGGGCGGCCGGCGGCGCGGTCGTGACGCTGAACGACACCCCGCTTCGCTACGGCAAGACCGGCGTCCCGAAGATGCGCGATTTCGAGAACCCATATTTCCTCGCCGTCGGCGACGCCGCGCTGGTGAAGAAGCTCGACCTCGTGGCGCTCCGCTCGACCCCGACGGCATGAGCGCGACGCCGCTCCTCCTGACGACCAGGGGGCTGGACGATTATCGGCTCATCGATTCCGGCCACGGGCGGAAGCTTGAACGGTTCGGCGCTTTGACGCTCGACCGCCCAGAGGAGCAGGCGATCTGGACGCCGAAGCTTGCCAAGGCCGACTGGGAAAAGGCCGACGCGATCTTCACCGGCGATGTCGACGAGGAAGGCGCGGGGCGCTGGAAGCGGCGCGCCGGGCTGGAGGAATCCTGGCTCTGCCGGCATGGAGCGCTCACCTTCTCCTGCCGTTTCACGTCGTTCCGCCATGTCGGAGCTTTCCCCGAGCAGGCGGCGCACTGGTCGTTCATGCGCGGGCGCCTGCTACAGGCGGGGGGCACGCCATCACTCCTGAACCTCTTCGGCTACACCGGCCTTGCCTCGCTGGTCGCGGCGGAGGCCGGCGCCGAGGTCACGCATGTCGACGCCTCCAGGAAGGCGATCGCCTGGGCGCGTGATAACCAGGTGCTGTCGAAGCTCGAAGACAGGCCGATCCGCTGGATCGTCGACGACGCGCCTAAATTCGTCGCACGCGAAGCGCGGCGCGGACGCCGCTACGACGGGATCCTGCTCGATCCGCCGAAATTCGGCCGTGGCCCGAAGAACGAAGTGTGGGAGCTCTTCCAGAATCTTCCCGAGATGCTGCGGCTTTGCCGCGAGCTGTTGAAGCCGGGCGGCTTTCTGATCCTCACCGCCTACGCGATCCGCGCCTCGTTTCTTTCGCTGCAGCGGCTTTCGGAGGAGCTGCTCGGCCGGGGGGTCGAATCCGGCGAACTCGCGCTTGAAGAGGAAAGCGGCGGGCTGCTCGCGACCTCGCTCTTCTCCCGCTGGACCGCGCCGTGAGCGGCGACCTGCCGAAGCCCGGCAGCTTCAAGAAAATCACGAGCCTCGCCAATCCGCTCGTGAAGGAGATCCGCGCACTCACCCAGAAGAAGAACCGCGACGAGAGCGGGCTCTTCGTCGCGGAGGGACAGAAGCTGGTGCGCGACGCGGTGGAGGGAGGCTGGCCGGTGGAGATCCTCGCCTATGCCGCCACGAATGCCGGCGAGCCGGCCATCGGCGCGCTCGCTGCTTCGACCGAAGCGTCGGGCGGCTCCGTCCTCGAAGTTTCTACGCAGGTCCTGGAAAAGATCACGCGGCGCGAGAATCCGCAAAGCGTGGTGGGCGTATTCCGCCAGCGCCTCGCGCCGGAGACCGACATCGGAAGCGGCGGGATCTGGGTGGCGCTCGACCGGGTGCGCGATCCGGGCAACCTCGGCACCATCGTGCGCACCGCCGACGCGGCCGGGCTTTCCGGCGTGGCGCTGGTCGGGGCATCCTGCGACCCGTTCGGGCTGGAAGCCATCCGGGCGACGATGGGCTCGATCTTCCACATGCCGCTCGCCCGCACCAGCGAGGACGGCCTGATCGCGCAGGCGGGGCGCCATGGCGCAAGGCTGGTCGGCACCCACCTCACCGCCGAAACGATCGACTACCGCGACGCCGACTACCGCCACCCGCTGATCCTGCTCATGGGGAACGAGCAGCAAGGGCTGACGGAGACGCTCGCTGCGGCCTGCGACGCGCTGGTGCGCATCCCGATGCGCGGCAAGGCGGACTCGCTCAACCTCGCGGTCTCGACGGGGCTGATGATTTACGAGGCGCTGAGGGGCACTACGGCCAAGTCGGCCTAGGAACTTGTTGCCTCAAGCGCCCGGACGCGTTCGTTCATCCGCTGAATCTGACTGTGCGTCGCGCGGGTTTCCTGCAGCAACGCGGTAAGCGTGCCGTCCTGTCGCAGGACGATGGCCGTCAGCACCTGCATATCGTCGCGCATGCTGGCGACGTCAGTCGTCAGCCGCTGCAGTTGGCGGGCGAGGAAATTCAGGTCTACGGGCTCGGACGTTTCCATTGATCCTGGCTAACATTTTGCGAGCCCGGTCGCCAGCTTTCCCAACATGCGGACAACGGGCGCCTGGCGGTGGCTAGCCCGGACGGGTTCATCGCCAGCGTCGCGCTGACTGCCCCTATACAGCCCGCGAAGCCGGCTCTAAATGAGCCCACACGCTGACATCTCCCGCGCGAGAGCACCCGATGCCAAATCCGACATCCTCCGCCAAGCTGATAACCGTCTTCGGCGGTTCGGGATTCATCGGTCGCTATGTGGTGCAGGCGCTGGCGAAGCGCGGGCACCGCATCCGCGTGGCGGTTCGCCGGCCGGATCTCGCTGGCCATGTGCAGCCGCTCGGCATGGTCGGGCAGATCAAGCCGATCCAGGCCAATCTCCGCTATCGCTGGTCGGTCGACCGCGCTGTGGAGGGCGCCGACGCCGTCGTCAACCTCGTCGGCATCCTGGCGGAGGGCGGGCGGCAGACTTTCGACGCGGTGCAGGCCTTCGGGCCGCGCGCCATCGGTGAGGCGGCGCGGGCGGCGGGCATCGCGGATGTCGTGCATCTTTCGGCGATCGGCGCCGACCAGCCTTCCACCGTCGGCTATCTGCGATCCAAGGCCGAAGGCGAGGCCGGCATCCGCGAGACCGTGCCGCAGGCGGTGATCCTGCGGCCGTCGATCGTGTTCGGCCCCGAGGATCATTTCTTCAACCGCTTCGCGGCAATGGCGCGCCTGTCGCCGTTCCTGCCGCTGATCGGCGGCGGCAAGACGCGCTTCCAGCCCGTCTACGCCGGCGATGTCGGGGAAGCGGTCGCGCGCGCGCTCGACGGCGGAGCGATGCCCGGCACGGTCTATGAGCTTGGCGGACCTGAGATTTTGACCTTCCGCCAGTGCCTGGAGCGGATGCTGGAAGTCACCCGGCGGCGGCGGTTCCTCGTTCCGCTGCCATGGGTTGGCGCACGCATGCTGGGCCGGATCGGGCAGAGTCTACCGGGCGCGCCGATCACGCTGGACCAGGTGCGGATGCTCGGTTTCGACAATGTCGTCTCCGCCGAGGCAGCCCGCGACAAGCGTACGCTCGAAGGCCTTGGCATCGAGCCGACGGCGCTCGAGATCGTGCTGCCGACCTACCTCACCCGCTTCCGCGAACAGGGCCAGTTCACGCAGGCGCGCGCCGCGAGCTGAGCGCGGCGTTCAGCCGACGAGCCAGAAGGCCAGCAGGCCAGCGACGCCGACGATGATTCGCCACCAGGCGAAGGGCAGGAAGCCGTGGCGCGCGACGAAATCCACAAAGGTGCGGACGACGATCAGCGCCGCCACGAATGAAACAACAAAGCCGAGCAGGATCAGACCGAGGTCGCCGCCGGAAAGGATTCCCCGATTCTTGTAGAAATCCAGCACGAAGGCCCCGAGCATCGTCGGGATTGCCAGGAAAAACGAGAATTCCGCCGCCGCCCGCTTGTCGCATTCCATGAGCAGCGCGCCGGCGATTGTGGCGCCGGAGCGGGACACGCCCGGCACGATCGCGAGACACTGAAAGAGGCCGATCACCAGCGCTACCCAGAGCGGAAAGCGCATGGCGTCGCGATTGACCGGCGCGACATCGTAGCGGTCGAGCGCCGCCAGTGCGACGCCGCCGACGATCAGAACGACGCAGATCAGGATCGGCGAGTTGAACAGCACGTTCTTGATGAAATCGTGCAGCAGCAGCCCGACCACTGCCGCCGGGATGAAGGCGACTATGACCGAAAGGACAAAGCGCCGGGCCTCCGCATCGCTTGGAAGCGCAAGGAGCACACGCCACAGCCGGCCGAAATAGACGACCACGACCGCCAGGATGGCGCCGAGCTGGATCAGGACGTTGAACGTATCCCAGAAGGCCTTGTCGAGGCCGCTGCCCAGGCCGAGAACGTCGGTCGCGAGCAGGAGATGGGCGGTCGAGGAGACCGGCAGGAACTCCGTAATTCCCTCGACGATGCCGAGAACGACGGCATCGAATATGGACTGTAGGCTCATCCCGCGCTACCTCGCCCGAATCGGTCAATCCCGAGCGGACCTACCATTTTCCGCCGGCGAAATTTGCGACACCCCCACGGATTCCGCATGATAACGCTGTTTCATCATCCTCTTTCGGTTCAATCGCGCTTCGTGCGGCTCGTGCTCGGCGAGTGCGAGGTGACGCCTGATCTCGTCGAGGAGCGCACCTGGGAGCGGCGGCAGGACTTTTTGCGGCTCAACCCGGCCGGCACGCTGCCGGTGCTGGTTGAGCATGACGGGCCGCCGATCTCCGGCACCTGGGCGATCTCCGAATATCTGGACGAAACGCGCGGCTTCGCGCTGAACGAGCGCCGCCTCCTCCCCTCGCATGCCGAGCAGCGCGCCGAAGTGCGGCGGCTCTGCGAGTGGTTCCTGTTCAAGTTTGACGAGGAGGTCACGGGCTATCTGGTCGAGGAGAAGGTGATCAAACGGGAGCGGGCGAAGACCGGCGGCAATGCTGGCGCGCCGGATTCCTCACTGCTGCGGGCTGCGCGGAGCAACATCCGCACGCATCTTCTCTACATCGAGCATCTGATCGCGGCGAAGAACTGGCTCGCAGGCGACCAGATGAGCTATGCCGACCTGGCGGCCGCCGCTGCACTTTCGGTGGCCGACTACCTGAACGAGGTTCCATGGCAGGACGCCTCCGACGCGAAGGACTGGTACATGCGGATGAAGTCGCGCCCGGCGTTTCGTCCGCTGCGGGCGGACCAGGTGCGCGGCCACGTACCGCCGGAGCACTACGCCATCCTCGACTTCTGACCCCGGCGAAGCTGCGCGCCGAAATCGAAAGGCTGGCGCGCGCGGAGGGCTTCGACGCGATCGGAATCACCACGCCCGACTCGATCCCCGCGGCCGCGGCGCGGCTGCAGGCCGCAATCGGCGACGGCCACCACGCGACGATGGCCTGGCTCGCAGATACGGCCGGGCGGCGGAGCAGCCCCACTGCCCTCTGGCCTGCGGTCCGCTCGGTCGTCATGCTCGGCATGAACTACGGCCCCGAAGGCGATCCGCTCGACGTGCTGGCGGAGCGGGAGGCAGGCGCGATCTCCGTCTACGCGCGCAACCGCGACTATCACGATCTGATCAAGGGTGCGCTGAAACGCATCGCCTCGCTGTTTGCCGCAGACGCCGGCGCAGAGGTCAAAGTGTTCGTCGATACGGCCCCGGTTATGGAGAAGCCGCTTGCCGCGGCCGCGGGCCTCGGCTGGCAGGGCAAACACACCAATCTCGTCAGCCGCGACCTCGGCTCCTGGCTTTTCCTTGGCGCGATCTTCACCGATGCGGAGCTTTCGCCGGACGCTGCCGAGGCGGACCATTGCGGGAGCTGCCGCGCATGCCTCGATGTCTGCCCGACCGACGCGTTTCCGGCGCCTTACCGGCTCGATGCGCGGCGCTGCATCTCCTATCTCACCATCGAGCACGCAGGCCCCATCCCGCGCGAGCTCCGGCCCCGCATCGGCAATCGCATCTTCGGCTGCGACGATTGCCTGGCGGTCTGCCCGTGGAACAAGTTCGCGGCCAAGGGCCGGCAGGCGAAGCTTGCCGCGCGGAGCGATCTGAACGCTCCGCCGCTGAAGGACCTTGCACGGCTCGACGATGCGGCATTCCGGACCTTCTTCTCCGGCTCCCCGGTCAAGCGCATCGGGCGAGGCCGATTCATTCGCAACGTGCTGATCGCCATCGGGAATTCGGAAGAGGCAACACTTGCGGCCGAAGCCGAGAGGCTGATCGACGATGGCGAACCGGAAGTGAGGGGGGCGGCGATCTGGGCGCTGCAACGCTTGGCTCCCGACCGCGTTTCCACCCTTGCGGCAACCCGTAGCGCGCGCGAACAGCATCCCGACGTGCGCGACGAATGGACCGCTTCAACCAGCAGGACAGATCCGTGACCAGACATTTCGACTTTCACCGTCCGCATCTCGATCTCCCGGCGCTCCGCCACCGGGTCCGCGACGCGGTGGTTTCACGCGGCTCGATGGAGGTCGGCGCGGCTGGCGCCATCGCTCTCGGCGCTCTTGCGATCGGCGCCATCGCCATCGGCGCCATCGCGATCAACCGGCTCGTCGTCAGACGCGCACGCATCAACCGCCTCTCCGTCGGCACGCTCGAGGTGGGCCGGCTCGTCATTCATGATCAGGATCCGTTCGACGGTCTGGAGGATTCGGATTCTGGCGATTCCGATGAAGAGATAGGAACTGCGGCGGAAGCCGCCTGAACCGTCCGAAGGGGAACGCGTGCGGGGGTTATTCGTCTTCGGACTCGGGTATTCGGCCCGCGCGGTTGTCATGCGTATGCGGCCGGGGCTCGACAGGGTGTGGGGAACGACCCGCGACACCGGTAATCTCGAAAGAATCGAGGCGTTGGGCGTCACGCCGATCCTGTTCGACGGTGACCTGCATCTCTCCCCCCTCTCCGTCTCTCCCCCGCAAGGGGGGAGAGGGGGCGCGTCCCCTCCCCCCTCGCGGGGGAGGGAAAGGGAGGGGCGAAGGACGCGCCGCGAGGCCCTCTCGCAAGCCGATTCCGTGCTTGTCTCCATCGCGCCGGGCGATGGGGGGGATCCTGTTCTCGCGCAGCACCGCTCCGACCTCGCCACGGCGAAGCCGAAGTCCATCGTCTACCTCTCCACGGTCGGCGTGTACGGCGATCACGAGGGAGCCTGGGTCGACGAGACATCCGAGTGCCGCCCCGTCTCGCTCCGCTCGCGGCAGCGTGTCGAGGCAGAAGCCGCGTGGCAGCGCTTCGGCCACGAGACCGGCGTTCCGGTGGCGATCGTGCGCCTTGCCGGCATCTACGGGCCGGGACGCGGGCCATTCGAGAAGATCCGCCGCGGCACGGCGCGGCGCGTCGTGAAGCCCGGGCAGGTGTTCAACCGCATCCACGTCGACGACATCGCGGCAATCGTCGCGGCGGCGTTCGAGCGGCGCGCCGACGGCATCTTCAACGGGAGCGACGACGAGCCGGCTCCGCCGGAGGATGTCCTCCTCTACGCAGCGGACCTTCTCGGCCTCCCGCCGCCGCCGGAAGTATCGTTCGAGGAGGCCGATCTCACGCCGATGGCGCGGAGCTTCTACGGCGAAAGCAAGCGGGTGCGGAACGAGCGGATCAAGAGCGAACTCGGCGTGCGGCTCGCCTATCCGAACTATCGCGAAGGGCTGAGGGCCATCCTTGCGGCGGAGGAGCTCGCGAAAGCCTGACGGCCCGGCCGGCTGTCACAATCCTGTCGGCGAGACGCGGCAAAAGGGGCGGATGGTGAGCGTGCTCCGAATCGCCGAAGCCTACCTCGTCTTCGCCGCGGTCCTCCATTGGACGACGATCCTTATCGTCGGCCTTCGGGCGCGATGGGAGGCGCCGCCCCTGCCGCTGCCGGGAAATCCGCCCGGCGTCACCATCATCCGGCCGGTGTGCGGCATCGAGAACCACATCGAGGCGACGCTCGATTCCGCCTTCCGACTGACCTATCCCCGCTTCGAGATCCTGTTCTGCGTCGTATCCGAGCGCGACCCGGTCATCCCGGTCGTGCGGCGCTTGATCGAGATGCATCCGCACGTGCCGGCAAGGCTCCTCGTCGGCGACGACCGGATCAGCATCAATCCGAAGCTGAACAACATGGTGAAAGGCTGGGAGGGGGCGGCCCACGACTGGATCGTCATGGCCGACAGCAATGTCCTGATGCCGCCGGACTACATCGAGCGCCTGCTCGCGCACTGGGACGCACGCACCGGCATTGTCAGCTCTCCACCTGTTGGCGCCGCCCCTGACGGCCTCTGGGCGGAGCTCGAATGCGGCTTCCTCAATACCTACCAGGCGCGCTGGCAGCTCGCCGCCGATGCGTTCGGCCTCGGCTTCGCGCACGGGAAGACGATGCTCTGGCGGCGCGACATCCTGGAGGCCGCCGGAGGCATTCGCGCGCTCGGCGGCAAGCCGGCCGAGGATGCCGCCGGAACGCAGATCGTGCGAGACCAGGGACTGAGGGCGCGCCTCGTGCCCAACCCCTTCCCGCAACCGCTCGGGCGACGCCGCTTCATCGAGGTATGGCGCCGGCAGCTTCGCTGGGCGCGGCTGCGGCGCGTATCGTTCGGGCTTTACTTCTACCCGGAGATTCTCTCCGGCGGCTTCCTGCCGCTGCTGGTCGCCGGCACCCTTGCCGCGAGCGGCGCGCTTCCGGCGACGCCGGTCCTGATCTTCGCGGCCCTCTGGTACGGCGCCGAGGCATCGCTCGCCGCCGCGCTCGACTGGCCACGTTCGCCGCGCTCGATCCCCCTCTGGATCGCCCGGGACATCATGCTTCCGGGCCTTTGGGTCGCGGCGCTCTGCGGCGGCGGCTTCGCCTGGCGCGGCAACGAGATGAATGTGCGCCGCGCGCGTCGCGCCACGGCGGAGCTTCAGCTCGCCGAGGAATGACGCGCAGTCGCAGCCCCTCTTCGATCTTGAGAGCCAGTTCTAGATGCGGTTGCGGAAGAGCATCTTCCTGCCAAGCGTCGTGTTCGGACGGACGGCAATGATGAAAACTCCGAAGAGCGCCAGCGCGGTGCCGAGCGCCATGCGGGCGTCGAAGTGGTCGCCGGTGAGCCAGATGCCGAGCCCGATGGTCATGAGCGGCGACAGCAGCGTCAGCGGTGCGACGAGGTTCGCCTCGTAGCGCTGGATCAGCCCGTAATAGGCCGTGTGCCCGAGCACGGAGACGACCAGCCCGGAAAAAAGCACCGCGGCGAGGAGCGGCCAGCCCGCCTCGTAGGCAGCGGTGAAGTGGTGCTCCTCGAAGCCGGCCGAGAGCGCCGCCAGCAGAAGCGTCGACGAAAAGCCGACCCACGCCTGGAAGCGGAGCGGGCGGATTCCCTCCATCTGCTTCATCATGACAGTGCCGACCGCACCGCCGATCCCGGAGGCGACGACGAAGAGCAGGCCGTAGGAGACGTCGAAGCCGGCCGGATCGAACATCACAAGGAGCACGCCGATCAGCGTCAGGGCGATGCCGAGGCCACGCTTCCAGCGGATGCGCTCGCCGAGAACGAGCACGGAGAGGAGCGTCGCCGTCGGCACGCCGACCTGGCTGACGATCGAAGCCGCCGACGGGCTCGCCGTTTTCAGGCCGACGAAAAAAAGCGCAAAGCCGCCGCCGCCCATCAGGATGCCCACGGCCACGATCCGCCAGTGGGGCCGCGGCATGGGAAGGAGCCAGGGAAGCACGGCGAGCGCGATGACGGCGGAGCGCAGCATGGCGAAAAAGAGCGGCGGCACGTGCATGTCGGCGACGACCACCCGCGCCACCACGGTGTTGAGCGCCCAGACAAGACAGATCACGAGGAACAGGCAGAAATCGCGGAGGGACATCGCCTATGGCTATAGGGCGATTTGCCGGGACCTGAAATGCGACACTGATGGCCCGATGGATCGACGCGCCTGGCGAAGGCTCCGCTCCGGGGCGGAAAGCGCCTATCCGCCCCAGTCGAGCACGATCTTGCCGGATTCGCCCTTCGCCATGATCTCGAAGGCCTCGCGATAGCCGCTCGCGGGGAAGCGGTGGGTAATGATGGAGCGAACGTTCAGCCCGCTTTCGAGCATTGCGATCATCTTGTGCCAAGTCTCGAACATCTCGCGGCCGTAGATGCCCTTGATGGTGAGCATGTGGAAGACGATCTTGGTCCAGTCCACCGCGAACGGGCGCGCCGGGATGCCGAGCATGGCGATCTTGCCGCCGATGATGATCGTGTCGAGCATCTGGTTCAGCGCCGCCTCCGCCCCGCTCATCTCCAGCCCGACGTCGAACCCTTCGCGCATGCCGAGACCGTGGATGACGGATTTCAGGTCTTCTTCCGCCACGTTGACCGGCCGCACGTCGGCGACCCTGCCGGCGAGCGAGAGGCGATAGGGGTTTACGTCGGTGATGACGACGTGGCGCGCGCCGACATGGCGCGCGACGGCGGCCGCCAAGAAGCCGATCGGGCCGGCGCCGGTGACCAGAACGTCCTCGCCGACGAGATCGAACGAGAGCGCCGTGTGCACGGCGTTGCCAAGCGGATCGAGGATCGCGCCGAGTTCGTCGTCGACATCTTCCGGAAGCGGTACCGCGTTGAAGGCGGGGATTTTCACATAGTCGGCGAAAGCGCCCGGAATGTTCACCCCGATGCCGCGCGTCTCCGGGTCGAGGTGGTAGCGCCCTCCGCGGCTGGCGCGGCTACGCATGCCGATGACGTGCCCTTCGCCGGAGACGCGCTGGCCGACTTCAAGCCCGCGCACGCTCGATCCGACCTCGACGATTCTTCCGGAATATTCATGGCCGACGATCATCGGCACGGGAATCGTCTTCTGCGCCCAGTCATCCCAGTTCCAGATGTGGATGTCGGTGCCGCAGATGCCGGTCTTCGCGACCTTCACGAGGATCTCGTCGGGGCCGATCTCGGGGACCGGCTCGTTCTGCAGCGTGAGGCCAGGCTCGGGTTGCGCCTTCACCAACGCCTTCATGTCATTGCGCATCGTCTTCCCAAGGATTGATCAGGCGAACGCCCATTTTTCCAAAGTGTCGAGTGTTTCGCGTGACGACGGTCAAGTCATGCTCGAGTGCGGTCGCAGCGATCATCGCATCGAGGGTCGCCTTGGGATCGGGCACGTGCAGCGAAGCGCATCGAAGAGCCACACGCGCATCGAAAGCGAGTATCCGTTCGGAAAAGGCAGGCAGCACCTCGTCATGCAGCCATGCCCGGAGCCTTTGCGCCTGCGCCGAATCCCGTCGCGCGATCCTCAGACTCCCAATCTCGATCTCCATGATGGTCACGCTCGATAGATACATGTCCGCCGCGTGCGTTGCCGCAATCCAACGCGCCACGGCGACTGGCGCTCTGTCCCTACGTCGGGCGGCCGACAGAACGTTGGTATCGATCAGATACATCAATCGAGATCGATCGGACGAAGCAGACTGCCTCCGAGTCGCGGCGGGTCGAACTCGAAATCGGCGTCCGGCCCGTCTTGCGCAAGGAGATCGAAGAGGGTCTCGCCTCGGCCGCCGCTCGTAAGCCGCTGGTATTCGGCGTGCTTCAGGAGCACATACGCCGGCCGCCCACGGTCGGTAACGATGACCGGCCCGCTTTCGGCGGCGCGCTTTGCCTTGCCCACGTCCTGGTTGAATTCGCGGCTTGAAATGGTTTGGGCTGAACGAGCCTTCTGCATCATGCGCCTTCCCGTAATGTTGCTACAATCCTACATCGGCATTCAAGCGCCGCTCGTCAAGCGTGTCACACGATCCGAAGCTCGCATCCCGCGTCCCTGAAGGCACCGATCGCGAAATCCACGTCAGCTTCGCTCATCGCCGCCGAGACCTGCGTACGGATGCGCGCCCTGCCCTTCGGCACCACGGGATAGAAGAAGCCCGCGACGTAGACGCCGCGCGCGTCAAGCGCTGCCGCCATCTGCTGTGCGAGCTTCGCCTCGTGCAGCATCACCGGGATGATGGGTGTTTCGCCAGGCAGCAATTCGAATCCCGCCGCCTCCATCCCGCTTCGGAAGCGCTTTACGAGCTTCATCAAATGCGCGCGCCTGTCATCCGCGCCTTCCGCGATGTCGATCGCCTTCAGCGCGCCGGCGGCGACCGGCGGCGCGAGCGAGTTGGAGAAGAGGTAGGGGCGTGCGCGTTGCCGCAGCATGTCGATGACCGGTTGCGACGCCGCTACGAAACCGCCCATGGCCCCGCCCAGCGTTTTTCCGAGCGTGCCTGTCACGATCTGGACGCGGTCGCCCGCGCCGGTCAGCGGCGGCGTGCCCCGGCCGCGCTCGCCGAGATGCCCATGCGCGTGGCAATCGTCGACCAGGACGAAAGCCCCGAAGCGCTCGGCGAGATCGCAAATCTCCTTCAGCTTCGCCACATAGCCGTCCATGGAGAAGACGCCATCCGTGGCGATCAGCTTGAAGCGCGCACCGTCGCGCTCAGCCTCCGTCAGCCGCGTCTCCAGCTCATCCATGTCGGAATTTGCGAAGCGGTAGCGCTTCGCCTTGCAGAGCCGGATCCCGTCGATGATGGAGGCGTGGTTCAGCGCATCGGAGATGATCGCGTCCTCGGCTCCGAGCAGCGGCTCGAAGACGCCGCCGTTCGCATCGAAGCAGGCCGCGAAGAGGATCGCGTCATCCTTGCCGAGCCAGCGCGCGATGCGCTGCTCCAGCCGACGATGCAGGGTTTGCGCTCCGCAGATGAAGCGCACCGAGGCCATGCCGAAGCCGAATTCATCGAGCGCCTCGCGCGCCGCCGCGATGATATCCGGATCATCGGCGAGGCCGAGATAGTTGTTGGCGCAAAGGTTCAGCAGCTCGCGCTCGCCGCCCTGGGCGCGCGGGTCGCTGATGCGGATATGCGCCGATTGCGGCGTGGTGATCGTCCGCTCGCGCTTCAGGAGACCGTCCGCCTCGATCGCGGAGAGTTCGGAACGGAGATGCGCGAGGAAGGGGTGGGTCACGCTGGCCTCGGGGGGAAGGCAGTGATCCTAAGCTCCGATCCCCGGCGCGCAAGGGTCGGAGGTCATCCGCCTCCCAAAGCGTGCAGCCCAGCGATTTTTGCACCTTCTGGTCGTGATTTTCCCCGACCCAAGGTTACGGCGCATTAACCGAGGTCTCCTTTAGACCGGAAATTCTATCGAGAGAGCAATGCATTCGCGAAATAAGCTGTTGGCCTTAGTGAACTGGCAAGACCAAATCCCTCTAATGAAGGTGGAACACAGGGGCTGGGCGCGTTGTATTCCGCCGATAGTCGCATCTCCACGACATTGAACCGGTTGCACTTCGCCGGGTGGCTCGCTCTTGCAGCCACAGCGCCCGGGCTCATCGCGGCGGCCGCATGTCTCGCAGTCGGCGGGCGGGGACTCTCCGTTGCGGTCTTCCTTGCTGTCGGCTCGATCGCCATCGCCGCGGTTCTTTACCGTCACCTAATCGGCAACCCGATAGCACAGTCGACTGAACTCGTGCGCCGCTATGCTCGCGGCGAGACGCACCTGCGCCTGGATTCGGGAAAGGGACTCCGCCGTTTCCGGGAACTCGCCGCGATGCTCAACGTCATCGCGGATCGCATCGAGGATCGCGAGATCCAGTATGCGCAGGTGTCGGAGGCGACCGGCGACGTCATCTGGGAATGGCGGACCGATACCGATTCCGTCGTCTGGACCGGCGAGTTGAAGAAGCTCTTCGGCGTTCCGAGCGAGCGCTTCAAGGCGGGATCCGCGTGGTGGCATGCGCGCGTCCATCCGCACGACCGCAAACGCGTCGAGCAGCGCCTCGACGAAGTGATGGCCGGGGACGAGCGGCGCTGGTCGGAGGAATACCGCTTCCGGCACGAGGACGGCAGCTATCGCTGGTTCTGGGACCGCGGCGTGCTGACGCGCGGCGCGGACGGAGCGCCGGTCCGCTTCATCGGCTGCATGACCGACATCTCGGCCCAGCGCATCGCCGAAGAGCGCATCTGGCAGCTCGCCAACCACGACGAGCTGACCGGCCTCCCGAACCGCAAGGTGTTCCAAAGCCAGCTCAAGACGCTGGAGGAAACCGCCGAGCAGGGTCAGCGCAGCGCGGTACTGCTCATCGACATCGATCACTTCAAGGACGTCAACGACAGTCTCGGCCATCCCGCCGGCGACGCGCTGCTGAAGGAAGTGAGCGGCCGGCTGAAGACCAGCGTCGGGGACAAGGGGACGGTCTTCCGCCTTGGCGGCGACGAGTTCGGCATCGTGCTGCCCGCCCACGGACGCGAGACGGCGAGCGCCATGGCGGCGGCGGTGCTTACCGCGCTGGCGAACCCCATCATCGTCGCCGACCAGATGGTCAACACGCGCGCCACCATCGGCATCGTGCTTTTCCCCGACCACGGCCGGAACCCGGCGGCGCTGCTGCAGAACGCAGACCTTGCGCTCTACGAGGGCAAGAGCCGCGGACGGAACCAGGCGGTCTGCTTCGAGCCGGTGCTGCGCGCGGCGCTGGAACAGCGCATGTCGCTGCTCGGCGAAGTGCGCATCGGCACCCTGATGCAGCGCTTCCGGCCCCATTACCAGCCGATCGTCTCGCTTCGCGACGGCAGCGTGAAAGGCGTCGAGGCGCTGATGCGCTGGGAGCATCCGGAGCGCGGCCTGCTGACGCCCGGGTCGTTCCTCGCCGCCTTTGACGACGCGGAGCTCGCCTTGAAGCTCGGCGAGCGGCTGATGGAGTGCGTGATCGTCGACTTCCAGCGCCTGGAGGGCGCGAGGCTCGCGCCGCCCTACATCGCCATCAACGTCTCGAGCGCGGTGTCGCGTCTGCCGGATCTGGCGGAGCGGCTGCTCGACCAGCTTGCGGCGGGGGGCATGCCCGCTTCGCAGCTCTGCGTGGAGCTGACCGAGACGCTGCTCTTCGGCGAGCACGCCGAGCTGATCGGCTCCACCATCCGCAAGCTGCACGCCGCCGGCGTCCGCATCGCGCTCGACGATTTCGGCACCGGCTATGCCTCGCTCACGCACCTGCAGAAATTCCCGGTCGACGCTATCAAGATCGACCAGTCCTTCGTCCGCTCGATCGCCACCGATCCCGGCTCGCAGGCGATCACTTCCGCCGTGCTCGAGCTCGGCCGGCGGCTCGGCAAGGACGTGATCGCGGAGGGGATCGAGACGGAGGAGCACGCCGAGATCCTGCGCGCCGCCGGCTGTCGGCAGGCGCAGGGATTCTACTTCGCGCGGCCGATGCCGACCGACGCGCTAGCCGAATACATGGCCAGCCGGCAGGCCGCTCCCCGCCGCGGGATGAAGGCGAAGACCGGCTGAGCCTTCCGCCGCCGCGTCAGCCTCCGGGCGGGTAGGCATGGCGCGCGCCGCGCACGTCTTCCACCGTCCAGTCCCCCTCTGCGCCTTCCGTGATGTAGGAAGGCCCGGCCGGAACCTTGCCGTATCCGCCCGGGACGTCCAGCACGTAGGTCGGCTGGCAGAGGCCGGAGACGCTGCCGCGGAGCGAGCGCAGCAGCGCGCGGCCCTCGGCGAGCCCAGTGCGGAAATGGCTCGTGCCGGGCGCGAGATCACCGTGGTGGAGGTAGTAGGGCTTTACGCGGTTCTCGACGAAGGCGCGCATCAACGCCCCCAGCGTGTCGGGATCGTCATTCACGCCCTTCAGCAGCACTGACTGGCTGACGAGCGGGATGCCGGCATCGGCGAGCCGCGCGATCGCCGCGCAGCCGGCGGGCGTGAACTCGCGCTTGTGGTTGGCGTGGAGGGCAAGCCAAACCGTCGCGCCGGGCGGCTTCAGTGCAGCGAGCATCGCGGCGTCGATCCGCTCCGGCGCGACCAGCGGCACGCGGGTGTGCCAGCGGAGCACCTTCACATGGCCGATCGCGGCGATGCGTGCGGAAACCGCCGCGAGCCGGCGCGGGGAGAGCACGAGCGGGTCGCCGCCGGTGATCACCACCTCCCAGATCTCCGGCCGGCCGGAGATGTAGTGCAGCGCCGCCTCGAGCGCCGCGTCGGAGAGGTGCGCCGGCTGGCCGGGCCCGACGGTTTCACGGCGGAAGCAGAAGCGGCAGTAGACCGGACAGATGCTGGCGAGCTTCAGCAGCACCCGGTCCGGATAGCGGTGCACCAGACCCGGCACCGCTTCGTACACGGAATCGCCGATCGGATCGTCGCGCTCTTCGGGCAGGCGTTCGAGCTCGGCCGGGTCGGGCAGGAACTGCCGCGCGATGGGATCGTCCGGATCGCCCGCGTCGACGAGCTCGGCCATCGCGGGACTGATGGAGACAGCGTAGCGGGCGGCGACCTCTTCAAGCGCGGAGAGCCGCTCCGGCGGCACGAGCCCCGCCTCCAAGAGATCGGTCGGCCGGCGGAAGGTCGCATGCTTGTTCATAGGGGCGTTCCCGTTTCAGGCACCGGCGTCCAGATCACCTGCTCGATGCGCGCGGCGCCGGTCGCCAGCATCACCAATCGATCCAGCCCGAGCGCGATGCCGCTCGCCGGCGGCATCCCGGCCAGCGCATGGAGAAAATCCTCGTCGAGCGGATAGCGCTCGCCGTAGATGCGCTGCTTTTCCGCCATGTCCGCCTCGAAGCGCAAGCGCTGCTCGGCGGGGTCGGTCAATTCCTCGAAGGCGTTGGCGAGTTCCACGCCGCAGCAATAAAGCTCGAAGCGCTCGGCGAGGCGCGGGTCGGAGGGCTTCCGCCGCGCCAGCGCCGCCTCGCTCGCCGGGTAGTCGAAGAGGATCGCCGGCCGGCCGATGCCGAGACCCGGCTCGATCCGCTCGGCAAGGACGCGGCTGAAGATGTCCGACCAGGTGTCGTCAGGGACGACGCGCACGCCGCCCGCCTCCGCCGCCCGCGCCAAGCGCTCGGGACGCGGATCGGTGCGGAGATCATCCGGCAGCGTCGCCATCAGATCGATGCCGGCGAAGCGGGCGAAGGCGTCGGCGACGGCGATCCGCTCCGGCTCGGCGAAGGGATCGCATTCCCTGCCGCGATAAGAGAAGCGCCCGCCCCCGGCTGCGGTGGCGGCGATCGCGAGAATGGCCGCGCAATCCTGCATCAGCCGATCATAGTGCGCGCGCGCGCGGTACCATTCGAGCAGCGTGAACTCCGGATGGTGCAGGGCGCTGCGTTCGCGATTGCGGAAGACGCGGGCAAAATCGAAGATGCGCGTCTCGCCCGCCGCCAGCAGCTTCTTCAGCGCGAATTCCGGCGAGGTGTGGAGGTAGAGCCGGCTCGCCGTCGCGTCCGCGCCGATCATCTCGGTCGCGAAGGCGTGCAGATGCGTTTCGTTGCCGGGCGACATCTGTAGCGCGCCCGCCTCGACCTCGGAAAACCCCTCCGCCTCGAACCAGCGCCGAAGCGCCGCGACGATGCGGCCGCGGGCGGCCAGGAACGGCCGCCGGTCGGCGTGCACGTGCGGCGCCCAGAACGGCGAATTTTCGGGCGCTTTGCCCCGCATCTTGTCGAGAACACTGGTCATTCGCGTCGGTATCGGCTAGCTCGCAGGCGAAAGCGGCATCGCGCCCCAAGAATCCCGCCAGACAAGAGGCAAGAACGTGAAGGTCATCGCAAGCTCCGTGCGCAAGGGCAACATCCTCGAGCACGAGGGCCAGCTTTACACTGTGCTCACCGCCGAGAGCTTCTTCCCCGGCAAGGGCACGCCGACGACACAGGTCGAGATGCGCCGCCTCTCCGACGGCGTGAAGACGGTGCAGCGCTACAAGACCACCGAACAGGTGGAGCGCGCCTTCGTCGAGGACAGCGACCACAGCTACCTCTACCAGGACGGCGAGCAATACGTGTTCATGAATCCCGAGAGCTTCGAGCAGGTCTCGGTGTCGACGGACGTCATCGGCGACTATGCGCCGTATCTCGCGGAAGGCATGGTGGTGAAGCTGTCGCTTTTCGAGGGCAACCCGGTTTCGATCGAGCTGCCGCAGAAGATGGTGCTGGAGGTGACGGAGACCGAGCCGACGATGAAGGGACAGACCGCCTCCTCATCCTACAAGCCGGCGATGCTCTCGAACGGCGTGCGCACGCTCGTCCCCTCCCACATCGTGCCGGGCACGCGCATCGTGGTGATGACGGCGGACGGAAGCTACGTGGAGCGCGCGAAGGAATAGCGGGGCCGCTTTTCGAAATCGTCCCCCGCCGGAACCGAAGACACAGGTGCAGGAAAGGTAGCAAGCGGCAACACCCAGCAGAGGGGAACGACATGCGAGACAGCATCAGGACGATCGGCATCGTGACGGTTGCGGCATTGATTGTGCTCCTCCCCGCCCTGCCAGCGAGGGCCCAGACCCAGCCCGCAGCAACCAGCGGCACCGCCGGACGCATCGCCAAATTCGTCAGCGGCGCGGACCTCGGAAACTCGGTGCTGTTTGAGAATAACGGCCGGATCGGTCTCGGCACCACCTCCCCCACGAGCGCGCTGGATATCAGGACGCCGAGTGCGCTGAACCTGATGAGCGTTCAGCCGTTCCTGACGTTCCGCGACACGGGCGCAGCCGACGCGCCCTTCCGGATCCAGTCCTCGGGCGGCGGCCTGACGCTGTTGAGCCAGGACGCCCTCAGCGCCGCCAACCGATCCGCCGTGGTGCGGATCGACAAGCGGGGAAGACTGGGCATCGGAACCACAAATCCCCAGCGTCTGATCCAGATCGGCGCGGACGCCAATGCGTCGTTCACGATCGAGGCCTCGGATGCCATCCCGAACGCCGGCTACATCCGCTTCGGCGACGGGACGGGCTGGCAGCTTCACTTCGGACGTTCCCGGCTGCGCAGCGGCGGGCCGCTCGCGACCGGCACGACGGGCGTCATCATGTCGATCAAGGACAACAGCCCCAGCGGGGTTGGCGGCCTCGTGATCTTCAAGAGCGGTGTGCAACTCGATGCCATCTACGCATCGGGGGCCAGCCCGACGCCGCTTTGCCGCAACAGCCTGAACCTGATCTCGGTCTGCTCATCCAGCCGGCGCTTCAAGACCGATATCAGGCCGTTCAGCGGCGGGATGCAGCTCATCAGCCAGTTGCAGCCGGTGAGTTTCACCTGGAAAGAGGACCACCACCCGGACATCGGCCTGATCGCGGAAGACGTGGCGGCGGTGGAGCCGCGGCTGGCCTTCAGGAGTCCGAAGGGCGTGGTCGAAGGCGTGAACTATTCGCAGCTCACCGCCACACTCGTGAACGCCGTCAAGGAGCAGCAGCAACAGCTCGAACGGCAGCAGCGGGTGATTGACGAGCTGCTGTCGGCTGTCGCGCGGCTGGAGAAGGGCGCTGGCGGGGCCTTGGAGGGGCGGTAGTAGAGGCTGGAGAGCTTCAGCGACAGGCTTGCTCTGCGGACGCCCCCGCAGCGACGCGGAGGCCGCCCCTAAGTCCTTGGCAGCCGACTAAGTCCGGGGCAGTCGACGCGCATCGCGGCTGCTTCAGGCCGTCGCTGTTCTAGGGCAGTTGTGCGAGAGCCCAGTGCGGCCAACGTGACTTCGCGTAGCGCCGTGGTTAGTGGCAGCGCTCGGCGCATCCGAATGAGAGCGCCTACCTCGCCACATTGAGCGAGGCGTGCGCTCACACTTCCAACGCGGCGGTAAACTGCTTTTTGGACTATACGCTGACTCTCACAAATTCGCAGCTGGTGCAGCCGGCGGAAAAGGCTCGCGAGCGCGCAGCCGCTGCCCTGCCGCACGGCGATTGACGCAAGGCTAGAAAGGCTGCCCGGCACCTCGCCAACCCCAATGCCGCGATTTCAAAGCCGCAGCTACCATCATAACGCTACTTCATGGCTTCGGAGTAATCCGCCGGTTGGCAATAGCGCCGCTGTCAATCGAGAGCACGCTTTCGAAACGCCCGCCGCTACCCGGCCCCAGAGCGTGGACAAGAATTTCGCTGTCTGGTGTTGCGCTCACGGTGCATTTGTGAAGCGAGGCGTCGTATAGGTCATTCCATTGACATTGACTAACAAATATTTCAATGGCAGCAATCCCATTAGGATCGATGACCGACCTGCTCGTCGACATCCGGAACGTAATAGGAGACTGCACATCTGTAATATCCGACTGCGCCTCTTCGTGCCTATCGAGATTTAATCTTATGCCGACCCAATCATGTGAAGACCCACCGCCATCTATTTGAAATCTAGCATTCAGCTCGGCAAAAGCAATGGCTTTAGGAACCATATCTCTGCAGAGAAACGTCGTAAGACCGCCCCCCGGAGAAATGTTCGTATAGTTTGCGAGACTTACGGCGCAGGTGAGGCAGCCCGCATCTCCCCACTCCCTACATGCTAGACTGGACGTAAACATCATCCTTCGCGCAGCCGGAAATGCTATAATACCCGCGTCCCCCCTTTTTATGTTAATTGAAGCCGCGAAGCCCACCCTTGCACTGTCTCTGATAAACTGAAGGGTAGTCCACTTCGCAAGGAAACGTCTTGGAGCTTTTCCAACGAGGCGCCCCCCGATCACCTTGACATTTTCCAGATTGCCAGCCTCTAACCCCGCGCCGGGGGTCCAAAATACATCGACGAAAATATCCCTGTCTGATTGAAATCTCGGACGAGTGATCAGAGTTTCCCGAGTATTTGTTTTCATACATTCGCTCCAGGCGTCGATCGCCTGTGGGCTGGCGGAAGCGATTACGATATTGCGGCTTGTTGCACTATCGTAATTGTATTTATACAATTTAGATAGATGAGATCGCTGTTCCTGAAAATTGTCCCAGGATCCAGAAAGATCAATTGGAATACCGTCGATAGGTATTCCAAGATCGAAACCCCCATTCTTCTTTATCTGCTCAAAACTATCTTGGTCTAGCGTTTGCAAAATTGAAAGCGCTAGCCTACTTTCAGAATTTTCGATGAGTGTATTCTTTACAAGTACCGCGTCGCACTTCCCCCTTTCTGTTTCCTCGGCATTCGCTGAAGAGAAACAGATTACACATGCGAGAACGAAGATTGCCCGGATCATCACCCTTGCCCCCAATTCGATGTCATCAAGGTGGCAGCTTATACCGCAGGTAGCAACTGCTTTCGAGTTCCGTGCTGTTCCAACTTTGACGGAGGCGGCCAGATCGCATTTCCGGGCGAGGAAACCTCATGTTTAAGGACACTCCATGTACACTTTCGCCTTAGAAGAGGGCGGTGTGCAAGATGTGTAAACAGCTTCAGATACTTGTGTGGCGTATCCGAGCGGGATCGTAACTGGTTTCCTATAGCTTCAGGAAAATCCGCTGCACCCCACTGCGAAATGCGCAGAGGAGGCCCAGGGCCGCGTCTCAGGAGAAGCGCTTGAGCGTGATGGCTTTGCCGGAGCCGGATTTGAAGTAGCGCTCCAGCGCCCGAGCTCTATCGTTCGTTTCGACCGCTACGTAGGCTCGGAGGAGAACCGGACAGTACGCTTTGGTGGATTGGACATCGCCGTTCTGATGCGAGCGGTACCGGCGTTTGAGATCGGACGTCGATCCAACGTAGACGTCGCCGTTCTTCAGTTCTAGGAAATAGACGTACGACACATCGGGTCCCGGTCTCCCTACGCTCCTATGAGCTTCGGGAGACACTCCCACGCCTATGTCGCCTTCGCGTGGCAGTCCACCCTTCGCCACGCTCGGGTGGCCTGCCGCCCGAAGCCGAAGGCGTAGGGTGGTGGAGCCGAGCGGGATCGAACCGCTGACCTCGTGAATGCCATTCACGCGCTCTCCCAACTGAGCTACGGCCCCGTCCAATGCCGCGGGGCTTGGGTGTCCCGCGGGCCGGGCTACCTATGCGCCGGCGTATCCAAATGCAAGGTCTGTCGCAGAGCGGTCGCCTTGAGCGCCTAGCGTTCTTCCTCGGGCTCCGCGTCGACATCGAGGAGGCCGGCGACATCGTCGCCCTCCTCCTCTTCCTCCTCCAGGAAGGGATCCGGCACGGCGCCGTCCGCCTCGACCTCGATCTCGACGTCGGGAACCACCGGCTCCTCGTCCTCGGCATCGACGTCCGGACCGACATCGGACTCCGCCCCTTCCTCGACCTCCTCGAGCGACACCACATCCGCGTCGCGCTCGATCTCCACGGCGGCCTCGACCGGAGGCTTCGGAGCCGCCTCGGCCTTCCGCTCGGCCGCCCGCGACACCGGGGCGATGACGAACACGGTTCCGCAATTCGGGCACACGATCGGATTGCGGCTCAGATCGTAATACTTGGTTCCGCAGGAGGGGCAGACCCGCTTCGTGCCGAGCTCTGGTTTCGCCACGTCTTTTCAGCCTCGTCGTTGAACGCGTCGCGTCCCCTAGCGACGGGTCCCCCCTGTGTCAAACCCCTTCTGAGGCCACCGGCCGGGGCGGGAAGGCCGCGCACTCCGATCGGAGAGCGCTGGTGACCTTCAGCGGGCGCTGTGCTACCAACCGCGCCGCTTTCCATTGTATCCACCGCCAAGCTTCCAAAGCCCGCGCCGCACGCATGACGCATGCCTTCGCAAAACCCCTGAGCGCGCTCCCCTCCGGAGCGCTTCGCGGCCGCGTCGTGGCGCCGGGCGACAAGTCGATCTCGCACCGCTCGCTGATGCTCGGCGCGCTCACCATCGGCGAGACGAAGATCGCCGGGCTGCTCGAATCCGCCGACATCATGGCGACCGCCGGCGCCATGCGCGCCTTCGGCGCCAGGATCGAGAAGGGCGCCGACGGGCTCTGGCGCGTGCAGGGCCTCGGGACCGGCGGGCTGCTCGAGCCGGAAGGCGTGATCGATTTCGGCAATGCCGGCACCGGCGTGCGCCTCGCGGTCGGCATCGCCGGCGCGCATGCCTTCGCCTCCACCTTCGTCGGCGACGCCTCGCTGTCGCGCCGTCCGATGGCGCGCGTGCTGGAGCCGCTCCGCGACATGGGCGCGGAGGTGATCGCGCGCTCCGGCGACCGGCTGCCGCTGACGCTGCGCGGCGCCGACCCGATGGCGCCGATCGTCTACCGCGTGCCGGTGCCCTCGGCGCAGGTGAAGTCGGCGGTGCTCCTCGCCGGCCTCAACATCGAGGGGATCACCACCGTCATCGAGCCGGTCGCCACGCGCGATCACACCGAGCGCATGCTGCAGGGCTTCGGCGCCGACCTCACCACCGAGCCGGGCGAGAACGGCGCGACGATCATCCGCCTCGTCGGCCGGCCGGAGCTCAAGCCGCAGGCGATAACCGTGCCGGCCGACCCGAGCTCCGCGGCGTTCCTGATCGTGGCGGGGCTGCTCGTGCCGGGCTCCGATGTCACGATCGCCAACGTGCTCCTCAATCCGGCGCGCACCGGGCTGATCGCCACGCTGAAGGAGATGGACGCCGACCTGACCGTCGAGAACGAGCGCCTCTCCGGCGGCGAGACGATCGGCGACGTGCGCGTGCGCGCCTCGCGGCTGAAGGGCGTGACGGTGCCGGCGGAGCGCGCGCCCTCGATGATCGACGAATATCCCGTGCTCGCCGTCGCCGCCGCCTTCGCCGAGGGGCGGACGGTGATGGAGGGACTGGAGGAGCTTCGCGTGAAGGAGTCCGACCGCCTCGCCGCGGTGGCGCGCGGGCTGGAGGCGAACGGCGTCGCCTGCCGCGAGGGGAAGGCGAGCCTCACCGTCGAGGGCGGGCGCGTGAAGGGCGGCGGGACGGTGACGACGCATCTCGACCATCGCATCGCCATGAGCTTCCTCGTCATGGGGTTCGCCGCCGAGCGCGCGGTGACCGTGGACGACAGCGAGACGATCGGCACGTCGTTTCCGAGCTTCGTGGAGCTGCTGCGAGGCCTCGGCGCGGAGTTCGCCGAAGGCGCGGAAGCCGCGTGAGCGCGAACCGCGCCGAAAGCCCGCTCGTCATCGCCATCGACGGTCCGGCGGCGAGCGGCAAGGGGACGCTGGCGCGCCGGCTGGCGGAGCATATGGGCCTGCGCCACCTCGACACGGGCCTCACCTATCGCGCCGTCGCCGAAAGGCTGATCGCCGCCGGCGCCAATCTCGACGACGAGGACGCGGCCGTGGCCGCGGCGTCGAACCTCGACCTTTCGCGGCTCGACGCCGGGCGCCTGTCGCGCCACGACGTCGGCGAGGCGGCTTCGCGCGTCGCCGTGATGCCGCGGCTGCGCACGCTGCTGCGCGAAAAGCAGCAGAAATTCGCGGTGGTCCCGCCCGGAGCGGTGCTCGACGGCCGCGACATCGGGACGGTGGTGTTCCCGGACGCCGTCGCGAAGCTCTATGTGACGGCCTCGCCGGAGACGCGCGCCCGCCGCCGCGCGCTTGAACTCGGGGCAAGCGGCGCCCGGATCGACGAGGCGGCGGTGCTTGCCGATTTGCGGCGTCGCGACGCGCGCGATTCCACCCGCACCGATTCGCCGTTGCGGCCGGCCGCCGACGCTTACTTGCTCGATACCACCGATTTGGATATAGAAGCCGCGTTCCAGGCGGCCGTCGACTATGTGAGCCGCAAGATCGCGAGCCTCCGATAGGGGTGCGCCCGAAAGGCGTATCCCGATTTGTCGTTCGCCCGTAGCCGTCAAATGGCACGCCGCTCGGAACGAAAGAATCGTCGCTCTCGGCTTCATGATGCGCCGGCCCGCTCGAGCAAGCGGGGAGGCAGAGGGCGGCAGGTGCAACACGAACAGCCCGGCGCCGGGCTTGGGGACAGGAAACTCAGGTCCCGCGGTCTCAAGGAGTTTTGATGCAAGTAGCCGAAATGCAGCCGACCCGGGAGGATTTCAC